>NZ_JAWRXS010000054.1:0-449 GCF_046534915.1 Burkholderia sp. SIMBA_051 | reverse complement strand
CCTGGTATCTTCGACCGGCATGAGCTTACGGAGCAAGTCCTTCACCCTCACCGGCGCACCTTCTCCCGAATTTACGGTGCCATTTTGCCTAGTTCCTTCACCCGAGTTCTCTCAAGCGCCTTGGTATTCTCTACCTAACCACCTGTGTCGGTTTGGGGTACGGTTCCCAGTTATCTGAAGCTTAGGAGCTTTTCTTGGAAGCATGGTATCAACCACTTCGTCGCCTAATGGCAACTCGTCATCAGCTCTCGGCCTTGAAATCCCGGATTTGCCTAAGATTCCAGCCTACCACCTTAAACCTGGACAACCAACGCCAGGCTGGCCTAACCTTCTCCGTCCCTCCATCGCAATAACTGGAAGTACAGGAATATTAACCTGTTTTCCATCGACTACGCTTTTCAGCCTCGCCTTAGGGACCGACTCACCCTACGCCGATGAACGTTGCGTAG
>NZ_JAWRXS010000320.1:0-269 GCF_046534915.1 Burkholderia sp. SIMBA_051 | reverse complement strand
GGTGACAGTCCACTTCTGGCGCGAGCTCCCGTTGATGACGGGCCCTTCCCGTGCGGCGCAGTCGGGCCGAAGAAAGGTAAGAAGGTCGAGAAGCAGCCAGCATTCCCGGGCAAAGGAAAGGAGCGCGAGGGTTTTCTCACTGCCGGTCAGTGGGACGCGCTCGCTTCAGGCGGCCGAGCATGAGCACTGGCTCCGTGTGGTGGGCTCCAGATAATTGCCATTGGCCATTGACCAGAACTAACAGCGCATGGTGACGCCAGTCTCGCCAC
>NZ_JAWRXS010000319.1:0-269 GCF_046534915.1 Burkholderia sp. SIMBA_051 | reverse complement strand
CGCGGCGCCGAGCGAATACATGGGGCGGCTGGCTTACCTTTCGCAACAGGGTGGCGTGGGTTTCTATCAAACGCGTGACTTCATTCACACTGATGTGCGGGGTCGAGTTGTAACGTGGCGCGCCAGGTAGAAAAATCAAAATCGCGGTTCCCTACCTATGCGTGCACTGCCAGTGGAAAAATGCTGCTACAGTGCCGCGCTATCACTTCGTCATCCCTTCGACGACACGTAACGTTCCGACGGATGTTCATGCGCAACCGTGTTGCCCG
>NZ_JAWRXS010000318.1:0-269 GCF_046534915.1 Burkholderia sp. SIMBA_051 | reverse complement strand
CGACGCATAGAACATCGCGAGCTTCCCACCTTCGAATTCACAAATCGCCACGCCATTGTCGACATCGCCGAACTCACGCAGCCCCTCGTGCAGCGCAATCGCGCCCGCCGCGAACACCCGCTTCGCGCGCGGCTTGCCCAGCAGCCAACGCGCGACGTCGATATCGTGCACGGTGCAGTCCAGAAAAATGCCGCCGGATGTTGCCGCGAAGCGCACGAAGAAACCATCGGTATCGTTCTTGTCCGTGGTCTGCGAGCGCACGAGAAACG
>NZ_JAWRXS010000317.1:0-269 GCF_046534915.1 Burkholderia sp. SIMBA_051 | reverse complement strand
CATCAGTTTCTTTCGCCGGTCCTTGAAATAACGGAGCGCGTGGGCCGCTTGGCTCATTCATCGCTTTCTGGCCAAACTTCAGCTTCGCGTTCTATGGCGTATCAGAATTGTCAACGCCATACCTTGACTGCACCTTGGGGCGATCAGCAGATGGCTTGATGCATAGCATCGACGCCTTCGCTGCATACATTCCTAAAGCTCCGATTACCACGCCGACCAATGCCAAGATGTAAACATTAAACTTCAGTCCAAGCAGGATCAAGGCAACC
>NZ_JAWRXS010000053.1:0-449 GCF_046534915.1 Burkholderia sp. SIMBA_051 | reverse complement strand
GGGCGTCGACGTGCACCTGAGCGGCTGCCCGCGCTCCTGCGCCGCCGCGCATTGCGCGCCGTTCACGCTGCTTGCCGCGGCGCCCGGCCTCTACGATCTTTACCGGCGCGACGCACAGCCGGGTTTCGGCGAATGCGTCGCGCGCCGACTGACGATCGCACAAGCCGCCGACACCCTCGCGCAACTCGCCGCTCAAAACTACTTCGCGAGCCGCGAGCTTGCGACGGCGTTGTTTCTCGCGCTGCGTATGGACCGGCCGTTGTTCGTCGAAGGCGAGCCGGGCGTCGGCAAGACGGAACTTGCGAAGGCCGCCGCCGGCATGCTCGATACGTCGATGCTGCGGCTGCAATGTTATGAAGGGCTCGACACGGCCAGCGCGCTATACGAATGGGACTATCCGCGTCAGATCATGGCGTTGCGTCTTGCGGAAGCCGCCGGTCAACGGCCCG
>NZ_JAWRXS010000316.1:0-269 GCF_046534915.1 Burkholderia sp. SIMBA_051 | reverse complement strand
CCGACTGGACCGCCTACGACGTGGCGATGATCTTCATCGGCACCATGGCCAACCGCTTCTCGGACGCCAACAGCGAGATCGACAACCTGGCGCTGCTGACGGCGCTCAAGGACAGGCACGGCGACGCCGAGGCCATGCGCATCTTCAACCAACTGCGCTGGCTGACCGACAGCCGCGCGCCGACCACGGTGCCGCCCGAAGCGGGCAGCTACCAGCCGGCCGTGTTCCAGCCGGACGGCGCGGACAGGCTGGCCTACGCGCTGCCGCGC
>NZ_JAWRXS010000315.1:0-269 GCF_046534915.1 Burkholderia sp. SIMBA_051 | reverse complement strand
CCAGCGGCAATGGCGACACCAGATGGATCAGCGCATACGCGCCGCTATCGCTTTGGTGCAGCCGCTTCAGCAGGCGCAGCAATTCCGAGGTACGCGGCTCGCCGGGACCGCGCCACAGTTCGAAGCGCGTCAGGTCATCGACCTCGATCAGCAACGGCGCGATGTCTTCGTAGACCGCCAGTTCGGTGCCGACCCAGATGGAGCCATGGCTCAGATCCGCGCTGGCCCGAAGCGGAGCGGACAGTTCGGCGTGGCCGCGAAAATCCACC
>NZ_JAWRXS010000052.1:0-452 GCF_046534915.1 Burkholderia sp. SIMBA_051 | reverse complement strand
ACGCTCACGGGCGACGGCGTAATCGACGGCGGTTACATCACCGGCGGCAAGGGTGTTGCCGCGACGGGCAGCCTCACGACCGTGCGCGCGCCTGGCCGTACGCCAGTGCAGATCGGCCAGCATCTGGGCC
Source organism: Burkholderia sp. SIMBA_051 (assembly GCF_046534915.1). NCBI lineage: Bacteria > Pseudomonadati > Pseudomonadota > Betaproteobacteria > Burkholderiales > Burkholderiaceae > Burkholderia > Burkholderia sp. SIMBA_051. The sequence goes on along the minus strand of NZ_JAWRXS010000052.1, from coordinate 322 downwards.
TCACCACCTGGTGGTGGCGTTGATGCGGCCCTCCAGAAGCGTGCCCTGGGCGGTACGCCCGACGCTGCTGCGCGGTATCGCGCTTTGTGGTCTTCACATCGCCGCTGCGCATGCCCAGACGCCACCGGGGGCACCTGCCGGTGTCCCGGCGTTGCCGGCGGCACGCCCGGTCCAGGACCCGGCGCAGCAACTGATCGACCAGCAGAAGGAGCGCGCGAGGCAGCAGGAGCTGAACCAGCCGCCCGCGTCAATCACGGTGCCGACACCAGCACAGCAGACGCTCGACGTCCCGCCCGGCACTCCCATCGACCAGATTGCCGAA
>NZ_JAWRXS010000314.1:0-269 GCF_046534915.1 Burkholderia sp. SIMBA_051 | reverse complement strand
GACTGTGCGTGCCGATGGTCGCGTAGGCGTTCGGGACCTTGCCGATCGCGGCCTTGATCTGGTTGAACACGACTGCGGTTTCGCCGGTTGCTTCCGACGGCTTCAAAGTAGTCAAGCGGGTCATATATATATCTCACTAGGCTGGATAATCGGGAGCCGCCCGATGAAGGTCGGCGCAATAGCGCGGAGCGCGGGCCAATGCCCGCATTCCGAGCCTTTACTGCGGATCAAACGTGACAAGGATCGAATACGCGCCATCGCGCAATACC
>NZ_JAWRXS010000313.1:0-270 GCF_046534915.1 Burkholderia sp. SIMBA_051 | reverse complement strand
CCGGCCGATGGGCCTGCCGATTCCGCACACCGCCATCATCCCCAGCAACAAGGACCGCATCGGCGACAACCTGGCGGTGTTCGTGCGCGACCACTTCCTCGACCCGGATACGCTGATGGCGAAGCTGCGCGGCTTCGACCCGGCCGCGCGCCTGTCGCGCTGGCTGGCGCGGCCGAAGCAGGCGCACGCGCTCAGCGACGGCGCGCGGCGGGTCGCGCTGCAGACGCTGGACCTGCTGGACGACCGCGCGGTGCGCGGCGTGATCCAGGC
>NZ_JAWRXS010000312.1:0-270 GCF_046534915.1 Burkholderia sp. SIMBA_051 | reverse complement strand
ATAGCAGAGTCTGGGCGCCGGGGGGAGGGCGTTGCTGGAGCGTCGAAATTGGGCCTTTGCCAAACCCTCGCCAAACCCCTTAAACAATCGCCGCCTTCCGGCCGCCGCCCACTACAAAGCATCGAAGAATTGCATCGTTCCGCGCCCTGCCTTCATTCCGTATCGTTTTTTGCTCCGATTGCACGCTCCACCTCAGCCAGCCACCGCAAAACGAAGCACCAAAACGGCGGAGCCCGCATCATGATTCAGATCGTGCACGCGGGCGTCGGC
>NZ_JAWRXS010000311.1:0-270 GCF_046534915.1 Burkholderia sp. SIMBA_051 | reverse complement strand
GCACCGATCCACCCGCGCCTGTTGGACGATGGATCGAATATCGAAGACCAATGGCAAGACCCGGTTCAGGGCGCGAGGATTCACGCGCCTACGCATCACCGGATATGAACCACGTCGACCCCATTGCGCCACAGATCAGCCTGATCGTCCCCGTCTACAACTGCGAGCGGTATCTTGCCCACCAACTGGATGCGCTGTTGGGCGATGCCGCGATGGACGTGGAGGTGATCGCGGTCGATGATGGTTCCGCCGATGGCGGCATGGCGATCC
>NZ_JAWRXS010000310.1:0-270 GCF_046534915.1 Burkholderia sp. SIMBA_051 | reverse complement strand
ATAAGCGCGTACGCCGTGGCGTCGCGCGCTCGTTTCAGGTGACGAGCCTGTTCGCCAATCTGAGCGTGCGTGAAAACCTGCGGCTCGCCGCGCAAGGTGTGGACGCGGTTCGCGCACTGAACGCGTGGACCCCGCCGCGCGGCGCGCTCACGCATGCTGACACCGTCGACAGCGTGCTCGAACGCCTCGCGCTACAGCGCTTTAGCGAAGTGTCGGCAGGCGCGCTGTCGCATGGTCAGCAGCGGCGGCTCGAAGTCGGCATGGCGCTTG
>NZ_JAWRXS010000309.1:0-270 GCF_046534915.1 Burkholderia sp. SIMBA_051 | reverse complement strand
CCCTGCGGCTGGCCGCCGCCGTCCAGCCGCACGCCGGTCACGTCGGCCCGCGCCAACGGGGCTGACCCGGTGTTGCGAACCCGCACGCTGTACTGCCCCGACGTGCCGGTCAGCGTACACACCTCGATGCCGTGGGGCGGTGTGTTCGCGTGCGTGGACGCCGCCAGGACGGCGGCGGGCAGGATGGCGGCGCGGAATAGTCGGGACGGCACGGTACGCTCCTATAAGAGGAGGCAGCGCGCCGGGACGCCGCGTTGCCTGCCTTATTAC
>NZ_JAWRXS010000308.1:0-270 GCF_046534915.1 Burkholderia sp. SIMBA_051 | reverse complement strand
GAACCCGGTCACCGGAAGCGGTTTTTCCACTCGCGCATCAATGTAAACGACGCCAGACGGTCAGGTACGTCGGCATGCAACTGCTCCCGCAAGGTCGCCTGAATGGCAGGGTTGTCGGCACGCAGGAAGGGATTCACGGCGCGCTCGTGGGCGATCGTGGTGGGCAGCGTGGGCACCTTGCGAGCCCGCAGATCGCTCGCCTTGTCGCGCCAGGCAAGCAGTTCGTCGTTGTCCGGATCGCAAGCGAGCGCGAAGCGGATGTTGGACAGC
>NZ_JAWRXS010000307.1:0-270 GCF_046534915.1 Burkholderia sp. SIMBA_051 | reverse complement strand
AGTTGATTTAGGGCACCATGCGCCAAACGTGAATATTGAAATGATTGTATCTCGATTAATTCAATTTAAAAAATTGGGCGGTTTCCATTTCAATGATAGTAAATACGGTGATGATGACCTTGATAGTGGTAGCCTACACCCTTATCAGCAGTTCTTAATTTTTAATGAGTTAGTTGATGCGCAATACCGTAATCAAGAGGGTTTTAACCCTAACTACATGTTAGATCAATCACATAACGTAACCGATCCGATTGAAAGCCTAATGAACTC
>NZ_JAWRXS010000306.1:0-270 GCF_046534915.1 Burkholderia sp. SIMBA_051 | reverse complement strand
GCAGGTGCGGACCGGTGGCCCAGCCGGTGGCGCCGACGTAGCCGATCAGTTGGCGCTGCGAGAGCTTGGTGCCCTTGGTGATGCCTTCGGCGATGCGGCTCTGGTGCGCGTACAGCGTCGAGTACTTGCCATGGTGCTTGATGATGACCACGTTGCCGTAGCCGTTCCGCCAGCCCGAGACCTCCACCGTGCCGTCGGCCGTGGAGTGGATCGGCGTGCCCGAGGGCGCGGCGTAGTCCACGCCCTTGTGGCCGGTCCAGGTCTTGTGGA
>NZ_JAWRXS010000305.1:0-270 GCF_046534915.1 Burkholderia sp. SIMBA_051 | reverse complement strand
CGGCTGGCGACGGAACAGCAGGATGTCGCGCAGGACCGCCGTGGGCGTGTCCATCATGTCGTCGAGATCGGTCGTGGCCATGTTGGGCGAGTCGATGCTGAACGCGCTCATCACGGCGCTTACGAGCAGCATCAGGACGGCCGTAATCAGAAACGCCCTATACAACTCGAGTGAGCGCTTGAAGAAGCGGTTGCGCGCGTCGGCTTCCGTGTGGCGCTTCGCGAGCGACGCGTAGGCCGTGGCCGTCGCGAATCCACCGAGGAAGACGAA
>NZ_JAWRXS010000304.1:0-270 GCF_046534915.1 Burkholderia sp. SIMBA_051 | reverse complement strand
GGTTAACGCTTTTCATAGTGACGCGGTGAGCGGCTATGCAAAGTGGTCTGAAGCGGATGGAACGCCGCTCACCGCATCCCAGTCCGACGCGGTTAGCGAGAAAGCGGACGCGCTCGGAGGGTTTATGTCGCTTTTCCAGTCGCTTGGGCAGGATGCGCAAAAATATCAGATGAAGGACGGCGATTACAAGCTGGCCGACGGGAGCAAGATGGATCTCGGCCAGGATCCGACCACCGCAGCGGGCTTTTTGCTGTTCGCGAAGAGTGCGCA
>NZ_JAWRXS010000051.1:0-456 GCF_046534915.1 Burkholderia sp. SIMBA_051 | reverse complement strand
CGCTTTTCATGAGGCCGCAACAGGAAAGAAATAATCAATTACTAAAGATAATCCATATACTGAATTGGTTCCTCCGATTATAGCTATAAACACAACTCATTTAAAGAATGTGTTTTAGACTTTCAAAATGTTATATAGAAAATTCAGAAGAGGCCCATTATGTAAAAATCACTGGGCCTCTTTAAAAATATGTTCGATGCTGTAATTCTATTTTATATAACATCTCACTAATAAATTATACACATAATATTTTAGACATTTTAACTGCCTTTCATCGATTGATGGGTAAATTAATATTTCTGTTTCTTCTTAACTGGCTTCATTGACCCATAGACAGTTTATGAGAGAGTACGTTAAACACCCTATCACTACAGGTTATCTTTTACTCAATTTAGTTATTTTACTTAACATTACTCTATCATTTTCCGATGCTCTTTTTAGCGATTTTATCTCATA
>NZ_JAWRXS010000303.1:0-270 GCF_046534915.1 Burkholderia sp. SIMBA_051 | reverse complement strand
ATGGATTCGCAGGTCGGGGTTGCGAAGTCAAAGATCTTTTTGCGCTCTTCGGTGACGAGCACGGCGGTCAGCGCCATGTCGTATTTGCCGGTGGTCACGCCCGGCAGAATGCCGGACCACGGCATGACTTGCTGTTTCACGTCCACACCGATCTTCTTGCGTACCAGCGCGAGCAGATCGTTGTCATAGCCGGTGTTCTTGCCTTCAGCAACGAATTCGAACGGGGTGTAGTCATCCTCGGTCGCGACGCTCAGATAGCCGCGCGCCTTG
>NZ_JAWRXS010000302.1:0-270 GCF_046534915.1 Burkholderia sp. SIMBA_051 | reverse complement strand
GCACCCATTCGGCCGACGACCACGGCGCCATGCCCCACGCCACACCGCCCGCCGCGGCCAGCGCAATCAGCACGTCGTAGCCATTGCGCGTGAGAAAGCGCCGCGGTTTGCGGCTCAGGCAGGCCATGCGGACAAGGACCGCCGCGAATCCGGCGGACATGCAGGCATAGAGCGCACGTCCCACGAGATGAAACCCGGCTGCGGCAGCCAGTTCGAAATAGAACGCCGGAATCGCGAGCAGGCTGAGCGCGAACAGCGCCCACTGCATCC
>NZ_JAWRXS010000301.1:0-270 GCF_046534915.1 Burkholderia sp. SIMBA_051 | reverse complement strand
AGCGCGTCCGCCTCGGTGCGGTACACGCCCGGCTTGGACGTCAGAATCACGAACACGGCGTCATTCGCGTCGCGGGTCATGCGGGGTTCCTTTGCGGATTGTGTTCGGGGAGGGCCTGGCGGCTGCCGCCGTGGACGACGGCTAGCGCTGCTCGGCGGCGGCAACGACCTCGCGCGGCGGCGCCGTCTCGACGTCCTGCGCCAGTTCGATATCGTGGTCGAGCCATAGCTGGCAGGCCAGCCGGTAACCCGCGTCGATGCGCTCGCCCAA
>NZ_JAWRXS010000300.1:0-270 GCF_046534915.1 Burkholderia sp. SIMBA_051 | reverse complement strand
ATCGTTCGCCAGCGGGTGTGAGGCTCGCACCCGTCGTTCCGCGCACCATCAGAGACAGGCCGCATACCTGTTCGAGTTTTCGTAACCGCTCGCCGACCGCGGAGTGTGACCGGTACAGGCGAGACGCTGCCGCTGACAGACTGCCGGAGTCTGCGACGACAACTAGCGTGTTGAGAAGATCCAGATCCAAAGCGCGAGGCATCTATCCACCGAAAGGCACACGTCGTCGCGATTGGACGCGGCTATCCGCGCTGAGGAAAGGCCTGCATG
>NZ_JAWRXS010000299.1:0-270 GCF_046534915.1 Burkholderia sp. SIMBA_051 | reverse complement strand
ATCGCCGACGACCATCCACTGGTTCTACTCGCGATGGAGAATCTGATGTCGGGGTTTCCGAATATCGAAATCGTTGGGAAGGCAACGGACTCATCGGAGTTGTTCGCGGAGGCGCAGCGTGTCAAATGCGACCTTGTCGTCATGGATCTGTACATGCCTGGTGGTGCATATGGCGACGGCGTCGACATGGTTCGACAGTTCAAGGAACGTCATCCCGACGTCGTGGTCGTGGTGCTGACCATGGAAATCGCGGCGGATTCCCTGCAAAAG
>NZ_JAWRXS010000298.1:0-270 GCF_046534915.1 Burkholderia sp. SIMBA_051 | reverse complement strand
AGGGAAACGCCGGGTCGGTCAGCATCAGCAGATGCAACGGAAACGCAAGCAGATGCGGATAGGTGAGCGTTACGCCGTGCTCGGGGATGAAGCCGCACACGCGCGCGTAACGCCAGATCGGCCCGGGGTCGAGCGCGACGGCGGGGCGCACGAGGCGCAGCGCGGGCAGTTGCGTGGCCCGAGCGCGCTTGACGATGCCGGTCAACGCGCGCGCATAGAGCTTGGCCGGCGCGGGCAAGGGTTCGACGACCACGGTTTTCGGGCGCGCCG
>NZ_JAWRXS010000297.1:0-270 GCF_046534915.1 Burkholderia sp. SIMBA_051 | reverse complement strand
CATGAATAAACTGCAAGCCTCTGATGAGCAGTCTGCATCGCGCGGGCCGGCGCCCTACTTCGCCTTCTTCGCCCGCGTACGGACGGTCTTCCCGGTCCTGGCACGCTGCGCGTCGACCAGCCCCACGAATTCGTCGACGACCGCGTTGCCGGCCGCCTTCCACGCCAAGCGCACGGACCGGTGCAGCCGCGGCGACAGCTCGAGCACGCGACCGCCGAAGCGCGAGTACGTGAGCGTGATGCGCGGAACGATCGAGACGCCCATCCCGGC
>NZ_JAWRXS010000296.1:0-270 GCF_046534915.1 Burkholderia sp. SIMBA_051 | reverse complement strand
GCGAACTGGCCGTTCGTTGGGCCGGACGGTCCATTCAGCGTGGCGGTTCGCGGCAATCTTTCGTCTAACAGCGTCGAAACGATTCGGGCGGGTGTGCTGGACGGCGTTGGAATCGGCGAAGCCGTGGTACATGTCCCGCACCACCTCGTATCTCTCCAACATCACCGCGATGGCTTGCGATTCATCGACGCCGGTTTGCTCCCGGTCGTTTTTCGAGTACTGCTGCAAGGCGGACTTAAGGTTCTGGGCGATGCCGATGTAGTCCACGAT
>NZ_JAWRXS010000295.1:0-271 GCF_046534915.1 Burkholderia sp. SIMBA_051 | reverse complement strand
AAGCCGTCGCCGCCGAGACCGGTGAAATGCGGCATGGTCACGCACAGCGCCGCCGCCATCGCAATGGCCGCCTCGATCGCGTTGCCGCCGCGCGCGAGCACATCGCGTCCCGCTTCGCTGGCGAGCGTGTGAGGACTGGTGACGAGGCCCGCGCGGCCACGCGCGTTGGCGGTCGAGGTTTGCGTGCGTGTGTGGATTCGGGTGTTGATCGTCATGCGGTGACTTCGGCGTCGGCGTGGCCGCCCAGGTAGGCGGCGGACAGTTTCGGATC
>NZ_JAWRXS010000294.1:0-271 GCF_046534915.1 Burkholderia sp. SIMBA_051 | reverse complement strand
AGGTGATGGTTGTCAAGCGCCTGCTTGACCCGAAGGGCGTGGGCACAGGCATCGTCTACGCGGCCGATGCACCCGTGGACCCAGTGCCCACCGTGCTGCACGACATCATCGAAAACCTGTCCTTCAACGCCGCACCTCTGCCAGCCGAGTAGGAGTGACGCCCCCGCGCACGCGCGCCGTGCTCGACTTTCTGCAGCAGCATGTGGACCTGCGGCATGCAGAGCAGCTGCCGGTGCTGCCCTGAGGGGTAGCCGGCAGCGGGGGCGTCACT
>NZ_JAWRXS010000293.1:0-271 GCF_046534915.1 Burkholderia sp. SIMBA_051 | reverse complement strand
CATCAAGTCGCTTGCCGAGCATCCCTTCGAAGTCGTGCGCTTGCACCTGCTCAAACACCCAGTCACCCGCCTCTTCTATGCCATTCACGTAGACGAGCACGGCGGGGTTCTCGAAGCTGTCGCGCAATATCTGCTTGCGCTCGATCATGGGTAACTGCCGTATGTCACGGTCGTCTTCGGCGAGCATGTCGAACACATAGAGCCGCGCGGGATGTTCCCGAATAGCGGCACGAACGCGGGCCGGTGCCGACGTGCGCGCGCGTGTCTGGAG
>NZ_JAWRXS010000292.1:0-271 GCF_046534915.1 Burkholderia sp. SIMBA_051 | reverse complement strand
CATCACGACGACGGCCGTGGCGGCGATGAGCAGCCACGCCGCCGCGCGCCGTGCGATGTGGGCGGGCAGCAGCCGGTCGAGCAGCAGCACGAGCACCATCGGCGCGAGCATTTCGATGGGCACGATGTAACGGTAGATGCTGAACAGCTTCATCCACACGACGAAACCGAGCGCGACGAACAGCACCACGAGCCGCTGTTTCGGTTCGAGGGCGGCGCGCGGCTGGCTCTTGAAGCGCTGCGCAATGCGCGCGAACACCCACCACACGAAC
>NZ_JAWRXS010000291.1:0-271 GCF_046534915.1 Burkholderia sp. SIMBA_051 | reverse complement strand
CAAATGCCAAGGCCTCGCCTACGATGGGTACTCCGTCTGCAAGGCGGGCGGCTCGCACAACCACACGAATAGTTGGGATTACAGCCTTGAGCTGAATGACCCGAGTTTTCCCGGGCAAGATCAATGGAGATGGTGCCGGAAGTGCTTTGGGCTGGCTTATGGAGGCGGCTCTTCAAGTCCTTGCGCGGCGGGAGGAACCCACGATCTCTCTGCCAGCGCGGACTACAACCTGCTGCACGATGTCGGCAACGCGAACGGTCAGAACCAGTGG
>NZ_JAWRXS010000290.1:0-271 GCF_046534915.1 Burkholderia sp. SIMBA_051 | reverse complement strand
CTCGTGCGCGACGGATGTGACCGTTGATCCTAGTCGCGAAGCCATGACAAGCGGATGAAACGGCCCAACCGCTCAAGCAAAGCGAGGCGAGTCGAGCGATGCGGACACCAGAGCGTTGCGGGCGACCTTTGCGCGGCGAGCGGAGACGCCGCGAACATGGGCCGCACAGCGCAAAAAGTTATATCGATCCCTTCGGCGCCGGCAACGCGCGGCGCACGACGAAGGTCATCGCGGCGGCGAACAGCAGCGTCGCCGCCAGGAAGTACAGACC
>NZ_JAWRXS010000289.1:0-271 GCF_046534915.1 Burkholderia sp. SIMBA_051 | reverse complement strand
GCATCGTCTCGGCCGTTGGCATTGCGTTGCTGATGCTCTGGATCTTCCGCTCGCCGCGTCTCATCGCGCTGGGTTTCGTGTCGACGGGACTGGGCATTCTGTGCGCGCTCGCGGCGACCCTGCTGATCTTCGGCAAGCTGCATCTGCTCACGCTGGTGTTCGGCGCGAGTCTGATCGGCGAGGCCGTCGATTATTCGATTCAGTATTTCGTCGTCTATCTGGGCGCGCGCGAGCAGTGGAACGCGCGGCGCGGCGCGCGCGAGGTGATGCC
>NZ_JAWRXS010000050.1:0-467 GCF_046534915.1 Burkholderia sp. SIMBA_051 | reverse complement strand
AGCCAGTTTAGGATCGACGCCGCTGGTGGCCGACCAAGCAGACAGATCGCCGTTGAATTCGAAGACGTCTTCGCGCGGGATGCGCAGTTTGATCGCAGGCATGGAGCACTCCGGGTCGCGTAACGGCATCATCATCACGCAGCCGGTCAGATGTGAAAAGCCCCGCTCGGGGGCGGGGCAGGAATCACGGTTAGTGACGAATTGGTGTCGCTGTTGATGCCGCGTGAATAAGGCGCCGCATTGGCCATGTTTCGGCATACTGACCAAGTACCGAAGCCTCTTTGTCAGCTTGATCGATCGATCCACGGTCGTCGATCACAACAATGATCGACATGTCAGCCGTTAGCGTCTTGCCACGAAGATCGACCAACTTGTAGAGCTCTGATGCGGCGGCTGCCGGATGCGCTGAAATGGCATCGATCTGAGTTTCACCTTGCATCAAGTCGAATCCGTACTCCTTCCCTGAC
>NZ_JAWRXS010000288.1:0-271 GCF_046534915.1 Burkholderia sp. SIMBA_051 | reverse complement strand
CAAGCATTGGCGAGGTAGCCGCTCATGGCCTTGACCGCGAAGTAATCGCGGGTTGTCAGTCCAATGCAGGTGCCGTGCCCACCGTATTCGCTTGCCTGTACGGGAAATGCGGGCTGCTCGCCTTGCGCTGCAGGCTGGCAGTCGTAGCAGATACCGCCGACTTGCTCCGACTCTTCGATGCAGCTTGCGCAGCGCAGGCACCGGCCTACGCCAAATGGTTCTGGTGGCTGGTACATGGATTGTCCTCTGGACCGCATTGGTCAGGAGCCAG
>NZ_JAWRXS010000287.1:0-271 GCF_046534915.1 Burkholderia sp. SIMBA_051 | reverse complement strand
CGCTCGACCGTCGGCTTCATGTGGCCGCGTTCGTGGTGTTTGGGCGCTTCACCGCCGTAGTTGGCCGCTTCGTTCGCCCGCCTCGTTTGCCCGCTTAATCCAACCGCGCAACATCAAAGGCACGCGAGCAGCCGATCCGAATCTGGTACAACTAACGCCTGCGCTCAGGCTCTCGCTTCCCGCATTTTTCCCGCGAGGCTGCGAGCCTCTACCGCCGCAAAAAACACCATTCCGCAGCCCGATCGGCGCAACGCCGCGAGCCATGCGATGC
>NZ_JAWRXS010000049.1:0-471 GCF_046534915.1 Burkholderia sp. SIMBA_051 | reverse complement strand
CCTGTCCAGCAGGCCGGAGAATACGATCGCCGTGAGACTGCCGAGCATTACCGGCGGCAGGACCTGCGCAAACAGGTCGCCCTGCGGCAAGTGAAGGATCTCCGAATAGCCGACAGACAACGGGATCGCGCCTTCCCCGACGCCGCCCGCCATGATCGGCGCCACGATATAAAAGAACGTATGGTGCGCACCGAGTCCGAGCGCCATACCCACGAGCGTGCCGACGATACCGGCCGCGACGGAGCCGAGCGCGAGCGGAATGAAGATCTTGATGAAGCCCTGGATCAGTACGCGCCGGTCCATGCTCAGAATGCTGCCCACGATGATCGACGCAATGAACAGGTACAGAAAATTGGTCGACTTCGTGAAATCCGTCGTGAGCGTAAGGATCGGTTTGGGCAACAGGTGGTAGTAGCTTAGCGCGGACGGAATGAAGGTCGCGAAAATGGCGGCGGCGCCGATGTTGCGCAC
>NZ_JAWRXS010000286.1:0-271 GCF_046534915.1 Burkholderia sp. SIMBA_051 | reverse complement strand
GGAGTTTTAATCGCTGCAGATCCGACTTTAAGGAGGTGGTATCTGCTCTTTCCGACCGACGGCGACTTCGCGGTGTACGTATTATTTGTGGTATCTGGTTTTGCTCTCGCGTGCGGATATCTGGAGACGGGCAATATCCGGTTCCTGACGTCGCTCGCGATTAAAAGGTATCCAAGGTTAATGTTGCCGGTCCTCGCTTCGTCGTTGATCGGATTTGTGCTGGTTGATTTGGGATTGACCTTTAATCATGAGGCCGCGGTTGTGGTAAGAA
>NZ_JAWRXS010000285.1:0-271 GCF_046534915.1 Burkholderia sp. SIMBA_051 | reverse complement strand
AGTGCGATTCGACGTCACCTATTTTTCTGCTTTGGACAGGGTGCATTCGCCGGTGGGAACACTGCCGCCGCCGGTGTTCTTCAACGTAAGCGCGAGCCTGCTGCCTCTGTTGGCCGTGATGATCTGCCCGTAGCTGACGGTCGGAATAAACTGAATATCGGGTGCCACGGCCACAGCCGGATTTCTCGCGCCGTCCACGGTCAGGTCGAGTTCCACGGTAATCGATTCTATTGCGACGCCCCAGTCCTTTCCGCGCGCCGCCTGTTCCTTC
>NZ_JAWRXS010000284.1:0-272 GCF_046534915.1 Burkholderia sp. SIMBA_051 | reverse complement strand
ATACGATGGATCCCATCTAAACATATAAGCTTCCGCCGGACTCGGCCAGCCTCTAACCTTCAGCCATGTCATCTCCACAAGGAAATAGTCATGGCGCCAGCCACTGATCTACTCGACGCGGCCGGTCCCGCTGTCCGACCGACGAGTCTTCCGCGCGCCATTGTGGCGCGTACCCAAGGGAGGCGCCATGGGCCGGTCACCCGAATCGTCAGCCCCGGCGACCTGGGCGAACTGATCAAGCCGTTCGTATTCCTGGACTACTTCGATTTCAC
>NZ_JAWRXS010000283.1:0-272 GCF_046534915.1 Burkholderia sp. SIMBA_051 | reverse complement strand
CTGGGATGTTGATGTTCTCTGGCTGAATGGATGCTGACCAAACTGCTCTAGTGGCTGGCTTTCTTTCAATCCCTACTTCAGCAGCCCGTCGATCTAAAAATTCTCCCTGCGCTGTATCAGCAAAGACAAGCTCGAATACTTGATCAAGCCAAATATAGGACTGTGCCAGTTCAGCAGCAGCAGGTGCCAAGGCATTCCAAATCACGCTGTTTTCTCTTTTATCCACGTCATCTGGCAGTCTGTCTAGCATTCTTTCCATCAATGCTTCATAC
>NZ_JAWRXS010000282.1:0-272 GCF_046534915.1 Burkholderia sp. SIMBA_051 | reverse complement strand
AGAACCTGCTGGGCGCCGACGCCAAGAAAGTGCAGGTGCTGTTCATCACCGTCGACCCCGAGCGCGACACGCCGGAGATCCTGCAGGCCTATATGCAGGCCTTCGACCCCGCGTTCGTCGGCCTGCGTGGCGATGCCGAACAGACCCGCGCCGCCGCGCAATCATTCAAGGTGTTCTACCAGAAGGTCCCGACCGGCTCGTCCTACACCATGGACCACACCGCGCTGACCTACGTCATCGACGCCGAGGGCAAGCTGCGCGTGGCCCTGCGC
>NZ_JAWRXS010000005.1:0-561363 GCF_046534915.1 Burkholderia sp. SIMBA_051 | reverse complement strand
CCAACCGCCAACCGCCAACCGCCAACCGCCAACCGCCAACCGCCAACCGCCAACCGCCAACCGCCAACCGCCAACCGCCAACCGGCGCGCGGCCCCGCGTGCGCCGCGCCCGTTGCCGCGCGCTCTGAGCGTCCAGCGTCCAGCGTCCAGCGTTCAGCCGGTTCAGCGCTTGAACGTATCAACAGCCGTGCGGCCCACGGCCGGATCGTCGGTGAAGAAGCCGTCGATGCCCGCGCGCAGGTAAGCCTGGATCTCGCGCACCGAGCCCGCGGTGTTGCGCGTGGCCGGCGTGCCGCCGTCCTTCAGCGACGCGGGCAGGAAGTTGTTCTCCGGGCGGAACGTGTACGGATGCACGACGAGGCCGGCTTCATGCGCATAGCGCACGTACGGCGTCGGCTGCTGCAGCGTGCCGTCCGCGGCCACCGCGATGATCGACGTCTTGTACGGCCCGACGCCGTTCGCATAGGACGCGATCTCGCGCATCCCGTCGCGCGTCGACAGGTCGCCATAGGTGCGCTTGTCGTTCGCTTTCACGAAGTCGTACGGACGCTGGCCGGCTTCGTCCATCAACTGCACGAGCTTCCAGTTCGGCTGGCTCGACTTGATCCGGTTGCGGATCGTCTTCAGGTTCGCGACCTCGAACGACTGGATGTAGACCGTCGCCGTGCGCGCCGTATACGGATCCTTCAGCAGCGCGTCGACGAGGCGATCCTCGAGCGGCAGGCCGATCGACTGGAAGTAGGTCGGGTGCTTGGTTTCCGGATACAGATGGATCGTGCGGCCGGTCTGCGCGGACATCTGTTTCGCGAGCGCGACGATCTCGTCGAAGGTCGGGATCTCGAACTGATCGTTGTACGCGGTGTTCGCCGGGCGGATCTGCGGAATGCGCTCGCGGGCACGCAGCGTCTTCAGCTCGGCGAGCGTGAAGTCCTCGGTGAACCAGCCGGTCAGCTGCGTGCCGTCGATCGTCTTGGTCGCCTTGCGGCTCGCGAACTGCGGCAGCGTCGACACGTTCGTCGTGCCCGAGATTTCGTTTTCGTGGCGCGCGACGAGCACGCCGTCGCGGGTCGCGACGAGGTCGGGCTCGATCACGTCCGCACCGTCCTCGATCGCCTTGCGGTACGACGCAAGCGTGTGCTCGGGCCGCAGCGCGCTCGCGCCGCGATGGCCGACCACCTGGACCTTCGCGGAGATCGGTTGCGTGGGATCGGACGCCGAGATATCGTCGCCGCCGCAGGCGGCTAGCAGAAGGGCGGCGGCACAGGCGAACGGGATGCAGCGCAGGGCGGTCGGGCGCGTGAAGAGCATGGCGGTGAACCTTCGGAACGGAAGTCGGTGAAAGGGCGCTCGATCCGGCGGCGCGGATTGAACGGGATCGAACGGGACGCGATCGTCGCACTGGATCATTACATATGTATTACTTTCGCCTTTCTGTTTTGTTGTGACGAAAATGAGCGGGACGGTGGAACACGCGGTGGCGCGGCGTGACGCGATCCGACCCGTGTTGGAGAACCACCGAGCCGGATGCACTAAACTTGCGGGACTTTTGCATCGCCGCGCCGGGCCGACGCCTGCCCGCGCACGACGATGCGGCGACTCGCGGCCGGCGCGGGCACCCCGGCACCGTATGCGTGCGGGGCCCGCGCCGGCCGATTTTTAGCGACCCATGACGACTCATACCGATCCCGCCTATCTGCTCGGCGACCTGCTGAAGAACGTTTCCCGCTCCTTTTACCTGACGCTGCGCGTGCTGCCCGACGGCATGCGCGAGCCGGTCGGCCTGGCCTACCTGCTCGCGCGCGCGGCCGACACGATCGCCGACACGGCGCTCGTCGCGCCCGAGCGTCGCGCGGCGCTGCTGACCGACCTGCGCGACGAGATCGAGCGGCTCGGCGACGGCGCAGCGCTGTCGCGCGCGCTCGAGGACGTCACGCGGATGCAGACGGATTCGCACGAACACATGCTGCTCGCGTCGATGAAGCCGATGCTTGCGCTGCTGCGCGCGCAGCCGGACGCGGATCGCGCGTCGATCCGCAAGGTCGTCGCGACGCTGACGTCGGGGATGGAGTTCGACCTGCGCACGTTTCCCGACGAGCAGTCGGGGCAGGTCGCGTCGCTGCCGAGCCGTGACGAACTCGATCGCTACACGTATCTGGTCGCCGGCTGCGTCGGCGAATTCTGGACCGACATGACCGGCGCGCACACGCGGGCCGCGCGCGGCTGGGACTTCGCGGACATGCGCGAGAAGGGCATCCGTTTCGGCAAGGCGCTGCAGATGACCAACATCCTGCGCGACTGCGCGAAGGACCTGCGGATCGGCCGCTGCTATCTGCCGGACGACGTGCTGGCCGAGCATCGCATCGGCGTCGCCGACCTCATGTCGCCCGACGCGTCGGCCCGCGCGCGCGGCGTGCTGGTCGAGCTGTTGCGCGCGACGCTCGCGCAGTATCGCGACGCGTGCTTCTATACGCAGGCGATTCCGCGCCGCTTCGTGCGTCTGCGGCTCGCATGCCTGTGGCCGATCATGATCGGCCTCGAAACGCTCGAACTGCTGGCCGGCCACGACGCGTGGCTCGATCCGGCGCGGCCGGCGAAGGTGCCGCGCAAGCGGATCTACCGGATCATGGCGTCGTCGCTCGCGCTCGTCGGTTCGAACGCGGCGATCCGTGCGCGCATCAACGCGCTGGTCGACGCGGTGAACGCGCGGATCGCGCCACCCGCGTCGCATTGAATGTCGCCGGCGCGAGGCGCCGGCATCCTCCTGCGGCCCGCGTTCGCCGGGCCGCTCCGTCCGATCTCCGCCGCACGCGCTGAAACGTTTTCAAATTTCGCTTCCCGAAACGTGGGTGTCATGAACGTAAGCGATCCTGCGCGGCGATGTGAATCGCGGTGTCGATCGCGGTTGCGCATTGGTCGGAACAAACGTGCCGAAGGCGTCTGACAACACCGCCCGGTCGCGATGCACCCGTAAAAATGTAAAGCTAGGGTTTTCACCGGGAAATGCCGGAAATCCCCGCCGCGTAAGCGTTTTCAGGTGTTATGTAACCGTTTGGTGAACCCGTGCGTTGCGTCGATCATACGATGACCGACTGCACGTATTGGGAAACAATTGGTAATCCGTCAGAATCGCTCCGGCATGTACTCGCACATGTGCATAAAACCACACCAGAAAAGAAATCATTCTTTGAGGACGGAGAATCAATGAAAAAGCGCGTCGCTTTCGCCATGACGGCAGTGGGTCTCGCAGCCGCTACCGCAGCTCACGCCCAGAGCAGCGTCACCCTGTACGGTATCGTCGATAACGCTATCGCGTACCAGAACAACTCGTCGGCAACCGGCGCGACCACGGGTGGTCACTCGAAGGTTCAGATGGCCACCGGCATTTGGGCGGGCAGCCGCTTCGGCCTGAAGGGCAGCGAAGACCTCGGCGGCGGCACGAAGGCGATCTTCCAGTTGGAAGCCGGCTTCAACGCGAACAACGGTTCGTCGCAATGGACGAACGGCATCTTCACGCGTCAGGCATGGGTCGGCCTGAGCAACCAGACGTACGGTACGCTGACGGCAGGCCGCCAGTACACCGCGTACTACACGCTGCTGTCGCCGTACAGCCCGACGACCTGGCTGACCGGCTACTACGGCGCGCACCCGGGTGATATCGATTCGCTGGATACCAGCTACCGCGCGAACAACTCGCTCGTCTACATGTCGCCGAAGTTCTACGGCTTCACGGTCGGCGGTTCGTACTCGTTCGGCGGCGTCGCAGGCAGCGTGAACCGCGGCTCGACGTGGAGCGCGGCGATCCAGTACCTGAACGGCCCGGCAGGCATCGCGGTCGGCTTCCAGCGTATCAACAACGCGACGCTCGGCGGCGGTGTGTGGGGCGCGAACTCGACCGCGCAGAACGGTCTGGACACGAGCGGCAACGGTGCAGAGCAGGCCGTGTCGTCGATCAACAACGGCTACCGGACGGCACAGGCGCAACAGCGTCTCGCGGTGACGGCAGGCTATCAGTTCACGCCGGCATGGGACGTTTCGGTTTCGTACTCGAACGTGCAATACATCCCGGGTACGCTGTCGGGCTTCCGGAACACGGCAATCTTCAACACGGCAGGCGCCGTGCTGCACTGGAAGGCAGCGCCGCAGTGGGACTTCGCGGCAGGCTACTCGTACACGCGTGCGACCGAGTCGAACGGCATCTCGAGCGCGGCCAAGTACCATCAGGTCACGCTGTCGCAGTACTACAGCCTGTCGAAGCGCACGGGCCTGTACGCAGTTGAGGCTTGGCAGCGCGCGAGCGGCAACACGCTCACCCCGACGGGCGGCGTGATCCTCGCGACGACGTCGACGGGCGACGGCGTGGGCGCAGGTTCGAAGCAGAACCAGATCGCTGCCGGCGTCGGCCTGATCCACCGCTTCTAAATGTCGCGCGGCGCGCGAGCGCCGCTCACGGCATGCGGGTTGAAGAAACCGGCCTTCGGGCCGGTTTTTTTTCGTCGGTACGCACCGGGCGCGTGGTGCATGCGCGAGTACGGTTGTCGGTCACGCCGCGTCCGGCGATGCATCGTCGAGTCATCGTGCCGGTCAGCGGTGCGAATCATCCGTCAAGTTTCCCGCCAGCGCCTGGAACAGCGCCGCCGTATCCGCAAGCCGGTCGGCTTGCGCGCGGGTCCGCTCGAGCGCGGTCTGCAATACTTGTCGCTGTGCGTCGAGCAGGTCGATCAGGCTGATTCCGCCCGCCGCGTAGCGGTCGCCGGCAATCGCATGGCTGGCCGCCGCCTGTTGCGCGGCGGTGTCTCTCGCCTGCAATTCGGCCGCATCGTGTTCGACCGCGCGCATCGCGTCGGCCACCTGCTGAAGCGCCAGCAGCACGGTTTCCCGATAGCTCGCGAATGCGGCGTCGTACGCCGCTTCGGCCGCGCGTTTCCGCGCGCGCAGTTCGCCGCCGTGAAAGAGCGGCTGCGCGAGGCCGAGCCCGACGTTCCACACGTTGAGCCCGCTGACGATATCCGCGATGCGCGTGCGCTCCGACCCGATCCCCGCCGAAATCGAAAAACGCGGATACAGGTTCGCCGTGGCCACGCCGACGTTCGCGCTCGCCTGGTGCAGCACGGCCTCCGCCGCGCGGATGTCGGGCCGTTCGCGCGCAAGCGTCGACGGCAGCGAGACCGGCAGCGTGCGGGGCAGCGCGAGTGTGTCGAGCGCGACGTCGGGCAACGCTTCGTCCGACGGCGGCGCGCCCAGCAGGATCGCGAGCCGGTGGCCGGCCTGCGCGTGGCGCGCGACGAGCGGCGGCAGCGATGCCTGCGTTTGCGCGAGCAGCGCGCGCTGCGCATGCACGTCGGCGCGCGACACGCCCCCCGCCGCGAAGCGCGCTTCGACGATGCGCAACTGCCGCGCTTGCGCGTCGACGAGCTGCCGCGTGAGCGCGACTTGCTGCGCGAGCGACGCGCGCAGGATCGCGGTCGCGACGACGTTGCCCGCGAGCGTCAGGCGCGCGGCGTCGAGCGTATAGGCCTGATAGTCGACCTGGGCACGCAGCGCTTCAAGCGCGCGCCGGTTGCCGCCGAACACGTCGAGTGCGTACGACACGCTCACCGACGCGTCATACAGCGTGAACGGCCCGGGATTCGGCATGTTGGCGGGCAGCCCGAACGCGGCGATGTCGACCTTCTCGCGCGTGGCGGACAGGTTCGCGTCGACGCGCGGCAGCATCGTCGCGCCGGCTTCGGCCGCATGGTTCTGCCGCGCTTCGTCGAGCCGCGCGCGGGCCTCGGCGAGCGTCGGGCTGTTGCGCCATGCGGTGTCGACGAGGCGGTCGAGCGGCTCGGAGCCGAACTGCGTCCACCAGCGTTGCAGCGTATGCGCGGACGTCGCGAACGTCTGCGCGTCGCCGGCCGGACCGCCGGCGGCGGCCGTGGTCGCGGGCGCTGCATCGCGCGTGTACTGCTGCGTGGCCGGCGGCTCCGGCGCGCGGAAATCCGGCCCGACCGCACATCCGGCGAGCAGCGCGATCGCGGCCAGCGCGCCGCCGCGGGCAGCGTGGAATGTGCGACGCGAAGCCGGTTTCATCGCGCGGCCCCTAATCGAGCGTGCGCCGGTAGAAGCGCAGCGCGACGCTCATCACGACGAGGGTGAACAGCGCGACGGGCCACACGGACGGCCACAGGTCGGCCCAGGCGTTGCCTTTCAGCAGGATGCCGCGCACGAGGCGGTTGAAGTAGGTGAGCGGCAGCAGGTTGCCGATGAACTGCGCCCACTTCGGCATCCCGGCGAACGGGAACATGAAGCCCGACAGCAGGATGTTCGGCAGGAAGTAGAACACCGCGAGCTGCATCGCCTGCAACTGGTTCTGCGCGAGCGACGACAGCGTGATGCCGACCGTCAGGTTCGCGGCGATGAAGAGCAGCGCGGCGAGATAGATCGCGAACACGCCGCCGACGAACGGCACCTCGAACACGAACCGCGCGGCGACGAGAATGATCGACACCTGGATCAGCCCGATGAACACGTACGGGACGATCTTGCCCGTCATCACCTCGAGCGGCCGCACGGGTGTCGCGAGCAGGTTTTCCATCGTGCCGCGCTCGCGTTCGCGGGTGATCGCGAGACCGGTCATCATCACCATCGTCATTGTCAGGATCACGCCCATCAGGCCCGGCACGACGTTGTACTGCGTGATGCCCTCGGGGTTGTACAGGCGGTGCAGCACGACGTCGAACGCGGCCGGGCGGCCGTTCAGACGCGCGAGCGGGCCCGTCAGGTCCTTGTCCGCGACGGGCTGCACGAGCCCCGTCAGCGCGCCGATCGCCGACGCGGTCGCGACGGGATCGGTCGCGTCCGCCTCGACGAGCAGCGACGGATGCTCGCCGCGCAGCAGCCGCTTCGAGAAATCGGCCGGCACGCTCAGCACGAACTGCACGTCGCCGCGCGCGAGTGCCTGCCGGCCGGCCGCTTCGTCGGGCAGGGTCGAGACGATGTCGAAGTACGCGGAGTTGCGCATCGCGGCGATGAAGCTGCGTGCGAAGGGGCTCGACTCGGCGACGATCACCGCGGTCGGCAGGTGCTTCGGATCGGTGTTGATCGCGAAGCCGAACAGCGCGAGCTGGATGATCGGCACGCCGACGATCATCGCGAACGTGACGCGATCGCGGCGCAGCTGCAGGAATTCCTTCAGCACGATGCTCCACCAGCGCGCGACCGAGAACGATTCGCGCAGGCCCGCCCACGCGTTCATGACGACGCTCCGCCGGGCGGCGCGGAGGCACGGCCCATCATGTAGATGAAGACATCTTCGAGCCCGGTGTCGATCGGCGCGATCTGCAGCGCTGCGCGACCGTCCGTGCGCGCGCCGGCCTCGGCCGCCACCTGCGCGAGCGTCGCGTCGAGCAGCGCGCGATCGCGGCCGCTCACGTGCAGCGCGGAGCCGAACACGACGGTTTGATCGACGCCCGGCATCGTGCGCAGTTGCGCGGACAGTTCGGTCAGGTGCCCGCCCGTGATCGTGCGGGTCGACAGGTGCTGCGACGCGACGATCTCCGCCGACGTGCCCTGTGCGAGCAGTTCGCCGGCCGCGATATACGCGAGCTTGTGGCAGCGCTCGGCCTCGTCCATGTAGTGCGTGCTGACGAGCACCGAGATCCCTTGCGCGGCGAGCCGGTGCAGCTCTTCCCAGAAGTCGCGGCGCGCGGCCGGGTCGACGCCGGCGGTCGGTTCGTCGAGCAGCAGCAGCTCCGGCTCGTGCAGCATGCACGCGGCGAGCGCGAGGCGCTGCTTCCACCCGCCGGACAGCGCGCCCGTGAGCTGATCCGCACGGCTCGCGAGACCGAGCCCGTCGAGCGCGCGCGCGACGGTTGCGTGGCGATCGGGCATCCCGTACACGCGCGCGACGAAATCGAGGTTCTCGCGGATCGACAGGTCTTCCCAGTACGAGAAGCGTTGCGTCATGTAGCCGACGCGCCGCTTGATCTGCGCGCTGTCGCGCACGATGTCGTAGCCGAGGCAGGTGCCGCTGCCCGAGTCGGGCGTGAGCAGGCCGCACATCATCCGGATCGACGTGGTCTTGCCGCTGCCGTTCGGTCCGAGAAAGCCGAAGATTTCGCCGCGCGCGACGCGCAGCGATACGTCCTTCACGACGTGCTTGTCGCCGAACCGCTTGTTCAGGCGGTGGACGTCGATCGCATACGGAGCGGCCGGCGCGTTCAACGCACCCTCACGGCGACGGGCTGGCCCGGATGCAGCTTCGGCGCGTCGGCGGGCGCCGGGCGCGCCTCGACCATGAACACGAGCTTGCTCCGGCTCTCGTTGCTGTAGATCACCGGCGGCGTGTACTCGGCCGCGCGCGACACGTAGGTGATGCGCGCGGACACGTCGGCCGCGCAGCCGTCGCAGTGGATCGCGATCGTGCGCCCCGGGGCGAGCGACGCGATGGCCGCCTCCGGCACGAAGAAGCGCACCTTCAGGTTCTGCGGCGGCAGCATCTGCACGACCGGATTGCCGGCCTGCACCCATTCGCCGACGCGGTACAGCGTGTCGTACACGCGCCCATCGGCGGGCGCGGCGATGCGCTTCTGGTCGAGCTTCCATTGCGCTTCGGCCACGGCGGCCTGCGCGGCGTCGACCTGCGCGGCCTGGGCGGCGACCTGCTGCGCGCGGCCCGGCAAACGCGCGACATCGACCTGGTTCTGCAGCTCGCGCATCTGCGCGGCGGTGGTCTGCGCGGACGTGCGCGTGTCGTCGAGCTGCTGCTTCGACAGGCCGCCGGCCGCGTACTGGCGTTCGTCGCGCGCGAGTTGCGCGGCGGCCCGCGCGGCTTGTGCGGTGGCCTGCGCGAGCTGGGCACGCGTGACCGCGACTTCCGGCGGGCGCTTGCCGGTCTGCAGATCGGCAAGCTGCGCGCGTGCGGCCGCGAGCTGATGCTGCGCCTGCTGCAGCGCGGCCGTTTCGCTGACGGCTTCGAGCGCGAACACCGGCGTACCGGCCGCGACGGCCTGGCCGCGTTCGACCGACAGTTGGGTCAGCGTGCCCGCTTGCGACGACGACAGGTACACGAATTCGCCTTCGACATAGCCTTGGTAAGTCGTGCCGGTGTCGGCCGGCCGTCCGCAACCGCCGAGCAGCGCGGCGGCGGCCAGCGCGAGCGGCAGCGCGCGGGCCGTGCTCACGACGGCCTCCGGGGCGCGCGAGCGCGCGCATCCGGCGCGGTGACGGGCGGCTGCAGGCCGGAGCCGAGCAGCGCACGGACGTGGCGATGCAGCACGTCGCGATCGATCGGCGGCAGGCCGCGCGCGCTTTGCCACAGCTTCGCGGTCGCGAGCGGCAGCATGACGAGCGCGATGATCGAATGGAACAGGAACGCGGGTTCGAGCGACGGGTTCAGCGTGCCGGCCTGCTGCGCGGCGCGGATGCGTTCGGCAAAACGCCCGACATGCTCGAGCGGAATGCGGCGGACCATCCGCTCGCGCAGCAGCCCGCCTTCGTGGACGATCTCGCGCAGCCAGATCGACGGCAGCCACGGCATGCGATGCGTGACGTCGAAGAACCGGTCGACGAGTTCGGCGACGAGCGCGAACGGATCGTTTTCGATCTGCGGCGCGGTCGGCCGCCATACGAACGCGATGACCTGCGCGAGCCGCTCCTCGACGATCGCGTCGAGCAGTTGCTCGCGATTCGTGAAGTAGTAATGGACCATCGCCGACGTGACGCCGGCGGCCGCGGCGATCTGCGCGACCGTCGTCGCGGCGATGCCGTGCTCGGCAAACAGCTGGATCGCCACGTCGAGCATGTGATCGCGCAGGTCGAAATCCTCCACCGACGGGCGGCGCCCGCGCGGCCTGGCGACGGTGGATTTCGCGTTCATGCAGACGACGCTAATTGATGAGTTAGTTAATTTCAAGGAAGGGTTTTCGCGCGCGTTGATCGCGATCAGGCAAGCGCCGAATGGCGGTGTGCGTGAGCGGGGAGGCAGTGCGGCGCCGGGCCGGGCGCGGGTGGCGGCGTGTAGGGAGCGGCTAATGAGGAAGCGGCGGAGGGGAACTGCCGAAAGCGGTGACGCATCGGTCTGGAAGCTGGAAGCTGGAAGCTGGAAGCTGGAAGCGGGAAGCGGGAAGCGGGAAGCGGGAAGCGGGAAGCGGGAAAGCGGCGGAGAACCCACTCGTGAAGCAAGCGCGCGCCCGCCACGGCACGCGCGCCCGAAACATCGTCACTGATCCATCGGCGACTTCAGCGGATCGTGCTCGCCCGTCAGCCCGAACACGACGAGCTGCGCGGGTTCGGTCGCGCTCGCATTGCGCGAAACCTGGTGGCGCGAACCGGGCGCCTCGTACCAGCCTTCGCCGGCGCGGTAGCGGCGCACCGGGCCGCCGTTCACTTGCGACAGCACTTCGCCTTTCGACACGACCGCGAACACCGAGCCGAGATGCTTGTGCGCGTCGGACGCCTGGCCGGGCGCATAGTCGACGGTCGCGACGACGGCGAGCTTGCCGGGCGCTTCGAGCACGGCCTGCCGCATGATCGGATGCACGTTGTCGTCGGCATCGTGCGCGTGGGCGGCCGTCGGCAGCGCGGCGCCGAGCGCGATTGACGCGCCCAGAACCACGCGGCGGAGCAGGGAGCGGGAATGCGTCATCGTCGCCCCCTTATTCGGGCATCTTGCGGAACGCGATCGCGAAGCGGTTCCACGAGTTGATCGTCGCGATCAGCATCGACAGGTCGAACAGTTCCGTGTCGCTGAAGTGCGGCTTCACGGCTTCCCAGACGGAATCGGGCACGTGGTTGTCGGCGACCAGCGTCAGCGCTTCGGTCCATTCCAGCGCCGCGCGTTCGCGCTCGGTGAAGAACGGCGTTTCGCGCCAGGCGACCACCGTCGCCAGGCGTCGGTCGGTCTCGCCGCCCTTGCGCGCGTCGATGGTGTGCATGTCGACGCAGAAGGCGCAACCGTTGATCTGCGACGCGCGCAGCCGGACGAGTTCGGCGAGCGGCTTCTCGATCGAGCTCTTCGCGATGAATTCCTCGGCGTTGCGCATCACCTTGATCGCGTTTGGGCTGGCGGTATAGAAGTTCAGGCGCGGTTGCATGGCAGGTCCTTTTTCGTGGGTGCGCCCGGGGGCGCGACAGGACTCACTTTAAGCATGTCACTGGCCTGCTTGAATGACCAATTTCATGGAAATTCAGGTAACCAGTGGCGAGCCGCCGAAATCGCCCGAACCCAGCAGCGCGGCCAGTTTCGCGAGCGCGGAATCGATGTGCAGCGCGTCGATTCCGCCATAGCCGAACAGCAGCCCCGCGCGCGTGGCCGAGCCGACGTGGAACGCCGAGATCCCGTACAGGCCGATGTCGTGCTCGCGGGCCGCGCGGACCAGCGCGGCTTCGTCGAGCCCGGGTTTCAGGAGCGCGGCGAGGTGGATGCCGGCGGTCGGCACGATCGTGTCGAACCACGGTGCGAGGCCGCCGCGCAGGTGCGCGAGCAGCATCTTGCGGCGCGCGTCGTAGTGCTTCTGCACGCGCCGCAGGTGCCGCGCAAAATCGCCTTCGAGCATGAAGCGGGCGAGCGCCGCCTGCGTCAGCGTGCAGGTATGCCAGTCGACGATCTGCTTCGCCTTCGCGAGCGCGCCGCGCAGTGCGCTCGGCGGAATCGCGTAGCCGATCCGCAGTTCGGGGAAGATCGTCTTCGAGAACGTGCCGACGTATGCGACGAGGCCCGTGCGGTCGAGGCTCTTCAGCGACTCCACCGGCCGGCCTTCGAAGCGGAACTCGCCGTCGTAGTCGTCCTCGATGATCACCGCGCGGCGGCGCTGCGCCCATTCGAGCAGCGCGACACGACGGTCCAGCGTCATCGGCATCCCGAGCGGGAACTGGTGCGACGGCGTCACGTAGACGAGACGCGCGTCGTCGGGCAGCCGCTCGGTGACGAGGCCGTGTGCGTCGACCGGCACGCCGATCACCGTCGCGCCGAGCGATGCGAACGCCGCGCGTGCCGGCGGATAGCCGGGGTTCTCGACCGCGACGACGTCGCCCGGCCGCACGACCACGCGCGCGATCAGGTCGAGCGCCTGTTGCGCGCCTTGCGTGACGAGCACGTCGTCCCAGCCGCAGGCCACCGCGCGGCTGAACCCGACGTAACGCGCGATCGCGCCGCGCAATTGCGGGTCGCCCGCCGGGTCGTGGTACTGGCCCGGGCCGCGCGCCTGCTGGCGCAACGCGTGATGCAGGCAGCGGCGCCATGCGTCGAACGGGAACAGCGTCTTGTCGGTCACGCCGCCGCGGAAGTCGAAGGCGGGCGCCGCCTGCGGTGTCGGCATCGCGAGTGCGTCGGGCAGGTCGTCCCACAGCGCGCGTGCGTCGACCGCGTGGACGCGCGGTGTGTCCTCGACGAGCGACGGTGCCGACGCGACCGGCGCATGCGGAACCCGCGCGAGGCCGCCGGCGACGAACGTGCCGTCGCCCGCGCGCGTGTTCAGATAGCCCTCGGCGACGAGACGCTCGAACGCGTCGAGCGTCGTCTTGCGCGACACGCCGAGCTGCTTCGCGAGATCGCGCGTCGACGGCAGCCGGGCGCCGCCCTCGAGCCGCCCGCCGACGATCGCGGTGCGCAGCTGACGGAAGATTTGCCCGGTCAGGTCGTGACGGCCTTCGATGCGGATCGCGATGTCCATTGCAGTGGCTACCTGGAATGCAGGAATTCTGACGCCGATCAGCATACCGGAAGTGCATCATTGGTTTCCGGCCGGCAACGACACGCGAACGGCTTCGTGCGGCCGGAGAAGGCCATGCCCGTCGGCCCTGCACCCGCCGCCTCTGCGGGCACCTCGTCATTCAATTGGACCGCCGCCCGCCGCTGCCTTACGATCCACCCCAATCCCCCGACCGGAGTGCCCCCAATGCTGTCCGAAGACGAACTGGCGCTGCTCGATGCGATCCGCGCCACCGGCAGCCTGTCGCGCGCGGCCGCGCGGCTCGGCAAGGCGCCGTCGACGGTGTCGCACACCGCGCGGCAGCTCGAAACGCGCTTCGACGCGCTGCTGTTCGACCGGCGCGGCTACCGGCTGCAGCTCACGCCGGCCGGCCAGTTGCTGACCGACGAGGCGTCGCGCCTCGCGCTGGACGTCGCACGGCTCACGCAGCGCGTGCGGCAGGTCGCAAGCGGCTGGGAGGACCGGCTGACGATCGTCAGCGACGAGGTGCTGGAGTTCGATACGCTGCTGCCGGTCGTTCGCGCGTTCGATGCGCTCGATTCGGGCGTGTCGCTGCGTTTCACGCACGAAGTGCTCGGCGGCACCTGGGAAGCCCTGCGCGACGGCCGCGCGGACCTGGTCGTCGGCGCGACCAACGAGCCGCCGGCGATTCCGGGCTTCAAGTGGTTCGAGCTCGGCGCGATGGAATGGGTGTTCGCGGTATCGCCGCGCCATCCGCTGGCGGCGGCGAGCGAGCGGCTCACCCGGGACGCGATCGGCGCGCATCGGGCGGTGGTCGTCGCGGATTCGTCGCGGCGGTCGGTCGGCCGTATGTACGGGCTGCTCGGCGGCCAGGCGGTGCTCGCGGTGCCGTCGATGCGCGCGAAGATCCTCGCGCAGCGCGACGGGCTCGGCGTCGGCTGGGTGCCGCGCCGGCGCGTCGCGTCGCTGCTCGCGCGCGGCGAGCTCGTGGAGAAGGAAACGGCCGATCCGCGCGAACCGAACGTGCTGTATGTCGCATGGCGCAGCGACCGCGACGGCCGCGCGCTGCAATGGTGGCTCGAGCAACTGCGCGAACCGCGGCTCGCGCAGCGGCTGCTCGACGGGATCGACGTGTCGGGCTGAGTGCGCGAGGCGGGCACGAGACGGAGGCGCCTTCCGCGAACATGTTCGAAAATTTCGAACATGTCTGCCGTGCCGATCGCACGGCACGGCCGGGCGCCGAGCGCATCCTGTGTTCACGGTCAACTCACCGGTTCACAGGAGAACATCATGCAACGCTTCGAAGGAAAGACGGTTCTGGTCACGGGCGGCAACAGCGGCATCGGCCTGGCGGCCGCACGGGCATTCGCGGCCGAAGGCGCGCGGGTCGTCATCACCGGCCGCGACGAGCAGACGCTCGCCGCCGCACGCGAGACGCTCGGCGACGGCGCGCTCGCGATCCGCAACGAGGCCGGCAGCGTCGCGTCGGCGCGGGCGCTGGCCGATGCGCTCACAGCGTCCGGCGTGCGGCTCGACGCGGTGTTCATCAATGCGGGCGTCGCGAAACTCGCGCCGTTCGCGGATAGCGACGAGGCGATGTGGGACCTCGTGTTCAACACCAACGTGAAGGGCGCGTATTTCCAGATCCAGTCGCTCGTCCCGCTGCTGAACCGCGGCGCGTCGATCGTGATCAACGGGTCGATCAACGCGCACATCGGGATGCCGGGTTCGTCCGTGTATGCGGCGAGCAAGGCGGCCGTCAATTCGTTCGCGAAGACGCTGTCGACGGAATTGCTGCCGCACGGCGTGCGGGTGAACGTGGTGAGCCCCGGGCCGGTGCAGACGCCGCTGTACGGCAAGCTTGGCCTCGATGCGGCAGCGCTCGACGAGACGGCCGACAAGATCAGGGGCCTCGTCCCGATCGGTCGGTTCGGCACGCCGGACGAAATCGCGTCGACGGTGCTGCACCTGAGCGCGCCCGAGTCCGCCTTCATCGTCGGCGCGGAAATCATCGCGTCGGGCGGGATGGGCTTGCTCTGAGCGTGAAACCGGCAGGGCTGCAGCGCGTCGTCGGGCGGCGCAGCCCTTCGCCGTCAATGCGTATCGCTAGCGCGCTGCGTGACCTGCATCGAGCTGCGTCACCGTCAGCCCTGAGAACGTCGCGCTGCCATGCTCGGCGAACACGGCGACCCGGTCGGCCTCGCGGGGCGGAAAGATCAGGTCCGTGAGCGCCACGCGACCGCCGTTCGCGAACACTTCGACCGAACCGCGATCGACGACGATTTCGAGCTGCACTCGCCCCTTCTCGAGCGGCAGATCGACGATGTGCTCGCGGCTGAAGTTTCCGGCGAAATCCGTCGCGCCCGAGCGGGAGCGGTCGAGCGTCAGCGTGCGCTTCGCGGTGTCGTACACGATCCGGGTGCCGATCGCGCCGTCCGCCGATCCGCGGACGATCACCCCGGCGCGGGCCGCGCGCCGCGGCTCGATCGTCACCGTGATGCGCTGAACGACGCCGCGCGTGGCGGCCGACAGCGCGCGCGTGGCGGATTCGACGCTCAGATCGCCTTCATGCACGGCGGGCCGCCCGTCGGCCCACGCATCGAACGCGGCGGCCGGCGTCACGAAGAGCGTGGGTTCGCCGCCGATCGTCTTCAGCGCGAACTCGCGCGGCAGCGTCATCGCGCCGCGCCAGGGGGCCGTCGGCGCTTTGGCCGCGTAGTCCCAGTTGCTCATCCACGCAATCGCGGCGGGGCGTGCGCCCGGGGCGCCCGAGAACGTGCCGGCCGCATAGAAATCGGCGCCATGATCGACCCAGCGGAATTGCGCCGGGTCCGAACCGGCCGGCGCGACGCGGTCGGGGACGAACGTGCGGCCGTCGAAATTGCCGACGAAATACATCGCGCCGGAGCCGCCGGCGATCGACCACGGGTTGACGTTGACGATCATGACCCACTTGATGTGGCGCGGATCGTCGTCGACAGGCAGCGGCACGAGGTCGGGCATTTCCCACAGCGCGCCCGCATGCGGCACGTCCGGCAGCGTGAAGTCGCTCAGGAACGACCAGTGGATCAGGTCGTCGGAACGGTAAAGCTTGACGACGTGTGCATCGGCGACGACCGTCGTCATCACCCAGTAGCGCCCGGGCGCGTACCACGACACCTTCGGATCGCGGAACTGCTTCGATTCCGGATCGAGCGTGAGCACCGGATTGCGCGCATAGGGCTGCCACGTCGCGCCGTGGTCGAGGCTGTACGCGAGCGACTGCGCCTGCGTGCCGGGCGCGTGACCGGAACCGGCCTTGTAGACGCTCGTATAGAGCGCGACGAGCGGCGTCTCGCCCGGTGCGCCGAGGCCGGACGTATTGTGCGTGTCTGCGACGATCGAGCCGGAGAAGATTTCCTCCGTGGCATTCGCGTGCATCGCGACCGGCTGCTCGCGCCAGTGGACGAGGTCGGTGCTGGTCGCGTGACCCCACGACATGTTGCCCCAGTCGTTGCCGAGCGGGTTGTACTGGTAGAACAGGTGATAGCGGCCGTTCTCGTAGACGAGGCCGTTCGGATCGTTCATCCAGTTGCGTTGCGGCGTGTAATGGATGGCGGGTCGCCATTGCGGCGTCGCGCTCGCGGCCGGCGCGGCGCAGGTTGCGTGCATGCTGCCCGCACAGGCGAGCAGGCAGGCGAACCGGAAGGAAAAGCGGGAAAACGTCGATTTCATGCGGGGGCCCGTGCTCCGCTGCGCGAAGCGGGAAGGAAGGGCGCATGCCGCGTACGGCGGCGACATGCGCGATCTGCGAAACAAAAAAAGGCGGGCGCACACGCGGCACGCGCGATGCGTACCCGCCGAACTGGCGGCCAGGCGGCCGCGGCCGTTACGGCCGGGTGCCGGAGCCGCCGTCGTTGTGGCCGGCGCCCGTCGCGGGCAGGTTCGACGGGATCTCGCCGTACCCGCCGAGGCCGCCGCGGCCGTAGCTGCGGTCGACTGCCGTCGACGTGCCGTTGATGTTGACCTTCACGGTCGGCGCGAGCGTGCCGCCGCGACGCGGACCGATCGCATCGATGAACGACTCGACGAGCCCGCCCGGCATCACGTAGTGCGAATACGACTGGAACTCGCGCGGGTTCTGGTTCGGGTCCTGCGAGTACGGCGCACCGGCCGGCGCGGAGAAGTCGGTCGGGTTGCCGAGCACGAGCCCGCTGCCGCCGTTCAGCGGCAGGTAGTCGCTGCGGATGCCGTTGCCGACGAAGCCGTAGACGCCGTCAGGCCCGTCGACGCCGGCGGCCATCGTCGTGCGGTGGCTGATCGTGAACAGGTAGTACTTGCCGTCCTTCAGGTAGATCTGCGGACGCTCGGTCTGGTCGTCGACGCAGTTCGCGGACAGGATCGGCGGCAGGAACTTCCATTCGGTGAGCTGCGGGTTCGTCGCGACCGCCAGGCCGACATTGGCCTTTTGATACACTGCGCCCGAGTTCATCACCGCGTTCAGGTCTTCCTTGTACGGATCGTTCGGCGCGTAGCCGAGGTCGGCCTCGGTGCAGGTCCGGGCGCCGCGCTGGCCGCCCGTATTGCCTTCGAACACCATGTAGGTCTTGCCCGGATGCGCGGGATCGGTGAACACGAACGGATCGCGGAACGAGAAGTAGGTGTTTTGCTGGCCCGTCTGGTAGTAGTTGCCGTCCGGCTGCAGCAGCGCCTTGTGATCGTCGAAGCCGGTGAACCACACGTGCTTGTCGTCGGCCTGGATATGGCCGTCGGCGCGCGTGATGATCGCCTGCGGCGGCGTGATGTCGGCGCCGCCGGGTGCCGAGCGGTTGAACGACGTCGCGGTGTAGTACAGGCTGACGTTGTCGCCGTGCGTGAGGCGCGCCGAGCCCGACCATTCGGCGTTGTTGGTCATCGGCGACGTGCCGAACACCTTGGCGCTCGCGCCGTCCGGGAACAGATGGCCGCCCCAGATCCAGCCGCCGTTCGCCGGCCGCTGCGATGCGGGAACGCCGGCCCGGCGATAGAAGAAGCCGATGCGCGCATGGACGTGACGATCATCGAACGTGTAGCCGGCGTGCGGGTCGGCGGTCAGCGAGAAGATCACTTCCCAGCCCTTGTAGCTGAGCTGGTTCGCGCGCAGGTCGGCCAGCGGCCAGGTGTCCCACACCCACACGTTGGAGTTGATCAGCGGGAAGTCCTGCGGAATGTCCGGCATCGACAGCGCTTGCGGCAGCGAATTCTTGTCGGCGCCGGCCGTATGCGACTGCGCGACGATCTGGCGGATGTCGGCACGGGTCCAGCGCATCGTGAAGTTGCCCTCGGGGTCGTAGGCCTGCTGCGTGTGCGGCGTCGGCGCGGGCGCCCCGGCGGTTTGCGCATGCGCGGCGGACGCGAAAGCGGCCAGTGCGGCGCCGGTGAACAGCAAACGTTTGGCCGCAGTCGCGCGGCAAAAAGGAAAATAAGTCATGTCGGCTTTGTTTCCGTTGACGGTGAAAGGGAACGGCTGAAGGTGGCATCGATGTCCAAACCGGTTTGGATGCTATTTCAAACCGGTTTGGACGTCAAAAGATAAATATTTGACGGTAATAACTACCAATCGGCAATAATTGCCGCACAAGCGGGTTTTGCCGACTGGCATGCACAACGCGAGGAGCGACGTGAAGGTGAATCTGAAGGCGTTGTCGGACGCGCTCGGGCTGTCGCGCACGACAGTCAGTCGCGCGCTGAACGGCTATGACGACGTGAGCGAGGCGACCCGCGAGCGCGTGATGAAGGCCGCGCGGGAGCTCGGTTACGTCGCGGATCCGACCGCGCGCCGGCTGGCGACCGGGCGCTCCGACGCAATCGGCATCGTCTATCCGTTCGGCGCGGGCGATCTCGGCGATCCGCGTTTCGGCGAAGTCGTCGCGGGCATCACCGAGCGGCTGGCGGAGCGCAATCTCGACTTCATCATCGCGTCCGCGCGGCCGAACGCCGAGCTGGACACCTATCGACGGCTCGTGGACGGCAAACTCGTCGACGGGCTGATCGTCGCGCGTACGCTGGTCGACGATCCGCGGCTCGCGTACCTGAGGGCGAATGCGTTTCCGTACGTCGCGTATGGCCGCACGCAGGCCGTCGAGCCCTACGCGTGGTTCGATTTCGACAACGAAGCGGGCGCTCGGGATGCGGTGCGGCGCCTGATCGGCTTCGGCCATCGCCGTATCGCGATGATCAGCGCGCCGCTGTCGCTCAATTTCGCGATGCAGCGTCGCGCCGGCTATCTCGCGGCGCTGCGCGAGGCCGGCATCGAGCCTGATCCGGCATTGCTCGTCGAGTGTGCGTTTACGCGCGACGGCGGGCAGCAGGGCGTGCAGACGTTGCTCGAGCGGGCCGAACCGCCGACGGCGCTGCTCGTCGACAACAATATCGCGGGCGGCGGCGCGTTCCGCGCGCTGGTCGACCGAGGCGTGCGCCTGGGGCGGGACATGTCGTTGATCGTCTATGACGGCGTGCCGCCGGACGTCGCGCATCCGCATCGGGTGACGGCGGTTTTGCAGCCGACCGGTCAGGCGTCCGGACGTGCGCTGGCGGATTTGATGCTCGGGTTGCTCGCGGACGGCGTGCGCGGCCAGCGGCTCGAGATGCCGGTGATCGAGGCGGGCGATACGGACGGGCCGCTGCGCGGCTAGTTTTCCGAGATGAACAAGTGCTGAATTCAGCGTCCTGCGTCATTGCAGACGCCCAGACGTGGATCAGTGAATTTCTCGCTAACGACTTGCTGTCGCCAATCGTGCCGAAACGCGAGCGCCCGCATCGTGTCCCTCGGCCGCTTGCCCCCCGCAGAGGGAGTTACCAAGCTTGCAAAGAGACGAAAGCAAAACGAAAGAAATAACGCAATCCTTTGTCGCTTGGTGAATTGTTTCCGGACGCCACGTAAAAAATCGTCAAACAAACGGCCGACGAAGCCAGCCTATGTCACGTATCTGCCTTATTCCGGATAAACTCGCGCGAGCGGCAGTATGAGCGACCGCTGACCGTCCTTTTTGCGTTGCATCCTTGTGACGGTCGAACCTGAGAGACAAGGACAAGAACAGATGGCACTCAGACCGACAGATTCGGGGAGTTTGAGATACAGCGACATCTTCGACGCAATCAACCGTGGCCTCATGCAGCATGGCCGTTTGCTGACGCTGCGCACCCCGTTGGGCGATAACGTACTCACGCCCGTTCGCGCGAAAGGCTGCTCGAAGATTGGCCGCGACTATCGCTGGACTGTTGATGCGGTATCCACGCGTGACGACATCGAATTGCTCGCGCTGATGCATCAGCAGGTGTCGTTACTGATTCAGCAATCGGCGGCTACCTTCTCCAACGTTGAATACCGTCCGATTCACGGCTTCGTGCATCAGATCAGGCGATTGGGAGCCGACGGCGCGCTTTCGCTTTACCAGATCGAGTTCGCGTCGGCCCTGTTCTTCCTGGGTGAAGGTCGTGATGATTATTACTGGCTGGACTCGAGCGCCGTTCAGAGCATCAGCACCGTCTTCGACAAATACCCCCAGTTGCGCGGGCACTACCGGTTCAATCTGAGCACCCAGCCAAGTACGCGCACTTACACGCGGCAGAGCGAATCGGACTTGAATTTCGTTCAACGCTTACTGGAAGACGAAGGGTGGTACTTCTATTGGGAGCATGCGCCCGTCAAGGATAACGAGCCGCCGAAGACCACGCTGGTGATCGTGGACAGTGTCTCGGCGTTGCCGGAAGCGCACGACGTCACGTATTCCCGAAGCAATGCGGGCGATGAAATCGATGGTTTGACGCAGTGGGTGATGCAGCAGACGGCGCAGCCAACGGAATTCAAGTCCACTTCGTTCGATCAGGATCGGCCGGGTTCCAGCTTCGCGGCAGGTAGTTTGATGGAGGCGACCACATACACGGTCCAGCATTACCGTGACAAGGAAACCTTCAGTGTTCCGGGCGTTCCGGCGACGGTGTATGAACCGACGACGTTGGGCTATCCGGACGCCGACAGCGGTGCCCGCCGTGCGCAGATTCGGACGCAGGCATGGGACGCGATGGCCCGTCGTTTTATCGGCGTCGGCGGGGTGCGTTGGCTCGATGCAGGGTCGCGGTTCGTGCTGAATGACCATCCGCGCCACGATGCACCTGGTTCGAAGGACCGGGAGTTTCTGGCGGTCGAGATGCACTGGTTCATCCTGAACAACGTGCCGTTCGCCCGTCAGTCGGAGGCATTCCCGTTCAGCCTGCAACCGGAGTTCGACCGCGTTCAGGCGGAATACGAACAGGCGTCCGTGTCTCGGCCTCATGCGGATGACGGTTCCGTCGGCTTCTTCTTGATGAAGACCGAAGCGCAGCGTGCCGATGTCGTCTACCGTAGTCCGCTCGAACACAAGAAGCCGGTGATGCAGGTTGAGCATCTGCTGGTCGGCGCACCGAACGGCGAGGAAGCGTGGACGAACAAGAACAACGAGATCCGTGGCCGATTCGCATGGGACCGGCAGAGTAAGCCGGACGAGTACAACACGTCGCCGTGGATGCGCGTCATGCAGGGCGACACCGGTGACGGCTACGGTGCGGTTCATGTGCCGCGTAAGGGCGAATGGGTCGCTATCGGTTACTGGCAAGGCGACTGTGATCGCCCGTTCGTGATGGGGCGGGTGCCTGGGGGGACCACTCAGCAGCCGTGGCATTCGGATGTACTGAAGTCGGGCCAGCAGTCGCGCGGCTTCGGCAATACCGGTGCGTACAACGCCCTGATCCACGACGATTCCACGCATCAGGGCGGTCAGCGGCTGACGAGTTATACCGGAGGCACCTATCACCTGTTCCATCAAGGGTACCTGATTGACCAGACGGGCAATACGCGTGGTGGTTATCGCGGAATTGGTTACAAACTCCATACTGATGCGTTCGGTGCGATGCGGGCAAATCAGGGGATGGCGATCAGCACCCAGCACAAGTCGCCGGACGCTGAACAATTGGACGTTCGCGAGGCAAGCCAACAGTTGTCCCGTGCGGGGAATTTGGTCGATTCGTTGTCGGAAGCCAGCAAGGGGCATCAGGCGGCGGACCTCAAGACCGGTCACGATGCGTTGAAGCACTTCGCGGACGCACTGGAATTGCCGCAGACACCTGAGGCCAAGGGTGGTCGCACGGCGGGTGGCGGCACCGGCACCGCGAACGCTTTCAAGGAACCCGTGATGCTGCTGGACAGCCCGGCGGGAATTGCGGCGTCAACTCAGCAATCCGTGCATCTCGCGGCAGACCAACTGCTCAATCTTGTCAGCGGTCAGACCACGACCGTTGCGTCGGGGCAGTCGCTGATCGTCGCGGCCCTCAACCTGATCAGCCTCTTTGCGCAGAACGGCGGTATGAAGGCCATCGCCGGCAAGGGCGACATCGATATCCAGGCGCATGCGGGCGTGATCGATCTGGCAGCCCAACTGGCGTTGCACATCCGGTCCGTGACGGATGTCATCGAAGTCGCTTCCGGCAAGGAAGTCAGGATCTTATGCGGTGGCGCGATCATCCAGATCAACCAAGACGGCAGCATTAATATCCACTCACCGGGCAAGATCGACTTCAAGGCAGCCAGCTATTCATTCGCCGGCCCTGCACGAGTCGATATCACGAACCCGGCGTTCAAGGATTCGCCGGTTCAGAAGCTGTCGCTGAACACGTTTGCGTCGCCTTCGGCGACCGGCGCGATCCCGACCGGCATGCCCTATAAGCTGTATGCCGATGGCGCGCTGGTCAAGCAAGGTGTGTTCGACAAGTCCGGGCAGCTGCCTATCGATCACCACGTGGCGACGCAGAAATACACGCTTGAACTGGCGAACGGTGACCGGCACGATATTCCGGTGCCCGGCGAATACCGCGACCCGACAAACGGGGCGCTCGCGAACCGGGGTATCCAGTTCCATGAGGGACAGCCGGACAGCGACACCGCCGCGGCAGACCGCGCAGCGCACCGGCAGATATATGGCGATCTGCTCAATCCTTCTTCGGAAGCATAGTCATGGCAAACAGTTCACTTGCTTCGGATCCCTTCGTCGCAACGACGCCCATTGCGCTGAATCACACAAACAGCGGAGCCGTCACTTTCCGCTGGTTCGTACAAAAGACCGAATACAACCCTGCTGCCGCGACCTTTCGTCCGCTTGTGAACGGCGAGGAAGCATTTGGTCACGTGTATGAGCAGATTTCGAAGGCGCGGTATTCCATCGATATCATTTGCTGGGGCTTTCAGCCCTCGATGATGTTCAAGCGTGACGGCCAAGGAGTCGGCATTGGCGAACTGCTGCGTCAGAAGGGGGAAGCTGGCGTCAAGGTGCGGTTGTTGGTCTGGCGCGATCCGGCGTTCGTATCGGAACTCAGCGAAAACAACATGCCCGGCAACGACATCGCGACGGATGTCAAACAACGGTTGCCGGATTCCGCCTATGAGACGTTCTCGATGATGTCGCGTGACTACCAGACCGATCAGCAGCGCAAGATCGATGAGGAATGGTACCGGCGCGCGAACCTGCACAACGTTACGCTCAGCTTACCGGCAGGGCCGCGCGATGTATATATTGCGGCCAAGGGCGCGTTGTACCAAAAGGAAGCATTCAAAAACATTGACTTTGCGACACGCGGTTTCAGTGCGGTCAATCGCGCCGAAATCGCGTGGCATACGTTCTGGCATGGAAAGGACCGGGACCGCGATGTTTTGACGCGCGCGCAGAACAGTGCATCGATGGGATTGGCCGAACCGACGCATCACCAGAAAATGGTACTTGTCGATTACGAAGACCCGGAGAATGCGCGTGGCTTCGTCATGGGGCACAACATGCTCGACCAGTACTGGGACACGAACGATCACAGCTACGTGCGCAAGACGCCGACGACGGGCCGCAACGGGCTTTCGCCATGGCAGGATATCTCTGCGTGGGTGACAGGACCGGTGCTACGCTACCTGAACGAAAATTTCTGTCAGGCGTGGGACGATGCAACAGGACAAGGCCTTGCCGAGAAACGCAAGGGTCTGCACACGCGACTGAAGGTGCGAATCGATCCGGGTGGCGACACCCGTGTCATGTCGCAGATACTGCGGACGCAGTCGCAGAAGGGCAAGCGCGACATCGAGAAGCTGTATCTTCAGGCCGTCAATAACGCGACGCAGCATGTCTTTATCGAAAATCAGTATTTCCGGTGGGTGCCGCTCGCAGAGAGGATCAAGGCCGTCGCGGTGCAGCAACAGAAGTGGGGGCGAGATTCCGGCAAGCACGGCATGGTGTATCTGTTCGTCATCACGAACTCCACCGACGCGGCGGTGGGTACGGGAACGCTGACCACGTATCGCATGCTTGATGCGTTGGGACAGGCGAAATCGATGCCGGGCGTGGGAGCGATCTTGCAGGAGAGCGACCGCCAATCCGACCTGAGAAAACAATTTGCCGACGTGGTAAGCAAACAGCAGGACGCCGGGCAGGAATATCTGGGCGCGCTTCAGATGCAAGGCATGGCGAACACACCAGCGACCACGCAGACGGTTGCGCAGGCGAAGCAAAAAGTCGATCAACTCAAGGCGCAGCGTGCCGGGATCGAGTCGCAAATGAAGGGGCCGGCGCATCCGGTAATGAACCGCGACTATCCGGGGCTCAAAGTGCATGTCTGTACGCTCGTTGCGCCGGATTCACCGCCGGGAAAATGGGACCCTGTGTACGTACATGCCAAGCTGATGACGGTTGACGACACGTTCACAACCATCGGTTCGGCGAACATCAATACGCGCAGCATGGAAGCGGACAGCGAACTCAACATCTGCCACGAACATGGCGATGTGACGAAGCGATTGCGGCAGCAATTATGGAATTTGCACACGGGTGGGAGGGGAGCGCAGGATGATCCCCAAGCAGCGTTCAAGAATTGGGAGCTTCTCATCAATAACAACGCCGATTTTCAGAAGGCTGGCGACCAGTCCCCCGCTGCATCTCTAGTCGGTTTTATGCGAACCTCGAACAAAATTACCCGTTCCGACTGATTCATGAACCGATACGCCACCATCATTGCGCTTGCCCTCGTGGCCTGCGCTTGTACGAAAAAGGAAGCGCCAGTGACATCGTTGCCCGACATGAGCGCCGTGCGTGCGAACCTCGCTTTTACCTGCACGCATCAGGCCGATCATTTGCCGTCGCTTGATCCACAGGCAGACAGTCTGTTTCGTTACGCACGGTTTTTGGAAAAGCAGGACGGTCCGAAGGATTTCAACGAGGTTGCGCGCTATTACCGGATCGCGGCAGCGCACGGGCACTACAAGGCCAACCAGAATCTTCAGTCGTTGATTTCCGATGGTTTGGCGGACTCGCCCGATGCGCCGAAGGAGACGGTGGCGCTTGCCGTGCGACTGATTCAACAAGGCATCCCCGCGGGCTATTACGACATCGGCCACTATCTCGAAACGGGCTATGGACTGGGGCAAGATGCCGAGATGGCGCTGCGCTATTTTCGGAAGGCTGCCGATCTGGGGAGCCCGGAAGCGCAGACATATGTTGCCGAGTTGTTGGCCCCACATGACAAGGCCCCGGATATTGCGCGCCAGATGCGTCGGTGCGCGGCTGACCAAGGGTATGGCGAGGCAGCCAACGCGTTGGGAATTAATTTGAAGAATAGCGCGTTGTATAGCGAAGCGGTCGATGCTTTTCAGAAGGGTGTAGCGGCAGGCAACACCCAAGCCGCTTTGGCGCTCGAAAACGGGTTCAAGGCTCCGCCTCAGTCCGATCGGCTTTCATATCTGTCGCTTCCAAATGATGTGGAGCGAACACGCCGCTACGCCTTGATCGGTAAGTTCATCGACGGTAACGACGGACGCAATCCCAAGGTTCCGGACATCGACAAGATCGTGCCGCTTCCGCCCGCACAGCTTCCGCCATGGGATGGCACCTTCCAATGGCAGAAGGAACAGGAAGCTGCTGTCCCGCCGCAGAAGCCTTCGGACGAGATGATCAATGAGATGGTGAAAGCCCAAAATCTCGATCCGAAAACCGGTTTGCCGCTCGAAGGGAAAACCGAAAAGACTTCGCAACAGGATCAGCCGCAGACCGTTGCGGCACGCCTACCGTTGGGGACCGTAGCGCAAACGGGCCAGCAGTGCCCGGAAGACGGGGTATGGTGCGCGAAACTGGATGCCGGTCAGGCCGGCGATGCGACACGCAGGTTTCTGAAGGGCGACTCGTTGCCGTCCGTCGTCGTGCATGAGCCTCGACGGCTGGCAGTCCTCGACAGCATGTTGGGTACGCGGCAGCACATTGCTTCTGTCGCGTGGGAACTCGTCGCTTACCTCGACCAGGCTTGATTTTGAATAGGCCACGGAAATCATGACTCGATACCTGATCCTCGACGGTGATCACACGACCGTGGCCGGAACGGTCCGAGCAAAGGGGACACCGTTCGTATTGGACGATAAACATATCGCCCACGAAGACGACGACGTGATTTGTCCGGCTTGCAAGTCGATTGGCAAGATTCAATGCGACGGCCCACGACTTCCGATGACAGGGCCGGATGGAAGGCGCGTCGCGCTGAGCGACGATCTGTGTATTTGCAAGTGCCCGACGCCGCCGAAGCTGGTTGCATCGCAGCAGGTCATGTCGGTTGACGTGTGATTCCGTCATCAGCCGGTCGCTGTGGACGGCGACCGGCTGGTAGTGAGAGGAAACGTCGAAAAGCCATGTCACCGACAGGGCCGAACAACGATGTTACTAGACGACCGGTCTAATCCGAGGCTATGATCCGGTCTCAATGAATGCGACGCCATACCTGCCGCACTCAGCCGACGCGAAAATGCCATATCGCGCGCCGATGCTAGTCGTGCAGGAGATGCCGTCGTTTTTTTCGAGGCTCGTCTAGACGACTGGTCTAATAGACCCCGGCAACATTTTCGGTACGTGGCCGGCACGTTGACGCGCGCCAGCTGACTAACCGGCAGGCGCGCCGTCGTCGCCGGCCCGCGGCGTGCGTCACGCTGGCCGCGGCCCTGACGCGGCGCCGTTTCCCCATTTCGAAGGAGTGTCCGATCATGAAGATTCTGGTTGTCCTGACCTCGCACGACACGCTCGGCGACACCGGCAAGAAAACGGGCTTCTGGCTCGAGGAACTGGCCGCACCGTACTACGCGTTCAAGGATGCGGGCGTCGAGCTGACGCTCGCGTCGCCGAAGGGCGGCCAGCCGCCGCTCGACCCGAAAAGCAGCGATCCGACCGCGCAAACCGACGCGACGCGCCGCTTCGACGCGGATCCGGCGGCGAAAGCCGAGCTTGCGGCCACCCACAAGCTCGCCGACGTGTCGATCGACGATTACGACGCGGTGTTCTATCCGGGCGGGCATGGCCCGCTATGGGATCTCGCCGAGGACCTGCATTCGATCGGCCTGATCGAGCGCGCGCTGGCGGCCGGCAAGCCGGTCGCGGCCGTGTGCCATGCGCCGGGCGTGCTGCGCCACGTGAAGGACCCGAAAACCCGCGAGTCGGTCGTGCGCGGCAAGCGCGTGACGGGCTTCACCAACAGCGAGGAAGCGGCCGTCGAGCTGACGGAAGTGGTGCCGTTCCTCGTCGAGGACATGCTGACGACCAACGGCGCGCAGTTCGAGCGCAGCGCCGACTGGGCGCCGCATGTCGTCACCGACGGGCTGCTGATCACCGGGCAGAACCCCGCGTCGTCGGAACCCGCTGCCGAGGCGCTGCTCGCGAAGCTCGGCCGCCAGTAAGCCGGCCGGCGCCGGCATGACCGTTGCCACGCCGCTTCCGTCGTCGGGTGCGCCGCGCGCCGCGACGGACCCAATCGCTCCGCCGTGCACACGCACGGCGGGTCATCCAGTCGTTTCGTAGAACCAAGCAAAGGAGTGTCGATGTCTGCCCTGTTCGAACCGTTCAAACTCAAGGATGTCACGCTGCGCAACCGCATCGCGGTGCCGCCGATGTGCCAGTACGTCGCCGAAGACGGCGTCGTCAACGACTGGCATCACGTGCATCTGGCCAGCATCGCGCGCGGCGGCGCGGGCCTCGTGATCGCCGAGGCGACGGCCGTGTCGCCGGAAGGCCGCATCACGCCGGGATGCGCCGGGCTGTGGACCGACGCGCAGGCCGAGGCGTTCGCGCCGTCGGTCGCGGCGATCAAGGCGGCCGGTGCGGTGCCGGGCATCCAGATCGCGCATGCGGGCCGCAAGGCGAGCGCGAACCGTCCGTGGGAAGGCGACGACCATATCGCCGAAGGCGATCCGCGCGGCTGGCAGACCATCGCACCGTCGGCCGTGCCGTTCGGCGCGCACCTGCCGAAGGTGCCGCGCGCGATGACGCACGACGACATCGCCCGCGTGCAGGCCGACTTCGTCGCATCGGCGAAGCGCGCCCGCGACCTCGGCTTCGAATGGCTCGAACTGCACTTCGCGCACGGCTATCTCGGCCAGAGCTTCTTCTCGGTGCATGCGAACCAGCGTGACGACGAGTACGGCGGTTCCGCCGAAAACCGCGGCCGCTTCATCGTCGACACGCTGAAGGCCGTCCGCCAGGTCTGGCCGGAGCACCTGCCGCTGACCGCGCGTCTCGGCGTGATCGAGTACGACGGCCGTGACGAAGAGACGCTCGCCGAATCGATCGCGCTCACGCAGCGGATGAAGCAGGAAGGGCTCGACATGCTGAGCGTGTCGGTCGGCTTCTCGACGCCCGACGCGCAGATTCCGTGGGGCCCGGCCTTCCTCGCACCGATCGCGGAACGCGTGCGCCGCGAGGCCGGCCTGCCGGTGTCGTCCGCATGGGGCATCGACACGCCGCAACTCGCCAATCGCGTCGTCGCCGAGCAGCAGCTCGACCTCGTGATGGTCGGCCGCGCGCATCTTGCCGATCCGCACTGGCCGTACTACGCGGCCAAGCAGCTCGGCGTCGAGCGTCCGTCGTGGACGCTGCCCGCGCCGTACGCGCACTGGCTCGAACGCTACCGCGTCGCCGAGAAGGTGGCCTGAGCACGCGTTGCGGCGTGCGGCGCCGCCGCGCTGGCGGCACGCATTTGACGATGCATGACATCGCGGCCGCATGCCGTTGCGGTGCCGATGGATAGAATGGCGGTTCGTACAGGCTTCCGGCCTGCGCGAACCGCCATTTTTTTCATTTCGACAGAGGTGCCATGCGCGTACATGTGTCGCCGTCCCAGGATTCCGCCGCGCGGCCGCGCGCTCAGCAGATCGCCCGCGCCGTGCTGTATGCGGCGCTGCTGCTGCTCGCGCTGTGGGTGATCCGCGACTTCCTTCCCGCCATCGCATGGGCGTGCGTGATCGCGATCGCGTTGTGGCCGTTGCTGAAACGCCTCGAATCCGAACGCTGGTTTCGCAACCGGCCGACCCTGATCGCGACCGTGATTACCGTGGGCGTGTCGCTGCTGGTGATCCTGCCGGTCGCGCTCGCGCTCGGGCAGGCGATCTCGCAGGAGCACGACCTGCGCATGTGGCTGCAGTCGGTCCAGGACAACGGCATTCCGCTGCCCGATGTGATCGCCCGGCTGCCGTACGGGGCCGCGCAGGTTACCGAGTGGTGGCAGGCCAATCTCGGTCATCCGCTGCATGCGGGCGCCGCGATGCACGGCGCGAGCGGCGAGAAATTCATCGCGTTCGGGCGGCAGTTCGGCACCAAGCTCGCGCATGCGCTGTTCGAGTTCGGCTTCATGCTGGTCACGCTGTTTGTGATCCTGAGGGCCGGCCACAAGTTGTCGGGCGCGTTGCTGCACGGCGCGCGGCGCGCGTTCGGCCCCGGCGGCGGCGAGCTGATCGAACGGATGGTCGCGGCGGTGTACGGGACGGTGACGGGGCTCGTCGTCGTCGGGCTGGGCGAGGGCGCGATTCTCGGCGTCGCCTATGCGCTGGCGGGCGTGCCGCACGCGGCGCTGCTCGGTCTGGTCACGGCCGTCGCCGCGATGCTGCCGTTCTGCGCGCCGATCGTGTTTTGCGGCGCGGCGCTCTGGCTGTTCGTGCAGGGGGCGACCGTGTGGGCCGTCGTGGTGCTCGTGGTCGGCTTCGTGGTCGTGTTCGTCGCCGAGCATTTCGTGCGGCCGGTGCTGATCGGCAGCTCGACCCGCTTGCCGTTCCTGCTCGTGCTGTTCGGCATCCTCGGCGGCGCCGAGACGTTCGGGCTGATCGGGCTGTTCGTCGGCCCCGCGCTGATGACGGTGCTCACGATGCTGTGGGCCGAATGGGTCGCCTGACGATGACGGCCGTTGCGCCGATTCGGACCAGCGGCGCAGCGGCATCGACGCGCGTGCGAGGCGGCGCGGTGCCGCAACGGTTCGCAACGATCGGGCGCGGGCCGGACGGCGTCGGGCGGGGCGTCGGACCCAGGTCTCTACATTTCTTTTCGATCCGGACCCAAAGGTCGAGTAGCATGGGGCTTTCGATCACGCCGGCATGGCGCAGCAGATTTCTCCCAGCATGCGATTGATTCCGATGTACCGTCCCGCCGCGACGCTGTCGCTGGCCGCCAGTTGCCTGATGCTGCACGGCTGCGCGTGGTTCGACTCGTGGCTGCCGTTCTCGTATTCGCGTACGCCGCTGGCGAGGGCTGCGTCGCGGCACGGCGCGACGCGCGCCGACGTCGTCCGCGCGGGCGGCAACCCGCGCAGCGTGTGGATGGTCCGCAACGGCAGCGGCGTCTGCTACAACTACTTCATCGAGCACGGCAACGATCACCGGCCTTACTTCGTCGTGTTCGACAAGGCCGGTGCCGTCACGCAATACGGCTTCGATACCTGCATGGACGCCGACCGCAAGGGCACGCTCCAGCCGGGCAAGACCGTTTCGAGATAGCGGGGCGGGGGGCCTGGCGTGCCCGCTGCGCCTGTCATCGGGCTAGCCCGGCCATCAAGCAATCGTATCGACCACGCCACCATCGACGCGCAATGCCGCGCCCGTCGTCGCCGATGCCTGCGGCGAGCATACGTACATCACGAGATTCGAGATTTTCTCCGGCTGTGCCAGCCGCCGGAGGATCGACGTCGCGCGTTCGCTGCGCACGAAATCCACAGGCACGTCGACAGACTCTGCGTTTGATTCCGCGTGCCGCAGCCACCACTTTCCGGTGGCCATGATCATTCTGAAACCTTCCATAACGATTGACCAAAGTCGTATGAACGGCTGCGCGCGGGAGACACGGGAGCGCCACGTCATATCGGCGTCCCGACCATAGGCACTTGTGTGCCGATGTGTTTCACTCGTGAACATCCGACGGCACGGTTTTCCGGATACGGATGTGCACGTGAACGCCAAGACAAGGGCGATGGTGACCAGTGGCGGCGCGTCGATGACCATCGAGAACGGCAATGTCGTCTTCGAGTGTCCGGGTGAATTCCGTATCAGGGTGGCCTCGTTCAAGTTCGAAGGGCCGGGCACTACGTCCATCAGCTTGCCGCAACTGCCGGTGAGCGAATACCAGCCCAGCGCCAAGTACAGCCACACACAGTAACGACCATGATTATCAGCCCCCCGTTTCTGCCCGAAGCCGGTCTCGCAGCCCCGACCGGGACGAACCCCGATCCGATGATGGATGCGGTCGACAAATTCGAATGTGACCACGGCATCTATCCGATCGCCGTTGATCGGCGGTGGCATTGTGGCGTGCATCTGCAGCCCGATACGAAGGGCAAGGTGCACGCGATAGCCGACGGCGAGGTCGTTGCCTATCGCGTCTGTCAGCATGGGGTGGACGGCGGCGTAAGCCATCCGGGATTTGTGTTGCTCAAGCATACGACCGAGACTGGGGAAGGCCGCACGCTGACCTTCTATTCGCTATACATGCATCTGCTGCCGCTGGCGGAGTACCAGCAGCACCGGGCGAATGCCAAGGAAATGCCTGAATTCCTGCGCCTGCCTACTGGTTCGGTGAACAAGGGGCAGGTGACGCCGGCGGTCTCGGGGGACGGCAAGAAGGTCCGGCGTAAGGACGTGTTGGGGTGGCGTGGCGAATATGAGGGCATGCCGCATTTGCACTTCGAAATCTTCATGTTGCCGGCGGATTTCGACGCTTATTTCGGGTGTACGCAATTGGGTAAGGGCACGCCCACCCCGCCTGCTGGAACGGACTGGTGGGGGCATGCGTATTTCGTCATTCCGGCTGGCAGCACGTTTCGTCGTCTGCCTGAGAAGGCCGATGCCCACAACAAGTTGCACGGAATCGAGTTCAAGCCAGGTCAAGAGGGCTCGAACGCGCTGCCGTTGCTCGTTGAGACCTACTTCAGCGTCGGCTCGAAATACACCAACGTCTGGCGCCTGGCGCAAGACGGCACTCGCACGCTGCTCACGCCGCAACCCGTCGAGGAAAAGGACTACGAATACGATTTGTACAAGCGTGCGACGGCGCTTTATTCGTCATGCCCGAGTGACGGCTACGAACTGCTGCGCTTTGGTCGCATCCTGTCGCCGTCCCAGACGCTGGCGGACAATGTGCGCGCGACGTGGATGAAGGTCAACTGGGCGGCAGACAAGGTTGGTTACATCGATATCAACGACTCCGGCATTCACAAGTTCTCGGATGCGGACTTCCTGTCTTGCATGGGCTGGCAGAAAGTCAGTGAGGGCAATACGCCGTTCAGCAGCGACGGACTGTGCGACGTGGATGCACTGAAGACAATCCTCAACGATGCTGCTCCGCACGACGTACCAGCGGTGGCAGGGGAGACGGCGGAAGCTCACAAGAAGCGAGTGCTGTCGGCGTATGTGAAAGGTAATGCCCGGGTACGGCGGCAGTTACGC
This sequence comes from Burkholderia sp. SIMBA_051, assembly GCF_046534915.1. Classification (NCBI taxonomy): domain Bacteria; kingdom Pseudomonadati; phylum Pseudomonadota; class Betaproteobacteria; order Burkholderiales; family Burkholderiaceae; genus Burkholderia; species Burkholderia sp. SIMBA_051. The sequence continues at coordinate 528,957 of NZ_JAWRXS010000005.1, read as the reverse complement.
GGCCTTGTCTGCCATGCGCCGAGTGAGTGGGATAGTACAAACAACGAAGGGCGCTATGCGCGACTACTCGATGAGGGCGGCTTCTACCACGGTAATGAGAAGGGCTATAAGGATTTCTTGAAGTACCTGAAGGAGGTTCAGTTTTGGGACAAAACGGGGCTTCCAGCGGGGCAGAGGCTATGGTTCTTTCATCCGCTTGCATTTATTCGACATTTCAGGAGATGCGACTGGTTGGCCTTGCGAGAGCAGGTGCAATTGCTACCTTATAATTCGATACCGGATGCGGGTGGGCATATCACATGGGTGGAGAGTAAACGACGATTTACCGAAGGAAATGACGACGTTCGGGGGCAATTGCCGCAGCGGATGTGGTTAGCGTTTAACCATATATATCGTAAATATGGGCTCAGAGGTGATCTTCGGCGGGCACATTTTCTGGGTCAAGTATTCAAAGAAACAGGGGCGCTCTGCTCTGCGAGAGAAAATGGCGATGCGAGTTATTTCCGAAAAATGTACGAGAGCTATTCTGAGAGTGATGCTGTCTACGATTTTGATCATAAGAATGCCTGGCTGGAGAGGCTTGGTTTTTTAAAGGGGCGTGATCGCGCAACGTATATAGCTCAGCGACCAGGAGAGGTTCGCAATAAGGCTGTTGCCGGTGAGAATGTACAGTTGGGCGATGGCCCTCGTTTCTGCGGTCGCGGGTTAATCCACCTAACTTGGAGAAAAGGCTATCGCGAGTATGGCGAATACCGCGCCAAGAATTTTACAAGTGATCCTAATCCTCTACTTCTTCAAAATGATGCGGAAGTGGCTGCGGATTCTGCGGGCTACTTCTGGGCTAAAGCCAGGATCGACAAAAAAGCCGACAAGGGAGCGCGCGATCTCGATGTCAAGGCGTGCTTTCGCCTGGTCGGAGGCGCTGGCGGACTGCCCGCACGCCAGCAGTTCTTTCGTTATGCGCATTTTATCCTTAACGATGCGTCATTTTTTCCAGTGGAGAGCAACTTAAGGCGCCAAGAGGAAGGGTGATTTCAATTTGTGCCGCTTTGCAAACATCGGCTCCGGTTGGAGTTTAAAGTTCCTGGATGCCAGGAGATTTTCTCTATAGTTGAATTTAATGAGGGTTGGCTGTTATGGGTGATCGGCGAGTGTTGGTGTTAGGTTTCTTGTTAACGCTATTTTTTTTGTTTCATGTGCCTCATTCCCACGCGACCGGCATACCAGTCACCGTGCAGGATGCAATAGGGGCTCGTACTGATCAAAATCACAAATTACAGCCGCCCGTCGTCGATGCTGGTCCTGCGATGCAGGGCGTGTATATTTATTTCTTAATGAGCGAGGCTAATGTATCGGGTGGAGATAAAATTGACAGCCCCTACATGCTCGACGCGCATCTTCTGTTTTGTGATGAGAAAAACAATTGGCATGATGTAGTATTCGATCGTTATGTGAAAGATGACGGAGTTCCAGAAATTTCGGCTGTATTTTTCGTGAACGCGGATCATGATCGAAAAGATAAGGAGGTCGTTGTTTTGGTGCGCACGCCTCTGAATCATTACGATTATGGGGGTGAATATTATGATGGTTATGTTTATAAGCTGACTGGTAATCCGAGAATGGGGGCTGTCTTTGCCGGACTGCAAAGTGATGCTAGCAAACCTTTCCTTGATCAATGTGAATGTGGTTTTCGCGACGGGCGCTCAACGCATGCACATTATAAGGATGCGGAATCGATTCGAAAGGTGCTTGAGAAGAAATATCCAGCTTCCCCGTTGAAGGGTAAGTAGTTGCCGTGAGCAAAATCGACGGTGCCAGACAATTTGTTATGCGGCTAGCTTCATGCTGGGAGATGCTTCTCGATAACGGAAGCGATGAAGAGCGCCGGATTCATGGTGGGAGAGCGATCAATGCGACCATTAAATCCATAAGAATTGCACGTGGCCGCGAGTCACAAATTTTAGGCTGGTGCTTTTTTAGCAAGATCGGTTGTCGAAACCATGCTTATCGCGGGGTGATTTGTGAAGATTGTCAGAGCTTTGGTGGCTGTAACGTTGTCCGCGATGTCGTTTCTCTCATGTGCTAATGATTTTTCCAAAACGTTTGTTCCGTCACCGGGGGTTGTGGCAGTAGTGAAAATCAACGGTCCAAATTTGATTTGGAGGTTGTCCGGACGAAGGGGGATTAATCATGGCGAGGTGGGCTTTGATACGGAGAAACCTCTGGATATCACAATAGGGAGTTATGACTTTAGCGGTCGGCTCGGTTTTTGGGTGTCGCATACAGATGATGGGATGGGTACGTTTCAGATCGACAGGGTTTTCGTATTTTCTCCATCGGCCAATAGATTTGTGGAAAGATTTCCAGCGTGTGCGGATGGATTTTATAACCTTAGGGTGGATGATAAGAGGCGTTTGCTGGTCAGCACTTATTGGGAACGAAATGCCGTAAAAACATGTGTCACCAGGTTGTTAATTAAAAAGTGATGCTCCATGCCACGACTATTACATGCATCTGATAATTTTTGAAATTACATGGGTTATCCGAGTGTCACCTGAAGAGGAGCGACCTTTGCCGACGCAGCGGGGGCGGCCCGCACGGTTTGACGCCCCGCGGGCGGGAGTTGGGCCGGAACCGCATGTCAAACGCAATCAGCAGATCGCCCCACCTCCCTGATGCCGCCGCGAGTCCCCACCGTGCCTAAGCAATCGTATCGACCACGCCACCATCGACGCGCAATGCCGCGCCCGTCGTCGCCGACGCCTGCGGCGAGCATACGTACACGACAAGATTCGCGACTTCCTCCGTCGTCGCCGGCCGCTGAATGATCGAACTCGCGCGCTGGCTGCGCACGAAATCCACCGCGACTTCGTCGATGCTGCGGCCCGTTTCGTCGGCCGTCGCTTTCAGCATCGCGCGCACGCCTTCCGACATCGTCGGCCCGGGCAACACCGAATTGACGGTCACGCTGGTACCGGCCGCGACCTTCGCGAGACCGCGCGCGATCGCCAGCTGCGCGGTTTTCGTGAACCCGTAGTGAATCATGTCGACCGGGATGTTCAGGCCCGATTCCGACGAAATGAACACGATGCGGCCCGCGTTGCGCTCGAGCATGCCCTTCAGATAGTGCCGTGCGAGACGCACGCCGGACATCACGTTCATCTGGAAATAGTGGGTCCATTCGTCGTCGTCGATGTCGAAGAAACCCTTCAGCCCGTAGATGCCCGCGTTGTTGACGAGGATGTCGGCCTCGGGCGTGTGCTGCGTGATGCGCGCGACGCCGGTGGCGTCGGACAGGTCGGCGGCGACGCCGTCGATGTCCGCGTCGCGCACCGCGGTGCGCAACAGCGCGAGCGCGGCGTCGACCGACCCGTCGCTGCGGCCGTTGATGACGACACGTGCGCCCGCGTGCGCGAGCCCTTCGGCGATCGCCAGCCCGATGCCGGCGGTGGAAGCGGTGACGACCGCGGTCTTGCCTGTCAGATCGATGTGCATGAGCGTACCGGTTGGAAGAGGTTGAAAGAGGGAACGGAACCCGCCGCGTCCGCCGCGGCGGCCGGAATTCAAAGCTTAGGCGATCCGGCCGCGATGCGTCGGCTCGCGGTTGCATCGTGCCGCGCAGTCTTGTACGGTGTGCGTTCGCCGTCCGATCCGGGAGCCTGTCGCGTGAGCCGTTCCGCCAACACTGTCGCCGTGCCGTCGCCGTTCTGGCGCGACGCCGCGCTGCCGTTCATCGAGGCGCGCACCGTCGACGACGGGCGGACGATCTGCTACGCGAAGCATACGCACGACACGTTTTCGCTCGGCGCGATCGTCGGCGGCACGAGCACCTATCTGAACGGAGCGACGAAGGAACACGTCGGGCGCGGCGTGCTCGTGATCATCGATCCGGAGCAGGTGCATGCGTGCAATCCGTACGGCCCCGACGCATGGGCGTACCGGATGGTCTACGTGGACGTGCCGTGGCTCGCGCGTCTGCAGCATTCGCTCGGGCGCAATCCGAACAGCGATTTTCACGGGTTTTCGCCGAAATTGACGGAACGGCGCGACCTGTTCGCGCAGTTCGGCCGCTTTTACCGCACGCTCGTGGCGCCCGGCATCGATCCGCTCGGCAAGGAAAGCGCGGCGGTCGAATTCTTCACCGGGCTGCACGGCGCGCTCGATCGCGAACTGCCCGACGACGCGCGGCGCGGCGCCGACAATGCGAAGCTCGCGCGGGCGGCCGACTACATCGCCGCGCATTGCCGTCAGGCCGTCACGCTCGATGCGATCTGCGCGGCCGCCGACCTGTCGCCGTCCTACCTGATCCGCGCGTTCAACGCGCGTTACGGCATGACGCCGCATGCGTTCCTGATCGATCGCCGCGTACAGTACGGCCGCGCGGAGTTGCGCCGCGGCCGGCCGATCGCCGACGTCGCGCTCGATGCGGGCTTCGCGGACCAGGCGCACTTCCAGCGCGCGTTCCGGCGCATCGCGGCCGCCACGCCCGGGCAATATCGAAGCGCCGCGAGCTGAGCGCGGGAAGGGCGGCCGGGTGCCCGGTGCCGGCGACGGCCTGCAACATCGGTCATCCGCATCCCATCCGCCGCAAAAACACGTCGAAGCGCCCGCGCTAGATATCGAGCAGATAAAGCGCGCTGCCCGCGAGCAGCAGTGCCATCGCGCGGTTGAACAGCCGCATCCGCCGCGCATTCGCGAGTCGATGCCGCAGCGACGCGCCCGCATACGCCCAGCACGCGATCGACGCAAAGCAGATCACCAGATACAGCGCCGCGAACTGCCAGACCTGCGCGCGGTCGCCGTCGGCCGCATACGCGCCCATCGCGGCCACGCACGCGAGCCACGCCTTCGGATTGAGCCACTGCATCGCCGCACCGGCCGCGGCCGATGGGCCGGCGACGTCCGGGTCGGCCGACAACCGCCCGTCGTCGAGCGCGAGCCGCAGCGCGAGGTAAAGCAGGAACGCGATCCCCGCCCACTGGGTGGCAGTGGTCAGCATCGGCCAGCGCGCGAGCGCCGCGTGCAGCCCGAGGCCGATCAGCAGGAACAGCGCGACGAAGCCGAGCGTCGCGCCGGCCGCATAGCGCAGGCTTGCGCCGAGACCGTGGCGCGCGCCCGCGCTGAGCGCGACGATATTGACGGGACCGGGTGTGATCGACGACGCCAGCGCGAACGCGGCCATCGAAACCAGCATGCTCATCCGTTGCCTCCATGCGAATGTCAAAGTCGCATCGAGACTAACGAAGCCGCACGGCTCCGTATTGAAGAAAACTGCCCTCGGCGGCGCAGCCGCCGTCAATGCAATGCGCGGGGGGCGGGCGCCGGCTGCAGCGGGTGCGGGTTGCCGGCATCGGGCGCGGGCAGCGGGTCGCCGCTGCATGGTTGCGTCGACACCGAGAAGCCGAACGTATTGATGCCGTCCGAACACGCGACGAACACGCTGCCACCGTGCATCTCCGCGACCGCCTTGACGATCGACAGCCCCAGCCCGTGGTTCTCCTTGCTGTTCGCGCGCGCTTCCTCGAGCCGGTAGAAGCGCTCGAACACATGCGAGCGCTGCGCGGGATCGATCGGCTCGCCGGGGTTCGCGACCGACACGTCGACGAGCGTGTCGCGGCGCGTGATCGTCACGTTCAGCGTCGCGCCGGGCGCAGAATGCTGGATCGCGTTGATCAGCAGGTTCGTCATCGCGCGGCGGAACAGCGAAGGGTCGACCGCCGCACGCGCATCGCCGTGCAGTTCGGCGCGCAATTGCGCTTCATCGAGCGGAATTTCGAGGAAGTCGAGCATGCGCCGCACTTCGTCGGCGAGCGACACGTGCTTCAGGTCGGTCGCGCGTTCGCCGCGATCGCTGCGCGACAGGAACAGCATGTCGTTGATGATCACGCGCAACCGTTCGAACTCTTCGAGATTCGACTGCAGCGTCTGGCGCATCCGGTCGACCGAACGGTCGCGACTCGTCAGCGCGACCTGGGTCTGGCCGATCAGGATGCTGATCGGCGTGCGCAGCTCGTGCGCGACGTCCGCGTTGAACGCCTCGAGCCGCGCATAGGTCTGCTGGATGCGCTCGAGCGCGCCGTTGAACGACGCGGCGAGATCGCGCAGCTCGGTCGGCAGCGCGTCGGTGTGCAGCCGCTGGCGGCGATTGGTGGCACTGATGGCGGCGGCGTCCTGCGACAGCCGTTCGAGCGGTGCGAGCCCGAAGCGCGCGACCGCGCGGCTCAGCAGCAGCGTGAGCACGGTGGCCGTCGCGATCAGCGCGGCGAGTGTCCACGCGAACCGGCGCAGCATCCGCTGCGTGCGCTCGCACGACGTCGCGACGATCAGCTTCAGGTCGGGCCGCTCGCCGCTGCCGGCAATCGCGACGGTCTTCGTCATCACGTCGTAGCTGCTGTCGTTGAGCGCGTACTGCTGGAACGCACCGAACGGCTCGCCGACGGGCACGCCGTCGACCGGATGGCCGAAGCGGAAGTCGGCGTCGGGGCTCTCGATCTGGTAGCGCGTCGAGCCGTCGGGCGGTTCGAGATCGGCGAGCTTTTCCTGCATCACGCGGCCGCGCGCGGCGGTGGTCGCGTGCGACACGATCATCTGCGCGACCTTCGCGCGCGTGTCGATCGTCGCGCGCAGTTCGGCGAACAGCTGGCGCTCCATCATCACGAACAGCCCGCAGCCGACCAGCGTGAACACGAGCAGCGACACGATGCCGAACATCGCCGACAGCCGCAGGGTGATCGAGCGTTTCATGCGTGCCGCTCCGCGTCGCCTTCCTCGCGCGCCTCGAGCACATAGCCCATGCCGCGGATCGTGTGCAGCAGTTTCTCCGCGAACGGGCCGTCGAGCTTCGCGCGCAGGCGCTTGATCGCCGTCTCGACGACGTTCGCGTTGCTGTCGAAATTCACGTCCCACACGAGCTCGGCGATCGTCGTTTTTGACAGCACCTCGCCGCTGCGCCGTGCGAGCACGCCAAGCAATTGGAATTCCTGCGCGGTGAGGTCGAGGCGCGTACCGTCGCGGGTCGCGCGGCGGCCGATCAGGTCGACGCGCAGGTCGCCGATCGAGATCAGCGTCGATTCCTGCACGCGTGCGCGGCGCGTGAGCGCGCGCAGCCGCTCGATCAGCTCGAGGAACGAGAAGGGTTTGGTCAGGTAGTCGTCGGCGCCGCCGCGCAGCCCGCGCACGCGGTCGTCGACGCGGTCGCGCGCGGTCAGCATGATCACGGGCGTCTGCTTCTGCGCGCGCAACGCGCGCAGTACGCCGAAGCCGTCGAGTTTCGGCAGCATCACGTCGAGCACGACCACGTCGTAGTCGAATTCGATGGCCTTCCACGCGCCGTCCTCGCCGTCGAGCGCGGTGTCGACGACCCAGCCTTCCTCGGTCAGGCCGCTCTTCAGGTATTCGACGACTTTCGGTTCGTCTTCGACGATCAGCACTTTCATGGATTCGTTCGCCTATCGGGGGTTAGGGGCCGACGCTCGCGGCGGGCGGCGGGCTGGCTGTCGCGACATCGGTGGGCGTCGCGGCGTCCGTCGCGCCACCATCCCAGCCGCCGCCGAGCGCCTTCGCGAGAAACACGACGAGCGCCGCGCGCTGGCCCTGGATCTGCACGGCCTGGCGCTCGCTCGTCAGTAGCTGCTGCTGGGCCGTCAGCACGTCGATGAACGGCGTCAGGCCGCCCGTATAGCGGTCCTGCGCGAGCGACACGAGCTTGCGCGCGTCGTCGACGGCCGCCGACGCCTGCTGCGCGGCCTGCGCCAGCACCGATAGCCCCGTCACCGCATTCTGCACCTCCTGGAACGCGGTGAGCACGGTCTGCCGGTAACTGGCCTGCGCGGCCACGTAGCCGGCCTGCGCGAAATCGACGCCGGCCTTCAGCTTGCCGCCTGCGAACAGCGGCTGGCTGACCGACGCGCCGAGCGACCACAGCAGCGCCGGCACGGTAAACAGGCCGGAGAAGCGCGTCGCGTCCCAGCCGATGTCCGGTGACAGCGCGATGCGCGGGAAGTACGCGGCGCGCGCGACGCCGATCTGCGCGTTCGCGGCGGCCATCGCGCGCTCGGCCGACGCGACGTCGGGCCGCCGCTGCAGCAGGTCGCTCGGCATCCCGGTCGGCAGCGCGGGCGCGTTGATCGGCACCACGCGCGGCGGCAGCGAGAACGCCGGGGCCGGCGTGCCGACCAGCGTCGCGATCGCCGTCTCGACCTGCGCGCGCTGCTGGATCAGCAACTGCGCCTGCGTGCGCGTCGCATCGAGCTGCGAGCGTTGCTGGAACAGGTCGAGGCCGGACACCGCGCCGAGGTCGTGGCGCGCGCTCACGTAGTCGAGCGCCTTCTGCTGCAGGTCGATCGAGCGCTTGACGACGTCGATTTCGGTGTCGAGCTCGCGCAGCGCGAAGTAGCTCGACGCGAGATCGGCGCTCAGCACGAGGCGCGCGTTCGCGAAATCGTCGCGCGCCTGCTCGGAGCCGGCCTCCGCGGATTCGACGCTGCGCCGCACGCGGCCGAACAGGTCGAGTTCGTAGCTGACGCTCGCGCCGACCTGGATCTCGTTCTGCACCGTCGACATGCTTTTCGTCGCGTAATTGGTCTGCGGCCGGTCGGCGGAGATCTTGAAGCGCTGGCCGCTCGCGTTCAGCCCGACGGCCGGATACTGCGCGGACGCGACCGACGCGAGCGTCGCCTTCGCCTGGTCGTAGCGCGCGGCGACGACCTTCAGGCTCTGGTTGTTGCGCAGCGCGTCGGCTTCCAGCACGTCGAGCTGCGCGTCGCCGAACGCGGTCCACCACGCCGGATCGAGCGGCGCACGGGCCGGCGCGGCCGGGTGCCAGTACGCGTCGGCCGGGTCGAGCCGCCACGCGGCCGGCGTGTCGACGGCAGGGCGCCGGTAGTCGGGGCCGACCGTGCAACCGGCGAGCGCCGCGAGCGCGACAGCGGTCACGGCGGTCACGGCGGTCACGGCGGCCGTCGCGCGCAGGCGGGCGCGCATCGCGCTCACGACTTCGCTCCCGCGGCCGCGGAGGCCGGCTTCGCGACCGGCGGCGCCTGCACGACGACCGGGTCGCCGTTCGCGAGCGCGTCGCTCGGGTTCGCGACGAGGCGGTCGTTCGGCGTGAGCGGGCCGTCGACTTCGAGCGTCTGCCCGATCGTGCGCACGACCGTCACCGCCTTCAGGCGCACCTGGCCGTTCGCGTCGACGGTCGCGACCGTCGGCCCCTCGGCACGGAACAGCAGCGTATTGGCCGGAATCTGCAGGCGGCCGACCGGCGTCATCGGCAGCGTCGCCTGCACGTACGCGCCGGGCAGCAGCCGGCCGTCCGGGTTCGGCAGCGTGATCTCGATCTGCAGCGAACGCGTCGCGACATCGATCGCCTGCGACGTGCGCGTGATCGTGCCGTCGAAGGTCTTGCCGGGCAGTTCGGCCTGCGCGACGCCCACGTGCTGGCCGACCTTCACCTGCTGCGCGTAGGCCTGCGGCACCTGCACGTACAGGCGCAGCCGGTCGGCCTGCACGACCGTGAACAGCGAGCGGCCCGCGTTGCCGGAATTGACGAGGTCGCCGACGTCGACGTTGCGCTGCGTGACGACCCCGTCGATCGGCGCGACGATGCGCTGGAAGCCCTTCAGTTCGGTGAGCCGGCGCATGTTCGCATCGGCCGCCGCGAGGTTCGCGGTGCCCTGGTTGAACGCGCCCTGGCGATCGTCGAGTTCCTGCTGCGACACCGCATCGCGCTGGCGCAGCTGCTGCGCGCGGTCGAACGACGTCTTCGCGAGCGCGAGCGCGGCCTGCGCCTGCTGGCGCTGCGCGGTGGCCTGCGCGAGCTCCTGGTTCAACTCGGGCGTGTCGAGCTCGGCAAGCAGCTGGCCCTGCTTCACGTGCGCGCCGATGTCGGCCTGCCAGCGCAGCACGTAGCCGCTCGCACGCGCATAGATCGGCGCCTCGACGAAGCCGCGCAGCGTGCCGGGCAGCGTCAGCTTGCCGCCGGTTGCGGCATCGACCGGATGCACGATGCTCACGTACTGGCGCGTGTTCTGCTCGGCCACCGCATCGAGCCGGCCGCGGTTCAACACGTTGACGACGATCGTGCGCGTGGCGCCCGCGGCCAGCAGCACGCCGATCACGATCAGCACGACCCGCGCGCGCCGCGACACCGACGTGCGCGTCGGCAGGTGCATGCCGTGTTCGTCCACCTGGATGCCGACCGAGCTGTGATGTTTCTCTTCCATGAATTCAACCAATCCAACCGGGTAGAGGGTGGGCGAAAGTCAGTGGCCGGCCTGGCGCGCGCGCCGCCGGGCCAGCCGCGCATGCACGCCGCCGAACACGAGCGGCACGAACAGCAGCGTCGAAACGGTGGCGAACAGCAGCCCGCCGATCACCGCGCGGCCGAGCGGCGCGTTCTGCTCGGCGCCTTCGCCGAGCCCGAGCGCCATCGGCACCATCCCGATGATCATCGCGAGCGCCGTCATCAGCACCGGGCGGATCCGCGTCGCGCCGGCCTCCAGCGCGGCCGTGAGCGGCGGCGCACCGGCCGCGAGACGCTGGCGCGCGAACGACACGACCAGGATGCTGTTCGCGGTCGCGACGCCCACCGTCATGATCGCGCCCGTCAACGCGGGCACGCTCAGGTGCGTGCCGGTGATGAACAGCATCCACGCGATGCCGGCAAGCGCGGCCGGCATCGCGCTGATGATGATCAGCGGGTCGAGCCACGACTGGAAATTCACGACGATCAATAGGTAGACGAGCACGATCGCCATCGCCACGCCGGCGCCGAGGCCGAGATACGACGTGCGCATCGTCTCGACCTGACCGCGCACCGACAGCTCGGTGCCGCGCGGCAGCGTCGCGCGCGCGTCGGACACGATCCGGTCGATCTCGCCCGCGACCGAGCCGAGATCGCGGCCCTCGACGCTCACGTACAGGTCGATCGCCGGGCGGATGTTGTAGTGCGTGACCACGGCCGGACTCGCGACAGGATGGACTCGCACGAGGTTGCCGAGCAGTTGCGGCGGCATGCCGGTGCGGCCGCTCGCGGAAATCGGCGTGCCGAGCAGGTCGTCGATCGACGAGATGTTGTATTGCGGGGTCTGGATCTGCAGCGGGTACTGGACGCCCGTGCGCGGATTGAGCCAGAACGACGGCGTCGTCTGGGAACTGCCGGACAGCGAGATCAGCATGTTCTGCGCGACGTTCTGCGCGGAGAGGCTGAGCTGCTGCATGCGCGTACGGTCCATGTCGGCCACCAGGGTCGGTTCGTCGTTGCGCTGCAGCACGTGCACGTCGACGGCGCCGGGGATTCGCCTGATCTTCTTCATCAGGCTGCTCGCAATAGTCATGTTACTCGCGAGATCGTTGCCGAGCACCTGCACGTCGATCGCGGCCGGCTGACCGAAGTTCAGGATCTGCGTGATGATGTCCGACGGCTGGAAGAAGAATTCGACGCCGGGGAAGCGCCGCGGCAGCAGCGTGCGCAGCGTCTGCACGTAGTGCGCGGTCGCGCGATGGCCGGGCTTCAGCGCGATCAGCAGTTCGCCGTCGAGCGAGCCGATCGTGCCGCTGTTGCTGTACGACAGGTTGATGCCGCTCACCGGCAGTCCGAGATTGTCGACGATCGCACCCAGCTCGTCGGGCGGCACGGCTTCGCGGATCACGCGCTCGACCTGGTCGGTGAGGCGTGCGGTTTCCTCGATCCGGTAGCCGGTGGGCGCGCGCAGGTGCAGCCGGATGTTGCCGGAATCGGCGTTCGGGAAGAAGTCGCGGCCGAGCACGAACACGAGGCCGGTCGACAGCACGCAGAAACCGAGGAAGCACATCGCGTAGAAGCGGCGGCGCACCAGCAGCATGCTGAGCAGCACGATGTACCACGCGCGCAGCCGCTCGAACGCATTGTTGAACGCGTGATGGATGCGCGCGAAGCGCGACGTCGAATGATCGGGGCCGGTGCCGGCCTGCTGCGGGCGGAACAGCAGCATCGCGAGCGTCGGCACGAGCGTGCGCGACAGCACGTAGGACGCGAGCATCGCGAACACCACCGCCTCGGCGAGCGGCACGAACAGGAAGCGCGCGACGCCCGTCAGGAAGAACATCGGCACGAACACGATGCAGATGCACAGCGTCGACACGAACGCGGGCACCGCGATCTCGCCCGCGCCTTCGAGAATCGCGTCGTGCACGCCCGTGCCGAGATGCAGGTGCCGCTCGATGTTCTCGATCGTGACGGTCGCGTCGTCGACCAGGATCCCCACCGCGAGCGCGAGCCCGCCCAGCGTCATGATGTTGATGGTCTCGCCGAGCGCCGACAGCGCGATCAGCGACGTGAAGATCGACAGCGGGATCGAGATCGCGATGATCAGCGTGCTGCGCCAGTTGCCGAGGAACAGCAGGATCATCATCGCGGTCAGCACGGCGGCGATCAGCGCCTCGTGGATCACGCCCTGCACCGCGGCGTTGACGAACACCGACTGGTCGAACAGCGGCGTGATCGTGAGCCCTTCGGGCAGCGTCGGGATCACCTTCGGCAGCAGTGCCTTCAGATCCGACACGACCTTCAGCGTCGACGCATCGCCGGTCTTCAGGATCGACATCAGCACGCCGCGCTGGCCGTTCTGGCGCACGACGTTGGTCTGCGGCGCGAAGCCGTCGCGCACCGATGCGACTTCGCGCAGGTAGGTCGTCGCGCCGTTGACGGTCTGGATCGGCAGGTCGTTGATGTCGGCGATCGTGTCGGCCGACGCGTTCGTGTCGATCCGGTATTCGCTCTGGCCCATCTTCGCGGTGCCGGTCGGCAGCACGAGGTTCTGCGTGTTGACCGCGTTGACGATGTCGGCTGGCGTGAGGCCCTTCGCGAGCAGCGCCTGCGGATCGAGGTCGATCGCGACCACGCGCGTGCGGCCGCCATACGGGAACGGAATCTGTGCGCCGCGCACCGTGATCAGTTGCGGGCGCAGGAAGTTGAGCGCGATGTCGGCGAGCGACTGTTCGCTGAGCGTCTTGCTCGACAGCCCGAGCTGGATCACCGGAATGCTCGATGCGGAATACGTGATCACGAGCGGCGGCGTCGCGCCCTGCGGCATCTGGCGGACGATCGCCTGCGCGGACGAGACCGTCTGCGCGATGGCCGTCTGCACGTTCGCGCCCGGTTGCAGGAACACCTTCACGACCGCGATGCCGGGCAGCGACGTCGACTCGATGTGCTCGATGTTGTTGACGGTCGTCGTCAGGATCCGCTCATGCACGGCCGTGATGCGATTGGTCATCTCCGACGCCGAGAAGCCGTTGTAATTCCAAATCACGCTGATGACGGGGATGTTGACCGCCGGCAGCACGTCGACCGGCGTGCGCATCAGCGCAAGCGGGGTGGCCAGCACGATCATGACGGCCATCACGATGAACGTGTAGGGGCGCCTGAGCGCGAGATTGACGATCCACATGGAGGCGGCGGGACAGGCGGTGATCAGGCGTCGGTGGAGGGAACCCGAATGATAGGCGTCGGGGCTGAACGGGTTACTGACGCGAAACTGGCGAAGGTGTCAGGTTGCGGCGCGGCGCTGACGAGCCGATTCATCGGAGGAAATGCGCGCGCACGCCAGTGCCCGCAAACGGCTGCCGAACCGGATGCGCATGCCGCAGCGGCGACGATTCGGTTCATCGGGCTCGCTCAGATCTGTTCCATCCCGACCCGCGCGAGCGCGGCCAGATCGACGACCTCGATCTGGTTGTACGCGAGCCGCAGCACGCCGCGCTTCTCGAGTTGCTGCAGCGCCTGGTTGATCCGCTGCCGCGACACGCCGACGAGCATCCCCAGTTCCTCCTGCGAGATCGCGAGCGACGGGCCGGTGTCCGGGTACAGGTCGCGGTTGAACAGCTGCGCGAGCGCTTGTGCGACGCGCGCGTCGACGTCGAGCAGGCGGCTGTTCTGGATCGACGCGATGAATTCGCCCATCCGGTTGTTGAGCTGATGGATCACGAAGCGCGTGAACGGCAGGCTCGTGTCGAGCAGCGCATGGAACGTGTCGACCGGCACGAACAGCACGGTCGAGCGCTGGACCGCGACGACTTCGTACTTGCGCAGCTCGCGCTTGATTACGCTGCCTTCGCCGAACCAGCCGCCCGACGGCACGCCGGAAAACGTGCAGCCGCGGCCCGACGCGTTGAAGATCGCGAGCTTCAGCAACCCGCGATGCACGCCGATCCAGTATTCGGACGGCGCGAGCCGCTGCGCGATCACGTCGCCGGCTTCGCGCTGCTCGGCGCGCGACTGCGCGAGCACGAGCGCCTGGTGTTCCGGCGCCAGTGCGCGGAACCATGCGCACTGACCGAACAGCGCGGGAAGCGCGGGAAGCGCGGGCAATGGGCCGGGTTCGAGCGGCGTGTCGGCCGGCGGATTGGCCGACGGGGTGGCCGAGATAGCGGTCGCGTCGGGCGGCGCAACGAGAGGGTCGTGCATGGATGCGGGTTTGCGAGGATAGGGATAACGCGCAGCGCTCGACGCGCACTCTGTCGTTTCGATGACAGACGGCTCACAATAGCGCGCGTTAGGCTGTCGGCAATTGAACCACATCAAAACGAATCGGAGTGCATGCACTCCGGCTGGATACGAGATCGAAGCGTGCGCCGCGGCATCGACGCATGCGCCGATCGACGGAAAACGGGAGACAGGATCATGACGCAGATGTTCGAGGCCGGACTCGGCCGCCGCGACGCCAACTACGTGCCGCTCACACCGATCGATTTTCTGGTCCGCGCGGCCGAAGTCTATGGCGAGCGCCTTGCGATCGTGCACGGCGACGTGCGGCGCACGTGGGGCGAGACCCATACGCGGGCGAAGCAGCTCGCAAGCGCGCTCGCGCAGGCCGGCGTCGCGCGCGGCGACACGGTCGCGGCGCTGCTGCCGAACATTCCGGCGATGGTCGAGGCGCACTTCGGCGTGCCGATGGCTGGCGCCGTGCTCAATACGATCAACACGCGGCTCGACATCTCGTCGGTGCTGTTCATGCTGCGTCACGGCGAAGCGAAGGTGCTGATCGTCGACACCGAATACGCGGATCTCGCGCACCGCGCGGCGCGCGAAGTGCCAGGCCTGAAGATTGTCAGCGTCGCCGACGCGATGCCGGCCGACCCCGCGCGCTTCGCGGGCGCGACCGACTACGAAGCGTTCGTCGCGGGCGGCGACCCCGACTACGCGTGGACGCCGCCCGCCGACGAATGGGATGCGATCGCGCTGAACTATACGTCCGGCACGACGGGCGACCCGAAGGGCGTCGTCTATCACCATCGCGGCGCGTATCTCGCGGCGATCAGCAACATCCTCGAATGGGACATGCCGAAGCACGCGGTGTATCTGTGGACGCTGCCGATGTTCCACTGCAACGGCTGGTGCTTTCCGTGGGCCGTCGCGGCGCGTGCAGGCGTGAACGTCTGCCTGCGCAAGTTCGACGCGAAGACGGTGTTCGACTTGATCCGCAGCGAACGCATCACGCATTACTGCGGTGCGCCGATCGTGCAGAGCGCGATCGCGAACGCGCCGGCCGAGTTCCGCGCGGGCATCGATCACACGGTGCACGCGATGGTCGCAGGCGCGGCGCCCGCGCCGGCCGTGATCGCGAAGATGAAGGAGATCGGCTTCGACCTGCTGCACGTGTACGGGCTGACCGAGGTCTACGGCCCGGCGACCGTGTGCGCGAAGCAGGCGCACTGGGACGCACTGCCCGACGACGAGCGTGCGCGCCTGAACGCGCGGCAGGGCGTGCGCTATCACCTGGAAGCGGGCGCGACGGTGCTCGACCCGGACACGATGACGCCGGTGCCGGCCGACGGCGAGACGCTCGGCGAGATCATGTTCCGCGGCAATATCTGCATGAAGGGCTACCTGAAGAATCCGAAGGCCACCGACGAGGCGTTCCACGGCGGCTGGTTCCATACGGGCGATCTCGGCGTGCTGACGCCGGACGGCTATATCCGCATCAAGGATCGTCGCAAGGACATCATCATTTCCGGCGGCGAGAACATCTCGAGCATCGAGGTCGAGGATGCGCTGTACCGGCATCCGGCCGTCGCGGTCGCGGCGGTGGTGGCGATGCCCGACCCGAAGTGGGGCGAGGTGCCGTGCGCGTTCGTCGAGCTGCGCGAAGGCGCGAGCGCGACCGAGGAGGAGATCGTCGCGCACTGCAAGCAGCTGCTCGCGGGGTTCAAGGTGCCGAAGGCCGTGCGCTTCGGCGAGCTCCCGAAGACGTCGACCGGCAAGATCCAGAAATTCCAGCTGCGCAACGAGGTGGGATCGGACAAGGCGATCGACCTGGCGGGGGACAAGAAGTAGTCGGGGCACCCGCGGCGGCCGATCGTCCATCGCCCGTTGTCCGTCAAGCGTCCATCAAGCGTCGCGTTCGAGCCGGAACACGCTGACCGCGTCCGACAGTTGCGCGGCCTGGTCGCGCAGCGCGACGGCCGCGCGTTCGGCATCCGCAATCAGCGTCGCGTTCTGCTGGGTCGCCTCGCCGATCTGCGTGACGGCCAGGTTCACCTGCTCGATGCCGGTCGATTGCTCGCGCGACGCGGCGCTGATCTCGCCGATCAGCGTGCGGACCTGGTCGACCCGCGCGACGATGTCGCGCATCGTGCCGCGCGCGGCGTCCGCGATCCGGTAACCCTGTTCGACGGTCGTCGACGATTCGGTGCTCAGCGCATCGATCTCCTTGACCGCGGCCGCGCTGCGCTGCGCGAGCGCGCGCACCTCGGCCGCGACCACCGCGAAGCCCTTGCCGTGCTCGCCCGCGCGCGCGGCCTCGACGGCCGCGTTCAGCGCCAGGATGTTGGTCTGGAACGCGATGCCTTCGATCGCGCCGGTGATCTCGGCGATCCGGCGCGTCGCGCGGCCGATGTCGTCCATCGTCGCGACCACGCGCTGTACCGCGGCGTCGCCGTTCGTCGCGGCGGCCGATGCGTCCGCGACCAGCGCGTTGGCTTGCGCCGCATGCTCGGCGCTCTGCTGCACGGCGGCGGTGATCTGCTCCATGCTGGCGGCCGTCTGTTCGACGCTGCTCGCCTGCGTCGCGATCCGCGCGGCGATGTCGCCGCTGCCGGCCGCGATGCCGACCGTGCCGTGCGCGATGTCGGCCGAGCTGTTGCGCACCTGCGCGACGATTCGCGCGAGGCCGTCGCCGATCCCGTCGACCGCCTGCACGAGCCGGCCGATCTCGTCGTTGCCCGCGCTGCCGTGAGCGGCCGCGCCGTCGCGGATGCGCACGCTGAGGTCGCCCGCCGCATAGCGCTCGGAGGCCCGTGCGGCGGCTTCCAGCGGCCGGCTCACGACCCGGCGCACGACGATGACGAACAGCGTCGCGAACGCCGCGACGAGCACGGCGCCGATCATCAGGAAGCGGTTGCGGGTGGCGCGCATGGTGGCGAGCAACTCGTCGTCGAGCGCAATGCCGCCGACGAGCCATTGCCACTGCGGAATCGTCGTGAACGACACGAATTTCGCGGTGGGCCCGCCATCGTGCGCGGCCGGGTCGGTCGACGTGTACGCGAGCCGGCCCTCGCCGGCCGCGAGCATCTGGGCATAGGGGGCACGCTTGTCGTCGGCGGGTTGGCCGGCCGCATCGGGGTGCACGACGAAGGTGCCGCGCGACGCGCCCTGCGACGCATCGAGCACGAAGTAGTAGCCGTTGTCGCCGATTTTCAGCGCGCGGATGCCGTCTTCGACGAGCTTGAGCTCGGTGCCGATGTCGAGACCGACGAACAGCGCGCCGATCACGCGGCCGGTTGCGTCGGTCACCGGCTTGTACTGCGTGATGTACGGCCGGCCGAACAGCTTCGCGAGGCCCGTGTAGCTGCGGCCGGCGACGAGCGGCGCATACGCGGGGCCGGCGCGGTCGAGCTTCGTGCCGACGGCGCGTGCGCCGTCCTGCTTCTTCAGCGAGGTCGTGATGCGCACGAAATCGTCGCCGTCGCGCGCGAAGATCGTCGCGATCGCGCCGCTTTTCTTCAGGAACTGGTCGGGAATCGCGTAATCGAGGTCGAGCGGCTGGCCGCCCGCGAAGAGGGTCGGCGCGGGAACGCCGCCGATGTCGACCGTGCGCGCCGGGTCGAGCGAGAAATCGGCCGGCAGGAAGCTCGCGAACAGCGACATCGAGCGGTTGGCCTCGGCGGTCAGCGCCTTGTCGAACAGGTCGACCATTGCGCGGATCGACTGCTCCTTGTCGACGATCCGCAGGTGCGCTTCTTCAGCAAGCTGCTGGCCGGCGAAATGGGCGAGCGTCCACGCGAACACGGTAAACAGCAGGGCGACGAGCGCGCACGCCAGCGCGGCCAGACGCGCGCCGACGCTCACCCGGCCCAATTGGGTCAGTCTCATGAAGCATCCTGAGTGGGGAGTGAGAAAGGGCGGAACGCACGCGTCACCGCTAGTCGTTGCTTAATACGGCAACTTTCGCGAAATCTTTAGCGCGGTGTCGTCGATGGCGGCCCGGCCGGCGCGCAAAGGAGCGGCCAATGTCAGTGCGTCACGAGCCATGCGACGGCCAGATAGCGGCCGACCTTCGCGATCGTCACGATCGCGAGGAAGCCCGGCAGCGGCTCGCGCAGCACGCCGGCGATCATCGTCAGCGGATCGCCGATCACCGGCGCCCAGCTCAGCAGCAATGACCAGCGGCCGTAGCGCGCATACCAGCGTTCGGCGCGCGCGAGCGCGGCCGGCTTGATCGGAAACCAGCGGCGGTCGCGGAAGTGCTCGATGCCGCGGCCGAGCGCCCAGTTGATCACCGAGCCCGCGACGTTGCCGACGCTCGCGACGAGCAGCAGCGCCCACACCGGCTCGCGCCCGGCGAGCAGCAGGCCGGCAAGCACGGCTTCGGACTGGAGCGGCAACAGGGTCGCGGCGACCATCGACACGGCGAACAGGCCGCCGTAGGTGAGCAGTTCGGACATCGCGCGATTGTACCGGCCGTGGGTTGTGGGTCGATCGGCCGGCACCCGCGCGCGGCCGCTCAGTTCCAGCCGACCATGATCGCGCCCATTCCGACCAGCAGCCCGCCCGTCACGCGGTTCATCGCGCGCATCCGTGCCGGCCGCCGCAGCGCCCGGCTCAGCCGGTGCGAGAACAGCGCCATCGACGCGACTCCGCCGGCGAACAGTAGCGCGAAGGTCGCCGCGAGCAGCAGGAATTGCGCGTTCAGGCTCCAGTCGGCGTTCGGGACGATGAACTGCGGAAAGAACGACGGGAAGAACAGCAGCGTCTTCGGGTTCAGGCCGGAGGTGGCGACGCCGCGCCAGAACAGTGCGCGGCCGGTATCGGTGTCGGGTGCGGCGATGCCGGTTTCCGCCGAAGCCGCGGGTGCGGTTGCCGGCGCACGGCTGAGCCATTGCTTGCAGCCGAGCCACACGAGGTACGCGGCGCCGGCCCAGCGCAGCACGGTCAGCGCGTGCTCGTCGAGATGGACCAGCGAATTCAGGCACAGCGCGGTGAGCGCGAGTTGCAGCAGCACGGCGAGCGTGCCGCCCCACACGCAGGGCAGCGCACGGCGCCAGCCGGTGCGCAGCGCCTGGTTCATCGTGAGCAGGTTGACGGGGCCGGGGGCGTAGATGAGGACGGCGGATGCAGCGAGGAACGACAGATAAAGCCTGAACGACATGACGGGAAGGACGGGAACAGGGAGTCGGGCGCCGGCCCGGCCGCCGGATAGGCGCGCGGGCGGCGGGCAATCGCATGCCTGCGTGTCCGGCGCCGCAACTCGTGATTGCGGCCAGGCGTCCCGCTGCGAAGGGGTTGTCGCGGGGAGCGTGCCGGACAACAGGCATGGAGAAAATGTATCAAGCCGGCCGGTTAAAAGGCTTCCTGTTTTCCAGCAAAACGGAGCCGAAACCGGAATCCTGTTCAGCTAGAATGCGGATTTCAAGTAGAATATTCTTCTCGCCATGGCTACTCGCGAACGCACGCCGAAAACCCTCGACAACCAGGACCGCAAGATCCTCGGTGCACTGCAAAAAAATGCGCGTCTGTCGAACGCCGAACTGGCCGAACAGATCGGCATGTCGACCACCGCGTGCTGGAACCGCACGCGGCAGCTTGAACTCGACGGCTACATCGACGGCTACGTCGCGCTGGTCAACCAGCGCATGCTCGGCTACGCGGACATCGTGATCCTCGAAGTCACGCTCGATCGCCACGAAGACGACGCGCTTGCGCGTTTCGGCGCCGAACTCGCGGCGTTGCCCGAAGTGCTCGAGGCCTACCTGGTGTCGGGCGAATACGATTACTGGATCAAGGTCGCGGTGGACGGAACGGCCGGCTACGAGCGTTTCCTGCGCGAGAAGCTGTACCGGATTTCGAGCATTCGCCACAGCCGCTCGATGTTCGCGCTGCGGTGCATGAAGGACGTGCCGTCGATTCAGGTGTGAAGACGGCGAAGAACGTGGCCGCGCGTCATCGTGACGATGAAGTCGCGGTTGCGTTGAGGAAGGGCGGTAATCGGGCTGTCGCGGCCAATGCGCGGAGCCCGGAGCCGGATAGAGGCGGGAAATTCGAGCAGGGCGGGAAAACGGATGAATCTTCCGTGCCGAAACACTCGATCCTGGCACCGCCACTGACATCCGCATCACAGCGCCCACATCGCGTGAGCGCATCACTCATATCGGGGCCGTTCGGCCCTTTCTACGATATCCGTCGGGACACCGACGCCGGACGTAGCGGCCTTTCGGCGCGCGTCCCGGCAAGCGGATCAACCGGACATTTCTGCCGCCGGTCGGCGGCCAGTCGCTGCGTTCAGCGCGGCAGGCGTGCGTGCGCTTGAGCGATGATTTCGCAGTTCTCGAGGTGCAGTGCCCATGCTTCTGCAAGCAGTTCGCCAATACGTGCGAGCCAGCCAGCGGATTGGGTGGAACGATCGGAGATGTTAGACGTTTGCATGACGAAGCCCCGTATAGGTGGCGAGTTAGGGATAACCCTAATCATAGAGGAACGTCACCGCTTTGTGAAATGCGATTTCGTTATATGAGAATTACTGACAATTTGTGTTGCTGCTCCGCAACATAAGCCGCGTCCGTCATCGTCGTTACACAGGGGACAGACGTGACGAGGCCGAGGCGAGCAAGGCCTCGCAATGAGGGACAGGAAGGAACGTCAGGGCGACGATGACTCGCCGATCCACCCGAATCGCCACGACAGGCGGCGCGTCGCGGCGAGCAGCGTATGTGCGAGCGCGCTGTCCGGCCCGCGCGGGAAGCCGCGCGACGAGCCGATGATCGCGATCACGAGCCGGATGCTGCCGGTGTGATCGAACACGGGCGCGGCGATCGTCCCGATCCCCGGCACCGGCGCGTCGAATGCGAAATCGAGTTCGTCCGTGCGGATCGTCGCGAGCCGCGCGCGGAACGCGTCGTCGACCTCCATCGCGCCGCCGGCGAGCCGCACCGGCTCGTCGGCCAGGAGGCCGGCCAGCACGTCGTCGGACATCCCTGCCGCGAAGATCCGCCCGATCGCGGTATTCACGAGCGACATCACCGTGCCCACCTGCAGGCTCACATGCTGCGGCCGCGCCGATTCCTCGAGGCGGATCACGGTCGGCCCGAGCGGCCCGAGAGTCGCCGCGGCGACGCTCATGTCGGTCGCGGCCGCCAGCGCGACGATCTCCGCTTCGGCATCGCGCGTCGGCGACACTCGCTGCATCGCGATCAGGCCGAGCGCCTGGCCGAGCGGGCCGCCGCCGAAGCAGCCGGCATCGTCGCGGCTCAGCAGGCCGATCTTCTGCAGGCTCACCAGATGCGGAAACGCCTTCGCGGCCGGCATGCCGGCCGCCGCCGCGAGATCGCGCAGCGGCAGCGCACGGCCCGCCGAGACGAGCGCGAGCAGCAGGTCGCCCGTGCTGTCGAGCGCATTGATGCCGCGCTGGGCTTTCGTGTCGTCGGCGAGCGCGGGCGGCAGGCGCTGGATGGGCGCAGCCGCGGCCGGCGCGCCCGGCTGCGCGTCGCGTCCGGCGTCGAGCGACGCGGTGGCCTGCCGCGCCGCATCGCGCAACGCGGTCGCGATCGGGCCGTCCCAGCCGACATCGATCGACCCGGTCGAACCGATCACCGTCAACGCGAGTTGCAGGCGGCCGTCCGCGTCCAGCACCGGCACGCACATTGCGCTGACGCCCGGGCTCGGGCGGTCCACGCCGCGCTCGATCCCGCGCGCGCGGATCGCATCGAGCTCGGCCTGCCACGCGCCAGCATCGGACGTGGGCTGCTCGCCTTCCGCGCCCGCGAGCGTGTCGCCGGCGCCGGCCTGGCTGGCCGCCATCGCGTCCAGCAGCGCGGGGTCGCCGAACGCGCGGAACACGCGGCCGGTCGCCGTCGTATCGAGCGACATCACCGAGCCGACGTGCAGGTTCACATGCAACGGGTAGCCGCCGTGCTCGATGCGCACGATCGTCGGCCCGAGCACGCCCGGCACCGACAGCGCGACGCTCAGGCCGACCGCTTCCGCGAGCCGCGCCGCGTGCGGCAGCGCCGCGCGATAGGCCGGCTGACGTTCGATCGACATCAGGCCGAGCCGCAGCGACAGCGGCCCCGGCTCGTAGTTGCCGGTGAGCGCGTCGCGTTTCACGAGCGCGAGCCGCGTCAGGCTGACGAGATAGGTATGCGCCTGCGCGGTCGACAACCCGGCCGCGGCCGCCAGCTCCGACAGCCCGAGCGGCTTGCGCCGGCGCGCGAGCGCGTCGAGCAGCCGGCCGCCGACCTCGACGCTCTGGATCCCGCGCTGCGCCTTGGGCGGCGCGTCGTCTGCGCTGACTTCGTGGTTCTGCACGCGATGATTCTTCCGTTGACGAAACCCCGCATGGTATCCGACGCCATTTGACGCGCCAGCCCGCAGGTTTACCCGTATTAGACAATAGCAAGCGACTTTGTCATTGACAAATAATCGATGCAGGTCGATGATCCACTCACTCCCCTCAACACATGGCTCGAAGCCACGGAACGCAACATGGCCAAAGCATTCGCATCGCAAGCCGATCTGGAAGTGAAGAAGATCACCTGGACGCAGCTGTCCGAGAACGCGTACGCGTATACCGCCGAAGGCGACCCGAACTCGGGCGTGATCATCGGCGACGATAGCGTGCTGATCGTCGATACGACCGCGACGCCCGCGATGGCGCAGGACCTGATCGCGAAGATCCGCAGCGTGACCGACAAGCCGATCAAGCACGTCGTGCTGTCGCATTACCACGCGGTGCGCGTGCTCGGTGCGTCCGCGTATTTCGCCGAAGGCGCGCAGCACGTGATCGCGAGCCGCGGCACCTATGAAATGATCGTCGAGCGCGGCGAGGCCGACATGAAGTCGGAGATCGAGCGCTTCCCGCGCCTGTTCGCGGGCGTCGAGACGGTGCCGGGCCTGACCTGGCCGACGCTCGTGTTCGAGCGCGAGATCACGCTGTTCCTCGGCAAGCTCGAAGTGAAGATCATGCACGTCGGCTCGGGTCATACGAAGGGCGACACGATCGTCTGGCTGCCGTCGCAGAAGGTGCTGTTCTCCGGCGACCTGGTCGAATACGACGCGGCCTGCTATTGCGGCGACGCGCAGCTCGAACAGTGGCCGACCACGCTCGAGGCGCTGCGCGCGCTCGGCGCGGAAAAGCTCGTGCCGGGCCGCGGCCCCGCGCTGCTGAATCCGGCCGACGTGAACAAGGGTCTCGACTATACGAAGGACTTCGTGACGACGCTGCTCGCGCAGGGCCGCAAGGCCGTCGAGCGCAAGCTCGACCTGAAGGCGTCGATGGCGCTCACGCGCGAAGCGATGGATCCGAAGTTCGGCAACGTGTTCATCTACGAGCACTGTCTGCCGTTCGACGTGTCGCGCGCGTTCGATGAGGCGAGCGGCATCACGCATCCGCGCATCTGGACCGCGCAGCGCGACAAGGAAATGTGGGACGCGCTGCAGGACTGAGCGGGTCACCGCGGCGGGGCGTCCGGGCGGACGTCCCGCCGTTTTCCTGACGGCGCCTGAACGGCGGCGGCATTGCGCCGCGGTTTGCGGAGCCGACTTCCGATCTCACAAGAAAGCAGGGCGCATGCACGCCCTCGGAGACTGCTGCGCGCTCGAATCGCGCGGCCCGTTTGGAGAGAGACATGCCCCAATCGCTTCCCGCCAAAGCGACGATCGCGCACGCGAGTGCCGCGGCGTCGGCTTCCGCATACGAATCCGCGCCCGCATCCGATGCCGGCGACGCGCTGCTGTTCCGCAAGATCGCGTGGCGGATCGTGCCGTTCCTGTTCCTCTGCTACGTCGTGTCGTTCCTCGACCGCATCAACATCGGCTTCGCGCAGCTGCAGATGAAGCATGATCTCGGCTTCAGCGATGCGATGTACGGCCTCGGCGCCGCGGTGTTCTACGTCGGCTACGTGTTCTGCGAGGTGCCGAGCAACCTGCTGCTCGCGCGCTTCGGCGCGCGCCGCACCTTCACGCGGATCATGCTGCTGTGGGGCATCGCGTCGACCGGGATGATGTTCGTGTCGCAGCCGTCGCATTTCTACGTGCTGCGCTTTCTGCTCGGCGTGTTCGAGGCCGGCTTCTTTCCCGGCATCGTGCTGTACCTGACCTACTGGTTCCCGGCGAACCGGCGCGCGGCGGCGATCTCGGTATTCTTCGCGGGCGTCGCGGTCGCGGGCGTGCTTGGCGGCCTGGTGTCGGGCTGGATCATGCGCGACATGAGCGGCGTGCTCGGGCTGCACGGCTGGCAGTGGATGTTCGCGATCGAAGGCGCGCCGGCCATCGTGCTCGCGGGCTTCGCGTTCACCTACCTGGTCGACCGTCCACAGGACGCCGCGTGGCTCACGTCCGACGAAAAGGCGCGCGTCGCCGCGCTGTGCGGCGACAGCCGTGTGCACGGCGCCGGTCATGGCGCGCACGACACACGCAGCCTGCTCGCCGCGCTCGCGAACCCGCGCGTCTACCTGTTCGCGTTCATCTACTTCTCGCTGACCTGCGCATCGCTGACGCTCAATTTCTGGATGCCGCTGATGATCCGTGACTTCGGCGTGACCGACGTCGTGGCCGTGAGCCTCTACACGGTCGTGCCGAACGCGGTCGGCGCAGTCGGCCTGATCCTGATCGCGCGTCGCTCGGACCGCACCGGCGAGCGCCGCAAGCACTTCGCGTGCTGCACGATCGGCGGCGGGCTCGCGCTCGCGGCGCTGACGCTGCATCTGCACAGCTTCGCGGCGATGCTCGCGTGCCTGTCGATCGCGGCGACGCTGATCTTCGCCGCGCTGCCGATCTTCTGGGCCGTGCCGACCCGCTACCTGTCGGGCAACGCGGCCGCGGCCGGGATCGCGCTGATCAGCAGCATCGGGATCACGAGCGGCATCGTCAGCCCGTGGGTGATCGGGCTGATCCGCACGCGCACCGGCAGCATGGATCTCGCCGTGTACCTGCTGGCCGCGCTGCTCGCGCTGAGCGGCGCCGCGCTGATGCTCGGCGTGAAGGGTGAATCCGCGCAGCGCGCGTGAACCCCGGGCCGGTCGCTGCCGGCGGGCATCGTTGTCGTTGCACGGAGATGCGTGGCAAGCGGGGCGAAACGGGCTTGGGGTGACGAATCGGCTGCGTGGAATGCGTCGCGGCGTTTGACGACGACCGGCGAGCCGGCCGTCATCGACGCGCTTCGATTCGACAGCGTCGCGCCCGCGCAGGGCGGGCGCGACGCCGATATTGCCGATTAGCGCGCAGCCGCGTAGCGCGGCGCCGGCGAATCCGTCGACAGGTGCGGCGCCATCGTGCGGCGCGCGGCTTCGTACGCATCCCATTCGTCAGCCGCATGCAGCGACGGAATCGTCACGAGTTCGCCGCGCTCGAAGCCGACCAGCGCCGCGTCGACGAGGTCGGACGCCGACATCACGATCTCCTTCGGCAGGTGTTCGAGCGGCAGGCCGCCGGTCTGCCAGAAGTCGGTGGCCGTCGCGCCGGGCAGCACGGCCTGCACCTGCACGCCGTGGTCCGCGAGTTCGTGATGCAGCGACTGGCTGAACGCGAGCACGAACGCCTTGCTGCCGCCATAGACACCATTGAGCGTTTCAGGCGACAGCGCGACGATCGACGAAATGTTGATCACGGCGCCGCGGCCGCGTGCGACGAAGCCGGGCACGGCCGCATAGGTCAGGCGGGTGAGCGCGGTCACGTTCAGGTCGATCAGCCGCGTCATCGCGTCGACGTCGCTGTCGAGCAGCGGCGCGTGCGTGCCGACGCCCGCGTTGTTCACGAGCAGCGTGATGCTCGCGTCCTGCTTCAGCTTCGCCTCGACGGCGGCGAGCGCGGCGCGGTCGTTGAGGTCCGCGCCGACGATTTCCACGCTGCGCTGCGTGTCGTTCGTGATGCGCTCGGCGAGGGCGGTCAGCCGGTCGCGGTTGCGCGCGACCAGGATCAGGTCGTAGCCGCGGCGCGCGAGCCGGTCGGCGTAGATTGCGCCAATGCCCGACGATGCGCCGGTAATGACGGCGGTACCGCGATGTGCTTCAGTCATGATGTCGCTCCGTTGCGAAGAAAGGTGAGTGCGTGAAGGCATTCTGGCTTCGAATCACGGCGACGCAAATGACGTAGATGGGTATGATTTCGGACATCGGGGCGGTCATGACGGCCGTCACCCCCGGCACCGGAGACACACATGCACCGAATCGGCTTTTTGATCAGCGACGGCTTCCAGATCATGGCGCTCGCCGCGCAGTCGGTGTTCGAGTACGCGAACATGGGCGCCGGCGAACCGTTTTACGTGCTGGACAACTATTCCGTCGACGGCGGCGATGTGCGCTCGTCGCTCGGGTTGCCGGTCGCGACGCGCGCGCTGAGCGGGCGGATCGACGTCGATACGTGGATCGTCGCGGGCGTCAACGATCCGGTCGCATCGCCGGCGCCGGCCGGTGTCGTCGCGTTCCTTCGCCACCCGAACGCGCGCGCGCGGCGAATCGCGGGCATCTGTACGGGCGCGTTCGTGCTCGCCGAGGCCGGGCTGCTCGCGCAGCGTCGCGCGACGACGCATTGGGCGTACGGCCGCGACATGCAGAAGCACTTTCCGGAGGTTCGAGTCGAGGAAGACCGGATCTATATTGTCGACGGGCCGATCTGGACGTCGGCCGGGATGACGGCCGGCCTCGACCTGGCCCTCGCGATGGTGGAAAAGGATCTCGGTGCGGATGCCGCGCGGTCGGTCGCGCACAAGCTGGTGATGCACCAGCGCCGCGCGGGCGGTCAGTCACAGCATTCGGAAATGCTCGATCTCGCGCCGAAATCCGACCGGATCCAGAACGCGCTGAACTATGCGCGCCAGCATCTCGGCCGCGCGCTGACCGTCGAGGAACTGGCCGACGCCGCGCACCTGAGTCCGCGCCAGTTCAGCCGCGTGTTCACGCTCGAAACCGGGCAGTCGCCGGCGAAGGCGATCGAGCGGCTGCGGCTCGAGGCCGCGCGGCTGATGATCGAGCAGAGCCGGCATTCGCTCGACGTCATCGCGAAGGAGAACGGTTTCCGCGACCGGCGCCACCTGCGCGATGCGTTCGTGCGCGGCTTCGGCGTGCCGCCGCAGGCGGTGCGGCGCGACGCGCGGGCGGACGAGCGCGAAACGGCCTGAGCGGCGCCGCTCAGCGCGTGACGAACGCCGTGGCGTCGTGCGGCGCCGCGCGGGCATGCTTGCGCTGGCGCAGCAGCGCGACGCGGCAATTCTCGCGCGCGGTCTCGCGGCCGTCGTCGTCGAGCAGCACCAGGTCGCCGCGCATCACGTTGAGCGTGATCACGTCGTCGCCCGGTGCGCCGAGCGTTTCCGGCGTATGCACGGACCCGGCCGGTTCGAGCACCGTCGAGCCGGCCTGCGCGATCCAGTCGTACTCGCGGTAGCGCCACGCACCCTGCAACGTATGGACGAACACGTCGCCGTCGTGACGATGGCGCGGCAGCGTGCCGCCGGCCGGCATCTTCAGCAGCGCGGTCAGTGTGTCTTCCGCCGCATTGATATGCAGATACTTGATCGCGAGCCCCGGCAGGTCGGCGCTCATCGGCAGCCACGGCAGCGCGTCGCCGGGCAGGCACGAAATCGGCGGCAGGTCGGTGGGAAGCGGGGCGGACGGCTGCGTCATGGCGGGAGGCGGAGCGGAAACGGGAAGTGCGCATTATCGCAGAGGCGGATCGGGGCGCAGGGCTGACGCGGATTGCCCCCGCTGGGCGCTCGGCGTCGGCGCGGCGTCCGGGTTCGCGGCCGCGCTGGTCGCCGTGGTGTTCCTCATCCAGCTGACGCGACAGTCGCTGCCTGACGGCGGCGCCTGAGCCCGGTTACGCGTCACCGCCGCCGCCACCATCACCGCCCAGCCTCACCGCCGCATGCGCGGCTTCGAGGCACGACTGGAACAGCAGCGCCGCGCGTGACGGCCGCGGCGAGCGTCGCAGCAGGCTCACGAACCGGCACCGGTAGTTGAAGCGGTGCGGCGCGATCGCCTGCATCAACCCTTTGTTTTCGAAGCTCTCCGCGTAATGGTCGGGCAGGAAGCCGAGGTAGCGGCCCGACAGGATCAGCGTCGCGATCGATTCCTGGTCCGACGCCGTCGCGCTGCGCGTGAGCTTCGCGCGATGGCTCAGTTCCATGTTCGGCGAATGGAAGCCGAGCCCCGCGAACGCGTGGTTGCGGATCGTCGTCCACGTGAGCTTGCCGTGCGGCGCGTCGAAAAGCGGGTGCTGGCGGCCGCAGTACAGCAGCATCCGTTCGTCGAACAGCTCCGAATACACGAGGCTCCCCGAATTGCGGTGCGCCGGGATGATCCCGACCTGATAGCTGCCGTCGATGATCCCGCGCTCGACCTCGTTGATCGACGCGACATGCAGGTTCAGCGCGACGTCGGGTGCCTCGTCCGCGAACTGGCGGATCGCGTCGCCGAGCCGCGCCTTCGGGTTGGTGGCCGTCTTGTCGAATACGGCGATGTGCAGTTCGCCGCCCATCTTGTCGTGAATGCCGTCGATCCGGCTGCGAAATGCCTCCATCGACGCGAGCAGCCGCAGGGTTTCCTCGTATACCGTCTGCCCCTCGGCCGTCAGCGTGAAGCCCGCGCGGCCGCGCCGGCACAGCACGAGACCGAGGCGCGTTTCGAGATCCTTCACGTGCCGGCTGATCGTCGAGATGCCGATATTCAGTTCCAGTTCGGCCGCCGCCATCCCGCCGCACTGCACGACGCCCTTGAAAACCCGCAGCAGCCGCAGATCCATGTCGCTGAGCTGCCCGAGCAGCGCGCGGCTCTTCGGTTTCTTTGCTTGCATAGATGAGCAAGTGAACATTGATATTGCGATATTCAAAAGACTAATTGGCCTCCCGACAATGCGCAACATCATCCCAAGCACGAGGGGCGCGTCGCGCCGACCGACATGACCAATACGATCACCACCCGCCAGCAGGACGAGACCGACCTCCGCACCGATGCAGCCTGGCTCGACGCCCACTGGATGCCGTTCACGGCGAACCGCCAGTTCAAGTCGGACCCGCGCATGATCGTGGCGGGCAAGGACGCGTATTACACCGATGGCGAAGGCCGCAAGATCTTCGACGGCCTGTCGGGGCTGTGGTGCACGGGTCTCGGCCACGGCCGCGCGGAAATCACGGAAGCCGTGAGCCGCCAGGTCGCCCAGCTCGACTACGCGCCGGCGTTCCAGTTCGGCCATCCGAAGTCGTTCGAGCTCGCGAACAAGATCAAGGACCTGACGCCGGCCGGCCTCGACTATGTGTTCTTCACCGGCTCGGGCTCGGAAGCGGCCGACACGTCGCTGAAGATGGCCCGCGCATACTGGCGCGCAAAGGGCAAGGGCACGAAGACGCGCCTGATCGGCCGCGAGAAGGGCTATCACGGCGTGAACTACGGCGGCATCTCGGTCGGCGGGATCGGGCCGAACCGCAAGCTGTTCGGCCAGGGGATCGACGCCGATTTCCTGCCGCACACGCAGCTCGCCGAAAACAAGTTCTCGCGCGGGATGCCGGAGAACGGAGCCGACCTCGCCGATCGCCTGCTCGACCTGATCGCGCTGCACGACGCATCGAACATCGCGGCCGTGATCGTCGAGCCGTTCTCGGGGTCGGCGGGCGTCGTCGTGCCGCCGAAGGGCTATCTGAAGCGCCTGCGCGACATCTGTACCGCGCACGACATCCTGCTGATCTTCGACGAAGTCATCACGGGCTTCGGCCGTGCCGGCGCAATGACGGGCGCCGACGCGTTCGGCGTGACGCCGGACATCATGAACTTCGCGAAGCAGGTGACGAACGGCGTGCAGCCGCTCGGCGGGGTGATCGCGACGAAGGAAATCTACGACACGTTCATGGCCGTGGGCGGCCCCGAGTACATGCTCGAGTTCCCGCACGGCTACACGTACTCGGCGCACCCGGTCGCCTGCGCGGCCGGCGTCGCGGCGCTCGACCTGCTGGTGAAGGAAGACGCGGTGGCCCGCGTGCGCGATCTCGCGCCGCATTTCGAGGCGGCCGTGCACGGGCTGAAGGGCCAGCGCCACATCACGGACATCCGCAACTACGGGCTGGCGGCCGGCCTGACGATCGCGGCGCTGCCGGGCGAGCCGGCACGGCGCCCGTACGAGATCGCGATGCGCTGCTGGGCAAAGGGCTTCTACGTGCGCTACGGCGGCGACACGATCCAGCTCGCGCCGCCGTTCATCTCGGAGAAGCGCGAGATCGACAACCTCGTCAACGCGCTGTCCGACGCGCTGAACGAAGTGGACTGAGCCGCGGCGCGCCCGTTGCGACAACCGAATTCACGAAAGAGCCAGACAATGAAACACGACAGCAATGTGACCTCCACCGTCGGCCACCTGATCGACGGCAAGCGCGTCGACGGCGGCAGCCGCGTGCAGCCGGTGTTCGACCCGGCGACCGGCGAATCGCACAAGAGCGTCGCGCTCGCCGACAAGCTGACCGTCGAGGCCGCGATCGCGTCCGCGCAGGCCGCGTTCCCGGCGTGGCGCAACACGCCGCCGCTGAAGCGCGCCCGCGTGATGAGCCGTTTCAAGACGCTGCTCGAGGAGCACGCGGACGAACTGTGCGCGCTGATCACCGCCGAGCACGGCAAGGTGCTCGCCGACGCGATGGGCGAACTGCAGCGCGGGATCGAGAACGTCGAATACGCGACCTACGTGCCCGAGCTGCTGAAGGGCGAGCACAGCAAGAACGTCGGCCCCGCGATCGATTCGTGGAGCGAGTTCCAGGCGCTCGGCGTCGCCGCCGGCATCACGCCGTTCAACTTCCCGGTGATGGTGCCGCTGTGGATGTGGCCGATGGCCGTCGCGTGCGGCAACACGTTCGTGCTGAAGCCGTCCGAGCGCACGCCGTCGTCGACGCTGCGCATGGCCGAGCTCGCGCTCGAGGCCGGCCTGCCGCCGGGCGTGCTGAACGTCGTGAACGGCGACAAGGAGGCGGTCGACACGATCCTGACCGACGCGCGCGTGAAGGCGGTGAGCTTCGTCGGCTCGACGCCGATCGCCGAATACATCTATTCGACCGGCTGCGCGCACGGCAA
This sequence comes from Burkholderia sp. SIMBA_051, assembly GCF_046534915.1. NCBI lineage: Bacteria > Pseudomonadati > Pseudomonadota > Betaproteobacteria > Burkholderiales > Burkholderiaceae > Burkholderia > Burkholderia sp. SIMBA_051. Next base: position 497,448 of record NZ_JAWRXS010000005.1, on the reverse strand, counting down.
GCGCGTGCAGGCGCTCGGCGGCGCGAAGAACTTCGCGGTGGTGATGCCCGACGCCGACATCGGCAACGCGGTGAACGCGCTGATGGGCGCCGCGTACGGTTCGTGCGGCGAGCGCTGCATGGCGATCCCGCTGGTCGTCGCGATTGGCGATGAAACGGGCGACAAGGTGGTTCAAGGGCTGAAAGCCGAGATCGAGAAGATGAAGGTCGGCCCGGGCAACGGTGCTGGCATCGACATGGGTCCGCTCGTCACGAAGCAGCATTTCGACAAGGTGACGAGCTTCGTCGAAGCGGGCGTGGAAGCGGGCGCGACGCTCGTCGTCGACGGCCGCGGCGTGAAGGTCGACGGCCACGATGGCGGCTACTACCTCGGCCCGTGCCTGTTCGATCACGTGAAGCCCGGCATGCCGATCTACCAGCACGAGATCTTCGGGCCGGTGCTCGGCGTGATCCGACTGAAGTCCCTCGATGAGGCGATGGCGCTGATCGACGCGCACGAATACGGCAACGGCACGTGCCTGTTCACGCGCGACGGGGAAGCTGCGCGCTACTTCAGTGACAACATCCAGATCGGCATGGTCGGCATCAACGTGCCGCTGCCGGTGCCGGTCGCGTACCACTCGTTCGGCGGCTGGAAGCGCTCGCTGTTCGGCGACCTGCACGCGTATGGCCCGGATGCGGTGCGGTTCTACACGAAGCGCAAGACGATCACGCAGCGCTGGCCGTCGGCCGGCGTGCGCGAAGGGACGGTGTTCAGCTTCCCGTCGAACCGCTGACAACCGCTGACAACCGCTGACGCGCGTTCCGCTGCGCGTCGCGCCTGCCGCTTGGCGGATGTCGCCATGCAGCCGGCGCAAGCGCGCCCAAGCCTGCCCCGATCCGCGATCGGAGCAGGCTTTTTTACGCGTGCCGCGGCCGCGCCGACACGCAACGCATGGAACGAACGCTTATGGAGCGACCACGTGCCACACGTTCTTGAAATTGTCGCCGTTGCGATCGCCCTGTTTCATGTCCTTCGAGAAGAAGTACAGCGGCTTGCCCTTGTACGCCCATTGCGGGCTGCCGTCGTCACGCTTGACGATCGTGTAGGGGCCGGCCGGTACGTCGGTCGCGCTGGCCTTGTACGGCGGCCAAAGGGTCTCGCATGGGCCCGAGCAGGCACTGGTGCCGGCGTTGGGCTTGTCCTTGTCGAATGCGTAGACGGTCATTCCGTTGGCGGCGACGAGCGCGCCGTTTTCGACTTTAGTGATCGAGCCTTGAGCCGAAGCTGAAATGGACGCCATGGCGAGCACGGCGGAACTGACAAGCAGCACGGCTTTCATGGGTACCTCCTTATAGTCCGGTGGGCGGCGCGAATCGCGTGCACGGCCGGGCGTGCGCACGATCGCGGGGAATGGTGCCGGAACACGGCGCCGTGTCAGCCGGTGCGAGCGACGCGGAGTCGAATGGCGGCTGAACGGACGCCATTCATTCACCATAGGCGGTTTTTGGCAGGGCTGCGAGAAGAACCGGGGGCGCATCGGCAGCGCGTAGGCCCCGCGCAACGGGGCGGCGGTTGCGCGCGGCGGGCGGATTCAGTCCCGTTCGACGGCGATTGCGGTTTCGTTGCGCGCGCCTGTGCCGGGCGGTCAGCGAAACACCGGCGCCGACGCGAGCGCCGTCAGCACGGCCGGCATCGCGAGCGCGGCGACGATCGTCTGGAACGCTGTGATGCCGGCCATCAGCGGCGCGTCGCCGCCGAGCTGGCGCGCCATGATGTACGACGAGGACGACGTCGGCAGCGCCTGGAACAGCAGCGCGATGGTCAGCGCGGCATCGCCGAGCCCGAACAGGCGGCCGGCCGCGAGCGTGACGAGCGGCATCGCGAGGAATTTGAATGCCGATGCGATACACATTGGCTGCATCCATGCGCGCGCCGCATCGAATTTCAGTGCCGCACCCACGCACAGCAGGCCGAGCGGCATCGACGCGGCGCCGAGCGCGCGCACGGCCGGTTCGACGGCGGCCGGAAACCCGACGCCGGCGGCCTGCATCGCGATCCCGAGCGCGCAGCCGACGACGAGCGGATTCGACAGGATCTGGCGCATGAGCGCCCCTGCGCCGAGCCGCGTTTCGCCGTAGCGCGCGAACACCAGCACGCACATCAGGTTCACGGTCGGGACGATCGCCGCGACGCACACGGCCGCGAGCGCGATCCCGTGCGCGCCGAACAGTCCGGCGGCGAGTGCCGTGCCGACATAGTTGTTGAAACGCACCGCGCCCTGGAATACCGACGTGAACCCGGCGCCGTCCACCTGCACGAACCGGCGGACCAGCAGCAGAAGCGCCGCGACGAGCACGGTCGAACCGACCAGCGCCGCCGCGAGCGGCAACACGGGCAACGATTGCAGCCGCGCATTCGCGAGGCCATGCGCGAACAGCGCGGGCAGCAGCACGTAGTAGCAAAGCCGCTCGGCATGCGGCCAGAACGCATCGCCGATGAAGCCCGTGCGCCGCAGGCCATGGCCGAACGCGACCAGCAGCGCGACCGGCGCGAGCGCGAGCAGGATCGGGCCGATCATCGGCGCGCCTTCAGATGGGCCGGGCGGGCCGGGCGCGACGGCCGGCAGGACAGCAGCGGAGCGAGGCGGGGATCCATACGGCGGGCAACATGGCGGCGTGCAATCCAAAGAGTGACGATGCTGCCAAGTTAAACACGCGGATGAAGCAGGAATAATGGTTAATTATCGGGTGTTCAATGAGAAATTCTCATCGATGACGCGGTGATTTCGGCGCCCAGCGCACGCGCGAAACGCTCAGCCGGGCGCGACCGGTGTTCGAGCAGCACGACCGCGCGGCCCATCTGCGGCTGGCCGAACGGCAAGCGCGTGACGGGCGGCAGACGCGCGAGCGTCGAGTCGGGCAGCGCGACGATCGCCGCGCCGAGGCCGCGCGCGACCATGCGCGCGATCGTCTCCGCGCTGTCGAGCACCATCTCCTCGCGCACGCGCACGCCGATGCGGCGCAGCTCGGCGGCGATCATCCGGCCGGCCCACGCCTGCGCGTCGAAACGGATGAACGGCAGCGCCTCGAGCAGCGTGCGCGCGTCGCGCTCCGCGTAGTGCGGCGGCGCGAGCAGCCAGAAGCGGTCTTCGTACAGCGTGGTCCACGTGAGTTCCGCCGGATGCGGGCGCACCGGGCGGGTCGTGATCGCCGCGTCGAGTTCGCCGGCCGCGACGCGGTTCGCCAGTTCGGCCGACATGCCGGCCGATACGTGCACGCGCAACGACGGATGCGCGTCGCGCAGCGCGAGTAGCGCATCGGGCAGCGGACCGGACAGCGCGGTTTGGATCGCGCCCACCCGCAGGCGGCCGACGAGCTTCTTCTCGTCGCTGAGCGCATCGGGAATCCGGTCGACCATCGCGAGCACCTGCTCGGCCTGCGCGACGAGAATGTTGCCGGCTTCGGTGAGTACCGGCTGGCGGCGCGAACGGTCGAACAGCTGGACGTTGTATTCGCTTTCGAGCGCCTTGATCTGCAGGCTCACGGCGGACTGCGTGAGCCCGATCGCCTCGCCGGCGCGTGCGAAGGTCCGGTATCGGGCGATCGCGACCAGCGTTCTGAATGCGCGTAGTGACATGGACTCGGTGAGGTGGGCGGCCGGGGCCGGCACGCGGATTGCTCGATGATGCCGGCGGCGGCGCATGGACGGCACGTCGATCGCGGTACCGATGGCCGCGCAAGCGCGCGGACGCAGCCCGCACGCCGGCGGACATCATGCCCGTGCGTGCGCAAACGGGCAACCGCGGCATCGGCAGGCCGACGCGGAATGCGTGGTGCGGTGCGGCGCGGGCCGCCCGTACGTGTTTCATCGATGCATCGGGACGACGCGGGCCGTCGCGTTCGTCCCGGTCCTTCGCGGAGGGAACGATGCCTGACGACCCCGGTGATGTGGCACGCGCGAGCTATCGCGCGTATGTCGACAAAGACCGCGACGCGATCGAAGCGCTGATCGCGCCGGACTTCCATTTCACGAGCCCGCTCGACAACCGGCTCGACCGCGACGCGTATCTGGCGCGTTGCTGGCCGAATAGCGCGATGCTCGCCGGCTTCGACTTCGTCGATGTTGCCGTGCACGGTGAATACGTGTTCGTCGTGTATGAAGCCGAAACGAGCGCCGGCCGGCGCTTCCGCAACGCCGAGCGATTGCGCGTGCTCGGCGGGCGGATCGTCGAGGCCGAGGTGTATTTCGGCTGGTATGTGCCGCACCAGGCGCCCGATGGCGGGTTTATCGAATCAGGTCGTTGACGGCGCGCATCGGCATGCCTACCCCGACGCATGCTCTCCCAGCGCCTGAATGAACCGCGAAAACAGCTCCGGCTGGGACGAGATCCCGAGCTTCGCGTAGAGATGCCGCCGATGCACCTTCACCGTCTCCGGTGAAATCGCGAGCCGCTCCGCGATCGCCTTCGACGAATTGCCGCGCAGCACCATTCGCGCGATCGACATCTCGCGATCCGTCAGCACGCCCGCGCCGAAGCGCGCGAGCGCCTGCTCGACGCGCGCGCCGAGATCGTCGTCGGGCGTCGCGCGCGCGGCATCGCCCACCAGCCGCCAGTGCTGCCGGATCGCCGCGAGCACCCACGGCATCGCGGCCGTCAGCTTGCCGAGCGGCTCGACGTCGAAGCGCGTGGCCGCGCCGAGCGACAACGACAGCAGCAGGTCGGGGCTCGGTCGCAGCAGGATCTGGATTTCGTCGTCGCCGACCGCATCGCGGAAGTAGCTCAGGAAATATTCGCTCTGCCGGAACAGGTCGGGCGCGACTTCCTCGAGCCGGTAGCAGCCGTCGGCGAGCCCGTCGTGCGCGGCCTGCAGGAACGGATCGAGCAGATATAACCCGTTGAGGTAAAGCGGCACCGGCGACGCGCTGTCGGTGCCGCCCGTGTCGTATTCGTCGAGCACGAGCGGCACGCCGTCGCGGCCGATCGCGGTCGCGAGCGCGTTGTCGAACGGCACCATTTCGTTGAGCAGCAGCACCAGGAAGCGCCAGAAGCGCGGCTGGCCGAGATGGTCGATTGCGCGGCCGAGCGCCTGGTGCATCGCGATTTCGGAGAAGAGTCGATCCATACCACCACCGGAGGGCGTAACACGAAGGGGGAATAGCGGTCCTGAATTTGGCTTCCTAGACTGCCACGCAATCAATCGGGCCCGAGTATGGGCGTTCAAAAAAACGGCGCAAAGGATCTGTCCGCACATGAAACGCGCAGGCGTCATGCATGGGCGGAAAGGCCGCAAGCACAGGAGAACGAAATGGCGATGATGTCGGAATCGACGGGCACGCTGCAAGCGACGCCTGTCACGGAAGACGCGCCGCGCGCGTTGTCGCAGACGCTCAGCGTGCGTGATGCGGTGATGATCACCGTGTCGGGCGTGACGCCTGCAAGCTCGATCTTCGTGATCGCGCCGTTCGCGATCCAGCAGGCCGGCAGCGGCGCGGTGCTGTCGTTCCTGCTCGGCGGCGTGCTCGCGCTCGCATTCGCGCTCTGCTACGCGGAGCTCAGCGCCGCGCACCGCAGCGCGGGCGGCGAGTACGTGATGGCCAAGCGCGTGTTCGGCACGCTGCCCGGCTACCTGACCTTCATCACGGTGCTGTCCGTCAGCGTGTTCATCCCGGCCGTGCTCGCGAGCGGCGCCGCGCCGTACCTGAACAACGCGCTCGGCACGCACTTCGGCAACCAGTCGGTTGCGCTGACGATCGTGCTGCTCAGTTACGTGCTCGGCATGCTGAACATCAAGACGAATGCGTGGATCACGGGCGCGTTTCTCGTCGTCGAGATCGGTGTGCTGATGCTGATCGCGGGGCTCGGCTTCGGCGCGCCGCATCGCGGGGCCGAGGTGCTGGTCGCGCCGGTCGTCGCGAGCGGCAATGCGCTGGTGCCCGCCACGTTCGCGGCGATCGTGCCCGCGATCGGCACGGCGATCTTCTGCTACAACGGCTTCGGCTCCGCTGCATATCTCGCGGAAGACCTGCGCGGCGGCAACCGCAACGTCGCGAAGGCGGTGATCTATTCGCTGCTGGTGATCCTCGTCGTCGAACTGATTCCGCTCACCGCGATCGTGCTCGGCGCGCCGTCGCTGACGGAGCTGACGAAGAGCGCCGACCCGATCGGCTATGTCGTGCGTTCGCTGAGCAACCCGGTGGTATCGCGCGTGGTCAGCGGCGGAATCTTCCTGTCGGTGTTCAATGCGATTATCGCGATCGTGATCACGATGGGGCGCCTGCTGTACAGCAGCGGCCGGCATGCGCTCTGGTCGCGCACCTGCAACCGCGCGTTCTCGACGATCCATCCGCGCTTCGAATCGCCGTGGCTCGCGACGCTTGCGCTGGCGGTGCCGTCGTCGGGGCTGGTGTTCGTGTCGAGCCTCGACGAGCTGACCGCGTTCACGGTCGACCTGCTGCTACTGATCTATCTGGTGGTCGGGCTGGCCGCGCTGGCGAGCCGGTTCGTGCGCCGCGACGTCGAACATCACTACCGGATGCCGCTGTGGCCCGTGACGCCGCTCGTCGCGGTCGCGGGTGCCGCGTACACGCTCTACACGACGCTGGCGACGGCGACCAAGTCGACCGACCTCATCATCATCGGCGCGCTGCTGGCGGCCGCGCTCGTGATGTATGCGGTCTGGGCGCGCCACAGCGACGCGTTCCGCGCGCTCTGAACGCCGCGTCAAAACCTTTGCATACCGAAACACCGAGCCAATGAAACACGGGAGGACATGCATCATGCGCACGAGGGATCTCGGCATCCGCATCGGACTCGGCACGCCGGGCCGCTTCAACGCGATCACGGACGTACCGGGCGTGCGGGTCGGACATTGCACGCTGAACGTCGAGAACGGCGACGCATCGATCCGCACCGGCGTGACCGTCATCGAGCCGCGGGCGAGCGCCGCGCACGATTCGCCGTGCTTCGCGGGTGTCCACGTGCTGAACGGCAACGGCGATGCGACCGGGCTCGAATGGATCCGCGAAGCCGGGCTGCTGACGACGCCGATCGCCTATACGAACACGCACAGCGTCGGCGCGGTGCGCGATGCGCTGGTCGCGAACGAACGCGAAGCGGCGGCCGGCCGCGTGTACTGGTGCATGCCGGTCGTGATGGAAACCTACGACGGGCTGCTCAACGACATCTGGGGGCAGCACGTGAATGCCGCGCACGTCCAGCGTGCGTTGGCCGCGGCGCAGTCGGGGCCGGTCGCCGAAGGCGGCGTGGGCGGCGGCACGGGGATGATCTGCCACGAGTTCAAGGGCGGCATCGGCACCGCGTCGCGGGTGGTCGCGGCCGACGCGGGCGGCTGGACCGTCGGCGCGCTCGTGCAGGCGAACTACGGTGTGCGCGAGATGCTGCGCGTGGCCGGCTATCCGGTCGGCGAGGTGCTGCGACACGTGCATTCGCCGTTCCGCGCGCCCGATGCGCCGGGCGAAGCCGGGATGGGCTCGATCGTCGTCACGATCGCGACCGACGCGCCGCTGCTGCCGCACCAGTGCACGCGCCTCGCGCAGCGCGCGAGCGTCGGGCTGGCTCGCGTGGGCGGCGGCACGGAGGATTCGAGCGGCGATATCTTCCTCGCGTTTGCGACGGGCAACGACGGGCTGCCGGCCGCGAACTACGGCAGCAAGGGTGCGCCCACGACGGCCGTGGCGATGGTGAACAACGACCATATCTCGGCGCTGTTCGCCGCCGCGGCGGAAGCGGTGGAGGAAGCGATCGTGAATGCGCTGGTTGCGGGAAGCGACGTCGAATCGCGCGGCGTGCGGGTCGAAGGGTTGGGGCAGGCGCGCTTGCTGGATGCGTTGCGCGAAGTGGGGTGGCGGCCGGGACGCGGCGCTTGAAACGCGATGCGCCGCTTCAATCGAAGCGGCGTGGCGGGCAGGGTCGTTGCGGTGATCGTTGCGGCGAGCGGCCGGCGCGTCGTGCGCGCGCGCATGCGATGCGGGTGAGGCATGCGATGCGTGCGCGGCGGGCCTGGCCGTGACGACGCGGCGTCATGCTCAGCTGCCGAAGTAGACGTTGCAGAAGCTGACGGGGCCGACGCATGCGTTCGGGTCTTCCTGCTTCGATTGCGCACGATCGACGCGACCGGCGGCCTGGACGGCTTCGGCGCGGTTCGCCGGTTGTTGCGCGTGGTCGGCCGGCGCGGGCTGCGCGTGCGCGACAGCGGCGGTGAGCGACAGGGCAACGAGGGCGAGGTGCAGCGGCTTCATTTGTGTTTCTCCTGGGTCAGTGCCAGTCTCGCTGGCAGTGAGGAAACTATAAGCGCGCACTGCTTGAAGATTAATCGCCGGGGGCGCAGAGCTTATTTCCAATCGGAACAAGGATGACGTTGCGCGCGCATCGATCGCCGTCGTCGATCAATGACGGTGGCGGTTGAACGGCGCGTCCTTGTCCAGCAGCGCGCTGCGGATGAAGTGCAGGCAGCCGACGATGCGCTGCATGCGGTGGCGCTCGGCGGGCACCGCGTACCACGCATGCAGCGTGTGCTGCGCGGCGCGGATCGCCAGGTTCACGGATTTGAGCGTGCGCGCGTGGTGGACCGGCGTCGGATCGTCGAAGAAGCGCGGGAGTTCGCGCAGCACCGCATCGACCGACACGGTCCAGCGCGTCGTCTGCGGCGGTTTCGATTCGCAGAACCCGTGCAGCTCGTCGCGCAGGTCGATCACCGCATGGCCGACTTCGAGCGTCGACAGCATCCAGCGCAGCGCGTCGCGATGCTGTCGCGTGCGTCTGACGAGCAGCGTGCGCAGCTGCGCCATCAGGTCGTGCGTGCTCGACTGGAAGCGCGCCGCGAGGCCCTCGCGCGTGCCTTCGCAGGCGAGCGTGACCTGGCGGCGCAGATCGTGCGCGATGCGCGACGTGAGCCACGGCATGTGGGTCGGAAACACCACCGCGAACACGATCGAGCACGCCAGCATTGCGATGACGACGGCGAAACCATTGTTGACCAGCACCTCGGGGGTATACGCGATCGCGTTGTCGGGCCCCGCGAGCAGGCAGAAGAACACCGCGAAGCCGATCCCGTAACCGGATAGTCCCGGACGCATCGCGAGAAACGCGCCGAGGCCGAGCACCGGCGCGAGGGCCGCGCACAGCAGCGGAAAGCCGTCGATGTTCGGATACACGTAGCACAGGAACACATAGCCGACCGCCGTCGCGAACGCCGCGCCGACGGCCATCTGCGCGACGAACTTCGACGCGCGCGGCGAAGTCGAGCTCAGCGCGCACGCGATCGCCGTGGCGATCACGGCGAGCGAGCCGCTCGGCCATTCGGACGCGATCCAGAACGCGCTCATCGCGCCGACGGCGACGAGCGTGCGCAGGAACGCGAAGCCGACGAAGAATGAATTGGTCTTCACCGCGTAGCGCGTGACCGAGCGTTCGAACGCATGATCGTCGCGGTCGAGCGACGCGTACGTGTCGGCATAGCCGACGTACTCGCCGATGAAGCGATACATCAGCTCGATCGCGGTATCGAAGTCGAGCAGGCCGCCGGCCGCGTGATCCTCGAGCGCGCGACGCGACGCTCGGGCAGCCTTCGGCAACGCGCCGTGAAAGCGGCGTAGTTCGAGCAGCGCGCCGGTGGTCGACGCGATCCCGCGCTGCCGCTCGTCGCGCAACGCGGTGATCCGCCGCGCGAGCCCGTCGACATGTGGCGCGAGCGCGTCGAGCACGGCGTCCGACCGGTTCGCGCGCAAGCGCTTGACGAGCTGGTGCAGCGCATGCAGGCGCGTGCACGCGTTCATGAACTCGCTGTTCAGCCGCGCGAGCCGACGGCTGCGCGCGCGAATGTGCGGATCCTCGAACGACGCGAACGCGCGATTGGCCTCGAACCCAACGATCTCGTCGACGAAATCGGCGAAGCGCCGCTCGAAATCGCCGCGCGCGAGCTCGCCCGACAGCGCGCCGGCCGCGAAGGCCGGGAACTTCACGTGGCGGGCGGTCAGCGAGCGCATCAGCGCCTTCGCGGAGCTGAGCGGCAGGATCAGCGCGCTGACGGCACCGGAGCACGCGATGCCCAGCGCGACTTCCGCGGCGCGCGTGAGCGCGGACTGGAACAGCGTCTGTGGCGTCATCACCGCCGGCAGGCCGATCAGCGCGGCGGTATAGCCGGCGAGCACGAACCCGTACCAGCGGAAGTGGCGGTTGCGCACCGCGAGCGCGATGCAGGCGCCGATCCACAGCGTGATGCCGGCCATGTACAGCTCCGGCTGCTGCGCGAACAGCCCGCCGAGCGCGAGCGCGGCGACGAGGCCGGCCGCCGTGCCGAGCACGCGATAGAAGCTCTTCGCGAACACCATCCCCGACATGGGCTGCATCAGCACGAACACGGTCGTCATCGCGGTGCGCGGCTGCGACATCTCGAGCCGCATCGCGATGCCCATCGCGAGCAGCGCGGCGAACACGGTCTTGGCGAGGTGTAGCCAGATCAGCCCGTCGCTCGTCGCCCAATCGCGCGCGGCGCCGCCGAGCGGATCGAGCCAGGCGCTCCATCGTGCGGGTTCGATGGACGGTCGCTCGATCGCAGGTTGTGGCTTCATGAAAAAAAGAGGGCGCGCGCGGTGTCGCGGCGCGTCCGGACGGGTCCGTTCGACTGATGAGGCGCCGATTGTAGGAGCGCGGCGCGCGGGCATTAACGCAGCTACGGGGAAACGATAGTTGCAGGCCGCGTAACAATCTGTCGCCTCCACTGGAGGAAAATGGCGGCTCCGCTACAGGTGGTTCACACGAATGGATACCCTACAAAACATGCGGGTGTTTACGCGCGTCGTCGAGACGGGCAGTTTCACCGCGGCCGCGCAATCGCTGAATTCGACGACGGGCGCGATGTCGCGCGCGGTGTCGGAGCTCGAGGCGCGCCTGCGCACCCGTCTGATGAATCGATCGACGCGCCGTCTCGCGCTGACGTCGGCCGGCGAAAGCTATCTGCGGCGCTGCCGGCAGATCCTCGCCGACGTCGATCGCGCCGAGGAAGAAGCAAGCTGCGCGCACGAGCGGCCGGCCGGCGTGCTGCGCATGCACAGCTTCGCGAGCGTCGGCCATCACTATGTGATGCCCGCGCTGACGCGCTATCACACGCAGTATCCGGGCGTGTCGATCGAGCTGTCGCTGTCGCAGCGCATGCCCGACCTGTTCGACGGCACGAGCGACATGGCGGTCGTGACCGCGTCGTCGCTGCCCGATTCGGAACTCGTGTCGCATCTGCTCGGCTCGACCTTCAGCATCCTGTGCGCGTCGCCCGAGTACGTGAAGCGCCACGGTGCGCCCGCACGCCCGCAGGATCTCGGCGCGCACGCGTGCCTGACGCTCTGCACGCCGGCTTTCCCGACTCACGAATGGGTGCTCGAAGGCGCCGAGGGCGTCGAGCAGATCCATGTCGCCGGGCCGGTGCAGACCAATACGGCCGAGTCGCTCGCGCTCGCGATCCGCGACGGCATCGGGATCGGCATGCTGCCGCTGTATTCGGCGATCGACGCGCTGCGCGACGGCACGCTCGTGCGCGTGCTGCCCGATCACATCCTGCAGAAGATGAACGTGTATGCGCTGTATCCGTCGCGCCGCTTCGTCGACGCGAAGGTGCGCACCTGGGTCGAGATGCTGCGGGCGCAGGTGCCGGGGATGATCGCGCGCGACGTCGAGATGCTGAACGCGATCGACCGCGAACCGCAGGCCGCGTGACGGCGAATCAAGAAAGAAACAGGATGGCAGCGTGCCGGATGGCGCGCTGTCTGTCCGGCCGCGTCATCACGGGCCGGTTTCGCGCGATAGCCGCCGCGCCCGCACGCTAAGCGTCATGCGGGCGCGGCGTTGCCGCATGCATTCACAGCGCGGGCTTCGCCGCCACGCCCGATTCGGTTGCGCCCGCACCGGCCGGGCCATATCCGCTTTGCGCGGCCTTGTGCTCGGCGAGCCGTTTTGCCGCGAGGCGCTCCTGCGCGGCCATGATGTCGTCCGGATAGTTGCCGGCGTCGCCGAGCGACGGGTTGTAGCCGACCGATTCGAGGTCATAGAGCTCCTGCAGCACCTGCGCGCGCGTGACGGGCGACTTGGCGGACTGCGCGAACGACAGGGCCGGTGCGGCAAGCAGGACGGCAGCGGCGGCGGTAACGACGAGCGATTTCACGATGTTCTCCTGTAGACGGGGGTGAGGCCGGTTCGGCGATCGATATGCGATCCGAACCATCGACGCCAGTCTATGCAGCGCACGCGGCCGCAAAAACCCCGATTCCAGGCAGGCTGCTTTCCAGATGGCACAACATTGGCGCACGTCGCCCGTGTCGACCCGACCCGTGCGCGGCGACACGGGCATGGCCGACGGGCGACGCGTCATTCCGTCATGCGGACGGCGATCAGAAGCGCGTGCGCATGCCGATCGTGCCGACGATCTGGTTCGCGGTGCTCGATGCGCCGCCCGACGTGTTGATGAACGCCTGGTAGCCGCGGCCCGATGCGTGCTGGTACATCGCTTCCGCGTACAGGTCGGTGCGGCGCGACAGCTTGTACACCGCCTGCAGGTCGACCTGGTGCCACTTCGGATCGGTGCCGTGCTTGCTGTCGGGGTTCGACACGCTGGCATCCGTGTACACGTAGGCCGCGCCGAGGCTGACGGCCGGCGTCACCGCATAGCGCACGTTCACGTCGTAGTTGTTGAACGCGACCTGGCCGGTGGAGCCGAACGAGCCCGAGTTGTCGTACTGCGAACGCGTATAGACGAAGCCGACCGTCGCCGGACCGAACCCGTAGCTGACACCGCCACCGTACGTGCGCATGCGGTCCGCGCCCACCGACCAGCCGCCCTGGCTCACGCTCTTCGCTTCGGCCACGTCGGTCGCGCCGGGGCTCGCGCTCGTCGAACCCTTCGTGCCGTTCATCTGCAGGTACGCGCCGGCCAGCTTCAGCGGGCCGTTCGTGTAGCTCGCCGCGACGCTGTACGCGCGATTGCCGGCGAAGTTCGTCGAGTTCGAGAAGCCGTACAGCGCGCCGACCTTGAAGCCCGCGATCGTGTCGCTCGTGTACTTGACCGCGTTGTTGATGCGCACCGAATGGTTCAGGTTGTCGTTGTCGAACGGATGCGCGAAGCCCGTATCGCCGAAGTCGCCGGCCGTCGCGGACAGCGGCGCGACGAAGTCGACCATCGTGTCGTACTGGCGGCCGAGCGTCAGCGTGCCGAAGCCGCTGCGGCTCAGGCCGACGTATGCATGGCGGCCGAACAGCTTGCCGTCCTGGCCGAGCGCGCCGTTGTTCGCGTTGAAGCCGTTCTCCAGCACGAACAGCGCCTTCAGGCCGCCGCCGAGATCCTCGGTGCCGCGCAGGCCGAAACGGCTGCCGTTGATCGTGCCGGTGGTCATTCGCCACTGGGACCCGCCGTTCACGTTGTTGGTGTACGCGATGCCGGCGTCGATCAGGCCGTACAGCGTGACCGAGCTCTGCGCATGCGCGAGCGGGGCGAAGAGTGCGGTGGCGGAGGCGGCGGCAATCAGGGTTTTGTTCATCTAAATGCTCCTGCGTGTGGGACGGTGATCAAAGTTCGGCGCAAGTGTAGGGGCGCCCCCGTCCGATTCCGGCGGCCGGCGCGCGAGCGCACCGTTGCGAGCCGCGCAAGAGTGCGTCATACGGTGTTCACAAACCGATGCCGCCGCCGGATGCCGGGCGTTTTCGCTCCCGATGCGGGGCGTGATGCGGGGTGGCCGCGCCTGCCGTGTCGCGCATTGACAACACGCGCGTCGCCGGCGCGGGAGTTGCTCGCCGCACCGCGCGCGTGGAGAATGAGCAGTCCCATGTCGGGACAAGGAGACATCGATGACTACGCATCACCGTCCGTCCTTCAGTGCCGCGCTCTGCTACCGCGACCCGAAAGCCGCGCTCGCATGGCTCGAACGTGCATTCGGTTTCGAACGCTCGCTCGTCGTCACCACGCCGGAAGGCGACATCGCCCATGCCGAAATGAAATTCGGTGACGGTCTCGTGATGATCGGCGGCGCGTGGGCCGACTTCATCGCATCGCCGGAAGACACCGGCGACCGCAATACCCAGCACGTCCACGTGCATCTGCCGGACGACGCGGACATCGACGCGCACTGCGAACGCGCACGCGCGGCAGGCGCGGAAATCCTGCAGGCGCCGGCCGATGCGTTCTACGGCGATCGCATGTATCGCGCGCGTGACCCCGGCCGGCACGTGTGGACGTTCGGCAAGCACGTGCGCGAGGTGACGAACGACGAGATGAGCGCGGCGACCGGCCTGAAGATCGAGGATTTCCGCTGAATGCCGGACCCGCTGAACGAGCCGGATTTCCCCACCACGCGGCGCGCTGACGCCGCATGACGCCAGGACCCACATGAATCTCTTCAATGCACGCCTGCGCGGTCGCGACGGGCTCTTCACGATCGGCATCGACGGCGACAGGATCGCGCGGATCGACGCGCAAACCGCGCCGGTCGCGCCTGCCGGCGCCGACGACATCGACGCCGGCGGACGTGTCGCGATCCCGCCGCTGGTCGAGCCGCATATCCATCTCGATGCGGTGCTCACGGCCGGCGAGCCGGCCTGGAACATGAGCGGCACGCTGTTCGAGGGGATCGAGCGCTGGTCCGAGCGCAAGGCGACGATCACGCACGAGGACACCAAGACGCGCGCGCATGCGGCGATCGGCATGCTGCGCGATCACGGGATCCAGCACGTGCGCACCCATGTCGACGTCACCGATCCGACGCTCGCCGCGCTGAAGGCGATGCTCGAAGTGAAGGACGAGGCGCGCGGGCTGATCGACCTGCAGATCGTCGCGTTTCCGCAGGAAGGCATCGAGTCGTTCGACGGCGGCCGCGCGCTGATGGAGCAGGCGATCGATCTCGGTGCGGACGTCGTCGGCGGGATTCCGCATTTCGAGAACACGCGCGAGCAGGGCGTCAGCTCGATCCGCTTCCTGATGGAGCTGGCCGAGCGCACCGGCTGCCTCGTCGACGTGCACTGCGACGAGACCGACGATCCGCATTCGCGCTTTCTGGAAGTGCTCGCGGAAGAAGCGCGCGTGCGCGGGATGGGCGCGCGCGTGACGGCGAGCCACACCACCGCGATGGGCTCGTACGACAACGCGTACTGCTCGAAGCTGTTCCGGCTGCTCAAGCGTGCCGGGCTGAACTTCGTGTCGTGCCCGACCGAGAGCATCCATCTGCAGGGGCGTTTCGACACGTTTCCGAAGCGGCGCGGCGTCACGCGCGTCGCGGAGCTCGATCGCGCGGGCCTGAACGTGTGCTTCGGGCAGGATTCGATCAAGGATCCGTGGTATCCGCTCGGCAACGGCAATATCCTGCGCGTGCTCGACGCCGGCCTCCATATCTGCCACATGATGGGCTACGAGGACCTGCAGCGCTGCCTCGACTTCGTGACCGATCACAGCGCGACGACGATGCATCTCGGCGACGGTTACGGGATTGCGGTCGGGCGGCCGGCGAACCTGGTCGTGCTCGACGCGGACAGCGACTACGAAGCGGTGCGCAGGCAGGCGAAGGCCACGCTGTCGGTTCGCCACGGGAAGGTGATCATGCGGCGGGAGCCGGAGCGCGTCACGTATCCGGAGTGACGCGGTCGCGTGGGAGGCGGCGCGCGCCGCCGCGTGGCGCCTTCGCTCGTTCATTCGTGAAATGCATGGGTTGAGAAGAAAAAGACGTTTGCCTCATGAGCGGCCCCCGCCTACGATTCTGACCTGACGGCGGCGTGCATGGTGCGCGCCGCCTTGTCGATCCTCGTTCGCCGATCTCATGCGCCTCGACCTTCCATCCGCTCCCGCGTCTTCTTCGCCGTCCGCCAGCCCGTTCGCGCGGATGGCGGTCGTCACCGTCCTGACCGGCATCGGCGCGGGCCTCGGCGGGATGCTGCTCGCGCTGCTGCTGCACGCGATCCAGCATGTCGCCTACGGCTACAGCCTGTCGCACGTGGTCGGCACCCAGAGCTTCCTCGCGGGCGTGACGCTGGCCGACCCGTTGCGCCGGCTCGCGGTGCTCGTCGTCTGCGGGCTCGTCGCGGGCGGCGGCTGGTGGGCGCTCTACCGGTACGGCCGGCCACTCGTCAGCATCCGCAGGGCCGTGCGTTCGGCCGATCCGCGGATGCCGTTCGTCAGCACGACGGTTCACGCGCTGCTGCAGATCGTCACCGTCGCGCTCGGTTCGCCGCTCGGTCGCGAAGTCGCACCGCGCGAGATCGGCTCGCTGCTCGCCGGGCAGCTCGCGCACCGTGCGGGGCTCACGTCCGCCGACTGCCGGCTGATGGTCGCGTGCGGCGCGGGCGCCGGCCTCGCGGCCGTCTACAACGTGCCGCTCGGCGGCGCCGTGTTCGTGCTCGAAGTGCTGCTCGGCACGTTCGAATTGCGCGCGCTGGTAGTAGCTGTCGTCACGTCGGCGATCGCGGCGGCCGTCGCATGGATCGGCCTCGGCAACGAACATCAGTACACGGTGCCGGCGTTCGTGCTGAGCGCGCCGCTGGTCGCGTGGTCGATCGTCTGCGGGCCGCTGTTCGGTTTCGCCGCATACGGCTTCGTGCGGCTCACGACCCGTGCGCGGGCGGATGCGCCGAAGGGCCGGCTGCTGCCCGTGCTCGCGCTGGTCAACTTCGCGGTGATCGGTGTGCTCGCGATGTGGTTTCCGCAACTGCTCGGCAATGACAAGGGGCCGGCTTCGCTCGGTTTCGACGGCACGCTGACGATCGGCGTCGCGGCGACGCTGCTCGTGCTGAAGGTGCTGATCGAGGCGGGCAGCCTGCGTGCGGGCGCGGAGGGCGGGCTGCTGACGCCGGGTCTCGCGAACGGTGCGCTGCTGGGCGTCGTGCTCGGCGGGCTGTGGGGCCTCGTATGGCCCGGCGCGTCGATCGGCGGGTGCGCGCTGATCGGCGCGACCGCGTTTCTTGCCGCGTCGATGCAGATGCCGATCACGGCCGTCGTGCTGCTGCTCGAATTCACGCGCGTGAATCACGACAGTCTCGTGCCGATGCTGCTGGCCGTGGCCGGGTCGCTCGTGGCGTATCGCTTCGCGCAGCAACTGGCCGAGCGGCGCGCGAATGCGATCGCGACGGTCGGCATGCCGGAGACGGTGGCGGCGACGGCGACCCACTGACCCGCGCCGGTCCACCGAAGTCATCCGCACGGGCGGCTCCCCCGGGGCTGCCCGACGTCGTTTTCCTTCCCGTTTCCTCGCCTCTTCTCGCGCGTATCGCTGCCTGATCACGATGGTGCGCACCCCAAAGCGCGTCTTTCGGTTCTGTGCAAAAATCCGCGCGTTTCCGCGCCACCGAACAACGAACCATACGCGCGCGGATGTCCGTATCAGGAAACGAGGAGCTCAAGTTGGTCCAACGCATTTCCCGCTTTTTCACGCAGGTGGTCCACCGCGTGCTGCCCGACCCGTTGATTTTCGCGATCCTGCTGACGATCGTCACGTTCGCGCTCGCCTTCGGCCTCACGCCGACCACGCCGGTGCAACTCACGACGATGTGGGGTTCAGGTTTCTGGAACCTGCTCGCGTTTTCGATGCAGATGGTGATGATCCTCGTCACCGGCCACGCGCTCGCGAGTTCGCCGCCCGTGCGCCGCCTGCTCGTTGCGCTCGCAAGCACCGCGCGCACGCCGGGGCAGGGCGTGATGCTCGTCGCGTTCGTCGGCGCGCTCGCCTGCGCGATCAACTGGGGCTTCGGCCTCGTGCTCGGCGCGATGCTTGCGCGCGAAGTCGCGCGCCGCGTGGCCGGCAGCGACTACCGGCTGCTCGTCGCGTCCGCGTACATGGGTTTCCTGAGCTGGCACGGCGGGCTGTCGGGTTCGGTCCCGCTCGTCGCCGCGACGAAGGGCAATCCGATGGAAAAGACCATCGGGCTGATTCCTGTGTCGGACACGATCTTCACGGGCTACAACGCGTTCATCACGATCGGGCTGATCGTGATGCTGCCGTTTCTCGCGCGGATGATGATGCCGAAGCCCGGCGATGTCGTCAGCGTCGATCCGGCGCTGCTCGCGGAACCGCCGAGCGTCGAGCGCCAGCTCGGGCCCGACGCGACGTTCGCGGAACGGATGGAAGAGAGCCGCGCGCTGTCGGTCGTCGTTGCGGCGCTGTGCGCGGCGTTCCTCGTGCTGCGTTTCATGCAGAAGGGCTTCGCGCTCGACATCGACACCGTGAACCTCGCGTTCCTCGCGGCCGGCATCCTGCTGCACCGTACGCCGATGGCCTATGCGCGCGCGGTGGCCGGCGCGGCGCGCGGTGCATCGGGAATCATGATCCAGTTTCCCTTTTACGCGGGCATCCAGGCGCTGATGGATCACTCGGGGCTCGCGGGCGTGATCACGAAGTGGTTCGTCGATATCGCGAACGTGCACACGTTCCCGCTGCTCGCGTTCCTCAGCTCGGCCGTGATCAATTTCGCGGTGCCGTCGGGCGGCGGCCACTGGGTCGTGCAGGGCCCGTTCGTGATGCCGGCCGCGCAGGCGCTCGGTGCCGATCTCGGCAAGGCCGCGATGGCGATCGCCTACGGCGAGGCGTGGACCAACATGGCGCAGCCGTTCTGGGCACTGCCGGCCCTCGCGATTGCCGGGCTCGGCGTGCGCGACATCATGGGGTACTGCGTGACGACGCTGCTGTTCTCGGGCGTGGTGTTCGTCGCAGGGATGTATCTGTTCTGACCGAACGCGGCGCGAGGCAGGCGGGGGCGGCCCGCCGCATCGCGCCGGCGTGAATCGCGCGCAGGCTCAGCGTTGCGATCGCGCAGCGGGCCGCTCGTGCCCGTGGCGCAGCGCGAGACTCGCGAACGCGGCGACGACGAGCGCCGCGGTGAGCAGCGTCAGTCCGTTCTTCGCATTCCCGGTCGCCTGTTCGATCGCGCCGACGACAGTCGGGCCGACGAAGCCGCCGAGCAGGCCGCACGTGTTCACCAGACCGAGACCGCCGGCCAGCGCGCTGCCGGCGAGTCGCGACGCCGGAAACGTGAACACGATCGACTGCACGACGAAGAACATCGACGCGGCGATGCATACGCAAGCGAGGCCGGCCACCGGCGACGCGTTTGCGGCGCCCACCATTCCGGCCGCCATCACGATGAGACCGCCGCACAGGATCCGGCGCGCATGATGCGACTCGCGCGCGAAGCGCGGCAGGGTTGCGGCGCCGAGTGCGGCGGCGAGCCAGGGCAACGCGGTCAGCAACCCGACCGCGAACGGCGAGAAGTGCCCCGATGCGCCGATGATGCCCGGCAGGAAGAAGATCACCGTATAGATCGTCAGCTGGTGGCAGAAGTACACGAAGATCGCGAGCCAGATCTGCGGATCGCGCAGCGCGGCGCCGAACCGGTGGCCGCCGTGGGCGGCGACCCCGGCATCCTGTTCGGCTGCCAGCGCGCGTTCGAGTGCGCGGCCGGTTTCGGGGGCGAGCCACGGCGCGCGGCTCGGCCGGTCGGGCAGCCGTGTCCACACGACGAAGGCGAGCAGGATCGCCGGAATCCCTTCGACGACGAACAGCCATTGCCAGCCGTGGAAGCCGAGCGTGCCGTCGAGTTCGATCAGCGCGCCGGCCAGCGGCCCGCCGACGATGTTCGCGATGCACACACCGAGCAGGAAATAGCCGGTCGCCCGCGCACGCTCCTCGCGACCGAACCAGTACGTGAGGTACAGCATCACGCCCGGAAATAGTCCGGCTTCGGCGGCGCCGAGCAGCAGGCGCATCACGTAGAACGACGTCGGGCCGCCGACGAACGCCATCGCGACCGACAACGCGCCCCACGTGATCATGATCCGCGTGATCCAGAAGCGCGCGCCGACGCGATGCATGATCAGGTTGCTCGGGATCTCGAACAGCGCGTAGGTCAGGAAGAACAGGCCGGCGCCGAGCCCGTAGGCCGCGGATGAAATGCCGAGATCGACGCCCATCGAGTGCTTTGCGAAGGCGATGTTGGTGCGGTCGAGGAAGCTGATCACGTAGGCGGCGATCAGCAGCGGCATGAGCTTGCGGAACAGCAGCCGGTTCAGCGACGCGCTTGCGTCGCCGGCTGCGGAAGGCAGGATCTGGACGTGTTGAGTGGACATGCGGACGACTCCGGTAAAGGCGAACGGGCGCACACGGCAAGCACGGCGCGCCGCGTTCGGCAGAGGCCGCTGCGTCGCGCGCAGCGGAGGGGCAGACGACGGAGCCGCGCCGGCGGCGCTCGGGCGGGAGCGGGGCGATCAAGGGCGTCCTGGCGCCGGCCGGCTTGGGCCGGCGCCTTGTCTCTGCGCTTGCGGGTCCTGGTGTTGGGCGGGTATCGGGCGCGCCCCGGCGGTCAGAACCGGACCGCGTCGCCACCCTTGAGATCGAGCATCGCGCGCGCCTCGGCCGGCGTCGCTATCTCCAGCGACAGTCCCTCGAGCACCTGCCGCATCTTCAGTACCTGCGCGGCGCTCGATTCGGCGAGCTGGCCGGGCGCGATCCACAGCGAATCCTCGAGCCCGACCCGCACGTGCGCGCCCTGTGCGGCGCCGATCGTCGCGAGCGGAATCTGGTTGCGGCCCGCGCCGAGAATCGACCACACGTAGTCCTGACCGAACAGGCGGTCTGCCGTGCGGCGCATGTGCATCAGGTCTTCAGGATGTGCGCCGATGCCGCCGAGCAGGCCGAACACGCTCTGCACGAAGAACGGCGGCTTCGCGAGCCCGCGGTCGACGAAGTGCGCAAGGTTGTACAGGTGCGAGATGTCGTAGCACTCGAACTCGAACCGCGTGCCGTTCGCGCCGCAGCGCGTGAGGATCGTCTCGATGTCGGCGAACGTGTTCTTGAACACCAGATCGCGGCTCTTCTCGAGATGTTCGCGTTCCCACGGATGCTTCAGTTCGCGAAAGCGCTCGAGCATCGGATAGAGTCCGAAGTTCATCGAGCCCATGTTCAGCGACGCGATTTCGGGCTGGAAATACAGCGCGGGCTGCAGCCGTTCGTCGACGGTCATGTGCGGGCTGCCGCCCGACGTGAGATTGATCACCGCGTCGGTCTGCGCCTTGATGCGCGGCAGAAATTCGGCGAACACGGCCGGGTCCTGCGTCGGCTTGCCGTCCGACGGGTTGCGCGCGTGCAGATGCAGGATCGCGGCGCCGGCCTGCGCGGCCGCGACGGCGGCCGTCTCGATCTGATGCGGCGTGACGGGCAGGTACGGCGACATCGACGGCGTGTGGATCGCGCCGGTCGGCGCGCAGGTGATGATGATTTTGCGAGCGTTTGCCACGAGAGGATTCCTTACGATGAGCGACGCAGGAGGCGTCAGAGCACTTCGACGTTGCCGCAGACGGAAATCGCCTGCCCGGTGATGCCGTGCCCGCCGGGCGAGCACAGGAACAGCGCGGTCGCGGCGATTTCGGCCGGATCCGTCATGCGCCGCAGCGAGATCTTCTCGAGATAGCGCTTCTCCATCTCGTCGTAGCCGATGCCGAGCTGCTGCGCGCGTGCTTCGATCACGCGGCGCATCCGCGGGCCGCGGACGATGCCGGGCTGGATCGCGTTCACGCGTATGCCGAGCGGCCCGAGCTCGATCGCGAGGCTTTTCACGAGACCGACGACGGCCCACTTGGTCGCCGCATAGGGCGTGCGGAACGCGTAGCCGAGCCGCCCCGCGACCGACGACAGCGCGATGATCGCGCCGCCGTGCTTCGCGTCACGCAGGAGCGGCACCGCGCGCCGCGCGAACTGGAATTGCGCGTTCAGGTTGATCGCGATCGTCTGCTCCCACTGCACGGGATCGATTTCGTCGATGCCGCCCGTGGGGCCGGCGATGCCTGCGTTGTTGACGAGCACGTCGAGGCCGCCGAGCGTCTTCGCTATGTCCGCGAACACGCGCTCGACCGCGGCCGGATCGGATACGTCGGCCAGCGTCGCACTGATCGCGGCGCGCGACGGCCGGTCCGCCAGCGCCGCGATCGCGGCTTGCGACGCATCGCACACGTGGACGCGCGCGCCGCAATCGGCGAACGCGTCGGCGATTTCGAGACCGATGCCCGACGCGCCGCCCGTCACGAGGACGCGCAGGCCGTCATAGGGTTTCAGCAGGTCGGAAGCTGTCATGCCGGGTTGTCTCCATCGTTGAAGTTATTGGGTGCGGCGCGCCTTCGGGGGCTGCTTGCCGCGGAAGGTGGCCGCTACGGCTTCGCATTCGCGCGCCGCGGGGTCTGCTCGGCGCGCAGCGTTTCGGCGAGATCGTGCGCGGCGCCGCCGATGTCGAGCGCGATGCCGGCACGTACGCCGGTGCCGTCGCGCCGTTCGAGCGCATCGACGATCGCGCGGTGCGCATCCATCGAGCGCCGCATGTGCGGGATATCGAGCGCGACCATGTTGAGGAACGGCCCGACGCGCATCCACAGGTTCTCGATGATCGCGAGCGTGCTTTCGCTCGCGCCGTGCGCGTAGATCGCGCTGTGGAACGCGAAATTGCTCTGCAGGTAGGCGCGCGAACGGCCGGCCTCGACCTGCGCCTGCATCGTTTCGCAGGTCTTGCGCACGGCGGCGATCTGCGCGTCGGTCATCCGTGCGCACGCGCGTTCGGCGATGCATCCTTCGAGCGCGATCCGCACGTCGCGCAGTTCGTCGAGCATGTCGAGCGTCATCGGCGGCACGACGAGCGCGCGGTTCGGGCCGTCCACCAGCGCGCGTTCGGCGCGCAGCCGCGTGAGCGCGGCGCGCACGGGCATCGTCGACGAGCCGACCGCCTCGGCGACGCTGCGCAGGCTCAGCGCCTGACCGGGCGCGAAACGGCCGCTCATCAGCGCTTCGCGCAGTTGCTGGTAGACCTTGTCGGCCATCGTTTCCGATTCGATGACTTTCAGTGCGGGCGGGACGATACGGGGTGCCAAGGCCGGGGGTTCTCCTGGGTTTGATCTGCGATCTGTGATCACACTTGCGATGGGCAAAGTGTTGTCGATGGGGACGGGTAGCGTCAAGGAGTTCGAGGTAGGGGAAAACGCGGGGCGCAAAGCGGGGTGTGGCCGGTGCTAACAAGAATGTGGCGGGGTATGACGGGGCATACGTCCATCAGGAGTTAATTCCGCGTCACTGGTGGTAATGACGCCATATTCGCCTATAAATCACAATATCAGGAAATTACAGTTCTTGAGCATGCTAACGCGTTAACTCTATAATATTGTGAGTTATATGCCCTCTGGCGCCACAAGGCCCACTATGTTGGAATTAAGCTTTCGCAAACCCGCTGAAATCGTCACACTCCTTTGCGAGCGGCTTCGCACGGAGCGATTGGCGTTGCAACTCACGCAGGCCGACGTGGCCGCGCGTGCCGGCGTCGGCGCCAATACCGTGTCCAACCTGGAAGCCGGACGCAATGTGAGCCTCGAAACGGTCATTCGTGTAGCCATGGTTCTTGGACGAAGCAAGGAACTCGAAGCGCTGTTCCTGCCGAAGCTCGATAGCCTGGACGATGTTCACCGGTATGAAAAGAGCGCCAAACGTCAGCGCGTCAAGAGGACGACGAGAAATGATTGAGCGGGTCGATGTCTACTACGACGGCTGGGGGGAGCACTGGCTGTGGGGATCGCTGGTCTCGACGACGGCCATCACGGGGCGCCCGTTGATCGTATTCGAATATAGCGATGACGCACGCAAGCGGGGGCTCGAGCTGTCGGCTTATGCACTGCCGGTGCATGGGAGCAAGCTGCGCAAGGATTTTCCGGCCCATCAGCTAGGGCTGCCGGGGCCCGTCTACGACGCGCTGCCCGACGGATGGGGCATGTTGCTGATGGATCGGTTGTTCAAACGCCGCGGCCTCAACGCGGCACGCATCGGGCCGCTGGAGCGTCTGGCTTACATTGGCAGCCATGCGATGGGGGCCATGTCGTTCGAACCCGTCGCGCCCGAGATCCAGGAGCCGCAGCCGAATATTCCCCTGGATCGGCTCGCGGCCGAGGTACAGGAAGTCCTCGATGGTGAAGGCGGAGCGTTCCTTCATCAGTTGCTGCAGGTCGGCGGTTCTCCGCAAGGCGCCAGGCCGAAGGCGCTGGTCTATCGCGATCCGCGCTCCGGCGTCTTTACCACGGCCGCCGCGGCGGGTTTTGAAGCGTGGCTGGTCAAGTTCCCGGCGCGGCAAGAGCATCCGGAGGTGTGCGCGATCGAGATGGTCTACGCCGAGTGCTTGCGCATGTGCGGCATCGAGACCCCCGACACGTTGCATTTCGATTTGCCGGGCGGGATGGCGGCATTTGCATCCAGGCGTTTCGATCGACGGGACGGTCTGCGCGTGCCCATGCAAAGCGTCGCTGCGTTTACCGGTGCCGATTACAAAACGCCGGGTGCGCTGGATTACGTGAATTTCCTGCGTGCGACCCACATGTGCACCAATGACGTCCGCGAAAAGGCGCGGGCGTTCGAGCGGGCGGTCTTCAACGTCGCCTTCAACAACCGGGACGATCATCCCAAGAACTTCGCGTACATCATGGCGCGATCCGGCGAGTGGAAGCTCGCGCCGGCCTATGACGTGACATTCTGCGAGGGACCGGGCGGTTATCACCAGATGGACGTCATGGGCGAGGCCCTGCAGATCGACCGAGCGGCCTTGCTCGGGCTGGCGAAGGAGGCGGAGATTCCCCCCGCGGCGGCCGGCGACATGATCGACCGCATGTGCTCGGTGGCCAGCCGATGGTCGGCCATTGCGACGCGCGACTATCAGGGCACCATTACCGACGATACCCTGATGCACATTCAGCGTCGGATCGACGAGAACGTTGCGCTGCTCCGCTAGTGCAACGGCGATTCCTCAGCGTGCCGGCTCGTCGGTCAGCGTCCCGAGAAACGCGACGATATCCTTGATGTCCTGCTCGGTCATCGCGGGCTTGTCGCCGGGCTTGCGATCGAACGGCGCATCGGTCACGTCGACGTTCGCGCGGTACTGCGGCGGAATATCGTCGTACTCGTCGACCTTGCCGTCCGCGCCGCGCGCATAGAACTTCTGCGGCGAGATGCTGCGCTCGTTGTAGAACGCCATGACCTGGTCGAGCGTATGGAACACGCCGTTGTGGAAGAACACCTGGCGCGTCGCCGCGTTGCGCAGCGTAGGCGTGAGGAACATCCCGCAATACTGCGTCTGGTCCTTCAGGTCCTCGCGGAACGGCCCGCACACGCCGAGATCGTGGAACGCCGGGTTGCGGTTCTGCGCGAGCGCCCGGTTGCGCGGCGCGCCGAGCGCCTCGTACTGGTAGTCGGTAAACATCGGCGGCAGGCCGTCCTTGCCGGGCCTGGACAGATGGCAGCCCGCGCAATTCGCCTTGTCCGGATCGTTGAAGAGCCTCAGCCCGCGCAACTCGGCCCGCGTCAGGCGCGCGCGGCCCTCGAGCCAGCGATCGTACTTGCTGTTGTACGGATGGAACGACGGATCCTCGACCTGATAGCGCGCGATCGCGAACATCGCCTCCGACACCAGAAGCTGCGGGCTGGAGAACACGCGCGCGCCGAACAACTGCTCGAACTGCGCGCGATGCGACGACTGCGCGAGCTTGCGCGCGACGTCGTCGACGCTCGCGTTCGCCATCTCGACCGGATTCAGCAGCGGCCCGAACGCCTGCTGCTGCAGCGTATCGGCGCGGCCATCCCAGAACATCCCGCCCTGCGGCACGAGTTGCGGCGCGGCCGACGTGCCGGCCACCTTCTGCGCCTTCACGACGCTGGCCGCGGCTGCCGCCTGCTGCGCGACGCTCGGCGCGGCGTCGTTTTCGCCCGCATCGGGGCCGATGCTGAAATTCGGCTGGCGGTACAGGTACATCAGCGACGGCGGCGGACGGTAACCCTGCTGCGTCATCGCGAGGCCGCCCGGCTGCACGTCGAGCCCGTTCGGCGGCCCGTATGCATGATCGGGGCTGTGGCACGACGCGCACGACTGCTTGCCGGATGCCGACAGCGACGGATCGGCGAACAGTGCACGCCCAAGTTGCGCGACCGCGGACAGCGGCTGCGCGGCCGGGCGCTGCAGCACGACCGGATGCGGATTCGCGCCCGTCCAGTCGGCGACGACGTCGCCGATCGCCGCCGGCGTCCGAGCCGGAAACGCGATCGCGAACGCGCCGTAGCCGAGCACGGCCGCGCCGAGCACGAACGCCGCGCGGCGCAGTACGCGGGCAGGGGAACGCGGCGCGGCGGCGCCGGATGCGTCGGGAGACGGGAACGCGGGACGAGCTGTCATGCTGGCGGTCGAAGGTCGGGTGCGGCGTAAAGGCGGCGCGGTGAATGGAAACGGCCGGCGCACGATGCGCCGGCCTGCTGCTGCTTGTTATTGCCTGCTGCTAACGATCAGGCAATGCCGGTCAGATCGACGGCGCCGCGCTCAGCACGGTGCCTTGCGTCGGATCGAGATACAGCGGCGCCGTATTCGGCTTCGACGCGAAGTCGAACAGCCCGCGCAGGTCGCCCGCCGTCGCATCGAACGAACCGCCGCCGATGCGCTGGCCGCCGAGCCAGTTGTCCTCGATGAAGCGCACGACCGACGCCTGGTCGATCATCGTGTGGTCGACATAGTTCTGCTTCGCGTACGGCGAGATCACGACCAGCGGAATGCGCACACCCGGACCGCAGCGGCCGTTCACGGTGCCGCCGTTCACGCCGGTGGTGCCGCCCGTGCCGCATGCGCCGTTGCCGTTCACCTGGTCGACCGCATCGGACGACGCGTGGGTCGGCGCCGTGTACGCGTGGTCGTACCAGCCGTCGGAGTCGTCATAGGTGACGATCACGGCCGTGTTCTTCCAGTCGGGCTGCTGCTGCAGGAAGTTGACGACCTTCGTCACGAACGCCTGCTCGTCGAGCGGATCCGAGTAGCCCGCGTGCGCATCCTGCGCGGCCGGCGCCTTGAGGAAGCTGACCGACGGGAAATTGCCGGCCTTCACGGCCGCGAAGAAGTCGTCGCTGTCGTACTGGTGGTTCGCCGGCTCGGCCGTCTTGCCGTCGGCCTGGACGCTCGAGCCGATCGCCGCGACGCTGCTCGGACGCGTGTGCTGCGGGTTCGCGGTCGATGCGTAGTACTGGAACCAGTTGTGGTGCGGGATGTAGTCGGCCGTCGCCGCGTTCACGGCGGTGGCGACGGTGCTGCGGTTACAGCCGGTCGTGCCGTTGCCGTTGGTCGTCGACAGGTTGAAGCCGCCCATGAAGCCGCCCCACGTGATCTTCGCGGCGTTCAGCAGGTCGCCGATGTTCTTGCTGCTCATCATCGCCTGGTCGGTCGTGCTCGAGCACACGTCGAAGCCGGGGTCGACGTCGTTGATCATCGTGAAGCCGCCCTGGCCGTCGTTGACGTAGTACGAGGTGGCCGCGAGCGTCGACGGCTGCTTCGACGTCTTGACGATCTGCATCCCGTTGGTCTGGCCCGACACGACGTTCAGCGCGCCCGGCGTCGACGGGCCGTAGACCGTCGTATACGCGTTGTCGCTCATCGCGAAGCGCTGCGCGTAGTTCCACAGCGCGGTGACGGTGTTGCCGTCGAAGTAGCCCATCACCTGGCCTTTCGTGCCGAACGCGCCGGCGCCGCCGGACGAGCCCTTGCCGGTGTATTTCGGGAACAGGTCGGCGAGGCCGTTGTCCTCGGCCTGCTGCTCGGCCGTGTACGCGTGGTTCTGGTCAGCCGTCGCGGCCTGCGTGCGGTCGAGGCGGAACGGGTTCGCGGCGTCGGTGCCGTTGGCCGTGTTCGTGAAGTTCGGGTTCGCGGTGAGCAGCGTGCCCGTCAGCCCGTTGACCGTCGGCGTGCCGGGCTTGGCGGTGAAGGCCGGTTCGCCGGACGGGTTCGACGCGTTCGGGTAGGTGCCGAAGTAATGGTCGAACGACACGTTTTCGCCGTAGATCACGACGACGTGCTTGATCGGCGTGGCGGTCTGCAGTGCATCCTGCGACGACACCGCGGGCGTCGACGTCGGATCGTCGCTGCCGCCGCAGGCGAACAGCGCAAGCGCTGCGCCTGCACAGGCGGTGACGAGCAAGGCTTGACGGAACATCGGGAAACTCCAGGTGAGGTGGTCGATGGTGGAGAGCGGCCCCGTCGTCGTCTCGGTTCGGCGCGGGGCTCGTGATGGAGCACCGGCATTGAAACAGCCCGGTATGAAGATATGGGGGCGAATCGGTTTCGCGACGGTTGCGCCGCGGTATCGACTCCATTACGGCGAGACGCGGCGCGAAAGACAGCAGAAAGGCGCGGGCCGATGCAACCGGCGCGACACATTCGGCGGCGGGCGCGGTCGTCGCCGTGGATGCCGCGCCGGGCGGGCCGCGGCACGTGCCGGGTGTGTCGGTCCACGCGGTCGTGCAGCGGCTTTTTTGACAATCCGGTGACACATTCATACGATGATCGGCCCCGGCAACGATTTCG
The DNA here is from genome assembly GCF_046534915.1 of Burkholderia sp. SIMBA_051. Classification (NCBI taxonomy): domain Bacteria; kingdom Pseudomonadati; phylum Pseudomonadota; class Betaproteobacteria; order Burkholderiales; family Burkholderiaceae; genus Burkholderia; species Burkholderia sp. SIMBA_051. The sequence goes on along the minus strand of NZ_JAWRXS010000005.1, from coordinate 469,085 downwards.
CGTTGCCGGCCGTCAGCGAGTATTCAACGTGCCGATCCCCGTTCTGCTTGCCGTCCTGTGTGCCGCCTTCCTGCATGCGTCGTGGAATGCACTCGTACGCAGCAGCGGCGACCGGCTGCGCTCGGCCACAGTGCTGCAGATCGCGATCGGGCTCTTCGCGCTGCTGTTCCTGCCGGGCGCCGCGCCGATCACGCCCGCGAGCTGGGCCTGCGTCGTCGCGTCGGCGGTGATCCATGTCGTCTATACGTTGCTGCTGGTGCGCGCGTACGAGCACGGCGACCTGAGCGTCGCGTATCCGGTCGCGCGCGGCACCGCGCCGCTGCTCGTCACGCTGGGCGCGGCGGTGTTCGCGGGCGAGCGCCTGAACGCGGGCGCGCAATGCGGACTCGTGCTGATCTGCGCCGGCATTCTGGCGATCGGGCTCGAGCGCGGGCGGGGCGCGCCACACCGGATGGCGCCCGTGTTGCTGACCGCGTTCGCGACCGGCGTATCGATCGCCGCGTACAGCGTGGTCGACGGGATCGGCGTGCGGGAAAGCGGCAGCACGGTCGGCTATACCGGGTGGATGTTCGTGCTGACGGGGCTGCTGATGGCCGCGTATTACCGGCTGCGCGCGGGGCCGCTGCGGCTCACGCAGGATATCGGCGAGACGGCGAAGGCCGCGGGCGGCGGCGTGTTCGCGGCGCTCGCGTACGGGATCGTGATCTGGGCGATGGATCGCGCGCCGATGGGACCGGTGTCGGCGCTGCGCGAAACGAGCGTGGTGTTCGCGGCGCTGATCGCGCGCGTGTATCTCGGCGAGCGGCTGACGCCGCGTCGCGCGGGCGGGTGTCTGGTGATTGCTTGCGGGGCGCTGCTGATCAGCGCGTTCGAGGCGACCTGAGAGAGCGTGGCGGCGCGCCAGCCGCATTGCGCCGCCCCGTTGATCCGAGTTAGCTAAACAGACCTAGCGCGCCTGCCGCATAGCTCGCGAGATGAAAAAACACGACAAACAGCGTAGCGACAACGACCACGGTTGCCCATTTGCGCGACGACCAGCGCCGATAAGCGAACGCGTTGATTGCGGCAAAGAGGACCGAGGGCCACAAGGTGAGCGCCAGCAGGCCGACGATGAATACGGCGTGAGAGGCGCAGTGCTCCATGTCGTTACAGCCGGTGGAATGTGACGGCGTAGCGGACCACCGAATATGGCTGAACGCATAGAGGGATGCCCATGTCGCGAGCAAGCCCCATATGAATCCGCCGAGGGCGGCAGCCAGTCGTTTCATTCCACTTCCCAGAAAAGGATTTCTTTCGAGTCCGCCAGGTCCGAATACCAGTTTCCGCGCCGGCCCCGAAGATAATCGAGCGGATTAATCATCGACCGTACGCCGAGGCGAAACCGCCAGAATGATGCGGCAGACGGCGTGAGGGTATCCTTGTTCCACAGATCGATATGTCCGCCACTCAAGGCGTCAGCCGAATCCCCTTCCTGTCGCCAGTAGCCGAAAAAGTAGATGATACCGGTTCGGCCCCTTATCTTGTCCTGCCAGTCCGGCCCCGTGACATTTTCGGGTTTGCCGAGGCCGAGGAATGGGCGGAGTTTCAACCATTCGGCCAGTTCATAAGCGCGAGTCGCAGTTGCTTTGCCGTTGAGGAGCAACCGTCCCAACGTTCCTTTTCCCGGCATCGGCTTCAGTACCTTTTGCGAAAACGACTTCATGTCGCTCCCGGCCGCATGAAACGTAACGCTCATCCGGATCGCACATTGATTTTCATACTCGCCGGTCGGGTCGTCGTATGGGTCTTTCGTCGGGTATGCGCGCCAAAGCTGCTGAAATGTCAGTGCTTTGAGCGGTACGGTTTTTTCGGAGAGGGGTGTGTTGTTGGTGCGGACGTTCGTGGGCGGATTCGGCATCAGTCATGCTCCGTATTGCTTTGCGATAGCTTCGTCGCCCCAATGGACGACGTAAGTGCCGCTCGCCGCCATGGTGTCAATGCGTGGGAGGGCGCCACTGGAGTCAAGGCATCCGGAATACGTACGGCCGTCTGCTGTCTCGATGTAGTAAGGATATCCAGCGAGTATTGACCCGCGCGCAACGCACTTGATCTTCTCGTCGTATTGGAAAGGCGCGGCTCCTGATTGCTCTGTCGGGGCAACGGGTCGTGCGCTGCCTATCGCCGGTGCAGTACTGGGTGCATTACCTTCTTCATAGAAAATCATGCTGTCGCCGCCCGCCATGACCTTGTTCTGTTCACATGGGCAAAGAACCGGGTCACCATTTAGAACGACTCTGCGGCCATGGCAACTCATACGCTGGGCGCTGCCAAAAATCTTGAACGTTCCCTTGCAGTCACCACATGTCGCTTCGTCTCCGTCGATGGCGACATGCTTGCCGTTGTCGAACATCGTGGACGTGACCGCAATGACGAATCCGCCGGTCGTGGTCGGATCGCCGTCTCTTACTGCCGTTCGGCGCATGGTCGATTCTCTGTCTGTTAAGGAAGAAAAGACGATCGCCGACAGCAGGCACGTTGCCTATTGGATATGTACGATTTTTAGTGAAAATCGCTACCGAATGATGGGTGGCGAGTCGATATGGCGATATTACGCGGGAAACGGAGGGGCGGCGCAAGCCACCACTATCTCCAGGTGGGTCGCACACAGCCGGTGCATTACCGGTGGCCGCGCCGGAAGCGCCGGCCGCTAGCTGTCCAACGGCATCGCACTAGTGCACTTGATTTCATCGAGACAGACACTCGAATGCACGCCGCTGACGCCGGGAATGCGCATCAGCGTTTCGAGCAGGAACGTGGACAGCCCCTTCAGATCATGCGCGACGACCTTCAGCACGTAGTCGATATCGCCCGTCACCGAGAAACATTCCTGGATCTGCGCGAGATCCGACACGAGTTTCTGGAACTTCGACAGATCGCGGATATGCCCGCGCTCCATCGTCACGTGCACGAACGCGGTGACGCCGAACCCGAGCGTATCGGCGCACAGACGGGTTTCGTAGCGGCGGATCGCGCCGATCTCCTCCAGCCGGCGGTGGCGCCGCAGCGTCTGCGCGGGCGACAGGCCGACGGCCTTGGCCAGGTCGAGGTTCGACGCGCGGCCGTTCTCCTGCAATACCGACAACAAGTGGCGATCGATGCGATCGAGAACCGGTTCAGGCATTTTTGTTTCCTCGTCTGTCTCCGGGGTGCAATTTTATCTCATAATGTAGGGTTTGCATGAGCGGGTTACGCAACCCGATTTCGCCGTCGCGACGCTAAACTGACGCCGGATTTTCGTGCGCGGCCGCGGCGACGCGGGCGAGGACGACGGTCGGCGGCCGGGCTGGCGGGCCTGCCGACAGGAATCGGGCGTCACCGCGCGAAGATCGCAGTCCCCAACCCGGCGGCTCCACGAACGGCCGCCGGCACAGCAAAACAACGCCCGGCACACCGAGGCGTGCCGCACCGCTTCCGGCGGAGGCGGGCAACATGGAGAAGACATGGTTTCTGGAAACGAGAAGGACGGCCTGAAGCGGGGGCTGAAGAACCGGCACATCCAGCTGATCGCCCTCGGCGGCGCGCTCGGCACGGGGCTGTTCCTCGGCATCGCGCAGACGATCAAGATGGCCGGCCCGTCCGTGCTGCTCGGCTACGCGGTGGCCGGCATCGTCGCGTTCTTCATCATGCGCCAGCTCGGCGAGATGGTCGTCGACGAGCCGGTGGCCGGCTCGTTCAGCTACTTCGCCGATAAATACGTCGGCCACTTCACCGGCTTCCTGTCCGGCTGGAACTACTGGGTGCTGTACATCCTCGTGAGCATGGCCGAGCTGTCGGCCGTCGGGATCTACGTGCAGTACTGGTGGCCCGGCGTGCCGACCTGGGTGTCCGCGCTGGTGTTCTTCGTCGCGATCAACCTGCTGAACCTGGCAAGCGTGAAGTCGTACGGCGAGACGGAATTCTGGTTCTCGATCATCAAGGTCGCCGCGATCGTCGGGATGATCGGCTTCGGCGGCTGGCTGCTCGCGAGCGGCCACGCGGGCCCGGAGGCGAGCATCGCGAACCTGTGGCAGCACGGCGGCTTCTTCCCGAACGGCGTGTCGGGGCTCGTGATGTCGATGGCGGCGATCATGTTCTCGTTCGGCGGGCTGGAGCTGATCGGCATCACCGCGGCCGAGGCCGACGATCCGAAGCACAGCATTCCGCGCGCGACCAACCAGGTGATCTACCGGATCCTGATTTTCTACATCGGCGCGCTGGCGGTGCTGCTGTCGCTGTATCCGTGGGAAAAGGTCGTCACCGGCGGCAGCCCGTTCGTGCTGATCTTCCATGCGCTGAGCAGCAACCTGGTCGCGAACGTGCTGAACGTGGTCGTGCTGACGGCCGCGCTGTCGGTCTACAACAGCGGCGTGTACAGCAACAGCCGGATGCTGTTCGGCCTCGCGAAGCAGGGCAACGCGCCGAAGGTGCTGTGCTCGGTGAACAAGCGCGGCATTCCGCTCGCCGCGCTCGGCGCGTCGGCGCTCGCGACCGGCGCATGCGTGCTGGTCAACTACTTCATGCCGGGCAAGGCGTTCGAGGTGCTGATGGGCCTCGTCGTGTCGGCGCTGATCATCAACTGGGCGATGATCACGCTGATCCACCTGAAGTTCCGCCAGGCCAAGCGCATCGCCGGGGAGCAGACTTCGTTCCGCAGTCTGGGCTATCCTTTCACGAATTACCTGTGCCTGGTGTTCATGGCCGGCATTCTCGTCGTGATGTACCTGACGCCGGATCTCCGTCTGTCGGTGTACCTGATCCCCGTATGGCTCGCGGTGCTCGCGATCGGGTATCGCTTCCGGCAGAAGAATGCGGGCTATGCGATGCGCGACGGCGCGTCCGCGCGCTGACACGGGCACCACGATCATCCTTCCAGACGAGACCGACATAGCCATGTTCGAACACATCGACGCGTACCCGGGCGATCCGATCCTGACGCTCAACGAGAACTTCCAGAAAGATCCGCGCGATCAGAAGGTCAACCTGAGCATCGGCATCTATTTCGATGCCGAAGGCCGGATTCCCGTGATGGGTGCCGTGCGCGAAGCCGAAACCGCGCTGCAGCGCGACCTCGGCCCGAAACCCTACCTGCCGATGGTCGGCCTCGCCGCGTATCGCGACGCCGTGCAGGCGCTCGTGTTCGGCGCCGATCACCCGGCGCGTGCGGCCGGCCGCATCGCGACCGTGCAGACGCTCGGCGGCTCGGGCGCGCTGAAGGTGGGCGCCGATTTCCTGAAGCGCTACTTCCCGGACGCGCAGGTATGGCTCAGCGATCCGAGCTGGGAAAACCACCGCTTCATCTTCGAGCGCGCCGGCTTCACGGTGAACACGTACCCGTACTACGACGAAGCGACGGGCGGCCTGAAGTTCGACGCGATGCTCGCGGCGATCGACGCGCTGCCGGCGCGCAGCATCGTGCTGCTGCACGCGTGCTGCCATAACCCGACCGGCGTCGATCTCGACGAAGGCCAGTGGGAGAAGCTGATCGACGTGATCGAGGCGCGCGGGCTGCTGCCGTTCGTCGACATGGCGTACCAGGGCTTCGGCGCGGGCCTCGACGCGGATGCGTTCGCGGTGCGCGAACTGGCCCGCCGCGGCGTGCCGGCGCTCGTCGCGAACTCGTTCTCGAAGAATTTCTCGCTGTACGGCGAGCGGGTCGGCGGCCTGAGCGTCGTCTGCGAGGATGCGGCCGCGGCCGAGCGCGTGCTGGGCCAACTGGCCGGCGCGGTGCGCTCGAACTACAGCAACCCGCAAACCTACGGCGCGAAGGTCGTGGCGACCGTGCTCAACACGCCGGCGCTGCGCAAGCAGTGGGAAGAAGAGCTCGCCGCGATGTGCCGCCGCATCGCGCGGATGCGCCAGTCGATCCACGACGGCCTGCGCGACCACGTCAGCGGTGAAGCGCTCACTCGCTACGTGAAGCAGCGCGGGATGTTCACGTACACGGGCCTGACCGAAGCCCAGGTCGACGCGCTGCGCGAAGTGCACGGCGTGTACATCCTGCGTTCGGGCCGCATGTGCGTCGCGGGCCTGAACGATTCGAACGTCGGCATCGTCGCGGAATCCATCGGCAAGGTGCTGAAGAGCGGCGTCTGACCGCACGCCTTCGGGCGCCCGATCGTTTCGCCGAAACCGGCTGTCTCCTTTGTGGAGGCAGCCGGTTTTTTGTTGCGCGGCGGCGGCGCGGCGCTACGATGGAAACTCGAACGCATGACCAAGGAGCGGCATGGCAATTCGAATCGTACGGCTCGGCACGCCGCGCGCGGCCGGCGAGGGCCTGAGGATCGGCACGGTGCGGCGACCGCCGCGCGGCGTACCGAGGGCGGAATTCGCGTCGCGCAACTACTATGATGTATGGTTGCCGACGTTGTCGCCGAGCCCCGAGCTCGTCGCGCAGGCGCTGGCGGCCGAAACCGACGCCGAATGGCGCGCGTTCACGCGCCGCTTTCGCGCGGAAATGGCGCATGGCGACGCGCCGAAGGTGCTGGATCTGCTCGCCGCGCTGTCGGCGACGAGCGCGTTCTCGATCGGCTGCTACTGCGAGGACGAACGCCGCTGCCATCGCGGCGTGCTGCGCGAACTGCTGGCCGAGCGCGGTGCGGCAATCGACGCGGACGCGGGCTGAACGCCGCTCCACGCCATGCGAGGGGCGCCGCATCGTGCGGCGCAGCGAAGCCGTTGACGTGGGTCAAGCGCGCGGCCGTGCAGGCGGCTATGCTCATGTCATGGGATCGTCACGACGATGACAGGCGGACAGATGCAGATTGCCTTTCCACCGGAACCGCCCGAATATTGCGGACGCGATCTGGTCGTCGCATTTTCGGCGCTGGTCGATGGTCGCTGCGTGCAGTGCGCGATCACGGCCGAAGCGCTGGAAGACCATTTCGGCGCGCCATCGCTGCTCGAGCGGGATCTGCTCGCTGCGTTCGAAGCGCATCGGTCGGCGATCGATGCGATGGCACGACGAATGCTCGAAGAAATCGGGGGACGGCCGGTGTTGCTGCATAGCGGTCATTTCCGGCTCGAGGAAGACTGATCCCGCAGGAGGGCGCATGACACTGCAAGGTACGATTCATGAACGCGACTGGTCGGTCGAAATCGAGACGCGACCGTGCGAATCCGGCGAGTTCCGCTGTCGTGTGTCCGTTGAGCATGGCACGGGGGCGGCGCGTTTTCATCACACGTTCGAACACAGTCACGCGTATCCCACCGAGCACGAGGCGGCGATCGAAGGGCTGCGGGCCGGGATGACGTGGATCGAAATGAAGGCGTCGCAGACATTCAGCGTATGAATTCTCTCGCGCCGATGGTTGCGCGCAGGTGGGGCTGCCACAGGCAGTGAACGCCGCGTCGGTCATCGCGCCGCGTACGGGACAGGGATACACAGTGACAGGTACGCGGTCGACGGGCACCGATCTCGTCAGGAGGCGCCCCATGGGCGTGGGCATGCAGATCGTCTGCGTCGGATTCACGGGGTACGCCGCACTCGAAGCCGAGGCGGGGGCGCAACTGGTGCGGCTCGAACGATTCCGCGCACGGCTCGCCGATTGCCGGCTGACGATCGAGTCGCGCACGACCGATGACGGAGACCGCACCTACGACGTGCGGCTCGAACTGCTGATGCACGATCGCGCGCCGGCATCGCTGCCGTCCAGCACCGGCGACGATGTGAACGACACGATGCGCCGCGCGTTCGCGCACGCCGAACAGGCGCTGTCCGCGTGGCACGCGGACGAATCCGAAGCCGCCGTCGCGTTACGTCAGGTCAAGACGGGCGCCGCCGCGCAATGATGCCGGCCGCGCGCGCTCTATCCGTCAGACCTGTGCGAGCGCCTGCGCGTCGATGATCCGCACGCGCTTGCCGCGTGTTTCGACGAGCGACTCCCGATGGAACCGCGAGAACATCCGGCTCACCGTCTCGAGCTTCATGCCGAGATAGCAGCCGATTTCCTCGCGCGTCATCCGCAGGTTGAATTCCGATGCCGAATAACCGCGCGCTTCGAAGCGCGACGACAGGTTCAGCAGGAAATGCGCGACGCGCTGCTCGGCCGACATCGTGCCGAGCAGCAGCATCTGGCTCGATTCGCGGACGATCTCGCTGCTCAGCATCTGATAGAGAAAATGCTGCATCGATTTCATTTCGCGGCATGCGGCTTCGAGCGCGACGAACGGGATGATGCACACGACGCTGTCCTCGAGCGCGATCGCGTCGCAGCAGTGGCGGCCGGTGCCGATGCCGTCCATGCCGAGCGTTTCGCCGGCGATCTGGAAGCCGTTCACGTGCTCGCGGCCGTCGCGATGCATCATCACCGTCTTGAACGAGCCCGCGCGCACCGCATAGATGCTCTGGAACGGGTCGTCGGTGCGGAACAGCGAGTCGCCCTGGCGAACGTGCCGGGTCGAGCAGATGATCGCGTCGAGGCGGCCGTATTCGTCCGCGGTCAGGTCGGGCGGCAGGCACATCGAGCGCATCGCGCACACTGAGCAGCGCGCGGCCGGATGTTTGGCGGTGTCGGTGCGTGCGACCGCGTGAAGCGGCATCGGTGGCCGAGCCGCGACGGGCGGGGCGGTGGCGAAGGCGGTGGCGGTGGCGGTAGACATGAATCACTCCGGCTCGATCAGGGTTGGTGCGCGCGAGCGTGCACCAGGGATTCGATGACGCGGCATGCGGCGTCGAATTCGGCGGTCTTGTCGAAGAAATAATCGGCTCCGGCCGCCGCGCATGCCTCTCTGAATGCAAGCGCCGAGTGGTTCGTCAGCACGATCGTGACGACGGGCGGCGCGGCCTTCGACAGCATCCCGATCAGCTCGAGACCGCCGCCGTCCGCGAGCCGCAGGTCGACGATCACGACGTCCGCGCGGCTGCTGCGGATGTGCGTCCACGCGTCCTGGCCGTCCTCCGCTTCGCCGACGACCACGACGCCGCCGATCGCGCCGACGAGCAGCGCGATGCGTTGCCGCACGGCGACGGCGTGATCGACGAGGAACACCCTGAGCGCGACGGCGGGTGACAGGCTGGCATTCATGCCCGCAGTATCGTGTTGCGCCGCCGAAAATGAAATCGGCCGAATTGGAAGTTTGTGTAGGCCTGTTCGACGCGTTGTAGGGCGATTCCTACAAGCGCGGGCGAAAGCGGCGGCGACGCTAGGGGCGGGCCGCCGGGAGGCGTGGGCGATTGTCGGCCGCTGCCGTTGTTGCTGCCCCCGCCGTGGAATCAGTCGCCCCGGCGCGCGTCCAGCGCATCGCGTGCCGTGCGGCACGCGGCCAGATCCCATGCGGCACAGCCGACGGTCTTGAACAGCAGCGGTCCGCGACGCTCGAAGGCGCCGCGCAGGACGTCGGCGAGCGACGCGACCTGTTGCCAGTCGACCTGGGCGACGATCAGGTCGCCGGCCTCGTGACGCGCGCCGGCCGGGTCGTCGACGACCAGCCGGCTGTGGCGCACGGTGTCGGCGTCGATCTCGGCGGCGTCCGCGGTGAACGCGCCGACGCCGACCACGAGGCGGCCTTCGCGCGCCGCTTCGCGATAGACGGGCGTGCGGCTCGTCGTCAGCGTGACCACGACGTCGATCGCATCGGGAATCGCGTCGCCGTCGAGCGGCGCGAGTTGCGGGGCCTGCGCGCGGTGCGCGGCGCAGAACGCGGCCGCGCTGCCGGCGCGCGAGCCGCGCACGTGCAGACGCGCGTCCGGAAAGATCGCCGCCAGCGCTTCCGCGTGATTGGCCGCCTGCTTGCCGGTGCCGATCAGCAGGATGTCGCGCGGCGCGGCGCCGTGCAGCGCCTGGATGCCGAGCGCGGTGATGGCCGCCGTGCGGCGCCCCGTGACGGTCGGGCCGTCGAGCACGAAGCGCATCTCGCCCGTCGTCGCGTCGTACGCGCTCACCTGGCCGAGGATCGTCGGCAGCCCGCGCGCGGCGTTGCCGGGGCACACGTTCACGAGCTTGTGGCTCGCGAGGTCGCGCGCACTCGACGGCATCGACAGCATCACGCCGCCTCCCTGCAGCGGCACGACGAGCCGTTCGGGGCTGACGATCTCGCCGGCCGCATACTCGGCGACGGTGTGCGTGAGCGTGGCGAGCAGCGCCGGGTAGTCGAGCAGCGCGGCCGTTTCGGCGGCATTGAAAGCGGGAATCCGGGAGAGGGCGGTCATCGTGTCGGTCGGTTGGATCGGTGAGCGTGGACGACGGGCGCAACGCGCGCTCGCCACGAAAGCTGCCGGAAATAGCCACGGCAGGCGGTCTGGATCAAATCTATACCAGTTGATGGCCAACCGGCAATCCGTAAAATCAGGCAGATGACCGATTTTGGTTCTAATATCCGTCCAGATGGGCCGTCGCACGTGCCGGCCCGCTGCGCTGCGGTATCGTGCGCACCATTCCCGAACCACGCCCCCGACCTGGCAGGAGCCCCAGATGATGTCCGCGCGTCCCGAATCCCTTGAAGCCGGTTTCCGGCCGCTGCAGATCTACGAGCAGGTCGCCGAGAAGATCCGCGACGAGATCCGCGCGGGGCACTATCCGGCCGATTCGAGGCTGCCGTCCGAGCGCGAGCTCGCGGCGCTGTTCCAGGTCGGCCGGCCGGCCGTGCGCGAGGCGCTCGGCGCGTTGCAGAACGAAGGGCTGGTGTTCACGAAGCGCAATTCGGGCACCTACGTCGTGCCGGCGCCGCTCGACGTGCTCGCGCAGCGCGGCGACCCGCGCAGCGCGCCGGATGCCGACTTCAGCCCGACGTCGACGCTCGACGTGCGGCTCATCCTCGAGCCCGCGATCGCGCGCCTCGCGGCCGCGCATGGCCGAGCCGATCCGATCGCCGAAGGCTATCTCGCGCAGATGGAAACCATCACCGATGTCGACGACCCGCGGCAGCGCGCGCTGTGGAACGAGAGCGACCGGCTGTTCCACCGGCAGCTCGCGCTGATGACCGGCGACGCGCTGATCGTGAAGATCGCCGACGAAGTCGCGAAGACGATGGACCAGCCGCTGTGGAAACGGTTGAAGGACGACGGCATCTACGACGCGGGCCGGATCCGGCTCTACGTGTCCGAGCACCGGCTGATCTACGAGGCGATCGTGTCCGGCGACGCCGATGCAGCCGCGTTCTACGTGGAGCAGCACATTCTCCGCGTGCGGCGCGACATCACGCCGAAGTAACGCACGCTACGGCATTCTGGTCTGAAATATGACCAGAATCGTAAATAGTATTTTGAAATTGCTTGCGTCGTGACCATGGGTGTCCTACATTGGTTTCACACAAAACCAATCAGGAGACACCATGCGATACCTCATTACCGCGCTCTCGGTGGCCGTTGCCGCCGGCGCGCTGACTTCCGCGCACGCGCAGGAAGTCGTGACGATCGGCCACTCGGCGCCGCTGACCGGCCCGCAGGCCGCGAACGGCAAGGACAATGAAAACGGCGCGCGCCTCGCCGTCGACGAGCTCAACAAGGCGGGTGTGAAAGTGGCCGGCAAGACGGTCACGTTCAAGCTGGTGTCCGACGACGACCAGGCCGACCCGAAGGCGGGCGTGCAGGTCGCGCAGAGCCTGGTCGACAAGGGCGTCGTCGCGGTGCTCGGCCCGTACAACTCGGGCGTCGCGATTCCCGCGTCGCGCGTGTACTCCAATGCCGGCGTGCCGATGCTGCCGGTCGCGTCGAACCCGGCGCTCACGCGCCAGGGCTTCAAGAACATCTTCCGGATCGGCGCGAGCGACGAGCAGCTCGGCGGCACGATGGCGACCTTCGCCGCGAAGACGCTGAACGCGAAGACCGCCGTGGTCATCGACGATCGCACCGCGTACGGGCAGGGGGTCGCCGAGCAGTTCGCGAACGTCGCGAAGGCCAACGGGATCAAGATCGTCGACCAGGAGTACACGAGCTCGTCGGCGACCGATTTCCTCGGCATTCTCACCAAGATCAAGGCCAGCAATCCCGACGTGATCTTCTTCGGCGGCTATGCGGCGCAGGGCGCGCCGATGGCGAAGCAGATGAAGCAGCGCGGCCTGCGCGCGAAGCTGCTCGGCGGCGACGGCATCTGCTCGGCCGACATGGGCAAGGTCGCGGGCGAGGCCGCGTCGATCGTCTACTGCGCGCAGGGCGGCGTCGCGCTCGAGAAAACCTCGGCTGGCCGCGCATTCCTGAAGAAGTACCACGACACCTATCACACGGAGACGCAGGTCTACGGCGTCAACTACTACGACGGCATGAAGCTGCTCGCCGACGCGATGGTCAAGGCCGGCACGACCACCGACAAGGCGAAGCTGATCGCGCAACTGGCGAAATCGAACTACGCGGGTGTCGCGGGCACCTATTCGTTCGACGAACACGGCGACCTGAAGGGCGCGCCGACCACCGTCTACGTGATCCGCAACGGGCTGCCCGAGCCGTACGCGAAGTAATCGCCCCCGGACGGCGCCGCGGCGCCGTCCTTCGTCTTCCCGCTTTCGATCCTCATGAAAATTTCCCGATCCCTTTCGACCGTCGAAGTCCATACCGGCGGCGAAGCCTTTCGCATCGTCACGAGCGGGCTGCCGCGCCTGCCGGGCGACACGATCGTCCAGCGCCGCGCGTGGCTTAAGGAGAACGCTGACGAGATCCGCCGTGCGCTGATGTTCGAGCCGCGCGGCCACGCCGACATGTACGGCGGCTACCTGACCGAGCCGGTGTCGCCGAACGCGGATTTCGGCGTGATCTTCCTGCACAACGAGGGCTACAGCGACCATTGCGGGCACGGCGTGATCGCGCTGTCGACCGCCGCGGTTGAACTCGGCTGGGTGCAGCGCACGGTGCCGGAGACGCGCGTCGGCATCGATGCGCCGTGTGGCTTCATCGAGGCGTTCGTGCAATGGGACGGCGAGCACGCGGGGCCCGTGCGCTTCGTCAACGTGCCGTCGTTCATCTGGCGGCGCGACGTGTCGGTCGACACGCCGTCGTTCGGCACCGTGACCGGCGACATCGCGTACGGCGGCGCGTTCTATTTCTACGTCGACGGTGCGCCGTTCGACCTGCCGGTGCGCGAAGCGGCGGTGGAGAAGCTGATCCGCTTCGGCGCCGAAGTGAAGGCCGCCGCGAACGCGAAGTATCCGGTCGTGCATCCGGAGATTCCGGAAATCAACCATATCTACGGCACGATCATCGCGAATGCGCCGCGCCATCCGGGCTCGACGCAAGCGAACTGCTGCGTGTTCGCGGATCGCGAGGTCGACCGCTCGCCGACCGGCTCCGGCACCGGCGGACGTGTCGCGCAGCTGTACCAGCGCGGCCTGCTCGCGGCCGGCGAGACGCTCGTCAACGAGTCGATCGTCGGCACAGTGTTCAAGGGGCGCGTGCTGCGCGAGACGATGGTTGGCGACATCCCGGCCGTGATTCCGGAAGTGGAGGGCAGCGCGCACATCTGCGGGTTCGCGAACTGGATCGTCGACGAGCGCGATCCGCTGACCTACGGATTCCTCGTGCGCTGAACGCCGGCGCACGGCATCGGGTTGTACCAGGCTTGGCGCGCGGTTCCCTTGCGGGGCGCGCGCCTTTTTTGTCGTGAAACTGCGCGGGCGGGTGCCATTCGCACGGGGTTGGCACGGCCGCCGGCCGGTGTGCCGCGCGAGTTTTGGTACGATGCTGCCTTTCCAGCCGATCCCCCACCCGCGTGAATCGCCGAAACGTGTCGTCAGTGCGTGATCTCTGTGCCAAATGGGTCGCGCGCGCCCAACCCGTCGCGGCCGCTGCCGCCGTGCCCGTCAAGCGTGTGCTGGCCACCGCCTGGCGCCGTCTCCGTCATCCGACGCGCCGTAGCGTGCTGCTCGCGGCCGCCGCCGTGCCGGTGCTGTTCCTGCTGTACGTGCTGGCGCTGATTCCGTTCACGCCCGGCATCGGCGACATTCGCAAGGCACGCGTCGACCAGCCGGCGCAGGTGCTGTCCGCCGACGGCAAGCTGCTGGCGGAATTCAAGCCGTCGAACCGCGAATGGGTGCCGCTCAAGCAGATTTCGCCGCACATGGTCGATGCGCTGATCGCGACCGAGGACCATCGTTTCTACGAGCACCATGGACTCGACTGGAAGCGCACGGCGTCGGCCGCGCTCCATACGTTCTCCGGCAACCGCCAGGGCGGCTCGACGATCACGCAGCAGCTCGCGCGCAACCTGTATCCGGACGAGATCGGCCGCGCGCCGACGCTCACGCGCAAGGTGAAGGAGGCGATCACCGCGCTGAAGATCGAGGCCATCTATAGCAAGCAGCAGATCCTCGAGACCTACCTGAACACGGTGCCGTTCCTGTACAACGCGTACGGCGTCGAGATGGCCGCGCGCACCTATTTCGACAAGTCGGCCGACCAGCTCGACGTGCTCGACAGCGCGACGCTCGTCGGGATGCTGAAGGGCAACAGCTACTACAACCCGGTGCTGAACCCCGAACGCGCGCTGCAGCGGCGCAATACGGTGCTCGGCCAGATGGTGAAGTACGGCAAGCTGTCGCCGGCGCAGTTCGCGCAGTTGCAGCGCCGGCCGCTGCGCGTCGATTTCGAGCGCCAGAAGGAGCCGCCGGGGCCCGCGCCGCATTTCGCGCAGCAGTTGCGCAAATGGCTGATCGGCTGGGCCGACCGCAACGACTACAACATCTACTCGGACGGGCTGATCGTGCGCACCACGATCGATGCGCGGCTGCAGCAGATGGCGACCCAGGCGCTCACGCAGCAGGCGAACCAGCTGCAGGGGATCGCGAACAACGCGTGGAGCGGCCGCGACGGCTGCGGCACCGACAACGAGGTGTTCCGCACCTTCATGCGCGAGTCGCCCGAGTACAAGGCCGCGCAGGACGCCGGCAAGGACGATGCGGCCGCGATGAAGCAGCTCGCCGCCGATCGAGGCTTCATGCGCGCGCTGTGCAAGGCGAAGACCGACGTGCAGGCCGGCTTCGTCGCGATCGATCCGCGCGACGGGCAGATCCGCGCGTGGGTCGGCAGCCGCGACTTCACGAACGAGCCGTTCGATCACGTGTCGCAGGCACGGCGCCAGCCGGGTTCGACCTTCAAGCCGTTCGTCTATGGCGCCGCGTTCGCGAACGGGATGAAGCCGGAGGACACGTTCGTCGACCAGGCAATCGAGATTCCGCTGAAGGGCGGCGAGATCTGGCGCCCGAACGACGATGCGCCGCCCACCGGCAAGCCGATGACGCTGCGCGACGCGGTCGCGCTGTCGCGCAACCGGATCACCGCGCAGGTGATGGAGAAGGTCGGCCCGGCGGCCGTCGCGCGGCTCGCGCGCGACATGGGCGTGCGCGAGAGCCCGCTCGAGCGCGTGCCGTCGCTCGCGCTCGGCACGAGCCCCGTGACGCTGAAGGAGATGGTCGCGTCGTACGCGACGATCGCGAACGGCGGGCTGTACGTCGAGCCGCAAATGGTCACGCGCATCGAGACCCGCCAGGGCGACGTGCTCGCCGAATACGCGCCGGCGCCGCCCGAGCGCGCGCTCGACGCGGAAACCGACAAGACCCTGCTCGACGTGATGCGCGACGTTGTCACGCGCGGCACCGGCGGCAGCATCCGTACGCGCTTCGGGATTCGCGGCGACGTGGCCGGCAAGACCGGCACCACGCAGGACAACGCGGACGGCTGGTTCATCCTGATGCAGCCCGGGCTGGTCGCAGGCGCGTGGGTCGGCTTCGACGACGGCCGCGTGACGCTGCGCAGCGACTACTGGGGGCAAGGCGCGCACAGCGCGCTGCCGATCGTCGGCGACTTCTTCCAGCGCGCGCAGCGCGCCCGCATCGTCGACACGAAGCTGAAATTCGACACCGAGCCGTCGCCGGGCTGGTTCGCGTCGGCGCGCGAACGGGTGACGGACCTGTTCGACGGCTGGTTCGGCCCCGAATCGAAGCAGGAGCCGGCGCCCGTGAGGACCCAGCGTATCGAGCGTCAGCCCGACGAGGACACAGACGAGGCGTCGGCCGCGTCCGCCGCGTCGGCGCCCGGGCCGGCATCGGGCGGCATCGTCGAGGAATGGATCCCGGCGTCGGAGGTGGCGGCGTCGGCCGCCGCGTTGTCGACGGGCGCGTCGCAATCGCAGCCCGTGCAGCCGCCGGCGGCGGGGGGAGGCAGCGCGGCGAGTTCCGGCAATACCGGTGGCGGCGGCCTCGGCTCCGCACCAGCCACGGCGCCTTCCACCGTGCCGGCACCTTCACCTTCACCTTCACCAGCTCCGGCACCTTCACCGGCACCGGCACCGGCTTCACCCGACGCGACCAGCGGTTCGGAGTAACGAGTCGTTCAGATTTCGCGCGATGCTGCCGTAATCACGTTGTCACGACAGCTCGCGCGGCCGTTCCGCGCCATTCCGATGCCGCTCATCACCGATTACGTCGCGCTCGCGCGCGATGACGTCGCCGCCGGCGTCCCGCTCGGCTTCGATCTCTACGATGCGGGCGGCGCCGCGCTGCTGCCCGCCGGCGCCACGCTGCGCGATCCCGCGCAGCACGACTTCCTGTTCGATCACTTCCGGCCCGTTCGCAGGCGCGATGACGCGGGACCCGCTACGTCCGACGGCGACACGGTGCCGGCGGCCGCCCACATGGGACTGTCGGCCGGCGCCGCGATCGGCATCCGCCGGCGGGTCGGTGCGGCCCGCGTGCTGCAACGCTGCCGGTTGATCGGGATCGGCGCGTCGGGCGTGCTGTTCGTCGAACCGCGGCCGTCGGCCGTGTTCGATTTCGCCCGCGGCGACGACGTCGAGGCGGTCGCGATCGGCCGCTCGGCGGTGTCGCGCTTCGGGGCGACGGTCGAGGCGGTGCAGACGGTAGGCGGCGCGCCGTTCATGGTGCTGTCGCCGCCGGGCTTCGTCGATCGGTTGCGCACGCGCGTCGAGCCGCGCGTGCCGGTACGGATCGCGGCCTGCTGCACCGGCGGGGCGGCACAGGCCGACGGCATCGGCATCGTTCACGATCTGAGCCTGAACGGATTGTCGATCGCGGTCGACCGGCCGCTCGCCGCAGCCGGCGAGCCGTTGCGCGTGCAGCTGCCGTACATGGACGGCGATCGTATCGCGCTGCTGGCGCTCGACGCCACGGTGCGCGCGGTGCACGCGGAGCCCGCGACGCCGGGCTGGACGCTTCATCACGCTGCGTTCAGCGAAATCGCCGCGGCCGACCGCATCCGCCTGAAGGCGTTGCTGTTCGACCTGTCGGTGGAAAGCACGGAGGCCGATCACGTCCCCTGACGGGCGGCCGCCGCTTCACATCATCGGGCGGCATCGTTCATGGCCCCGGTGTAATTGGGTGCGGATGTGACGCTAATCTTCTGATGATTGGACCCAATGCGCGGAAATTGTACGGAATTCGGTCAACAGTGAATTCGCGATTTAAGTATTTACCCTGATAGCCGAGCCGCCTAGACTTTCACTCATGCGCAACGACTACCGAGTCCGAAGCGCCTGACAAAACAATCTGGAGGTAACGCATCATGAAATCGCTGATCAAGGCAGTTGCACTGGCCGCACTGGTGGCCGCACCGATCGTGTCGTTCGCTCAATCGAACCAGCAGCCGCTGACGCGCGCGCAAGTGCGTGCCGAGCTGGTCCAGCTCGAGAAGGCCGGCTACAACCCGAACGACTGGATGAACTATCCGGAAAACATCCAGGCCGCACAGGCAAAGATCGCAGCAGCCCAGAACACCGGCGCGCAGGCTGATGCAACGGGCTACGGCTCGAACCCGGTCGCGACGTCGCAGTCGGGCCAACGCGTGACGGTGCCGGCCGCGGCCGATCGTTCGTCGGTGTACTTCGGTCACTAAGCCATTCGCGGCGCGGCCTGCGGGCCGCCGGCGACGCCGTATCGAAAGGCCTGCACTCGTGTCGAGTGCAGGCTTTTTTGCGTCCGCCGCTCGCGTGGCGCCGGCTGACAATCCGCCGCGCGTGCGCTAGCATCGCGGTCGGCCTCGCCACGCCACGGCAGCCGTGGCGGATGGCGTGGCGCCGGCTTGTCCGCGATGCCGCGCGCCGAGGCGCGGCGGCAAGCCCGGCACGAGGTTCCACCAATCAACGAAAACAAACAGGAGCATCCATGCGTGTCTTGACCGGTCTGCTGTGCGCGCTCGCGCTGACGGCGAACCTTGCCCATGCGCAGGCGAATTGTGCGGAAACGACGGATCAGGCGGCGATGACGGCGTGTGCCGATCGCGCGTACAAGAAATCCGACGCAGAGCTGAATCGCACTTACCAGGCCGTCACCGCGCGCCTGCGCGATGCGAAGCCGCTCGCCGAGAAACTCGTGAATGGGCAGCGCGCGTGGATCGCCTACCGCGATGCCGAATGCAACTTCTCCAGCGCAAATGCCGAAGGTGGCAGCGCATATTCGATGGTCGTGTCGACCTGCCTCGACGATCTGACGAAGATCCGCAACGAGACGCTGAAGGGGTATCTGTCCTGCGAGGAAGGCGATCTCGCGTGCCCGGTGCCGGCGAAGTAACAGCGGCGGCGTCCGGCCGGCCGGCCGCGGGGCCCGCACGGCCCGGGGCCGCCGCAAGCCCGTGATTAGCGTGAACAGGCGCTAGACGTCGTCCGTTTCGTCGAGCAGCTTGTGCCGCATCGCATAGCGGACCAGCGCCGCTTCGTGCGGCATCTGCATCTTTTCCAGGATCCGGGTCTTGTAGGTGCTGACCGTCTTCGCGCTCACGCACAGCGCCTGCGCGATCTCGGTCAGCGTCTGTCCGGCGGCGATCCGGCGGAACACGTCGAATTCGCGATCGGACAACCGCTGGTGCGGCAGCGTCTCGGCCGGCTCGTTCAGGCTCTGCGCGAACTGCTCGGCCATCGCGAGGCTCACGTAGACGCCGCCCGACGCAACCTTCGTCACCGCGCCGACCAGTTCGGCGCTCGCGCTTTCCTTGGTCAGATAGCCCGATGCACCGGCGCGGAACGCGCGGACTGCGTATTGCTGTTCCGCGTGCATCGTCAGCACGAGCACGCGCAGCGCGGGCTTCTCGTCCTTGATCTGCTTGATCAGCTCGACGCCGTTGCGGCCCGGCATCGACAGGTCGAGCACCAGCACCTGCGCGGGCGTCGAACGAACCAGCGCGATCGTCGACGGGCCGTCGCACGCTTCGCCGGCCACCTCGAATCCGGTGGCGTTCTGGAGGATGTGCCGCAGACCGTCGCGCACGAGCGTATGGTCGTCGGCGATGAGCACCTTGATCATGTGAGGGTGGTTTCCTGTTGAACTGTGCCGAGCGGGAAGGCGACGGTGATCGAGAAGCCGCGCGCGAGCGCGGTGTCGATCGTCACGTTGCCGCCCAGCATGTGTGCGCGTTCGCGAATGCCGATCAGCCCGAACGATTTGTCCTCGTGGGCGCTGCCGCCCGGTGCCGCGCCGCGGCCGTTGTCCGCGACCCGCAGTACGCAGAAGCCTTCCTCGATGTCGAGCCGCAGCGCGACGCGTGTCGCATCGGCATGGCGCGCGACGTTCGTCAGCGCTTCCTGGACGATCCGGAACAGCGTGGTCGCCCCTGCGCTGGTGAACGTGAGCCCGCCCGTTTCGATGTGGCGTTCGACGTCGATGCCGTAGCGGTTCGTGAAGTCGTTCGCCAGCCACTCGATCGCGGGCACGAGGCCGAGATCGTCGAGCATCACCGGGCGCAGGTCGGCTGCGATGCGCCGCACCGACGCGACGGTTGCATCGATCAGACGGCGCATGCCCTGCAGGTGCGACAGCACGTCGTCGTTGGGTTGCGCACGGCCCGGCGCGCGCAGTTGCTGCTCGATCACCGACAGGTCCATCTTCAGCGCGGTCAGTTGCTGGCCGAGATCGTCGTGCAGTTCGCGCGCGATGCGGGTCTTTTCCTCTTCGCGTACGTTCTGCAGGTTCGCCGAGAGTTCGCGCAATTCCTCGCGCGACTGCTTCAGCGCATTCTCCGCGCGCTGCCGCTCGGTGATGTCGCGCAGCATCACCGTATAGAGCTTGCCCGACGCATCGCGGATCTGCGAGATCGACGCCTCGATCGGGAATTCCTCGCCGTTGCCGCGCAGCCCGAACAGCACGCGCTGGCGGCCCATTTGGCGCTCGGACACACCGGTCACGCCGAACTGGTCGACGTGCTTCGCATGCGCGGCGCGAAACCGCTCGGGGATGAAGCGTGACAGCGGCGCGCCGATCGCCTCCATCGCCGACACGCCGAATACCTGTTCGGCCATCGGGTTGAAGATCACGACCGTCTGCTTCTCGTCGATCGTGATGATCGCTTCCATCGACGAACGGATGATGCCCATCATCCGCGCCTCGTTGAGGATGCCGCGGCTGCTGGCGCCGGTATCGGCCGTACCGGCGCGGCCGCGCAGCAGTGCATGGATCAGTGTCGCGAACGCGAACGACGCGATCAACCCGGCGGCGAGCACCGTGCCCGCCGCGCGCTGCGCGCCGGTCGCGCTCGGGCGGCCGTCCGCGGAATAGGCGAGCGTCAGCACGGTGCCGCCGAAATTCAGCTGGTCGGTGCGGCGCATCAGGTCGGGCGACGTGGAGGCCTCGTCGGTCGTCGTCTCCGCGCTCGCGATCGGATGCGGATCGTCGCCGGCGCTCATCCGCAGGTCGAGCCCGCGTTCCGCGTCGAGCGCGCGCTCCACCACGCGATTCGGGCTGAGTTCCGCGAACAGCACGCCGCCAGCACCCGTGTCATGGGCACCGGCTGGCGTGACGGGCGTGCGCGATGATGGCGTCGCCGGCACGAACAGCATCAGGATGCGGGTATCGCGGGACGTATCGTCGTCGGCCGGGTGGATGCCGAGCGCGACATTGCCGGTGCGCAGCGCGCGTACCAGCGGCGCCTGATCCGGTGCGCCGAAGCGCGCGCCGGCCGCGCTCGACAGCGGCGCGCTGAGCGTCGCGACCGCGAACGGGCCGGCCGGCAGCGGCGCGTCGCCGGCGAGCGCGCTGCGTGTCGCGGGCGACAGCGGCGCATAGCCGAGCTGCCGGACCGGCGAACGGCCGCTGTCGAGCTCGAGCGTGTCGGCATACCGGCGCCATTGCTCGGGTGTCATCTGCGGCGCGAGCAGGAACGCGCCGCGCGCGCTTTCGAGCACGGCGGCGCCGGTCTGCAACTCGTGGCGCAGCATCGCCGTCACGTGCGACGTGCGGCGTTCGAAGCGCGTATGCACGACGCCTTGCCACTGCTCGCGCACCAGCAGCGCGACGCCGAGCGACAGCGCCGCGCCGGCGAACAGTGCAGCGACGCCAGCCACGAGCGGCTGGCGTAACATGGTCGGAAGGCGCGTGGGCCCTCGGGCGTCACGCGACGGGGTGCCACTGGCGGTCATTCGATTGGCCATTCTGGTGTCGGGGCCGCCCGTGGCGCTCGGGCGGTGCGGCAAAACCGGCGAAAACTCGCACCGGCCGCGTGCGAACGTTTGATTTGAAGCTGAAATTGTGCGCGTTTTATTGGTTTTTTGTAATAGGGTCAGCTAAAAACGTGCTAGTCGGGCGTTCCGGCGGCGATTGACGCGCGTCAACGGACGCGTCGGCATGTGGGGGCAGACTGTTCGGCAGACGAGCCGGCATCGGGCCGGCTCGCGATGACGGGCGTGTCGTGGCGCGATGCGCGGCGCGTGCCCGGTCGGAGGGCGGACCATGTACAAGCGGATTTTCGTCGGGCTCGACGGCGGCCCAAGCGCGCGTCTCGCGCTGAACGAGGCGATCCGGATCGCGCTGGCATCCGGCGGCGAGGTGACGTGCGCGTATGTCGTCGAGCATCGGCCGCAGCTCGTCGACGTCGATGCGGGTTTTGCGGCGGAACGCGATCGCGACGCGGCGGCGACCGCCGCGGCGACGCCCGTGCTCGACGACGCGCGAGCGGTGCTCGCGCAGGAGCATGTGCCGGGTACCGTGCGCGCGCTCGACGCGTACGGCGAGGACGTCGCCGCGGTGCTGATGCGCACGGCGGCCGAGGTCGGTGCCGATCTGATCGTGATGGGGACGAGCGGGCGGCACGGATTGCGCCGGCTGCTGCTCGGCAGTGTCGCGGAATCGCTGCTGCGCTCGGCCGACCGGCCGGTGCTGCTGGTGCGGCACGACGAGCCGGCCGCGGTGGCAACCGCGCGATGACTGTGGTGCGGAGCTGAGGCGTTCATGCGTTCATGTGGTCAGGCGGTCAGGTGCGAGCGGCAAAGGGCGGCCGGGCGGATGGCGGCGTGAAGGCGTGACGGCGTGACCGCGTTGTCGGTCGCGCGTCCGGTACATCGGTCAGCGGGCCGCGCCTGCGCGGCCATGCAGGGGCGTGATCGCATCGCCCCGGTTGCATCGTGACCGGCACTTCTGGCAGCATCGACCGGTGTCCGCTTCATCGTCGCGCGGGTTTCGCGCGCGATCCCGTCGCCGCGTGCATGGCCGCGGCGATCGACGCAGCGGCACGCGACGGTGCGGGAGATTGCATGTGCGATCGGCCCGCGCGGTGCGTCGCGTGCCCGGTTTCCTACCTTACCGACGTCATCCGCCATGCCGATTTCCGCCGCCGACCTGATTCACCAGTTCGATCTTCAGCCGCATCCCGAGGGCGGCTATTTCCGGGAAACCTACCGCGCGGCCGATACCGTCGTGCGTCCTGCCGACGGCGCGCCGCGCGCGGCGTCGACCGCGATCTACTACCTGTTGTGCGACGGCGCGTATTCGTCGTGGCATCGGATCCGTTCCGACGAGGTCTGGCATTTCTACGCGGGCGATCCGCTCGAAGTGTGGGTGCTCGACGAGCAAGACGGCCTGACGATCCATCGGCTCGGCAACCCGCTCACGCATCCGGGCACCGTGTTCCAGGCCGTCGTGCCGGCCGGACGCTGGTTCGGCGCGCGCTGCGCGTCGCCGGAGCACGTCGCGCTCGTCGGCTGCACGGTCGCGCCCGGGTTCGAGTTCGCGGAATTCGAGCTCGCGGACGCGACCGCACTGGCCGCCGCGTTTCCCGAGTACGCGGAATACGTCGCGGGGCTCGCGCAGCGTCCTGACGCGTGAACGTGCCGGCTGCCGCAGACGACAGCCGTTCCGCGCGGTCCCGACCAAACCCGTTTAGAATGCAACGTGGTGCAGGATCGGCCGCGGACCTGCCGCGGCGGTCGCTGCCAGCCGTATCGACGGCCGCCTCCGTCGCACGGTCCGCATGTCTTCCAGGAGCGCCGCCGTGTGGCACTTTCCCATTGCAATTCCCTCGTCGCTCGGCCCGTGGGCCGTGTTCGCGAGCGTACTCATCACGCAGCTCGGCGTGCCGGTGCCGGCTGTGCCGATGCTGATTCTCGGCGGTACGATGGCGGCGATGGGGCAGGCGTCCTGGACGAGCATGTTCGTGGCGGCGATCGGTGCGACGATGCTTGCCGATTCGCTGTGGTTCTTCATGGGCCGCACGCGCGGGCGGCGCTTGCTGAACGGGCTCGTGCGCTTCTCGCTGTCGCTCGACACGACGCTGCGCTTCGCGCGTAATGTATTCGAAAGATACGGCGCGCCGCTCCTCGTCATCTCCAAATTCCTGCCTGGCCTCGGCCTCGTGTCGGCGCCGCTGCTCGGCACGACCGCGATCGGTGTCGGCGTGTTCCTGTTCTGGGATCTGGCCGGCGCGTCGTTGTGGGCCGCGGTCTGGCTCGTCGGCGGCGCGGCCGTGCATGACCAGATCGTCCAGTTCGTGCTGTGGGTGCGCGCGAGCGGCGGTACGATCCTCGACGCGTTTCTCGCGATCTTCATCACGTTCGTGCTGTACCGCTGGGTGCGTCGCGTGCAATTCCGCCGCTACCTCGCGCAGTTGCGCATCTCGCCGCCGCAGCTCGTCGAGATGATGACGTCGAACGAACCGCCGCTGATCTTCGATGCGCGGCCGCGCGCGATTCGCGAACGGGAGCCGTACCGGATCGCCGGTGCGCTGCCGGTCGATCTCGATTCGCCGGACCTGCTCGATCCGGAGCTGCTGAAGCGGCCGATCGTCGTGTATTGCGTGTGCCCGAACGAGGCGACTGCGAAGCGTCTGATCGCAAAGATGCAGCGCAAGAAGATGCTCCACAACATCAGGGCGCTGAAGGGCGGGCTTGATGCGTGGGAGAAGCACGGTTATCCGGTCGAACCGATGCCGGCCGATGCGGATGCGTCGCGGTATTTCGTGCGGCCGGCTCACGCCGCGCCGCTCGAGGGCGAATATACGGTGCGCGCGACGCTGTCGAAGTGAATCGTGCGCGCAGTGCCGCGCACGTTCCGATTCCGCCGCCGGTTTAGCGCTTCTCGTTCGCGCGAAACTCGGTTGGCGCGAAACCTCTGATCCCGTAAGCGAACCAGCGAAAATCCGCCGCGCCGCGCGCCGAACATGCGCACGCGGCGTAGCTCGGCCCCGCACGCCCATTGATCACGATCATGCACGCGTCGGCCGGACGTCATATCCTGTCGGAATTGCTTGTCCGCGCTTCGCGTGGCCATCCACCGATCCCGCGCCACGCCGGCCTTCTGCCCGCCGCGTGCCGCTGCCGCGCGAAGCTTCGGTCGTCGTCCGCGACGACGCGTCCACAGAGGCCTTCGCCATGCAAACCACCCCGACCATCCCGCCGCTCGCGCGCATCGCGCTGGCCGTCGATCTGACGCCCGAGTCGCTGTCCGCCGCGCGCTATACCCGAACGCTGCTGCGTCCCGGCATGCAGGTGCGCATCGTCTGCGCGATCGACAATCCGCGCCTCGTGCTGCCCGACATCCCGCGCGTTGACGCGCTGCTGACATCGGCGCGCGAGGAAATGATGCACGAAGCGCAGGCGACACTCGAACGCACCGCCGCACTGTTCGCCGGCAGCGGCGTGGCCGTCGAGCAGGTGATCCTCGATACGTCGGTCACGGGCGGTACGGTTGCGGATGCACTCGCGAACGAGACGTCGGGTTGGCATGCCGACGTGCTCGTGGTCGGCGCGAATCCGCACCACGGGCTGTTGCGGCTCGTCGAAGGCGCGATGTCCGACACGCTGGCCGCGCGCGCACGCTGCGCGCTGCTGATCGTGCCGGCCGACTATGCGCGGCCGGCGGACGGCCCGCTGCAGCGCCTGATGTTCGCGGTCGACGGCAGCGAGCCGTCGCTGCACGCGGTGCGCGTCGGGCTCGGCTTCGCGGCGCCGACGACGCTGCTGTACGCGGCCTATGTCGTCGATCGCGCGGTGCGTCTGACGGATCTCGTGCCGGTGCGCGCGCTCGAGGACGCCTATCGCGCGGAAGGCGAGGATGCGCTGGCCCGGATCGGCCCGCTGTTCCATGCGGCGGGGAACCCGGCCAAGCGCGGCATCGTCGAAACCCGTCCGACCAGCGACGACGTCGCCCATGCACTGATGCGCGACGCGGTGCACTGGCATGCGGAACTGCTGGTGGTCGGCACGCACGGCCGGCGTGGCATCGCGGCCTGGCTGATCGGCAGCGTCGCGCGCCGGGTCGCGCATCTCGCGCAGGTGCCGGTGCTGCTCGTGCGTGGCGACGCGTGACGATCGCAGGGCGATGCACGTGAAGCGGGCTTTCGTTGACCTGCATCAGAAACGTCGTGCGCCGCGCGTGAGACAGTGACACGACGTCCGGCGGGGCGGACCGGCTGTCGTCCGTACGTGACGTGGCGATTCGACGCGCCGAGTTCGAACCGCGCGAACGCACGCCGAACGCACCCATGCCCGAGGTCGTTGCGATCAACCGATTTCCGGAGCCGTGCCGCGCATCGCGTGGCGCGTGAGCCGATCAAGAACTCTCCGGCACGAGGGTAGGCGGCCGACGGCTGCCTTGGAACGACGGACGGGGTGTATCTCACCCCGTCCGCTTCCTGGCCCCGTGCAGACTACTTTCCTCGCAGGTATTGTCTTAATCGATGTCGCCGGATGAATCGGCGCGTGGTGGCACGCGATCGCGCGACGGCGGAGCGGCGCGAATGACGGCAAAGCGAGGCGCGCAGCGCTCGCGGCCGAATTGGGTGGCGCGGTCGTCGCAGCCATCGCGCGGCCCCGTGCCGCGCCTGCTGCGTTCAGGCTCTCATCCGTAGCGCATCGTTCGCTGGTCGCGCCCGCGGCGGGTGATGCGGCATACGCAGGCGCCGCGACGCACGCCATGCGGATGTCCTCGTCCGCCCGGTGTGCGATTGCGCAACCGCGGCCAGCCGGGTCGCCCCTTGCGGCGCGGCTCCGCGACGGCAACGGCCGGTGTGTCGGCGTCGGCCCGCGCGCGCAGCGCAGCGGCGAACCGCTGCAGCGCGAGCACCGACCCCGCGACACTCTGGTATTTTTCGCGTCCGATCTGCCCGTCGAGCATCACGAGCAAGCCCGCTTCGCGCGCGATCGCGAGCAACGCGTCGAGATCGTCGGGCGGCTGGATACCGGCCGGCGCGGCGGGCGCGGACGGCGTGCGCCGCCGTCCGTCCCGGGCCGGGAAATTGCGATGTCCCATGATTGGTCTCCTGCGCCGGACCCCGCATGCCGACTCAACGGCCGGCTGAGCGATGACCGGATATGAACGTATCGTTCATGACATCAGTATCCGTCACCGATACCGCGCTGCCAATCGGCGCGCGCTGAACTCGTTGTCAGACATTACGTGCGGCGTATCGGAATCCGCTGACAAACGGCACCGGCGTTCGACCGCCGCGGCGCGACGCGCGGCCCGCGGCACGCCATGTGCGCGCGGCGATGCGTGCATAAAAACAGACGAATCGCGACCGGCGCGCTTTGCTTGACGCAGGATTTCGACCGGTCTAAGTTGCTCACTGCATCGGCGTCGCGCGACGGTTCCATCGTCCGCGCGAACGGCGGTGCCGCGCCTCGGGGTGGCGTGGCAATCCTTCCAGTCGTTCGCGGGCCATGTGCACCGCGAATCCCGCGCGCGGGCCGATCCGGCAATCGATCGGCGCGGCGGCACGCAAGGTGTCGTTGATCGCGCGCAAACACGCTTCGGCGCATCGTACGCCGGGCGGCCGTTCAGTCCTTAATCTTCCGGTAGCGTCTTTTTTCCTTTCGTTCCTCGACCGTCAGGAGCCCGTCGATGTCACAACAGGACACCATGCTTGAAGCCTTGAAAGCCGTCGCCGAACAGCGCGAGATCGGCGACGACCAGTTGCGCACGATGCTCGACGACGAAGTGCGTGCTTTGTCGTCCGATGCCCGCGTGCACGACTACATCCACGTGTTCGCGATTCGTCACCTGCGCGAACGGATGCGCAGACAGGACGACCTCGAGCGCGACACCTCGTCCGGTACGCAGCACAAGGAGCCGGACACGCGTGCCGATCGCCGTTTGTGACGGACGCTCGCCGCGATCAACGTCACTCGTGCGCTGGGGCCGCGGCCGGCGTTCGACCGGTACGCTCGCCATCTCGCAGCGCAAACCGCCGCCCGCGCGCCTTACAACGCGCTTGCGCGCCGGCAGCGCCTTTCTTCACATGTTTCATTGAATTGCCGCAACGGCCTCAAGTAAGCGGCGCGGATGCCGTTTACCCGGTGAATCCGTCCACCGGGCGGTCCCGCTTCCTTACCGAGTCGTTGCCATGTTTTCGTCCATCCGGACCCGTATTCTTGCCGCGTGCGTCGCCATCGTCGTCTTCGCGCTCGTCGCCACCACGCTGATCAACTATTTCATCGCGCGCTCGTACAACGAAGACGCGATCGACCGCAACCTGACTTCCGTCGCGAGCGGCCATGTGGTCGGCATCGGCGACTGGGTCGCGACCAGGAGCCGGATGATCGCGTCGCTGCAGGACGCCGCGCTGTCGCCGGATCCGCTGCCGGCGTTCAAGCAGATGGCCGCGGCCGGCGGCTTCACGAACGTATACGCGGGCTACGCGGACAAGGTGTTCCATTTCTCCGACCCGACGGGCATCCCGCCCGACTACGATCCGACCGGCCGCCCGTGGTACAAGCAGGCCGCGCAGGCCGGCAAGCCGGTCGTCACGCCGCCGTACGTCGACGCGGGCACCGGCAACCTGGTCGTCACGTTCGCGGTGCCGATCCTGCGCGACGGCGCGCTGAAGGGCGTCGTCGCGGCCGACGTCGCGATGGACAGCGTGATCGCGAACGTGAAGTCGATCCACCCGACGCCCGCGAGCTTCGGGATGCTGATCGACAGCAACGGCCACGTCGTCGCGCATCCCGACGCGAAGCTCACGCTGAAGCCGGTGGCCGACGTGTCGCCCGATCTCGGCGGCATGAGCGCCGCGTCGCTGGCTGCGGCCACCGCGCCGGTCGAAGTGCACGTCGGCGGCGACGCGAAGCTCGCGCGCGCGCAGGCCGTGCCGGGCACCGACTGGTATGCGCTGGTGCTGCTCGACAAGTCGGAAGCGACGGCCGGGATGCGCTCGCTGCTGACCGCGTCGCTGGTCACGCTGGTCGTGATCGTCGGCGTCGCGTCGCTGATCATCGGCGCGATCACCACGACCGCATTCCGCCGCCTGTCGCAGGTGCGTCAGGCGATGGCGTCGATCGGCTCGGGCACGGGCGACCTGACGCAGCGCCTGCCGGCGGAAGGCCGCGACGAGGTGGCCGATATCGCGCGCTCGTTCAACAGCTTCGTCGACAAGTTGAACGACGTGATGCGGCAGATCCGCGACGCGAGCGAATCGGTGCGCACGGCCGCGAACGAAATCGCCGCGGGCAACCAGGACCTGTCGTCGCGCACCGAATCGGCGGCGGCGAGCCTCGAGGAAACGGCCGCGTCGATGGAAGAGATCACCGCGACGGTCGGTCAGTCGGCGGCGGCTGCCGGCCAGGCCGACGAACGCGCGGCCGCGGCCTCGCGGATCGCGTCGCACGGCGGCGTGGTCGTGTCGGACGTGGTGGCGACGATGGGGAAGATCGAGGAAGCGTCGGGCCGGATCGGCGCCATCATCGGCGTGATCGACGGCATCGCGTTCCAGACCAACATCCTCGCGCTGAACGCGGCCGTGGAAGCGGCGCGCGCCGGCGAGCAGGGCCGCGGTTTCGCGGTCGTTGCGCAGGAAGTGCGCAGCCTCGCGCAACGCAGCGCGCAAGCCGCGCGCGAGGTGAAGGTGCTGGTCGAGTCGACGGTGGCGAGCGTGTCGGCCGGCTCGGGGCAGGTGCGCCAGGCCGGCGACACGATGCGCGAGATCGTGTCGAACGTCGCCAACGTGACGACGATCATCTCCGAGATCACGCACGCGGCGAACGAGCAGACGCGCGGCATCCAGGAAGTGAATCGCGCGGTCACGCAGCTCGACGAAATGGTGCAGCAGAACGCGGCGCTCGTCGAACAGTCGACCGCGGCCGCGACCGCACTTCAGACGCAGGCGAACGCGCTCGCGACGACGGTCGGGCAGTTCAAGGTCGCATGACCCGCGCCGGGTGACGCAGGTCGAGCCGCCGCGCGGCGACGCTCAGGCGGGCCCGCCGTCGCGCATCAGCGCAAGCCGGTTGTAGAGCGTCTTCAGGCTGATGCCGAGCGCTTTCGCCGCTTGCGGCTTGTTGCCGTCGAAGTGGTCCAGCGTGGCCGCAATGAACCGTTGCTGCGCATAGTGGAGGGTCGCGCCGAGCGGCAGCGCCATTGCGTCGTCCGACGTTTGGTCGGGCAGCAGCGTCGGCTTCGGCAGCGCGACGTCGATGCCGTCGTCGGCGAGGATGTACGCGCGCTCGATCGTGTTGTGCAGCTCGCGCACGTTGCCGGGCCATGAATACGCGCGCAGCGCGGCGATCGCGGCATCGGTCAGCTGCTTGTGCGAGCGGTGCCGCTCGTTGAGGGCGTCGACGAACTCGTGTGCGATCGTTTCGACGTCGCCGTTGCGCTGGCGCAGCGGAGGCACATACAGCGCAAACGCGGCGAGCCGGTAGAACAGATCCTCGCGCAGCCGGCCGTCCCGTACGGCATCGGCCGGATTGTGGCGGGTGGCCGACACGATGCGCACGTCGAGCGGAATCGACTCGGTGCCGCCGACCCGCACGATCGTGTTCGATTCGAGCGCCCGGAGCAGTTTCACCTGCAGCGCCGCAGGCATTTCCGCGATTTCGTCGAGGAGCAGCGTGCCGCCGCACGCGGCTTCGAAGAACCCCTCGCGCTGCGCGATCGCACCGGTGAAACTCCCTTTCTCATGGCCGAACAATTGCGCTTCGGCGATGTCGGCCGGAATCGCGCCGCAGTTGACGGGCACGAACGGCCCGTCTCGGCGCGCGCTCAGGTCGTGCAGCCGCCGCGCGACGATGTCCTTGCCGACCCCGCTTTCGCCGGCAATCATCACGCTCGCGCGGGTCGGCGCGATTTTCTCGATACGGTCGAGCAACGTGCGCATCACCGCGGAGCGGCCGGACAGCTGGCGTGCATCGGCGCGTTGCTTCGGACGGTTTGCGGTTTCAGCCATAGGCGTCAGCGAGCCGTTTTGAAAATCGGCATCGCCCGTTTTCCTCGTTGCAATATTTATCATCGACAGCGGAACAACCCAAAAGGTGCCCCGACATAGAAATTTCCAATGTCCGGCGCGATACCGGAAGAAATAGGCGATTGCAGCATCGCGATGCCGGTATGTGGACTCGCGCACGCCATTGGTGCCTTTTTACACCTGCTGAATGAAAAAGCGAAAGGCACGTGCAAGCGCGCGTCCGTTATAAGCAAACGCGGCAAATGGCCGAGCGCCAAGGCAGCCGGGCCTCACGCGGATTACGCGGTGGTGACGCGAAACGTCGCAATCGGGCATGCGTGTTGCTGCGCCAAGTAGCTCGCCCGGCACGCGTGACGGATGCCGACCGCCGAGTCAGCATGCCGTCGAGCGACGGTTGCCGGTGCGATGCAGGGAAACGATGAGGACCTTTACCCGTGAGCTGTTTCGGCAGGGCATATGGGTCGTGCTGGCCGTCGGGGTGGCGGCTGTGCTGCAGGCGTGGGCGATTCACGTCATCGGCATGCACGAACCGTTCGCGCCGCTGCCTTTCTACGCCGGTGTCGCGGCTGCAGCCTGGCTGACGTCGTTTGCCGGCGGCGTGGCCGCGAGCGCGGTGAGCCTCGCCGTGATCGGCGTCTTGTGGTGGCGCAATGCGCCGCTGCCCGATCTCCTCTCGCAGGCCGGCGCTTTCGTCGCGATCAGCTTCGTCGAGTGCGTGCTCGTGATGGCCGTCAAGCCGCTGCTCGCCAATGACCGCCTGCGCGGCGCCGAGGATGCGGAAGAGGACGGCGCGCGCTCGCCGCGCCGCGAACCTGAACCTGGAACCCTGGCGCGCTCGGTCGACGACACAGTACTGCGCCGCGTGGTCGATGCATCGCCCGACGCGATCGTCGGCGTCGATGTCGCGCGGCGCATCACGAGCTGGAACCCGGCCGCACGGCGCCTCTTCGGCATCGACGCGGTGGCGGCGATCGGGCACGACGTCACGATGCTGATCGCGCCGCGCTGGCTGCGGTTGCATCCGGTTCCCGCATCGTTCGCGGACGCGGGCGCGCCGGCCGGCCCGCTCGACATCCTGTGCCTGCGCCGCGACGGTAGCCGCTTTCGCGCGACCTTCACGGCGTCGCCGATCGTCGACGCGCAAGGCAATTGCACCGGCTTGTCGATGACGCTGCGCGAGGCGCGCGAACGCCGCCGCTGCGAGCAGCGCGATCTGCGCATGTTGCGCGGCGCGCGCGACGCGCGCGTGCAGGCCGACGAGTCGAACCGGATGAAGGACGAGCTGCTGGCCACCGTATCGCATGAACTGCGCACGCCGCTGAACGTGATCTACGGCTGGGTCGAGGTGCTGCGCAGCGGCGAGGGGCAGGGCTTCGCGCATCAGGCGATCGACGCGATCGATCGCAGCGCGCGCTCGCTGTCGCGGATGGTCGGCGACTTGCTCGACGCGTCATCGCTCGCGACGGGCCGGGTGCGGCTCGAACGCACGCCGGTCGATCTCGTGCGCATTGTGCAGGAGGCCGTGCGCGAAATCGGCGAGACCGCGCAGGCGAACGGCCTCGAGCTGTCGACCGAGTGCGCGATGCCCAGCTGCGTGATTGCCGCGGACGCCGAGCGCTTGCGCCAGTTGCTGTCGAACCTGTTGTCGAATGCGATCAAGTTCACGCCGCCGGGCGGGCGCATCAAGGTGTCGTTGAACCCGGCCGGCGCGCGCGTGCGGCTGTCGGTCGCCGATACGGGGCAAGGTATTTCCGCGGAACGCCTGCCGCATCTGTTCGATACGTTCAGCCGGCCGGAAGGCGCACCCGCGTTGCCGAAACGCGGTTTAGGGCTCGGCTTGTCGATCGTGCGCAACATCGCGCGGCTGCACGGCGGCGAGGTCGCGGCGGCCAGCGAAGGCGCGGGGCGTGGCACGACCGTGACCGTCATGCTGCCGGCGGATCTGGGTGCCGACGATACGACGACCGGCCATCCGGTACGGCCGAGCGGGGCGTCCACAGCGGTCGCGCTCGACGGCCGGCGCGTGCTGGTGGTCGACGACGACGCGACATCGCGCGCCAGCCTCGCGGCCGCGCTCGAAACGCTGGGCGCCGAGGTGTCGACCGCGCAATCGGGACACGACGCGCTTGACGTGGTCGCGCAGCAGCACCCGAGCGTCGTGCTGTCCGATCTCGCGATGCCGGACGGCGACGGCTTCTGGCTGCTCGACCACATTCGCGATTTGCCGGACGGCGGCGGGCGCCTGCCCGTCGTCGCGGTGACCGCGCATGCGGGCACGGCGGACCGCAGCCGCGTGATGGCCGCCGGCTTCGACGCGTATCTGTGCAAGCCGGTCGACGTTCCGACGCTGGCCAGCGTGATCGTCGACGTATCGCCCGCCGACGCGACGGGCGGCACCGGGCGGCGCCACTGAGCGCATCGAGGGTGCATCGAGCGACGGTGCGTGGACCGATTTCTTCATTTCCGCGCTTCGTCCCGCATGACGGATGGGCCCCGCGTTCGGCGAGCCCGATCCGTCGACGAATCCGGAGGTCCGGATGAACGTGAACGACAGTAACCCACACCGAGGCGTCGTGCTTGCCGTCACCGCGTGCATGCTGGTATCGGCGATGCTCGCGGTACTCGGCCCGCCGGCATTGACGCCGGTGCATGCGCAGGCGCCGCCGGCATCGTCCATTCATGTCGCGCCGGGCGTCGTTCGTCCGGGCGAGACTCCCGACGAAGCGGAGATGACGCGGCGGCCGAGCGGCATCGATGCCGAATTCGTCGACAAGGCCGGCATCATCGGCAAGACGGCATCACAAGCGAGCGAACTCGCGCTTGATCGGTCGTCGAATCCGCACGTGAAGGCCTTCGCGCGGCGGATGATCGACGATCACGACCACATGGCCACCCAGCTGCGGCGCCTCGGCGCGCAAAAGGGCGTGCCCGTGCAGGCGCGCATGGTCGTCGATCCGGAGGTGACGGCGCTGCGAACCAAGAACGGCCACGCATTCGACAAGAGTTATGTCGCGCTGGTGGGGCCGAACGCGCACGAGGCGGCGATCAAGCTGTACGAAGCCGAAGCGCGCAACGGGCGCGACCCGCAGATTCGCGCGTTCGCGGCCGGCTCGCTGCCGACGCTGAAGGCGCACCTGAACGCCGCGCGCCAGCTCGAGAATTCGATCGCGGCCGCGCACTGATCCGCGCGGCCTACCCGTAGCGCGTCGCTCAGTGCCGCGTTCCGCTTTCCGGGCCGCCCGGCGACGCCTCGTAAGGCGGCGCGTCGAGCG
Source organism: Burkholderia sp. SIMBA_051 (assembly GCF_046534915.1). Lineage (NCBI taxonomy): Bacteria > Pseudomonadati > Pseudomonadota > Betaproteobacteria > Burkholderiales > Burkholderiaceae > Burkholderia > Burkholderia sp. SIMBA_051. The sequence continues at coordinate 435,485 of NZ_JAWRXS010000005.1, read as the reverse complement.
GCGTTTCGCCTTCCTCGATCAGCCAGTACGGCGACGCACCGTAGTACGTGTGCAGCGCCTCGGCCCAGATCGAATCGGCCATCGTCGGCCAGTGGTCCTTGTCGAAGCCGGGGGCTTCGCGCACGCGCTCGGTCGACACGGCCAGCACGAAGCAGTGCCGCTCGGCATCGAGCGTCAGCACATTCCACGGCACCGCCAGCAGCTTGCCACCGATCCCGAGAAAGCCGCCCGACGACACGACCGCGTAGGCGATCCGCCCGGAGTGGACATCGAGCATGATGTTCGTGACCTTGCCGATGTCGTCGCCGTCGATCGTCAGGACGTGATCGCCTTCCAGCGTGCCGGCGGCCATCACGTCCGGCCCCGGCCCCCCGGCCGAACGGCCGCTGTCGCCGACGATGCGCGCATGCGTGGGCGAAGGTCTGTCCGTTGTCATCGCTTTTCTCCTGGTCGAAGCGGCGCGGCGCAGTGGCTCGCAGCCGCGCAGGGAAGGGCCGGCCGCGTTAGCGGCGGCGCGGCAGGGATACGTCCTCGAGCGTGTTCGCCAGCTCGTCGCGGGCCGGGCCGCCCGCGCGCGTCGCGATGTCGCCCAGCGACACGATGCCGACGATCTGGTGCTTCGCATCGAGCACCGGCATCCGGTGCAGTTGCAGGTCGGCCATCCGTTGCTGGACATCGCCGACACCGTCGTCCTCGACACACCACTGCACGGGCCCGGAGGCGACGGCCTTCACGGGCGTGTCGGGCGAATGCCCGTGCGACAGTGCCCGCACCGCGAGGTCGCGGTCCGTCACGACCGCGACGAGTTCGTTGCCGTCGCAGACCGGCAGCACGCCGATGTCGAAGCGCTGCATCAATTGGGCTGCATGGCGAATCGTGTCGGTCGGCGCGACGCACACTACGTCGCGCGACATGATCTCGTTGACGCGATACATGAACGCCTCCTTCGTGAGCGAGACGAACCGGAAGCAGAACGCGTGCCGCGTTCAATCGGCACCCGTGCGGGCAGCGCGCCCGGGCCACGGAGAAATTTGCCAGCCAGCTTGTACATCTTCCACGACGATGGCCGCGGCCGGCGCGCAACCGATGATCAGTGGCCGACCCCCGTCATCACGACGATGGCGAGCACCACTGCGCTCTCGATCGCGGCCAGTGCCGCGACGCCCGCGGCGCCGCTGACTTCGTTCCATGCACGTTCGATGCGGTTCATCACTTCACTCCGGTTCTGCCGGCGCCGGGCTACGCTGTCGCGCAGGGCGGGCCGGGGTGCCGCCGTCAGCCGTGATCGCGGGGCGGTGGTGGGGCGTCGGGCGCGCGACGTTCGCGCGGGCCGGACGGCTTCGCGGGGTCGATACGGGTCGCGCCGCCGACGGCGGGCGGATCGCTGGCCGGGAAACTCTCCTCGAGCCCTTCGTCGATGCGCTTCTCCGTCTTGTCATTGGACGGCTTGCGCGACGCGGCGAGCGAGACTAGGCCGGCAGCCGGGGACACGGCATCGCGGCGGCCGGGGGCATGAGCGATCATGATCGAACCTCCTTACACGTAATGAAAAGCGCAAGCGCCGTACCCGTGCGGGGTGGGGCGGCATGACGCTCGCGGCTCATTGAGCCGGCCGGAGTGGTAGCCACATCGGCCGCTCGCTGCTGGTTGAACCACCGTCCACGGGGGGCGGCGAGCGCGGGGCGGCGGGATGCTGGTTGCACGATGCGCGGCGTGCGATCCGTTCACGCTGGCGGTGAAGCTCGCCGCCGAAGGGCGCATCGTGTCGCTGGTGATTGCAGCTTACGCCGGATGACGCTGCGCGTGTCGGCGACGATGTGCGGGCACGCTGCTTGCGTACGGTCGCCGCGCCAATCGACACGCGCGAGCCGCCGCGCAGGAGTGACATGAACACGCCATCCATGCTGCACCGTCCCGAACCGACACCCGACGTCGATCCCGACCCGACGCGGCCCGAGCACGACGATCCGGTCGATCCGCCCGTGCCCCTCGGGCCGCCGCATGGCGATCCGCCGTCGCAGCCGCCACCGATGCGGATGCCGGACGGACGCAGCGTAACGCGGCCGGCCGCGCGATTACTGAAAGGAGGACCATCATGGACATTCACGTGCAATCGCCGGACAAGCGCGCGATCGCCCAGGTGCTGGGCCGCTATTTCGAGTCGCGCTCGTTGCGTTATCACATCGAGGAGTTGCCGGGCGGCGTGCTGCATATCGGGTTTCGCGCCAGCGGCCGCCCGGTCGCCGTCACCGTGTCGTTCGACGATTCCGCCTACGACACCTACACGCACTGGGACGCGAGCCAGAAGCAGCTCGCGCTCGGGCGGCTCGCCGATGGGTTCTCGCGCATGATGTCCAAGCGCAGCCCGGCCGCGCTCGCCGGCGACTACCACGTCGAGCGTTTCTGATTCCGCAACCATCCGCCTGCTCGTGCCGGAACCCGGCAAAGTGCCCGTGCTCAACGGGCGCTTTGCGGGTTCGCGGCGGCTCGCGTAGGATGTTCGTTAATTCAGCGCACGCTACGTTCGCGCTGTCAGTTGCCTGCCCTGGCAGCTGGACAAGCGCGACGCGCTTTCCTGCAGGTTCGTTTCGCGCAACCGACGGAGACCGCCTTGATGACCGTTGCTCGCCCGTTGTTGTCACCCGCCACCCGCCGGTTCGTGTCCGGCCTGGCGGCCTTCGCCGCGCTCGCGGCCGCCGGCGCCCGCGACGCGTCGGCCCAGACACCATCGCCGCTCGGCGAATGGCAATACTCGGCGGGGGTGCCGCTGCAGAAACTGTTCAATCCGACCGTTCCCACATGGCAGGTCAGCGTGGGCGCGGCGATGACGCTGCAGCCGCGCTACGCGGGTTCCGACCGCTACCGCGTGATGGGCGGCCCGAATTTCGACGTGCGCTATCGCGACCTGTTCTTCCTGTCGACGGGCGACGGGCTCGGCGCGAACGTGCTGCGCGGGCCCAACTGGCGCGTGAGCCTGTCGGTCGGCTATGACCTCGGGCGCCGCTCGGCCGACGATCTCGACCACCTGAACGGGCTCGACAACATCAACGCGGCGCCGGTGATGAAGCTCGCGGCCGATTACGTGATCTCGAAGGAATTCCCGCTCGTGCTGCGCGCGGATGTCCGGCGCAGCATCGGCGGCTCGAACGGCTGGGTCGGCGATTTCTCCGCGTACATGCCGATGCCGGGCAGCAACGAGCACTTCTTCTGGTTCGCCGGCCCGACCGTGTCGTTCGCCGATTCACGCTACATGAACGGCTGGTTCGGCGTGAATCAGGGGGCGTCCGCGCGTTCGGGGCTGCGGACCTATTCGCCGGGTGCGGGGATGAAGTCGTTCGGCGCCGGCGTGACGATGGTCTGGTTCGTCAACAAGCACTGGTTCGTCACGGTGGACGGCGCGATCGAGCAGCTCGTCGGCCGCGCAAGGCGCAGCCCGATCACGCAGCAGTCCACGAATGGCGTGTTCGACATGTCGGTGAATTACCAGTTCTGACCGGATGGGCGTCGGCCAGAGGGCCGGGCGGCGCATCGGCGTGCGGCATTTGTCGTCACATTTGATATGATTGGTACCTGTACAAACGTACAGTGATCGATCCCCGTGACGCCTGCATCGCCGACGCCTCCGGCGTTTTACTACCTGACCAATTTCGAACGCGCGCTGGCCTGGCTCGGCGAGCGTTACGACGACCTCCTCGACGCGCACGAACACGCGTTTCTGCGGCAGTTCGCGCAACTGCCGAAAGCGTCGCGCGCGTTGCTCGTGCGGATGCTGATGCGCACCGGCTCCGACTTCCGGGCGAGCAAGCTCGTGTACGACGAAATCGGCAGCACGCTCGACGCAGCCGCGCCGCTCGTCGCACTCGGCTGGATCGATCCGGCGCCCGCGCTCACGCTCGACGAGCTGTTCGCGCTGTCGACCAAGGCCGATCTGCTGAAGACGTTCCCGTCGCTCGCCGCGCACGCGGGCGAGCGCAAGCCCGACTGGCTCGAACGGCTGCGGCTCGTGCACGACGTCGCGCAGCCGCTCGACGCGTGGTGCGCGCAGGCCGACGATTGCGTGCTGCGCGTGACGATCGGCGCGCTGTGCGACCGGCTGCGGCTGATGTTCTTCGGCAATCTCCATCAGGACTGGAGCGAATTCGTGCTTGCCGATCTCGGCGTGTTCCAGTACGAAAGCGTGCCGTTTGCGCCGTCGTCGCGCGCGTTCCAGCAGCGCGCCGACGTCGATGCGTATCTCGCGCTGCAGACCTGCCGCGAAGCCCTCGACGCCTGGCCGGAGAACCACCCCTTCGACGACCTGCTGCACGCGATCGACGCGATCGGCTGCGCGCAGCCGTGGCTCGCGACCCGCCGCTCGAAGCTGCTGTTCTCGCTCGGGCAAGCGTGCGAGCGGCGCGCCGACTGGGACGCCGCGCTCGACGCGTATGCGCGCAGCGCGTGGTCCGGCAGCCGGCATCGGCGCATTCGCGTGCTCGAGCGCTGCGGACGCGATGACGACGCACTCGCGCTGGCACTCGACGCGCGCGGCGGTTTCGAAAGCGACGAGGAACGTCAGCGCGTCGAGCGGATGCTGCCGCGCCTGCAGCGGCGTCTCGGGCAGCGGGTCGAACGCGCGGGCCGCGCGCACGACGTGCCGCGCGAAACGCTCGTGCTTGCACGTCCGGAAGCGTTCATCAGCGTCGAATTCGCGGTGCGCGACCATCTTGCGCAGCCCCACGCACCGGTGCATTACGTCGAAAACACGCTGATCAATTCGCTGTTCGGGCTGCTGTGCTGGGAGCCCGTGTTCGCGGCCGTGCCCGGCGCATTCTTTCACCCGTTCCAGCGCGGCCCGGCCGACCTGCACGCGCCCGATTTCGCGGTGCGCCGCACGGACGCGTTCGCCGCCTGTTTCGCGCAGCTCGACTCGGGCGCGTACCGCGACACGATCCGCCGGCACCATGCGACGAAAGCGGGGCTGCAATCGCCGTTCGTGTTCTGGGGCGTGCTGACCGACGAGCTGCTCGACGACGCGCTGGCCTGCCTGCCGCCCGAGCACCTGCGGCTGTGGTTCACGCGCCTGCTCGCGGACATCCGCAGCAACCGTTCGGGGCTGCCCGACCTCGTGCGGTTCTGGCCCGGCGAGCGGCGCTACGAGCTGATCGAGGTGAAGGGCCCCGGCGACCGCCTGCAGGACAACCAGACGCGCTGGCTCGCGTACTGCGTCGCGCACGGGATTCCGGTGCGTGTCGTCGATGTCGAATGGGCGGGCGCCGACGTCACGCAGGCCGAGGCGGCGGGGCTGTCCGCATGAGCTATGTCGTCGCCGTGCGGGCCATGTGCGAGTTCACCGCGCGACGCGGCGACCTCGACCTGCGCTTCACGCCCGCACCGACCGCGCTCGAAGGCATCGCCGGTCACGGCGCCGTCACGTCGAAGCGCGGCGCGCGCTACGAAACCGAGATCGCGCTGACCGGCACGTGGGGCACGCTGACCGTGCGCGGACGCGCGGACGGTTACGATCCGGTCGCGAACCGGCTCGAGGAGATCAAGACCTACCGCGGCAGCCTCGATGCGATGCCGGCCAATCACCGCGCGCTGCACTGGGCGCAGGCGAAGGTCTATGCGCACCTGATGTGCGACGCACGCGGCCTCGCGGAAATCAACGTCGCGCTCGTGTATTTCGACATCGTGTCCGAGCGCGAGACCGTGCTGACGGAAACGCTGAGCGCCGACGTGCTCGCCGCGTTCTTTGCCGAGCAGTGCGCGTGCTTCGTCGGCTGGGCCGAGCGCGAGACCGCGCATCGCGCGGCCCGCGATACGGCGCTGCGTGCGCTGGCGTTTCCGCACGGGCAATTCCGCAGCGGTCAGCGCGAGCTGGCGGTGTCCGTCTATCGGGCCGCGCGCGACGAACACTGCCTGATGGCGCAGGCGCCGACCGGCATCGGCAAGACGCTCGGCACGGTCTTCCCGCTGCTGAAGGCGTGCGGGGAGGGCGAGCTCGATCACGTGTTCTTCCTGACCGCGAAGACGCCCGGCCGCGCGCTCGCCCTGGAGGCGGCGACGACGCTCGGCGCCGGTACGCCGGCGCTGCCGCTGCGCGTGCTGGAGCTCGTCGCGCGCGACAAGGCATGCGAGCATCCGGACCGCGCGTGTCACGGCGAATCGTGTCCGCTCGCGCAAGGCTTCTACGATCGGCTGCCAGCCGCGCGCGACGCGGCGATCGGCGCCGGGCTGCTCGATCGCGCCACCGTGCGCGAGGCTGCACTCGCGCACGACGTCTGTCCGTATTACCTGTCGCAGGAGCTGGCGCGCTGGTCGGACATGGTGATCGGCGACTACAACTACTACTACGACGGCAGCGCGATGCTGCACACGCTCGCGCAGCAGAACCAGTGGCGTGTCGGCGTGCTCGTCGACGAGGCGCACAACCTGCTCGATCGCGCCCGCAGGATGTACAGCGCGTCGCTCGACCCGTTCGCGTTCGCGGCCGCGCGCGAGGCGGCGCCGGCGGCGCTGCGCAAGGCGTTCGACCGGCTCGCGCGCGCGTGGGGCACCGTCAATCGCGCACAGGCCGAGCGCTATGCGGCCTATCCGGAGATTCCGGGCCCGATCGTGTCGGCCGTGCAGAACCTCGTCGCGGCGATCGGCGAACACCTGACCGATGCGCCGCGCGCGAACGACGACGCGCTGCTGCGGTTTCATTTCGAGGCGATCCAGTTCGGCGTGCTCGCCGATGCGTTCGACAGCGCGTCGATCTTCGACGCGACGCTGCACGGCGAGCCGCTGCCGCGCCAGTCGGGGCTCGACGGCGTCGCGCCGGCCGGGCGCCAGCGCCGCATCCAGTCGACGCTGTGCGTGCGCAACGTGATTCCGGCCGCCTTTCTCGCGCCGCGCTACGAAGCCGCGCGCGCGACGGTGCTGTTTTCCGGCACGCTGAGTCCGTTTCATTTCTATCGCGACACGCTCGGGCTGCCGGCCGACACGGGCTGGCTCGACGTCGACGGGCCGTTTCGCGCCGAGCAACTGACCGTGCGCGTCGCGAGCCATGTGTCGACCCGATGGCGCGACCGCGACCGTTCGCTCGAGCCGATCGCGGACCTGATCGCCGCGCAGTATGCGACGCGGCCCGGCAACTACCTCGGTTTTCTCAGCAGCTTCGACTATCTCGGTCGCGTCGTCGCGCTGATGCAGACGCGCCATCCGGACGTGCCCGTATGGGCCCAGGCGCCCGGCATGGCCGAAAGCGAGCGCGACGCATTTCTCGCTCGCTTCGACGCGGGCGGGCGCGGTGTCGGCTTCGCGGTGCTGGGCGGTGCGTTCTCGGAAGGCGTGGATCTCGTCGGCGAGCGGCTGATCGGTGCGTTCATCGCGACGCTCGGGCTCCCGCAGGTCAACGACGTCAACGAACAGATGCGGCGCGCGATGGAGGCGCGGTTCGGCAACGGCTACGACTACATGTATCTGTATCCGGGCTTGCAGAAGGTCGTGCAGGCGGCCGGGCGCGTGATCCGCACCGAGCACGACGAGGGCGTCGTGCACCTGATCGACGATCGTTACCGGCGGCGGGAGGTGCGCGATCTGCTGCCGCGCTGGTGGCGGATCGGGTGACCGTCAGGGCGAACGTACGGCGGGCTCGCTTGCCCCGAATCCCTACAGCACGTTGAGCATCGCGAGTGCGGCTTCCTGCAGATGCGGCAGCACGCGCCGCACGGCCGCATCCGTCGATTCCGTGCCGATCGGCATGTTCGTGCTCAGCGCGGCGACGACTTCGCCGTGACGGTTCTTCAACGGCACCGCGATGCCGCGCACGCCGACCTGCAATTGCTGCTCGATGACCGCAAAGCCCGCGTCGCGCGCGTGGTCGACCTGTTCGAGCAGTCGTGCCTTGTTGGTGATCGTGTGCGGCGTGAACGGCGCGAGTTCGGCGTCGGCGAGCCACGCGCGGACGGCCTCCCGATCCGGATGATGCGCGAGCAGCACGACACCGGGTGACGTCAGCGGCGCCGGCACGCGTGCGCCGAGCACGAAGCCGGTCGTCATCACGCGCGACACGCCGTTGCGCGCGATGAACACGAGTTCCCAGCCATCGAGCACGCTCACGTACGCCGATTCGTTCAGCGTCGCGCTCAGTTGCTGCAGATAGGGCTGGACCGTGCGCGGCAGCCGCGCCGAATCGAAGTACGACCAGCCGACCCGCAGCACGCGCGGCGTGAGGCCGTACAGCTTGCCGTCGGTGTACACGTAGCCGAGCGACTCGAGCGTCAGCAGGTAGCGCCGCGCGGCCGTGCGCGTAAGGCCGGTGCGGGCGGCGGCCTGGGTGGGCGTCATCCGCGCGTGCTGGCTGTCGAACGCTTCCAGGATTGCCAGGCCTTTTTCGAGGCCGGCGATCCAGTCGCGTCGGTCGAGGTCGGTTTTTTTCATCGTGGGCAGCGACGTGTGCGTGCGCGGTGTTCGCGCAGGAATGGGCGATTATCGCGCAAATCGAACCGGCTGCGGGCGCGCCGCCGGGCGCACGGGGATCGAGCCTTGCATGATTGGATGCTGGACTCGCGGCCGGAGCGCGGGGAAATGAACGTCGACAACAACAGATTCGCGCGCCGTTTCATGCGCTGCGCCATATGGGTCGCGCGTACATGCTTGCAAAGCCGCGCTAGAATCGCCAGCCCGACTGGAACAGAACAATGAAAATTCGCGAATCCGCTTTGGCCGTGCTCGTCGCGACCATGCCGCTGCTTGCGGCGAATCCGTCGACCGGCGCGACACTCCCAAAGCCAACCGTCGACGTACGTGCATGGCCGCGCATGACGTCGCCGAAATTCGGCTGCTACGTCGAAACGGCGTTCGGCTACCGTGACAGGCGCTTCAATTGCACGCTGAAGAAGTACCGGAACACCGGCGACGCGTGCAAGAACACGAAGGTGTACTACGAAGGCCCTGCGTTTCCCGACCGGCTCGCGACCAGCGTGCATCCGCTCGCGACGAAGGTCGACCTGGACTGGGAGCATGGCGACCTGCAAATGGTCACCGTCACGCTGAAGGGGACGTGGAACGAAGTGGACGTGCGGAACGCGTTCGGGCTGCCGCGTGCCGAGGGGCGCAAGCTGACCGAAGCAGAGTTGCGGACGCAGCCGGACAACCTGATGGACACGAGCATCCAGTATCCGTCGAGCCCGCTCGATGAAAGCCTGGCGAAGCGCCCGAGCAACCCCGCGCGCGGCACGACGGCCGTGATGCTCTACGGGTTCGACCACATGGGCGCCGGCGACGCCGCCTGCGGGGGCGGCGAGTAACGCGGGAGGGGCGGCCGGCGGTGCCTGCGACCGAATGCGGGATGCGGTACGGCGCTCGCATGACGCGCGCCGTACCGTCAGGGTGTTACTCGCTACTCGTCCACTCGACGTTCGCACCGACCGAACGCAGGTTTTCGACGAAGTGCGGGTGCGCGCGGCGGATCGGCAGCGCGTTCATGATTTCCGAGCGGCCTTCGATGCTCGCGGCCACCATCAGCAGCGCGATCGCGACGCGGATGATGTACGGGCTCTCGACGCGCGCCGGCGTGAGCTGCAGCCCGCCGAACGTAATGAGCCGGTGCGGATCCGACAGCAGCACGTGCGCGCCGAACTTCGACAGTTCGCCGGACCAGCCGAGCGCGCCGTCGTAGACCTTGTTCCAGAACATCGCGCTGCCTTCCGCGCGCACGCCGAGCGCGATGAAGATCGGCAGCAGGTCGACCGGCACGTACGGCCACGGCGCGGCTTCGACCTTGGTCAGGATGTTCTGCGTGAACGGCCGGCGCACGCGCAGCGGGCCGTCGCGTTCCGCGCGGGACCAGCCGTCGCGGTGCGTGACGGTCACGCCGAACTTCGCGAACGTGCGGTCGATCAGCGGGAAATGCTCCGGCGACGAGTTGCGCACGGTGATGTCGCCGCCCGTGATCGCGCCGAGCGCGAGGAATGTCGCGATTTCGTGGAAATCCTCGGCGAAGCGGAATTCGCCGCCGCCGAGTTTGCCGCCGCCCGTCACGCACAGACGCGACGTGCCGATGCCCTCGATCGAAACGCCGATCATCGCGAGGAACTGGCAGAACTCCTGCACGTGCGGCTCGGACGCCGCGTTCATCAGCGTCGACGTGCCGCTGGCTGCAGTCGCGCACAGCGCGAAGTTTTCGGTGGTGGTGACCGATGCGTAGTCGAACCAGTGATGGTTGGCCGTCAGCGGGCCGTCGGCACGGACGATCAGCGAATCGGGCGTGCGCTCGATATGCGCGCCGAAGCGCTCGAACACCTCGACGTGTGGATCGATCTCGCGCACGCCGAGCGTGCAGCCTTTCACGTCGTTCTCGAGGCGCGCGACGCCGAAGCGCGCGAGCAGCGGCGGAATCAGCATGATCGACGAGCGCATCGCCTCGGGCAGGCGGTGAACGGCGGGGTCGAACGTCGTGTTGCGATGGTGGAGCTCGAGGATGCCCGTCGTGAAATCGACCGACACGTCGCTGCCGAGCGTGCGGAAGATGTCGAGGATCTTGCGCACGTCGGTGATGTCCGGCACGCCGACGAGGCGCAGCGGCTGATCGGTCAACAGGCTCGCGCACAGAATCGGCAGGACGGCGTTCTTGTTCGCGGATGGCTGAATGTCCCCGCGCAGCGGAGTGCCGCCGTGGACGATGAGATTCGACATGATATGGGGGCGTATCGGTGACTGACGTAGGCCCATATGATGCCATTGGTCGGCACGCGGCGTGGAATGTTCAGCGGCGAAAAGGGGCTTCTGCGTGCGGGATTGACCGTGTTTGACGTTGGGCGGGCGCGGATTGCGCCCGACTGCCGGGGTGCGAAATGGCCGGCCGCGTAGCGGGCCGGCCACGTAGTCATTGCGTCACTGCGCCGCCCGCATCCGCGCGGCGACCACCAGCGAGATCAGGCAGCCCACCGCGAGATATGCGGCGACGAAGTGCCACGAACCGCCGGCCATGCTGACCAGCGCCACTGCGATGAACGGCGTGAACCCACCGCCGACCACACTCGCGAACTGATAACCGACGCCCGCGCCGCTGTAGCGGTATTCCGCGCCGAACAGCTCGGTGAAGAGCGGCTGCTGGACGCTCACGACCATGTCGTGCGCCGCATTGGCCAATAGGATCGAGAACACGACGATCCACGCGATCGAGCGCGACTCCAGCGCGACGAAGAACGGCACCGCCGACACGAGGCCGATCACCGCGCCGATCAGGTAGATGCGACGCAGGCCGAAGCGGTCGGCGAGCCAGGCGAAGCACGGGATCGTCACGCAGCTCACCGCGCCGACCAGCAGGCCGATGTTCAGGAACAGGTCGCGCGACAGGCCCAGGTTCGACGTCGAATAGCTGAGCGCGAATGCCGTGACGATATACATCGTGAACAGCTCGGCGAGCCGCAGCGCGACGATCAGCAGGAACGCCTTCGGATGGCGCGTCAGCGCTTCGAGCACCGGCAGGCGCAGCTTGCGGTTGCCGTGCTCGACCTTCTCGACGAACTCCTGCGACTCGTCCATGCTCTTGCGGACCCACAGCCCGATCAGCACCAGCACGATGCTGAACACGAACGGCAGGCGCCAGCCCCACGACTTGAACGCGGCCTCGCCGAGCGTATGGCTCAGGATCGACACGATCCCCGTCGCCAGCACGAGCCCGACGCCGTAGCCGACCTGCACGCCGCTGCTGTAGAACGCCTTCTTCTGCTTCGGCGCGCTCTCGACGGCCATCAGCGCCGCGCCGCCCCATTCGCCGCCCACCGCGAAGCCCTGGATCGCACGCATCAGCACCAGCAGCACGGGCGCCCACCAGCCGATCGTCGCGAAACCCGGCAGCAGGCCGATCGCGACGGTCGACAGCCCCATCAGCATCACGGTCAACACGAGCATCCGCTTGCGGCCGAGCCGGTCGCCGAAATGGCCGAACACGACCCCGCCGAGCGGACGGAACAGGAAGCCGACGCCGAAGGTCGCGAACGCCGCGAGCGTGCCCATGGTCGGGCTGATCTTCGGGAAGAATTCGGAATTAAATACGAGCGCGGCGACGATCCCGTACAGCAGGAAGTCGTACCAGTCGACGACGGCGCCGACAAAGCTGCCGATCGCGGCCTTGCGGGCCTGGCTGCGCGCGCGGGCGCCGGCGGCGGCGTCGAGGGTATCGAAGGTAGGTGTCATGCGAAGTCTCCTGGCACGGCGCATCGTGGAATCGTGGCGGCGCCGCGTCCGATGCTGCATTAAGTCGATAGGGTGAGCGGAGAATAGGGTGCGCGCGCCGTCACGGCAATTAGCCGATCGGCCAAAGTGCGCGATTATCGTTCTATTCTGTGCGATTATCGAACGCTTTTCGGGTTTGCACTAGGCGAGGCACCGATATCCCGTTCGGCCAGGGTGTGCCGCCGTGAACGAACTGGTTAAAATCTGGACCATTAAAACCTCGCCCGGATCGGGCGGATGTCCGGCCCTCGCATCGGCCGGGCGTGCCGCGCGCGCCGGGCGTCATCCCCATCGACCGCCCCCGGAGACTGTAATGCCCGGCAATTCCCACCCCCTGTCCAGCGATACGCCGCCCGTCGCGGATCCGGCCGCCAATCCGCTCGGGATGGCCGGGCTCGAATTCGTCGAGTTCGCGGCGCCGGTGCCGGACGCGCTCGCGCAACGCTTCGAGCAGCTCGGGTTCAAGGCGATCGCGCGCCATGTGAGCAAGAACGTCACGCTGTACCGGCAAGGGCAGATGCAGTTCCTGATCAACGCCGAGCCCGAATCGTTCGCGGCGCGCTATGCGGAGGAATACGGGATGGGCGTCTGCGCGATCGGGCTGCGCGTGGCGAGCGCGCGGCGCGCGTTCGAGCGGGCGATCGAACTGGGCGCGTGGGCGTTCGAGGGCGAGCGGATCGGAGTCGGCGAGCTGAAGATCCCCGCGATCCAGGGCATCGGCGATTCGCACCTTTATTTCGTCGACCGCTGGCGTGGGCGGGACGGCCAGCGCGGCGGCGTCGGCGACATCTCGATTTTCGACATCGATTTCCGGCCGATCGACATCGCGACCGCCCATACCGATCACGATTGCGTGGGCACGGGCCTGAAGCAAGTCGACCACTTCACGCAGACGGTCGGCGCGGGGCGCATGCGCGAATGGCTCGACTTCTACCATGACCTGCTGCACTTCCGCGAAATCCATGAAATCGATGCGCACTGGCATGTGTCGGAAGAGTCGCGCGTGATGGTGTCGCCGTGCGGCGCGGTGCGGATTCCGGTGTACGAGGAAGGCACGCGGCGCACCGAGCTGATGCACGCGTATCTGCCGGACCATCCCGGCGAAGGCGTCCAGCACGTTGCGCTGTCGACCGACGACATCCTGGCGAGCGTCGATGCGCTGCGCGCGAACGGCGTCGAATTCATCGAGCCGCCGTCGCGCTATTACGACGAAGTCGATGCGCGGCTGCCGGGGCACGGCGTCGATCTCGATGCGCTGCGCCGCCGCGCAGTGCTGGTCGACGGCGAAATCGGCAGCGATGGCGTGCCGCGGCTGTTCTTCCAGACCTTCGTCAAGCGCCGGCCCGGCGAGATTTTCTTCGAGATCGTGCAGCGGCAAGGGCACCACGGATTCGGGGAAGGGAACCTCGCGGCGCTGGCCCGCGCCCGCGACGCGGGCTGAACGGCTGAACGGCTGAACGGCAGAGTGGCTGAACGGCAGAGTGGCGCGTCGGTAGCCGCGATCGCGGGGTCAGCCGCGGCGCGACCTCAAGCGCCCACCGCCGACACGCGGTTCGGCTCCGCGTCGTCCAGGTGGACGACCTGCCAACGTAGCGCAGCCGCGCCCGCACCGCCTAGTCGGCCGCGCCGAGCTTGCGCGCCTGGCGGCGCATCCCGTCGAAGATCGCATCGGCCACGTCTGCCGGGAAGTTCACGGGAATGCGCGACGCGACGTCGGCGATCGCCGGTTCGGTGCGGGCGGCCACGTCGGCCATTGCCGCGCGGACCTCGTCTTCGGTCAGACCGACACGCGCGCCTTGCGCGATCCAGTGGCGCGGCTGGATGTCGGCGATCACGTAATGGCGATTCTTCCCGCACACGGCCATGGCCAGCCGTGCGCGTCGCGGCGACAGCTGGTTGCGTCGCGTGCCGATGATCGGATGCGCGGACAGCACGTCGTACAGCGGCGTGCTCCGATACGTGTTGCCCGGCAGGTGCGCGATGCTGAAATTCTTCGCGTGGCCGTCGATGGCCGCGAGTACCCAGAACACGAGCTGCGTGACGAAGAAGTTGTTCCGGTCCTGCGCGGCCTCGGCGGAATTCGCGAGGATGCCCATGATCGTCGCGATGCCCGGGCCGCCGTCGGATTCGTATTTCGCGCCCGACGGCGTGCCGGTCGCCTGGCACATGTCCTCCTGCGGCAGCCGCAGGATCCACGTGCCGTCGCGGGACGGGCGGCGGTCGAAGCGCTCGACGATCAGCGCCTTCTGGTCGTCGAACCGGCCGATGTCGCACGCGGCCACCGGCAGCCCATATGCGGCGACGATCTTCGAGCACAGCCATTCGTTCTCGACCGACGTGCGCATGTCGGCCTGCATGTTCCCGACGCGCCCCAGCGGCAGCTTGAAGATATGGGTGGTCGGCGTGCTGCCCGCCGGCAGCAGCCAGCGGTTGCCGTGGCGCAGCAGCGCGGTCTTTTCCTGCGCGCCGGCGATCGACAGACGCAATTCGCCGTCCGGTTCCGCGTGGCCGGGCAGCGGCGCGGCGGTCGCGTGGCGCAGCACGTCGGCGACGGCTGCGTCGTCGAGCGCGGTGCCGTCGATGGCCTGCAGGTCGACCGGCGTCTCGTCGGGCGGCAGCAGCTGCAGCGCACCGACGCAATCGCGCCCGATCGACGCGAGCAGTTCGAACGGCGCCGTCGAGCCGAGCCGGTAGCGCTGCGCGATGCGGCGGCGGATCGGCTGGCTGTCCGGCAGCAGATTGTCGAAGTAATCGGCAACGATCGCGCCTTGATGCGGCTGGTTGCCGGGCGTGAACGGCAGCGACAGCGACAGCGGCCGCCCCTGCGGATCGTCGATCCACGCCGGCAGGTAGACGAGGCGCTCGACGCCGCGCCGGACTTCCCAGTATCCGACCGGGATGCCGTTCATCCACAGGTCGAGGCGGTCGTGGCGGGGGCGGCGGGCCATCGTCACCAGTCCTCCCGCTTGGGGTTGCGGGGCTTGCCGGATGTCGCGGCGGCAGGCCGTTTCCGCGCGGCGGCGGACGGGGCCTTCGCGGCGGCCGGCGGGCGGACTGGGGTATCGGATGAGGCGGCCGAGTCTGACTTGCGACCGCGCACGGCCGCAGCACGCTTTAGCGCGGGCACGGCGACGTCCGGCGTCGCCACGTCGTCCGGCGTGCCCGGATCCAGCGTCAGGCGCACCCCGAGCACGTTCAGCACCTTGAAAAAACGTTCGATGCTGACCGCGGACGGATTGGCTTCGAGCTGCGCGTACGACTGTTGCGTGACGCCGAGGCGGGCGGCGAGCTGCGCCTGCGTGAACCCCGCCGACTTCCGGAAGCCGACGAGGATCGGGCGCAACTGGCTCAAGGTCTGGACAGGGAATGCCATGGGCTCTCCGCGAAATGACAGGCGATCGCTTGTAATCGAAAAATACAGTCTATGGTATGTATCGTCAAAATACAAACCCGAGACTGTATTTCAGAAAAACAAACGATAGCCTGTCAGGCGGAAACTCACGGATCAATGCAACGCCGAGCGATTCGTAGGACGGATGCTCGCTCGCGCAGTGGACGACCGGATACAGCAGCAGCTGGTGCGCGATCGCGATGCCCGAGCCGCGCAACTGCAGCGCGGCGACCGCGGCCAGGTGCCGCCCGCGCTGTCGCCGGCCACGGCGATCGCGCCGGTGCGCGCACCGAGATCGTGTGCACTGACGGCCGCCCAGCGCACCGCCTCGCACGCGTTTCGTACGCCTTCGATGGCGGGTTCCGAATGCTTCAGCTCATCGCGCGGGAAGAGACGACGAACCTCTCACGACCCGCGCGTCGAACGGTTCGCCCACGCCGCCAATGCCGGCCATTGCGCGCCACCGCGCCGGATGAACCCGGCGCCCGTCCGAATCACGATCGCGCCGATCGCAAGCGCGGCGAGATCGTCGAGACGGCCGAGGCCGACCCACGCGGCGCACATCGCCAGCGCCGCCAGCAACGCGGACAGCGCGTCGGTGCGCACATGCCAGCCGCTCGCCTCGAGCAGCGCCGAGCCGGTTTCGCGCGCCTTGCGCAGCATCCAGCGCGACAGCGCGGCCTTGCCGATCAGCGTGACGACGACGAGCGCGAGCGTCAGCGCGCCGGGCTGCACGACCGGCGGCGCATCGAACCGGTCGGCCGCGTGCCAGATCATCTGCACGCCTGTGGCGACGAGCAGCGCGCCGAGTCCTGCCAGCGCGAGCGGCTCGTAGGTCGGGCGCCGCTCGGGCGGCAGCCGCACGTCGAGCCGGCACGCGACGAGGATCAGCGCGTCGGCCGCAAGATCGATCGCCGCATGCGCGACGTCCGCGAGCAGCCCGGACGAATGCGCGGACCACGCCGCGACCGCTTCGGCCGCGAGCAGCAGCAGGTTGATCGCGAGACTGGCGGCGAGGGCGCGGGAGGTGGCCGCATAAACGTGGGGCGTGGCGCGCGAGGTGCGCTGCATGGCGGATTCGTCTGTCGAAAGCGAGAGCAGCCTCGAACGCTACCGGTCGACGGTGGCAGATACGTGACAGCAGCGGCAGAAGCTCTGCCAGGAATCCCTGACAAGGGGCCATTGACGGGTTCCTGCACGGCGCGCCGCTTCGGAAGCGCATCGAAGCGTGCCGGCGCGCGCTACGGGCCGTCGTTGCCGACCGTGGCACCCGGCTTCGTCCGTAGCGTCGCACCGCCCGCCGGCCGTTGACCCACATCAACCGCCCGTCACCGGGCCGTGCACGCACGATGCGCGACGAGTAGCCTTGAAACACGAAGCGCGTGAACACGATCGCGCGGTGGGGAGGCGAGCATGCTCGCGATGATGTTTGACGGCACGACACCGCATTTGCGCGAAGCGCGCATGTCGGATCCGTCGCCCGCTGCCGGCCAGCTCCTGATCGACGTCCATGCGTGCGGCGTCTGCCGAACCGATCTGCACGTCGTCGACGGCGAACTCGCGCATCCGAAGCTGCCGCTGATTCCCGGGCACGAAATCGTCGGAACGGTGCGCATGCTCGGCGAAGGCGTGAGCGGTTTCTCCGTCGGCGACCGGGTGGGCGTACCGTGGCTCGGCTCGACCTGCGGGCATTGCGCGTATTGCACATCGGGCCGCGAAAACCTGTGCGACAGCCCGGGCTTCACCGGCTATACGATCGACGGCGGCTATGCCGAGTGCACCGTCGCCGACCATCGGTATTGCGTGCATCTGCCGCGGCGCTATTCCGACCTCGAAGCCGCTCCGCTACTGTGCGCCGGGCTGATCGGTTATCGAACCTTGCGCATGGCGGGCGACGCTCGCCGCGTCGGAATCTACGGCTTCGGCGCCGCGGCCCATCTCGTCGCGCAGGTCGCGCATCGCGAAGGACGCAAGGTGTTTGCGTTGACGAAGCCCGGCGACACCGTGGCGCAGCAGCTCGCGCTATCGCTGGGCGCCGCGTGGGCCGGCGGCAGCGACGAAGCGCCGCCCGAGCCACTCGATGCCGCGCTGATCTTCGCGCCGGTCGGTGCGCTGGTGCCGGCCGCACTGCGGGCGGTCGACAAGGGCGGGATCGTCGTATGCGGCGGCATTCACATGAGCGACATCCCGGCCTTTCCGTACGCGTGGCTGTGGGGTGAGCGCCGCATCGCGTCGGTGGCCAACCTGACGCGTGCTGATGCAGTCGAATTCATGCGGATCGCGGACGCGATGCCGCTGCAGGTCGAGGCCGTTCGCTATGCGCTGACCGATGCCAACCGCGCACTGGACGACTTGCGCAGCGGGCGCGTGTCGGGCGCCGCCGTGCTGGGCATGCGTGGTTGATCGGCTCGACGGAGCCAGGCGGCGCGATCAGATTTGCCGAAGGCCTTCCAGATCGACGATCCGGATCTGCTTGCCCTGCGCCGCGACGAGCCCCTTGTGCTGGAACTTCGACAGCATGCGGCTGACGGTTTCGAGCTTCATCCCGAGATATTCGCCGATCTCGTCACGCGTCATCCGCAGGACGAATTCCGCGGCCGAATAGCCGCGCGCCTTGAAGCGCGCGGACAGATTCAACAGGAACGCGGCCACGCGCTGTTCGGCGGTCATCGTGCCGAGCAGCAGCATCTGCGACGATTCGCGCACGATCTCGCCGCCCATCATCTGATACACGTGATGCTGCATCGGCCGCACTTCGCGGCACATCTGCTCGAGCTGGCCGAACGGAATGATGCAGACCGTGCTGTCCTCGAGCGCGATCGCGTCGCCGTTGTGGTGCCCGGTGTGCACGCCATCGAGCCCGAGCGACTCGCCGACGAGCTGGAAGCCGGTGATCTGTTCGTTGCCGTCGCGATGCATCACGATGGTCTTGAACGACCCGGTTCGCACCGCATAGATGCTGTTGAACGCGTCGCCCGCGCGGAACAGCGTTTCGCCGCGCTTGACGTGGCGCGTCGTGCAGATCATCGCGTCGACGCGCGCGAAATCGTCAGGCGAAAGATCGGATGGCATGCAGACGGTACGCAATGCGCACGTCGAACAGCGGGCTGCGGCGCGCTTGGGCTGATCGGCCGGCTGGACCGCGTGCAGCGGGATGAACGGGCGTGACGGCATGGTCGTCGAGACTTCGGCACTGCTCTGCATGGTCGGCTCCAGTTGGGGCAGCGGCGGCTCGCCGTTCGGGCGGAATCGCGCTGGCCGTTGTACCGGCGGCCTTGGTGTCTGCCGCCTTCCTCTCGGGAAAGCCTCATCGGACGCGCAGGAAGACCGATTACGCCGGTCTCGGCGATGCTGCTGCCCTGGCTCCGTGAGGCACGTTTGCTTTTCGGAATGCAGTATGGATGTTGCGCGCCGTCAAGAAAATCAGCGGGAATTGAAGTTGCGGTAGGTGAAAGGGAAGTCTTGTAGGGAGATTCCTACAGGGGCGCGGCAACTTGTCGCGATCGGCGCTGGCATGCGCCGGACGCGTATGGCGGGCGTTGACCGGTGTCAAGGCAACAGTGCCGGTCAGGATCAGACTGGCTCGATGAACCGATCGAACCCGCACGGCAGCAGGGAGGGAACATGTACCAAAGGATCCTCGTGGCACTCGACGGCAGCCACAGCGCGCGGCTCGCGCTCGACGAGGCGATTTCACTCGCGCGCCATTCGGGCGGCCGGGTCATCGCCACGTGCGTGGTATCGGACGCGCTCCGGCCGGCCAGCGTCGACCACGGCGATGTCGATCAGCGCGACTCGAGCGGACTGGACGCGAAAAACGCCGCGACCGCGATCTCGGACGCGGAAGCCGCGTTTCGGCGGTCCGGCGTACGCGGCATCGCGCGCACGATCGATGCGTGTGGAGCGGGCATTTCGGACGTGCTGGCGCGCGCCGCCGCCGAATGCGATGCGGACCTGATCGTGATGGGCACGCATGGCCGTCGCGGGCTGCGCCGGGCGTTGCTCGGCAGCGTCGTCGAATCGCTGGTGCGCATCGCGGATCGGCCGGTGCTGGTCGTGCGGGAAGGGCCGGGCCCGGGCGCCGACCTGTCGTGACGGCCGTGACAACAAGCGGGCGGCCGCAAGCGGCTGCCCGTTGTCACTCGCTCAGTGGGACAGCAGGACCGGCACCGTCATCGTCTCGAGGATCGTGCGCGTCGCGCCGCCCAGCACACGTTCGTGCATGCGGGCATGGCTGTACAGGCCCATCACCAGCAGATCCGCATGCACGTCGGTCACCCGGTTCAGCAGCATCGCGCCCACGCTCACCGACCGCTCGCGCGGCGTGGTGGAGAACGACGCGCGAATGCCGTGCCGTTCGAGATACGCGGCGACATCGACGCCGGCCGGCGTCTCGTCCGGATCGGGATGCCCGCGGGTGACCGTCTCGACGTGGACGAAGCGCGCGCGGGTGAGCAGCGGCAGCGCGTCGGCCGTCGCGCGGGCGGCCTCGCGTCCGCCGTCCCAGCCGATCAGCACGTTCTCGCCGAGCGTTCGCACGTCGCCCGCGTACGGGACGACGATCGCCGGCCGGCCGCTGCCCATCACGACGTCCTCGACGAAATGGCGCGCCACGAAAGTCATGCGGTCGTCGGGATCTTCCTGACCCAGCACCAGCAGATCGGCATGGCGTGCATGCAGGATCGCGGTACCGGTCACGTCGCCGGCCGGCGCCTGCCATTCGACGCTGCGTCCGGCGCGCTCGGCGGCCATCAGGAATCGTTCTTCCGCATCCTTGCGCCGCTGCTCGCACAGGCGTTCGTAGACGGCTAGCTTGAGCGGCTCGTCCGGCCGCCGCAATGGCTCGAATAGATCCTGACAGACCGCGTAGAGGCCGATCAGGTGGGCATTCCAGCGTCCCGCGAGTTCGAGCGCGAGGTTGACGCGCGCGTGGCAGCGGTCGCTGTCGTCGAGATGGACGAGCAGGGTCTTGTAGCTCATGACGACTCCTTTTCGGTTGATGCGGCGGCGGTCCCGGCGGATGCCCCGGCCGCGCAACGCGCCGGAATCATCAGCACTGGACACGTGGCATGCCGCAGCACGCGTTCGGCCACGCTGCCCAGCACGACGCGGCGAAAGCCGCGCCGGCCGTGCGTGCCGAGCACGATCAGGTCGGCATCGATTTCGCCGGCGAAGCCGACGATCCGTTGCGCGACGTCTTCACCCGCCGGCGCGACATTGGCGATCTGCGGCGTGCCGGCCACGCCGCGCGCCTTCATGCGTGTTGCCGCGTCCGCCGTGACGCGCAGCCCTTCTTCGCGGAATGCATCGATCAGGATCGATGGATCGTATCCGGCCGCGTCGTACGCCGGCACCAGGAAATCGGCGACGTAGACGGGCGTCAGCCGCGCATGCGTCTGCGACGCGAGCGTCAGCGCGGCGTCGAGTGCGCGCGACGACGTATCGCTGCCGTCGAGCGCAACCAGAATGTTCGAGTACATGACGTTTCCCTTGAGCGGATGCCGATGGAATCATCATCGGCGCACGTGTGCCGGTCGCGCTGATCTGGATCAACCGTCGCGGTCGCCGCGCAGCACGCGCACCGCGGCGCGCGCCGCGACCCATGCTTCGTTGGTCGGCTCGACAACCACCGTGACCGCGCTCGACGCAGACGACACCACATGGGCATGCGCGGCATTCGCGCGCGCGTCGAGCGCGATGCCGAGCCAGCCGAGCGACGTGCAGATCCGCTCGCGCAACACCGCCGAGTGTTCGCCGATGCCGGCGGTGAAGACCAGCATGTCGAGACCGCCGAGCAAGGCGGTCAGCGCACCCGCTTCACGCACGATGCGATGGACGTAGAGCGCCAGCGC
This sequence comes from Burkholderia sp. SIMBA_051, assembly GCF_046534915.1. Classification (NCBI taxonomy): domain Bacteria; kingdom Pseudomonadati; phylum Pseudomonadota; class Betaproteobacteria; order Burkholderiales; family Burkholderiaceae; genus Burkholderia; species Burkholderia sp. SIMBA_051. Next base: position 414,038 of record NZ_JAWRXS010000005.1, on the reverse strand, counting down.
ATCGCGGGCCAGCGTGTCGCCGGCCGCTTCGCACGCCAGCAGCACACGCGGATCGCCCGACGCGCCCGACACGCCTTTGAGCCCCGATTCGTGATACAGCAGGTGCCCCAGGTCGTCGCCCGACAGCTTCCCGGCCTCGAGCAGGTGGAGGACGACACCCGGATCGAGCGTCCCGCAGCGGGTGCTCATCATCAAGCCGTCGAGCGCGGAGAAACCCATCGTCGTCGCGACGCTGCGGCAGTCGCGCAGCGCGCACAGGCTCGCGCCGCTGCCGAGATGGGCGGCGATCACCCGACCGTGCGCGCGCGAGCCGAACGACTCGTCGAGCGCGACGGCCAGGTATTCGTACGACAGTCCATGGAAGCCGTAGCGACGCACGCCCTGGTCGAACCACGCATGCGGCAACGGCAGCAGTTGCTCGACACGGGGCAGCGTGCAATGAAACGCCGTGTCGAACACCGCGATTTGCGCGACGTCCGGAAACGCGTCGCGCAGCGCGTCGATCGCGTCGAGGCTGTGCGGCTGATGCAGGGGCGCGAGCGGCGTCAGCGTGCGCAGCGCGTCCAGTACTTCGTCGTCGACGACCACCGGATCCACGTACCGCGCGCCGCCGTGCACGACGCGATGCGCGATCGCGCCGAGCGTGACGTGCGGCAACTGCACGCGGATCCACGTCGCGATCCGCGCGAGGACGGCGCGGTACGGATCGCCCGCGACAAGCGGCAGCGAATCGTGCGGCTGCGCATCGAAGCGGATCGACGCGCCGTTGCCGGTTGTGACCGCTTCACCCTCGTGCAGCGGCCGCCGGGCGGGATCGCCGTGCGGCGGATACGCAAAGACCGCGAACTTCACGCTCGACGATCCGGCATTGACGACGAGCAGCGCGAGTGTACGCATCGGACGGCTCAGTGCGACATCAGCACCGGCAGCGTCATCGACGCCAGCACCGTGCGCGTGGCACCGCCCATCACCAGCTCGCGCCAGCGCGCGTGGCCGTAGGCGCCCATCACGAGCAGGTCGGAACCCGTTTCATAAGCGCGCGACAGCAACGTGTCGCCGACAGGCGAACCGTCACCGGTATCGATATCGAGCACGTTCACGTCGCGTGCATGGCGCGCGAGCATCAGCGCGGCATCGGCGGCCGGAATGCGCGTGGCCGCGGCTTCGGAAGCGCCGTCGACCACGGCGGCGACAGTCGTGCGCTTCGCATGTTCGAGAAAGGGCGTCGCGTCGTGCGCGGCGCGGGTCGCTTCCCGGCCACCGTCCCACGCGACGAACACCCGTTCGCCAACCGACGGGAATTCGCCGGTGTACGGCCAGAACAGCACCGGACGGCCCGCCGACAACACGAGATTTTCCGCAAACTGGTCGTCGATATAGGTCTCGGGGTCGTTGGGGTCGCTCTGGCCGGCAATCACGAGATCGGCAAGGCGTGCGGCCCGCGGCACGGCCAGGTTCGCGCGTTCGTCGTCGGCACGTACCCAGGCTGCCGGCACTTTCGCGCGCGCCGTTTCCGCATGGAACAGCCGCTCCAGAGCGGCGCGCCGTTCGTCGCGCTGTTCGCGATGCTCGCGGAAGTAGTCGGCGGACCCGGCCATCACGTAGAACGAATGCGGTTCCGGCGTGTAGACCGCGAACACGCCGGTCAGATGCGCACCGAAGCGCCGGGCGACGCGCAATGCGAACTCGAGGCGCGAATGCGCGCGGGTGCTCGTATCGAGGTGCACGACCATGCTCTTGTAGCTCATCGGAATCGCTCCATCGACGGGTGATCCGCCAGTGCAAACCAGTCTACGAAGCAGGGTTTTCGCGGGCTTGACTCAGATCAACGGCACTCGTGCGCCATGGCCGCACAGTGAAACGGTCGCAATGCCGATCCCGGGCACGCGGCATGCGGCGTGATGCCGACCCATTGACCGGATCGAAAGAGGGGAGCCGATGAGCACGTACGCTTTGACGACACCGAACGACGTTTGCCGCGCGGGCTGCGATCTCGCGCTGCGAATGGTCGAGCTGAACAGCGACTGGCAGCACGAATGGCATGCGCTGGCAGGGCGGGGCATCGAGCGTGACCGCTCGGCGGTGCACCAGCTGCAGCAGACGCTGGCGGACACGAACGAGTGGACGGCCTTCGGCGAGGCAACCCGGCAGGTGATGCGCGACTATGCGATCGCGAGCATCGCGATCTGGCAGGATGCCGCCGAGCTGTGCATGCGTGCGCAGTACGAGAGCGCGGGCGTATGGCGTACCTGGTTGCGCGAATACGGTGCGGGTGCGCTGTCGCGTTTTCAGACCGACTGGCTGCCCGATCTGGGACGACTGGCGGTGGTGAACGAGGCCAGCATGCCGTGGGCGGACTGGATGACGTCATTGGAGCACGGGATCGAGGACGCGGCTGGCGCGAGTAACGGTGCGCCGGATGGCGCCCGGCGCCTGAACGGCATGGCTGGCGCACCGGAGAACGGCCATGTGCGCTGATCGTGTCGCGTTCGTCACCGGCGGCATGGGCGGCCTCGGCGCCGCGATCAGCCGTCGCCTGCACGAGGCCGGGATGACGGTGGCGGTGTCGCACACGGAAGGCAACGACCACGTCGCGACGTGGCTCACGCACGAACGCGAAGCGGGCCGCACGTTCCATGCGTTCGAGGTCGACATCGCCGACTACGATTCGTGCCAGCAGTGCGCGGCACGCGTGCTGGCCGAATTCGGGCACGTCGACGTGCTCGTCAACAACGCCGGCGTCACGCACGACGCCACCTTCGTGAAGATGACCAAGAGCATGTGGGATGCGGTGCTGCGTACCAATCTCGACGGCATCTTCAACATGACGAAGCCGTTCGTGCCGGGCATGATCGAAGCCGGTTTCGGGCGCATCGTGAACATCGGCTCGGTGAACGGTTCGCGTGGCGCATACGGGCAGGCGAACTACGCGGCCGCGAAGGCCGGCATCCATGGCTTCACGAAGGCGCTGGCGCTCGAACTCGCGCGCCACGGCGTGACGGTCAACACGGTCGCGCCCGGTTATCTGGCGACCGCGATGCTCGAGTCGGTGCCGAAAGACGTGCTCGACACGAAGATCCTGCCGCAGATTCCGGTCGGCCGCCTGGGCGATCCCGACGAAATCGCGGCGCTCGTCGCCTTCCTGTGTTCCGACGCAGGGGCGTTCGCGACCGGCGCGGAATTCGACGTCAATGGCGGGATGCACATGCGTTGACGTCGTCCCACGCCACTTCCCGCCGTACGACCCGAAGGAAGTCCCTCGGGAAAAGGCAGGGTTTTCCGGAGCAGATTCTGATGAAAGCGTCCGTCACGCGCGCCCCGCGCGGGAACGAATCGATACGGCCATCGGGCGCGGTCGAACCCGAGTCGAGCGCGACACAATGCCCGCAAGCCGGTACGACGCCGGCGGAACAATGGAACCGCGCGGCGCATGCGAACGTGGCGGCGATGACGTTCGGGCTGTCGCCCGTGTCGCTGGCGCTCGCCACGCTCGACTGGGCCGCGCATCTCGCGGTGTCGCCGGGCAAATGCTTCGATCTCGCGATGCAGGCGTGCGTGGCCGCCGTTGCACCGGCAGCAGACCAGTGCGAGGCCGAGGCCGGCGAGGCGGACCCGACCGGTCTGGCCGTGCACGCGGGGCAGGCCGATCCGCGCTTCGCGGCGCCCGCGTGGGCCGGCTGGCCGTTTCACGTATACCGTGACAGCTTCCTGGCGATCCAGCGCTGGTGGCGCGACGCGACGCACGGCGTGCCGGGCGTCGAGCGGCACCATGAGGAACTGGTCGGATTCGCTGCGCGACAGTGGCTCGACGCGTGCTCGCCGGGCAATTTCCTGGCGACCAATCCGGTCGTGCTCGACGCGACGATGTCCAGCGGCGGGGCGAATCTCGCGGCAGGCGCGTTGAACTGGCTGGAGGATGCGAAGGAGCTCCTCGAGCGTGCCGGCGGCACGCATGCGCATGACGCTCGGACGTATCTGCCGGGGCGCGACGTGGCCATCACACCGGGGCGCGTCGTCTGGCGCAATGCGTTGTGCGAACTGTTGCAGTACGAGCCGACCACGGCGCGTGTCGCGCGCGAGCCGATCCTGATCGTGCCGTCGTGGATCATGAAGTACTACATCCTCGATCTGCAGCCGCACAATTCGCTGATCCGTTTCCTGGTCGATGCGGGCTACACCGTGTTTGCCGTGTCGTGGCGCAACCCCGGCGCGGAGGCGCGCGACTTCGGGCTCGACGACTATCTGCGCGACGGATGCATGGCGGCGCTCGATGCGGCCCGGTCGGTCTGCGGCGGAGCCGTTCACGCGGTCGGCTATTGTCTCGGCGGCACGCTGCTGGCGATCGTTGCGGCGGCGCTTGCGCGCGACGGCCGGCAACACGAAGCACTGCGATCCATCACGTTGCTGGCGGCGCAGACCGATTTCAGCGAACCCGGCGAACTCGGCCTGTTCATCGACGCGAGCGAATTGTCCGCGCTCGATGCGCTGATGTGGCGGCAGGGCTATCTGGACGGCGCGCAGATGTCCGCCGCGTTCCAGCTGCTGAATGCGCGCGACCTGATCTGGTCGCGGATGATGAGCGAATACCTGCTCGGCACGCGCACGAAGCCGAACGACCTGATGTCGTGGAATGCGGACACCACGCGCATGCCGTATCGCATGCATTCGGAATACCTGACGCGGCTCTTTCTCGACAACGATCTCGCGGTCGGCCGCTACTGCGTCGACGGGCGGCCGGTCGCGTTGTCGGATATCGACGTGCCGACGTTCGTGGTCGGCACCGAGCGCGATCACGTGTCGCCGTGGGGTTCGGTGTACAAGCTGCATCTGCTCACGCACCACGCGCTGACCTTCGTGCTGACGTCGGGCGGCCATAACGCGGGCATCGTGTCGGAACCCGGTCATCCGGGACGCCACTACCGCCGCGCGACGCGCAAGCCCGGCGCGCCGTACCGCAGCCGGCACGACTTCGTGCGGGAAACGGCGGCAGTCGACGGATCGTGGTGGACATGCTGGCGCGACTGGCTGCACGAGCGTTCGTCGGACGACGTGCCGGCCCGCACGCCGACCGCCGGGCTCGGCGCGGCGCCCGGCACCTACGTGCTCGAAACATGAACGGCAATCCGTATGTCGATGCGCCCGATGGCGCGCGCCTGCCGGGCCTGTTGCCGCGTGCGGACGGCGCACTGCCGTCGTTGATCGCGCGTGCATGCAACGCGCCGGCGCTCGTTGTTGCCGTCGTGCATCCGTGCGACGCGACCAGTCTCGCGGCGCTTGCCGCGCTCGCCGCTTCGCCGTTGGGGGCATCGATCGAGCCGCTGATCGTCGCGCCGCGCGCAAAGGTGCTGCGCGTCGCGGACGACGCAGGTGTCGATCTTTCGAAATGGACGATCGAAGACGTGCCGCACAGTCATGCGGCAGCGGCCCGCGCGGTGGAGCTCGCTGCGGCCGGCCGCGCCGGCGCGCTGATGAAAGGCAGCCTGCATACGGACGAGCTGATGGGCGCGGTTGTCGCCGCCGGTTCGGGGCTGCGCACCGACAAGCGCATGTCGCACTGCTTCCTGATCGAAACGCCGGCGTATCCGAGACCGTTCATCCTGACCGACGCGGCCGTGAACATCGCACCCGATCTCGCGCAGAAGGCGGCCATCACGCAGAACGCCGTCGACGTCGCGCATGCGCTGGGCGTTGCGTGCCCGCGCGTGGCCGTGCTGTGCGCGGTCGAGACCGTCAATCCGGCGATGCGTTCGACGCTCGATGCGGCGGCGCTGGCGAAGATGGCCGAGCGCGGGCAGATCGCGGGCGCGATCGTCGACGGCCCGCTCGCGTTCGACAACGCGATATCGCTGCGCGCCGCGCGCGACAAGGGGATCGATTCGCCGGTTGCCGGCCGCGCCGACATCCTGATCGTGCCCGATATCGAAGCGGGCAACATGCTCGCGAAACAGCTCGAATACCTGGGCGGCGCCGCGAACGCGGGGATCGTCGTGGGCGCGCGCGTCCCGATCGTGCTGACGAGCCGCGCCGACAGCGTGGCCGTCCGGGTCGCGTCGTGCGCGTTGGCGGCGCTGCTGGCGCAGGATCGGCATGCGCCGGTGCCTATGACCGAACAGGCCGCCTTTTCAATGGAGTAACAGCGATGAAAGCACTCGTTTATCACGGCCCGGGGCGCAAGGCGCTCGAACAACGGCCCAAGCCTGAATTGCAGTCGCCGACCGACGCAATCGTGCGCGTGACGCGCACGACGATCTGCGGCACCGACCTGCACATCCTGAAGGGCGACGTGCCGACGTGCGAACCGGGCCGCATTCTCGGCCATGAAGGCGTCGGCATCGTCGAGCAGGTCGGCGTCGCGGTCGACTCGCTGAAGCCGGGCGATCACGTGCTGATTTCATGCATCTCGTCGTGCGGCCGGTGCGAGTATTGCCGCCGCGGGCTGTATTCGCATTGCACGACCGGCGGCTGGATTCTCGGCCATCGGATCGACGGCACGCAGGCCGAGTACGTGCGCATCCCGCATGCATCGACCAGCCTGTACCGGATTCCGCCAGGTGTGGACGAGGACGCACTCGTGATGCTGTCCGACATCCTGCCGACCGGATTCGAATGCGGCGTGCTGAACGGCAAGGTGCAGCCGGGTTGCTCGGTCGCGATCGTCGGCGCGGGGCCGATCGGGCTGGCGGCATTGCTGACCGCGCAGTTCTACTCGCCCGCGCGGATCATCATGATCGACCCGGACAGCAACCGCCTCGAGATCGCACGGCAGTTCGGCGCGACCGACTGCTTCGATGGCCGCGGCGGCGACCCGGTGGCGGACGTGATGAAGCTGACCGATGGCGTCGGCGTGGATTGCGCGATCGAAGCGGTCGGCATTCCGGCGACGTTCGAGATGTGCACGTCGCTCGTGGCGCCGGGCGGCGTGGTCGCGAACGTCGGCGTGCATGGCGTCAAGGCGGACCTGCACCTCGAGCAGCTGTGGGATCGGAACATCTCGATCACGACGCGGCTCGTCGATACGGTCAGCACGCCGATGCTGCTGAAGACGGTGCGCGCCGGGCGGCTGGATCCAAAGCGCCTGATCACGCACCGGTTCTCGCTCGACGACGTCGAGCGGGCGTACGACACGTTCCAGCGCGCCGCGCAAACCAACGCGTTGAAGGTGATCATCGAAGTGAGCTGATTGGCGGGCGGGGCGTGACAGGCACCGGGCGGGCGGGCGCTTTCGCGCCAAGCGCGGCTGGCATCGCCGCTTGACACGAGTACGTCGCTATCGCGCCCTCGACGCCGGATTCAGCTGCGCGACGAACGCGACGATGCCTGAAACCAGCGTGACGATCGCGTACGGGACGATCCGCTCGTCGACCAGCATCGCGTGGACGACACCCAGCAGCGACGCGAGTGCGATGAACACGCAGGCCGTCGCAAGCGCGCTTCGGTATTGCGGTCGGATCATGATGTTCTCCCGGGAAGGCGGCCGCCGGTGACACGGCTTGCCGCAAGCGAAGGTGCCGCTGCTTGCGCAGGACATGGCGTCATGATCGCGTGCTGCGATTCTGCACGGTTGATCTGTATCAACGGACAAATCCTGATCGCGCCCCCGATGCTCCGTGCGCCGGGCGCCCCGCCGGCGGAAGTCTGCGCGCGGCGGAGCCGACCGCCCGGAAGCCCATTCCGAAGCCCGAGTTGAAAAGGGCGCCCCGGTGCGGCGACAACGCACCCGCGCCGCCGTGCGATTCGGGTAAAGTGCCGCTGAACTTGCCGGCTCGACGTCACTAGACGACCGGTCTAATCGTTGCTAAGATACGCCATCATGAATGCATCTTCAGGCGCGGAAGTCCGCCATCACATCCTGAATACCGCGAAGCCGATCATGCTCCAGAAGGGGTTCTCGGCGGTCGGTCTGAACGAGATTCTCGCCGCGGCGGGCATCCCGAAGGGCTCGTTCTACCATTACTTCGGCTCGAAGGAAGCATTCGGCGAGGCGCTGCTCGAGTCGTATTTCGAAGGCTATCTCGCGTATCTCGACAACCTGTTCAAGCATCAGGCCGGCACGGGCGCGCAGCGCCTGATGACGTACTGGAACAACTGGCTGCAGATGCAGTGCGCGGACGATCCGGAAGGCAAGTGCCTCGCGGTGAAGCTCGGCGCGGAAGTGTCCGACTTGTCGGAGCCGATGCGCGCGGTGCTGCGGCGCGGCACCAGCCAGATCATCGAGCGGCTCGCGGGCGGCATCGAGGCCGGGCTGGCCGACGGTTCGCTGAGCGGCGTCGACGATCCCGCACATACGGCCGCGATCCTGTACGAGCTGTGGCTGGGCGCAACGCTGCTGGAGAAGATTCACCGCAACCGCCAGCCGCTCGAGCGCGCGATGCTCGAAACCCGGCGGATGCTGAACCTGCCGCCCGTCGAGCCAGACGGAGCGCAGTCATAACCCGGGCGCGCACAGGCGCGCCTTGTTTTTCCGTGCGCACTAGACGACCGGTCTACTCACGCCGGAGTCCGATGGCTTGATCCGCCAGACCGCGGCTGCCCGGCCGATTCGCCGGCACGCCCGCCGCCTCGCGCATCACGGTTGTCGAACGTTGATCCGATCGTGCCCCTGGCACATCCATTCCTGTTGACGGAGGTTCCCATGCCGCAAACCAAGACAGCAAACCGCAGAATCGTCCTGAACGCGCGCCCGGTCGGCGCACCCACCCCGAACGACTTCCGCACCGAGACCGCCGACGTGCCGGTGCCCGGCGCCGGACAGGTGCTGTTGCGCACGGTCTGGCTGTCGCTCGATCCGTACATGCGCGGCCGGATGAGCGACGCGCCGTCGTATGCGCCGCCGGTCGAACTCGGCGACGTGATGGCCGGCGGCACGGTCAGCCGCGTCGTCGCATCGAACCTGCCCGCGTATCGCGAAGGCGACCTGGTCGTCGCCGGCGGTGGCTGGCAGGACTACGCGTTGTCCGACGGCAGCGATCTCATTGCGCTCGGCCGCGACTTCGCGCATCCGTCGTATGCACTCGGCGTGCTCGGCATGCCGGGGTTCACCGCGTACACCGGATTGCTGAAGATCGGCGAGCCGAAGGCCGGCGAAACCGTGGTCGTCGCCGCCGCGAGCGGGGCGGTCGGATCGGTGGTCGGCCAGATCGCGAAGCTGAAGGGCTGCCGCGTGGTCGGCATCGCGGGCGGCGCCGACAAGGTCGCGTACGTGAAGGACACGCTCGGCTTCGACGCGTGCATCGATCATCGCGATCCGCAGTTTGCGGCCCAACTGAAGGAAGCGTGTCCGAACGGCATCGACGTCTATTTCGAGAACGTCGGCGGCGCCGTGTTCGACGCGGTGTGGCCGCTGCTCAACGATCACGCGCGCGTGCCGGTGTGCGGCATCATCGCGCATTACAACGACGCGGCGTACGACGACACCGCGGTGTCGAGCGGCCGTGACCGCGTGCCGGCGCTGATGGGCACCATCCTGCGCAAGCGCATCCGGATGCAGGGTTTCATCATTCTCGATCATTATGCGACGGGCTATGCGCCGTTCCTGAAGGAGATGAGCGAGTGGGTCGCGCAGGGCAAGGTGAAGACGCTGGAAGACGTGATCCCCGATCTCGCCGATGCGCCGAATGCGCTGATCGGCTTGCTCGCCGGCAAGAACTTCGGCAAGGTCGTCGTGCGCGTCGGCCCGGACGAACTGGCCTGAGGCGACGCGTCCGTCTGCACGCTGGCGTCACCGGATGCCGGCTTATGGCATGCTCGATTCCGTTTCCCAAGGAGTGAAAAACATGGCGCTGTATGTGATGGCATCGATATTTCCGAAACCCGAACACGCGCAGGCCGTCGAAGCCGAACTGCGCAGCATGGTCACGGCGACCCGTGCCGAACCCGGCAATCTCCGCTACGACCTGTTCCGCGAACAGGACGGCTCGCCGGCGCTGCACCTGTTCGAGATCTACGACGACCAGGCCGCGTTCGACGCGCACCTCGCGAGCCCGCACTTCACCGCGTTTCGTACCAAGTCGACCGAATGGTTCTCGGCGCCGCCCGTGATCAAGGTGCTGTCGGGCATCGACGCGGCCGAATAACCCGCGCGGAACCCCCGCCGCGGCTCGTCCCACCCGGGCCGCGCGGCAGCCGCCGTGCGCTGCGCGGCGGCGATGAACAATCCGGCGCGCCGGTCGCGCCGCTTCCCCAATACACCGGCCCCGGAGGCTGAATGGTCACCCTCAATATCAACGGCGAGAGCCGCACGGTCGACGCCCCCGACGACATGCCCCTGCTATGGGTGCTGCGCGACGTCGTCGGCCTGACCGGCACGAAATTCGGCTGCGGGATCGCGCAATGCGGTGCGTGCACCGTGCATCTCGACGGCGTCGCCGCGCGCTCGTGCGTGCTGCCGGTCGCGGCCGTCGCGGGCCGCAAGATCACGACGATCGAAGCCGTCGGCGCGACGCCGGCCGGCCAGAAGGTTCAGGACGCGTGGCGCGAGCTCGACGTCGTCCAGTGCGGCTACTGCCAGTCCGGACAGGTGATGGCGGCCACGGCGCTGATCGCGTCGAACCCGAGCCCGAGCGATGCCGACATCGACGCGGCGATGGCCGGCAACATCTGCCGCTGCGGCACCTACAACCGGATTCGCGCGGCCGTGAAGCACGCCGCGAAGGGGAGCTGACATGTCGCGAGGACTGATCGAAGCAGGTCGGGCCGGCGCGGGCGTGTCGCGCCGTTCGTTTCTCAAGGTGGGCATGTCGCTCGGCGCGGCGGCGGGCGGCGGCCTGCTGCTCGGCTTCAGCATGCCGGCGGCCGGCGATGACGCGCGGCGGCGTTCGGTGATCGGCGGCGATGCGGACGAAAACGCGCGTGCCGGCGTATTCGCGCCGAACGCGTTCGTGCAGATCGACCGCAGCGGCAAGGTCACGCTGGTGATGCCGAAAGTGGAAATGGGCCAGGGCGTCTACACGGCGCTGCCGATGCTGATCGCCGAGGAACTCGAGGTGCCGCTGTCGAACGTCACGCTCGATCATGCGCCGCCGAACGAGAAGCTGTTCCTCGATCCGCTGCTCGGCGGCCAGCTGACGGGCGGCTCGACGTCGGTGCGCTACGCGTGGGAACCGCTGCGCCGCGCGGGCGCGACCGCGCGCACGCTGCTGGTTGCCGCGGCGGCCAAGCAATGGAACGTCGATCCGGCCACCTGCCGCGCGGAAAACGGCGAAGTGCAGCACGCGCCGAGCGGCCGGCGCGCATCGTACGGCCAGCTCGCCGATGCCGCGTCGAAGCTGCCGGTGCCGAAGGACGTCGCGTTGAAGCAGCCGGCCGATTTCAAGCTGATCGGCAAGCCGGTGAAGCGGCTCGATTCGCCGGAGAAGGTCGACGGCACCGCGCAGTTCGGGCTCGACGTGCGCCTGCCCGGCATGCTGTACGCGGTGATCGTGAACAGCCCGGTGTTCGGCGGCACGGTTGCGAGCGTCGACGATACGGCCGCGAGGAAGATTCCCGGCGTGCGTCAGGTGGTGCGCGTCGACAACGCGGTCGCGGTGGTCGGCGATCACACGTGGGCCGCGAAGCGCGGCGCGTCGGCGCTCGTCGTCAAATGGAACGAAGGCGCGGACGCGAAGGTGTCGACGAAGGACATCGTCGCCGATCTCGCGCAGGCCGCCGCGAACGGCAAGGGTGCCGTCGCGCGCAAGGAAGGCGACGTCGGCCGCGCGTTCGCGAACGCGAAGACGCGCGTCGATGCCGTCTATGAGCAGCCGTTCCTCGCGCACGCCACGATGGAACCGGTGAACTGCACGGTGCAGGTGCGCGCCGACGGCTGCGAGATCTGGGTCGGCACGCAGGTGCCGACGCGGGCGCGCGATACGGTGCAGCAACTCACGGGGCTCGCACCCGAGAAGATCGTCGTGCACAACCATTTGCTCGGCGGCGGCTTCGGCCGGCGGCTCGAGACGGACATGATCGGACAGGCCGTGAAGGTTGCCAAGCAGGTCAACGCGCCCGTGAAGGTCGTGTGGACGCGCGAGGAAGACATCCAGCACGACATGTACCGGCCGTACTACTACGACCGGATCTCGGCCGGCCTCGACGCGAACGGCAAGCCGGTCGCGTGGCAGCACCGGATCGTCGGCTCGTCGATCATCGCGCGTTTCGCGCCGCCTGCGTTCAAGAACGGCGTCGATCCCGACGCGGTCGAGGTTGCCGCCGAATTGCCGTACGACCTGCCGAACCAGCTCGTCGACTATGTGCGGCAGGAGCCGCGCCACATCCCGACCGCGTTCTGGCGCGGCGTCGGCCCGACGCGCAGCACGTTCGTCGTCGAGAGCTTCATCGACGAGCTGGCGGCGCAAACCAAGACCGATCCCGTCCAGTATCGCCGCGCGCTGCTCGACAAGACGCCGCGTGCGCGCAACGTGCTCGACGTCGCGACGAAGGCGGCCGGATGGGGCACGTCGCTGCCGAAGGGGCAAGGGCGCGGCGTATCGGTGATGCACGCGTTCGGCAGCTTCTTCTCGATCGTCATCGACGTCGCGGTGGAGGAGGGCGAAGTGCAGGTCAAGCGCGTCGTGTGCGCGGTCGACTGCGGGATGGCTGTGAATCCGAGCACGATCGAGGCGCAGGTGCAGGGCGGCATCATCTTCGGGATCACGGGCGCGCTGTATGGCGAAATCACGATCGAGGACGGCCGCGTCGTGCAGAGCAACTTCACCGACTACCGGATGATGCGCATCAACGAGACGCCACCGATCGAGGTTCATCTCGTGAAGAGCGCCGAGGCGCCGGGCGGCATCGGCGAACCGGGCACCGCTGCGACTGCGGCGGCCTTGTCGAATGCGATCTTCGCGGCGACCGGCAAGCGGCTGCGCAAGCTGCCGGTCGGCAGCCAACTGAAGACGGCCTGAGGGGAGGGACGAACCATGCGAAACCTGAACCTGAACCTGAACCTGAACCGGAACCACTCGAATCGCGTCGCGCGTACGTTCGGCGCATCGTTGATCGCGCTGTCCGCGCTGACGGCCGGCACCGCGGCGCATGCCGCGCAAACGGCGCCGGCCGATAGCGCGCTGGTCGCACGCGGAGCGTATCTCGCGAAGGCGGGCGACTGCGTGGCGTGCCACACCGCGCCGCGCGGCGCGCCGTTCGCCGGCGGCCTGAAGATGGTCACGCCGATGGGCGCGATCTATACGACCAACATCACGCCCGACCCCGAAACCGGCATCGGCGGCTATACGGAAGCCGAGTTCGCGGGCGCGTTGCGCGCGGGTGTTGCGAAGGACGGCCATCACCTGTATCCGGCGATGCCTTATCCGTCGTACGCAAAGCTGCGCGACGACGACGTGAAGGCGCTGTACGCGTACTTCATGCACGGCGTCGAGCCGGTGAAGCAGGCGAACCGTGCGTCCGAGATTCCGTGGCCGCTCGGCATGCGCTGGCCGCTGGCCCTGTGGAACGCGGTGTTCCTCGACACGAAGCCGTACGCCGACAAGCCGGCCAAGGACGCGGCGTGGAACCGCGGTGCGTATCTCGTGCAGGGGCTCGGGCATTGCGGGTCGTGCCATACGCCGCGCGGCGTCGGCTTCCAGGAGAAGGCGCTGGACGAAGGCGGCGCGGCGTTCCTGTCGGGCGCGCCGATCGACAACTGGTTCGCGTCGAACCTGACCGGCGAGCACAATACGGGGCTCGGCCGCTGGAGCGACGCGGAGCTCGCGCAGTTCCTGAAGACCGGCGCGAACCGCCATGCGACCGCGTTCGGCTCGATGGTCAGCGTGATCAACCACAGCACGCAGGAACTGACCGACGACGATCTGACGGCGATGTCCCGTTACCTGAAGTCGCTGCCGGCGGCGGGCGGCACGGGCGCGCCGCCTTACCGTTATGATCCGAAGGCGACGCAGGTCTCGCTTGGCCGGCCGGCGAACGATCCGGGCGCAAAGGTGTATAACGCTTACTGCCTGCATTGTCATGGCGTGGACGGCCGCGGCTACGCGCCGCTGCTCGCGCCGCTCGCCGGCAATCCGAACGTGCTCGAGGCCGATGCATCGTCGCTGATCAACGTGACGCTGAACGGCAGCGAGTCGCTCGTGATCGGCGGCGTGCCGTCCGCGTATCCGATGCCGGCGTTCTCGAACCAGTTGAACGACCGCCAGATCGCCGACGTGCTGACGTTCATGCGCGCCGGCTGGAACAACGGCGCGCCGGCCGTGCAGCCGGCGGACGTCGCGAAACTCCGCAAGGCGACGGCGGCCACGCGCTGAGCGCGGCCGACCGTGGCGGATGACGACGGGCATGCGTGCCGCTTGCCCGTCGTCGAACATTGCCGGGTGCATCGCGCCCGGCAACGCAGCGCTTTCTGTCAACCGGCGCGCGGCCATTCGCGGCAGCGCGCGTTTTATCGACGCAAAGTAGGGGTGTGTGGATGGCTAACGTGACTTATACGGATACGCAACTGCTGATCGACGGCGAGTGGGTCGACGCCGCGAGCGGCAAGACGATCGACGTCGTGAACCCGGCGACGGGCAAGGCGATCGGCAAGGTGGCCCACGCGGGCATCGCCGATCTCGATCGCGCGCTCGCTGCGGCGCAGCGCGGTTTCGAGGCATGGCGCAAGGTGCCCGCGAACGAGCGCGCGGCGACGATGCGCAAGGCCGCGGCGCTGGTGCGCGAGCGCGCCGACACGATCGCTCAGCTGATGACGCAGGAGCAGGGCAAGCCGCTGACGGAAGCGCGTGTCGAAGTGCTGTCGGCAGCCGACATCATCGAATGGTTCGCGGACGAAGGCCGCCGCGTGTACGGCCGGATCGTGCCGCCGCGCAATCTCGGCGCGCAGCAAATGGTCGTGAAGGAGCCCGTCGGCCCCGTCGCGGCATTTACGCCGTGGAATTTCCCGGTCAACCAGGTCGTGCGCAAGCTGAGCGCTGCGCTCGCGACCGGCTGCTCGTTCCTCGTGAAGGCGCCGGAAGAAACCCCGGCGTCGCCGGCCGCGCTGCTGCGCGCGTTCGCCGACGCGGGCGTACCGGCCGGCGTGATCGGCCTCGTGTACGGCGATCCGGCGGAAATCTCGTCGTATCTGATCGCGCACCCGGTGATCCGCAAGGTGACGTTCACGGGTTCGACGCCCGTCGGCAAGCAGCTCGCCGCGCTCGCCGGCCAGCACATGAAGCGCGCGACGATGGAATTGGGCGGCCACGCGCCGGTGATCGTCGCCGAGGATGCGGACGTCGCGCTGGCGGTGAAGGCCGCCGGTGGCGCGAAGTTCCGCAACGCGGGCCAGGTGTGCATTTCGCCGACGCGTTTTCTCGTGCACAACAGCATCCGCGACGAATTCACGCGCGCGCTGGTGCAGCACGCCGAGGGGCTGAAAATCGGCAACGGCCTCGAGGAGGGCACGACGCTCGGCGCGCTGGCGAACCCGCGCCGGCTGACCGCGATGGCGTCGGTCGTCGAGAACGCGCGCAAGGTCGGCGCGAGCATCGAGACCGGCGGCGAACGGATCGGCTCGGAAGGCAACTTCTTCGCGCCGACCGTGATCGCGAACGTGCCGCTCGAAGCGGACGTGTTCAACAACGAGCCGTTCGGTCCGGTCGCGGCGATCCGCGGCTTCGACAAGCTCGAGGACGCGATCGCCGAAGCGAACCGTCTGCCGTTCGGGCTGGCCGGCTATGCGTTCACGCGCTCGTTCGCGAACGTGCACCTGCTGACGCAGCGCCTCGAAGTCGGGATGCTGTGGATCAACCAGCCCGCGACGCCGTGGCCGGAAATGCCGTTCGGCGGCGTGAAGGATTCGGGCTACGGGTCGGAAGGCGGACCGGAAGCGCTGGAGCCGTATCTCGTCACGAAGTCGGTGACGGTGATGGCGGTCTGACGATCGTTCGAGCGCGTGCGTGCCGCTGGTTGTGCGGCGCGCATGCTGTGTTGGCGAAGGCCGGGCGTTTTGCCCGGCCTTGTTGTTTCCGGTCCTTTCTGCTTCGTGCGCTGTCGGTTTTGCCCGGCAATGGCGGTCGGTCCCGTCGAGCACGGGACATACGGCGCCCGCCGCTCAATGCCGGCTGCTGCCGCGATAGCTTTCCACTTCCGCGTCGTACGCCGCCAGAAACGCCTTGCCGAACACCGACGAGAAATCGTCTTCGATCGCGAACACCGTGTCGCGATGGGTCGCCGCGTAGCGATCCCACATCCTCGCCTTGTACAGCGCCGGCACGCGCTTCTCGTACCAGCGCATCGCATCGTCGCGTTCGCGCAGCCGTTGCGGCGAAAAGCGCGTCAACAGGTCCATCAGCGCGGCACGCATGCCGGCGACCATGCCGATCTGGTGCGCATGCAGATCCTGGAACGCGTCGCTGACCGCGCTCTGCGGCGACATGAAGCCCGGCAGCGGCAGCCCGAACATCTGGCGCAGCACGGCGCCGCCGTCCGGCAGCAGCTTCAGCGGATTGTTCTCGCGATCGAGCAGCATCGTCATGTGCGCCTTCACCTCCCGCTTCAGGATGCTGCGCGACGACAGCAGCTCGACCGTGCCGTGCGCGAACAACGCCAGCAACTGTCCCGCGATGTAAAGCTGTTCGGCCGACCACTGATGCGATTCGGCGGCCGTATCGAGTCCTGCGCCCTCGAAGAACGCGTTCAGCAATTCATCGGGCGTCGGCACGTGGTTCGGCCGCGGCGCAGGCTCGTCCGCCGGCCGCGGCTCGGTGTGCGTTGCCGCCGGTTGCACGCGCACGTGCTGCGTCCACTCGGGCGCGTGGTCGGCCTGCGTCTCGAACGACGCGCCGCGATCCGCATGGCCGGGTTCGGCCGGTGATGCCGAACCCGGCCGACCGATATCGGGCGACGACTGCGCGAACAGGTCGAGCGGATCGATCGACAGCTGATTCAGGTCGCGCTGCGACGGCACCGATGGCGCGGCCGGCGCGGTGCGGCTTGCCGGCTGCGCAGCGTCCCTGCGCGCCGTGCCGGGCCGGTTGCCGGCGTCCGCCGCCTTGCCGCGCGGGGCGAGGCGATCCTGCAGCAGGCTCCATAAGCGGTTGCCGGCGCCTTTCGTCTCGCCGGTTGCACGAGCAGCAGGCTCCGGCGCACGTCGCGGGTCGGCACTCGCGTTGGCAGCGGAGGGCATGTCGACGACCGGCGCCTCATGTCCGTCGTCACGTTCGGCGCGCAGCACGTACGGCCCGATGCGGATGATGTCGCCGCTATTGAGCGGCCGCTCCTGTGCATAGCCGACCGGCTCGCGATTCACCTCGATGGTCGACACACTGCTCAGGTTCTTCAGCAGGCACGCGTCGTCACCCACCTGCAGCAGGGCCTGCAGCCGGGAAATCTGCCGGCTGTCGTCGCGCAGCACGAGATGATTGTCGGTGGCCCGGCCAATGGTGCCGCCGGGCGGGTGGAACACGACAGCGTCGTAGGAGTCGCTTTCGACCGGCTCGCCGGCATGTTCGATCACGATCAGTTGCATGTCATACGTCGCTCGGTGGTGAAGCGCTCGCGGGGAAACCGGTTCGGTCAGGACGACGACGCATGTCTGCGGCGCGCCGATTCGAACGCGGGCCCCCAGATCGGATGCCCCTTCTCGGCGGGGGACAAGTCGAAGCGCGGGTTGAGGTCGAGACTCTTCGAGAACTCGGCGCGGCACTGCGCGATGCGGTTCGTCACGCAATAGCTGAACGCGAGCAGCTTGTGCGCGGCGACCTGCGTGTCGGTGTCGGCGCCGTCGATCTCCTTCGCCCGGTTCAGGATCGCGATCGTGCGGCCGTAGTCGCCCGCACCATAGGCCGCACGCGCGCTGTCGACCGCGGCGCGCGCCGCAGACTGCGTGGGGGACGTGCTGCACGCGCCGATTCCCAGCAACAAGGCGCCGAGAAAAATCACGATCAATGAACGGCCTTTCATTTTGGAATGAAATACTTGCGTAATTGGAAGGTGTCGCACAAGCGCTGTTGGATTCTAGTGCCAATCATGCCGGCCGATGTCGCCGTTACGTTTTGTTTCAATTGGGAAATTGCGTTCGAGTTACCACTCAAATCCATTCCCGGTTTTTGACTTGTTAATCCATAAAATCGATTCTATAGTTCGCTGTGCTTTTTGGATTCGTCAGTTGTTTGCCCGCCACCCGTCAATGGCCGGAAAAACGGGCCGTCCGTTCGGGCAACGCAAACAGCCTGGCACAACCCACAGGGCGGGACCGCCCACCGCCGACGGCTGGCAGGCTTGGGTTCAGCGTCCATACAGCAAGTGTCCATGCAATAGAACCGGGCCGCCGCGGCGAACCGGTCGGATTAACACGTCTTCTCGAAATGACCGAAATCAATTCAATTCATCGTCATCTCCCCAATTTCGATCCAGGCTCGTAATGGGCGATTTGACCCGGCTTTTTACCCGAATAAATTGCCGCATGAAATTTCAATGGAAGGGCATGCACGCCACACAATTACCGGTCAATTAATTGTCCCTTTTTAATCCTGAGCTCCGATTTCGCTTATGTAAATCGGCGGGGGAATCATTGCGCTGCGAGGGTGAAATATGCGTCGGAGGTCCAGCGGGTTCATCGTATTGGGATGTGCATTGCTGTTGCCCGGCTGCGGAGCCACGGAGCGTGCCGCCGCGGTGCCGTATGCGATCGCGGTCGACGTGGCGCCCGACGTCAACCCGGACCTCAACCGCAAGCCGTCGCCGATCGTGTTGAAGGTGTTCCAACTGCGCGCGGCGTCGGCGTTCGATGGCGCCGACTTCTTCTCGCTCCAGGACAAGCCCGAGAACATTCTCGGCGCAGACCTGCTCGGCACCGACCGCGTGATCCTGCGGCCGGGCGAGTCGCGCACGCTGCACTACCGCGGCAATGTCGAGGCCGGTGCGATCGGCGTGATCGCCGAGTACCGCATGCTCGACAGGAACCGCTGGCGCCTGACGGTGCCGCTGCCGCGCGCCAGGCAGCTCAACGTATACAAGTTCTGGCAGACGTCGCCCGGCGAGCTGAAGCTGTCGATCACGGTCAGGAACGGCGGTCTCGCATTGAATGACACGCGGGGGCGCCCATGACGGAACCGACGATGTCCGCGACGCCGGTCGCCGCATTGCGCCAGCGGGTGGTGTGGACCGAAGGGATGTTCCTGCGGCCGCAGCATTTCCAGCAACTCGAACGGCACTGGGAACGCTATGTCGCGCTGCGCTGCCTGCCGCTGCAGGGGTTCTACTGGGGCTTCGATACCCTTGAGATCGATCGTGAGCAGCTGGCGCTCGGCAAGGTCGCGCTACGTGCGGCGGCGGGCGTGATGCGCGACGGTACGCCGTTCGACCTGTCGCATCCGGACGATCTGCCCGAACCGCTCGACGTACCGGCCGATGCGAAGGACCGGCTCGTCGTGCTCGCGCTGCCGCTGTGGCGCGGCGGCGGCGAGGAGGTGGCGTTCGGCGCGGACGCGGGCGGCAGCGGCAACGCGGACGTCGCCCGCTACGTCGTGCGCGAATACGAAGTGGCCGATGCGAACGCGGTTGCGCTCGGGCCCGCGCTGCTGCAAACGGGGCGCCTGAACGTCCGGCTGATGCTCGACACCGAGCTGACCGGCGACTGGCATGCGCTCGGCGTCGTGCGGATCGTCGAGCGGCGTACCGACGCGCGGCTGCTCGTCGACGACGGCTACATTCCGCCGCGTCTGGTCGCGCAACGCGACTCGGCTTTGCTCGCGTACACGCGCGAACTGCATGGACTGCTCACGCAGCGCAGCGACGCGCTGGCCGAGCGCCTGTCGGAACCGGGGCGCGGCGGCGTATCGGAGGTCGCGGATTTCCTGCTGCTGCAGCTCGTGAACCGCTATCTGGCGCTGACCTGGCACGCGCAGCAGGACGTCGCGACGCATCCGGAGGCGCTGTTCCGCGACTGGCTGAAGCTCGCGTGCGACCTCAGCACCTTCACGGCGGCCGGCCGGCGCCCGCAATCGCTCGCGGTCTACGTGCACGACGACCTGCGCACGAGCTTCGCCGAGCTGATGACGGAGCTGCGCCGGTCGTTGTCGACGGTGCTGGAGCAGAACGCGATCCAGATCGAGCTGCGCGACGCGGGTAACGGCATCCGGGTCGCGACGCTCGCCGATCCCGCGCTGCGCGACACGGCCGGTTTCGTGCTCGCGGTGCGCGCGGACATACCGGCCGACAGCCTGCGCGCGCGGTTTCCCGCGCAGGCGAAGCTCGGGCCCGTCGAGCGGATCCGCGACCTGGTCCAGTTGCAGCTGCCGGGCATCACGATGCGCCAGTTGCCGGTCGCGCCGCGGCAGATCCCGTATCACGCGGGACATACGTACTTCGAGATCGACAAGGGCGGCGACCTGTGGAAGCAGCTGGCGCGCTCCGGCGGTCTGGCATTTCATTTCGCCGGCGAATTCCCCGGGCTCTCGATGGAGTTCTGGGCGATACGCGGGTGAGGGCGGGACAGCGCGATGAATTCTTCCTCCGATTCGATCTCCGCCGGCGCAGGCGGATTCGTGCCGCCGAATCCGGGCGGCATGCATCCGGCCGCGGCGTCCGCTGCGGCCGGCCCGACGGCCACGCAACCGCGCCCCGGCCGCTGGGCCGCGAGCGGCACGAACCCGCTTGTCGCGGCCGCGAACCCGCTGCTCAATCTCGTGCCGCAGATCCGTTCGACCGTCCATCATCCGAATCCGGCGTGGCTGCGCGAGCATCTCGTCGTCGAGATCCGCCAGTTCGAGGCGCGCGCGCAGGAAGCCGGTGTGCCGTCGGAGGCGATCATCGGCGCGCGCTACTGCCTGTGCACGGCGCTCGACGAAGCGGCCGCGCTGACGCCGTGGGGCGGCAGCGTGTGGTCGTCGCACAGCTTGCTCGTGTCGTTCCACAACGAAACCTGGGGTGGCGAGAAGTTCTTCCATCTGCTCGAAAGGCTGTCGCAGCAACCGCGTCAGCACCTCGATCTGCTGGAGCTGCTGTATTTCTGTCTCGCGCTCGGTTTCGAGGGCCGCTATCGCGTGCTCGACAACGGCCATGCGGAGCTCGACGCGCTGCGCTGGCAGCTGGCCCACACGATCCGTTCGGTGCGCGGCGAATTCGATCCCGCGCTGTCGCCGCACTGGCGCGACGTCGTCACGCGCGACGTGTCGCGCCGCTTCGTCGTGCCGCTGTGGGTCTGCGTGGCGCTCGCGCTGCTGGTCGGCTTCGGCGTGTTCGTCGGGCTGCGCCTCGCGCTGGCCGGGCATTCGGACCGGCTGTTCGCGTCGATCGATGGGCTGCACGTGCCGAGGCTGCAGCCCGCGCAGGCGCCGCCGCGCCCCGCGCCGGGGCCGCGGGTCGCGAAGTTCCTGGCCCCCGAGATCGCGGCCGGCCTCGTGTCGGTGCGCGACGACGCCGATCGCAGCGTGATCGTGCTACGCGGCGACGGGTTGTTCAAGTCAGGTTCGACGTCGGTGATCGACCGTTACGCGCCGGTGCTGGCGCGGGTCGCGGATGCGCTGAACCAGGTTCCCGGCAACGTGCGCGTGACCGGCTATACCGACGACACGCCGGTGCACACGGCACGTTTCGCGTCGAACTGGGATCTGTCGCGCGAACGTGCCGAGGCCGTGCGCAGCATGATCGCCGGGCGCCTCGATCATCCGGAGCGGCTCGCGGCCGAAGGGCGCGGCACGCTCGATCCGGTCGCGCCGAACGATACGCCCGCGAACCGCGCGCTGAATCGGCGCGTCGAGATCACGCTGCTGCCGGCGCCCGGCAGCGCCGCCGTCGGCGCGGGCGCGACGCAGGGGGCCAACTGACATGAACCAGGCTGTCGCGCGTTTCGTCCGGCCGTTGCCGTCGCGGGAGATCTGGACCTTTGCCGGTCTCGTCGTGCTCGCGTGCTTCGTGTGGCTTGCCGGGCCGCTGTTCGCGTTCGCCGAGGTCCGACCGCTCGAGAGCGGCTGGGCGCGCGCGGCGGCAATCGCGGTGCTGTTCGTCGCGTGGGGCGCACGCGTGGCGTGGCGCAGCTGGCACGCAAGCCGCCTGAACGCGCAGTTGCTGAACCAGCTGCGCGAAGCCGCGCCGGGGCCGGCCACCGCCGACGATCCGGCCAAGGCCCAGCTCGACGAGCTGCGCAGCCGCTTCGACGAGGCCGCGACGCTGCTGAAGAAAGTTCGCTTCGGCCAGGCGGACACCGCGCGCAAGGGGCCGGCGCGCTGGTTCGACCGGATGTCCCGCCAGTATCTGTACCAACTGCCGTGGTACGTGTTCATCGGTGCACCGGGCTCGGGCAAGACGACCGCGCTGGTCAATTCCGGGCTCAGTTTTCCGCTTGCCGAGCAGTTCGGTCGCGCGGCGATTCGCGGCGTGGGCGGCACCCGGCACTGCGACTGGTGGTTCACGAACGACGCCGTGCTGATCGATACGGCCGGCCGCTATACGACGCACGAGGGCAACCGCGCACTCGACGAAGCCGAGTGGAAGGGCTTCGTCGAGCTGCTGAAGAAGTACCGCACGCGCCAGCCGCTGAACGGCGCGATGCTGACGATCAGCGTCGCCGACCTGGTCGGTGCGTCGGAGCCCGAGCGCACGCAGCACGCGATGGTGCTGCGCAAGCGGTTGCTCGAGCTGCGCGCCCAGCTCGGCATCCGGTTTCCCGTCTACCTGCTCGTGACGAAGGCCGACCTGCTGGCCGGTTTCGCCGAGTATTTCGGCACCTTCGGCCGCGCGGAATGCGCGCAGGTGTGGGGCTTCACGTTTCCGCTCGCGCAGAGCGAGGCGCCCGGCTTCGACCTGCGCGCCGCATTCGACCGCGAATACCGGCTGCTGCACCAGCGGCTGAACGACGGGCTGCCCGAGCTGCTCGCGACGCAGACGGATGCGCGTCAGCGCGAGATGGCGTACCTGCTGCCGCAGCAGGTCGCCGACTTGCAGGACATGCTCGGCCAGTTCGTTGCCGAGGTGTTTTCCGTGTCGAGCTTCGAGCCGATGCCGATGCTGCGCGGCGTGTACCTGACGAGCGGCACACAGGAGGGCACCGCGTTCGACCGCGTGATGAGCGGCATCAAGCGCTTCCTGAAGATCGAGGGCGTGCCGCCCGTTGCCCAGGTCGGCTCGACCGGGCGGAGCTTCTTTTTGAAGTCGCTGCTGCAGGAGCACATCTTCCGCGAAGCCGCGCTCGCCGGCAGCGACCTGCGCTGGCATCAGAAGCGGCGCGTGCTGCAGATCGCCGGCTACGCGCTGCTCGCGATCGTGAGCGTGGTCGTGCTGGCCGCGTGGCTGCGCAGCTACTCAAACAATCGTGCGTATCTCGATCGGATCGCGCAGCGCGTGCCCGCCGTCGATGTGCAGATCGCCGGGGCGAGGTTCTCGGATGCGGCCGACATCGCGCGGCTGCTGCCGGTGCTCGATGCGCTCGGCGGGCTCGCGAATGCCGGCGGCGTCGACCGGTCGCATCCGCCGCTCGCGTACCGTTGGGGGCTCTTTCAGGGCGAGAAAATCGACGAGGCCGTCGACGCCGTGTACCGTCGCGCACTCGACGACGTGCTGCTGCCGATCGCCGCGCGCCGGATGGAGGCCGCGCTGAGCGATGCACGGCCCGACGAAACCGACTACGCGTATGCGGCGCTGAAGGCCTATCTGATGCTGTACGACAGCGCGCACTATGATCCCGCGTTCGTGCAGGCCGTCGTCGACCTGGAAATGGAGCGCGCGTTGCCGTCCGATTTCTCGCCGGCCGAACGCTCGGCGCTGCGCGCGCATCTTGCCGCGTTGTTCGGCAACCGGGTGGCCGTGTCGCCGTATCCGATGAACGAGCGGCTCGTGGCCGACGTGCGCGACCGGCTGCGCCAGGTGCCGTTCTCGCAGCGGCTGTACCGCCAGCTCACGCGCACGCTGCGGCCGGCGACTTCCGCGTTCGATTTCAGCGTCGCGCGCGCGGTCGGGCCCGACGCATCGCTGGTGTTCCGCCGCCAGAGCGGCAAGCCGCTGTCGGAAGGCGTGCCGGGCCTGTATACGCGCAACGGCTATCGCAACGTGTTCTCGCCGCGCGTTGCCGGCGAGGTCGACGCGTACGGGCGCGAGGAGGTGTGGGTGCTGAACCTCGGGCTGTCCGAGATTCCCGGGCCGAACGATGCCGCCGCATGGGCGCGAGACATCCGCCAGCTGTACCTGAACGACTACCTGAAGATCTGGGACGACCATCTCGCCGACATCAAGCTGCAGCGCACCGCGACGCTCGCGCAGAGCATCCAGGTCGCGCGTGCGCTGTCGTCGGCGGATTCGCCGCTCACCCGCCTGATGATCGCGCTGGCGCGTGACACGGCGCTCGGCGATACGCCGGGCGGCGCGCGCAATCTCGCGTCGCGCGCACAGGACAAGGTCGACGAGGCGCGCAGCTCGCTGTCGCAGATCTTCGCGGGGCAGCGCGCAAGCGACGCGAATCCGTCCGCGGCGACGCCCGCGAGCCCAGAGCAGGTGGTCGACAGTCACTTCGCCGGGCTGCGCGCATTTGCGCCGGGCAGCGGCGATCAGGCGCAGGCATTCGATGCGGTACTGAAGTCGATCGACGCGCTTTATACGTACCTGACAGCCACCGACGATGCGCTGAGGAGCGGCGCGCAGCCGCCGCCGTCCGACGCGCCCGCGCGGCTGCGCGCGCAGGCCGGCCGGCTGCCGACGCCGTTCCGCGAGGTGCTCGACGACCTGTCGAACGTCGCGAACGGCAGCGTCGCGACCGTCGAGCAGCGCAGCGTCACGACGCGGGCCGGCGCGAACGTCGGCGACTTCTGCCGGCAGGCGATCGCGGGCCGCTATCCGTTCACGCGCGGATCGTCGCGCGACGTCGCGCCGGCGGACTTCGCGCAGATGTTCGCGCCGGGCGGCCTGATGGACGATTTCTTCCAGAAGAACCTGCAGTCGATCGTCGATACGACGTCGCACCCGTGGCGTTTCGCGAACCGCAACGCGGACGCCGATCCGGCGGCGGCCGCGATGCTTTCGTCGTTCGAGAAGGCCGCGGTGATCCGCGACGTCTATTTCGGCGGCGGCGCGCGCACCGCGCAACTGAAGGTGCAGGTCCAGCCGCTCGAAATGGATCCGTCGATCACGGAGATGGTGCTCGACGTCGACGGTCAGATCGTCCGCTATGCGCACGGCCCGCTCGTGCAGAGCGCGGTGGACTGGCCGGGCCCGCGCGGCAGCAGCCAGGTGCGGCTGCAGGTGTCGGGGCAGGCCGGCGCGACCGACGGCTTCACGACCGGCGGCCCGTGGGCACTGCACCGGCTGTTCGACCGCGCGGCCGTGTCGGCCGGACGCGGCTCGGACCAGATGGTCGCGCGCTTCACCGTCGATGGCAAACCGCTCGTGCTGCAAGTGAACGCGGGCAGCGTCCGCAACCCGTTCCGGCTGCCCCAGATGGAGTCCTTTACATGCCCTCCGAAGCAATGAGTCGCATCCCGCCGCTCACGCGCGCCGATGGCGACGCACCGGCCTGGTACGGAAAGATTCCCGGCGCCGGCGACTTCGTGAACAGCCGGCTGCCGCATGCGCTCGCGCTGTGGTGGGAACGCTGGCTTCAGCAGGGGTTGGCCGCGATGCGCCAGCGCGGCCCGGACGAGATCACGCGCCACTACACGGTCGCGCCGGTCTGGAATTTCCTGGTGCCGGCGGGCGCCGGCGCGTCGTGCGTGCAGGCAGGCTGTCTCGCGCCGAGCTGCGATCGCGTCGGGCGTTACTACCCGGTGATCGTCACGCTGCCGATGCCGGCGGCCGATTACTGGAACGGGCTGCCGGACGCGGCCGACGCGTTCTACTGGCAGATCGGCCATGCACTGCTCGACGCGATCCGGCATGCCCGCGCGCCGGTCGATCTCGAGCAGACGCTCGACCGCGTGAGGCTCGCGCCGGGCGGCGAGCTGCCTGCCGAAGGCGTCGACGGGATCCCGGCGACGCTGCCGGACCGGCCGGCGCTCGCGGCATGGCCCGGGCTGTCCGGCTATTTCGATCCGCACGGCGGGACGAGCTTCTGGTGGACCAACCGTGCCGACGGCTCGCCGCTGCGCACGCATGCGCATACGGGCGCCCCCGACAACGCGCTGTTCCTGACGCTGTTCGGCGGCTAGCGAGCGACGGCGGGCGGCAGGCAACACGGATGGGGTATCGCGAGGTAGACATGAAGGACCCTGCAACGAGAGA
The DNA here is from genome assembly GCF_046534915.1 of Burkholderia sp. SIMBA_051. Lineage (NCBI taxonomy): Bacteria > Pseudomonadati > Pseudomonadota > Betaproteobacteria > Burkholderiales > Burkholderiaceae > Burkholderia > Burkholderia sp. SIMBA_051. Next base: position 387,926 of record NZ_JAWRXS010000005.1, on the reverse strand, counting down.
CAACGAGCACGACACGGCAACCCGCGGCGACGCGCCGGAATTCACCGTGCGGCCGCTGCCGCTCGGTCATCGCCTGGGCGAGCTGCAGCTCGACGAGGTGCTGGGCATCGGCGGTTTCGGCATCGTCTATCGCGCGTTCGACCGCACGTTGCGGCGCGCGGTCGCGATCAAGGAATACATGCCGTCGATGCTCGCGACGCGTGGCGGCGACTACACGGTGTCGCTGCGCTCCGAGCGGTTCGCCCAGGCGTTCGACGCGGGACGCGGTGCGTTCCTCAACGAGGCGCGCCTGCTCGCGCAATTCGACCACCCGGGGCTCGTCAAGGTGCTGCACTTCTGGGAGAGCCACGGCACCGCGTACATGGTGATGCCGTTCTACGAAGGGCGCACGCTCAAGCAGCTGCTCGACGGCGGCATGCGCATGAGCGAGACGCAATTGCGCAACATTGTCGGCGCGCTGCTCGGCGCACTCGACACGCTGCATCGCGCGCAGTGCTTCCATCGCGACGTCGCGCTCGACAACGTGCTGATCCGCCCGAACGGCAGCGCGATCCTGCTCGACTTCGGCGCGGCGCGCAAACGGATCGGCGATCTCGTCGACGACGGCGCGATGATGATCAAGCCCGGCTACGCGCCGATCGAGCAGTACACCGACGATCCCGCGTTCAGCCAGGGGCCGTGGACCGATCTCTATGCGCTCGGCGCAGTGATGCACGCGATGATCACCGGCGAATTGCCGCCCGCGGCCGTCGTGCGCAGCATCAAGGACACGTACCGGCCGCTCGCATCGCGCGAGCTGCCGGCCGGCGAGGTGTACAGCCCGGCATTCCTCGCGGCGGTCGATCATGCGCTGCAGCTGCGGATTCCGGACCGGCCGGAGTCGGTCGCGGCGTTCGCGGCCGAACTCGGGTTGTGGGATGGCGACCGTGCGTATGGCGCGGCCGTTGCGCCACCGGTGGTCTCGCCATCCGGATTGCACGCATCGTCGCCGTCCGGGGAAACGGAGCGCCCCGAAGGGCGTGAAGGCGATGGCCAGCGCGCGGCGGACATCCGGCAGGCCGACCCCGCGGCGGCGGCGACTGAAGCGCGGGACGACGCCCGCACACGATCGGCAAGCGCCGCGGCGGACATCGGGCAGCACGGTGCGACGGCTACCGGGAACCTGAACGGAACGGCAGAGCCGATTGCTGGTGCTGCTGGTGCTGCTGGTGCTGCTGGTGCCGCGACATCCGCATCCTCGTCACACGCGCCACCACCGCGCGCCCCGCGTCGCCTGGCGTTCATCCCGGCGGGCAACCAGCGCATGCCGGCCTACGTGGGTGGCGCGCTGGTCGCGCTGATCGCAGTCGGCATTGCCGCGACGTATCTGTCGCGCCCGGCGCGGATCGCCGGTGAAGCCGAAGCCGGTGCGAGCGCGCCGCTGGCCAACACGGCTTCCTCGGCCAGCGCGCCGGATGCGATGGTCACGCAGCGCGGTCCCACGCCGATCGTCGTGCCGCCGTCGAGCCTGCCGGCCGGCTCGTCAGCACAGGTGCCGCCGCCTGCGCTGGCCGCCGCGCCGGCCAGCGCACCCGCCGTCGCGGCCACCGTTCCCGCGCCGCCGGTAGTGACGGCCGCCACGGACGTCGCCGGCGCCACGCCGCCGCGCTCCGGTTCGGGTTCGACGATCGCGCCGACCGCCAGCCTCGACGCATCGGAGCGCGTCGTCAACGTGCCGCCATCGGAGGCCGCCGCATCGCCGTCCGCCCACGCGTCCGTTCCGGCGCGGCCGTCGCCGTCGGAAGCCGACATGGCCGTCGCCGCGGTCAGCGCGCCGGCCACCGTCGAGCAGCGCCAGCCGAAGCAGGAAACCGTCCAGGTGCGCTTCAACGTCCGCCCGTGGGGCGACGTGTACGTGAACGGCGCACGGCGCGGCGCGAGCCCGCCGCTGCGCTCGGTGTCGCTGACACCGGGCGTCTATCAGATCGAGATCCGCAACGGCTCGCTGCCGCCGTTGCACCGCACCGTGGCGATCGACTTCGGCAGCAAACCGGTCAACATTGACTATGCATTCGAATGACGTCAGCCAGGCGGCGCTCGCCGCCGCGTTGTCCTCGCCGTCGCCCGGCCTGCCGGCGGAGACGCCGCGCGCCGACCTGATCGTCCGGCTGCTCGCGGAAGTCGCGCCCGATGCGCCGTGCGGCCCGAACCTCGAATACGACGCCGATTTCCTGCAGCTTCAGGAGCGCGCGACGCCGCGCGCCGAGCAGCAGTACGGCGACACCGTGATTCCGGCCGAGCCGCCCGACTGGCGCGCGGTCGAACGCCTTGCACTGGCGCTGGGCGAGCGGACGAAGGACCTGCGCGTCGCCGCCTATCTCGCGCGCAGTTGGACCGAGCAGCACGGCATTCCCGGCTACGCGGACGGGCTCGCGGTCGTGGAGGGCCTGATCCAGCGCTGGTGGGACGATCTGCATCCGCGTCTCGACGCCGACGGCGAACCGGACCCGACACCGCGGATGAACGCGCTCGCCGATGTCGTCGGCGCGCACGAGTGTGCACGCGCGGCACGGCGTCAGCCGCTGTTTGACGACGGTCCGAGCGTGCGCGACGCCGAACGCGTGCTCGACGGTCGCGACGAAGCGGGCGGCCCGGCTGCAGGCAGCCGCGACGGCCTGATCGCCGCGCTGTCGACCGCAGGCGACGACGGCCGCGTGCCGATCGATGCGGTGCATGCCGCGCTGCGCGCACTGGACACGATCCGCGCGCGCGTGACGGACCGGCTCGGCAGCGAATGGTCGCCCGACGCGAGCGATACGGAGAAGGCGTTGCAACGCATCGCGCGCGCCATGCCGACGCCGGCACCGGCGGTACGGCAGTCCGCACCCGACGGTTCGATTCCGGCCACGCCGGCCGCATCCGCGCCGGCCGTTTTATCGAACGGACCGGCCTGGCGCGATGCCGAGGTGACGAGCCGCGACGACGTGCGGCTCGGCCTCGACAAGATGTGCCGCTATTTCGAATTGCATGAGCCGAGCCACCCGGCGCCGCTGCTGCTGCGGCGCGCGCAGCGGCTGCTCGCGCTCGACTTCTACGAAATCATCCGGGATCTCGCTCCCGAGAGTCTGCCGAAGCTGGACCTGCTGAGCGGCGAGCGGAGCGAATGAAGCAGGCCGCCGTCCACGCGGCGGCAACGTACACGCAACCTGATCGATGTGAAGGAGTGGGCGATGACGGACAGAACCAAGGCGGCAGGCAGCGGACAGAAGTTCATCGCGCGCAATCGGGCGCCGCGCGTGCAGATCGAGTACGACGTCGAGACCTATGGCGCCGAGCGCAAGGTGCAGTTGCCGTTCGTGATGGGCGTCATCGCGGACCTGGCCGGCAAGCGCGCCGAACCGCTGCCGGACCTGCCGGAGCGCAAGTTCCTCGAGATCGACGTCGACAACTTCGACGAGCGGATGAAGTCGGTCGCACCGCGCGTCGCGTTCCAGGTGCCGAACACGCTGACCGGCGAAGGGATGCTCAGCGTCGACATGACGTTCGAGCAGATCGACGATTTCTCGCCGGCGGCGATCGCGCGCAACGTCGACGCGCTGCGCCGGCTGCTGGATGCGCGCACCGAGCTGTCGAACCTGCTGTCGTACATGGACGGCAAGCACGGCGCCGAACAGCTGATCGAGCGTGCGATCAACGATCCCGACCTGCTGAAGACGCTCGTGCGCGACCCGGGTGCCGACGCGCCGCGCGGCGCAGCGACCCAACCGGAGGCCCGCGATGAATGACCCTGTCCAGTCCCGCGCCGATACCCGCGACGCACGCAACGCCGCGCAACCGTCCGCCGCGCCCGGCGAGTTCGCCGCGCTGCTGCAGAAGGAGTTCAAGCCGAAGACCGCCGAGGCGCGCGAGTCGGTCGAGCGCGCGGTGCGCACGCTCGCGCAGCAGGCGCTCGAACATACGGTCGGCATGACGACCGACGCCTACGGCAGCGTGAAGCAGATCATCGCGGAGATCGACCGGAAGCTGTCCGAGCAGATCAACCAGATCCTGCATCACGACGAATTCCAGGCGCTCGAAGGCGCGTGGCGCGGCCTGCATTACCTCGTCACGCACACCGAGACCGACGAGTTGCTGAAGATCAAGGCCTTGCCGGCGTCGCGCAACGAGGTCGGGAGGATGCTCAAGCGCTACAAAGGCGTCGCGTGGGACCAGAGCCCGTTGTTCCGCAAGATCTACGAGGAGGAATACGGGCAGTTCGGCGGCGAGCCGTTCGGCTGCCTCGTCGGCGACTTCTACTTCAATCACAGCCCGCCGGATGTCGAGATGCTCGGCGAGCTGTCGAAGATCGCGGCGGCCGCGCACGCGCCGTTCATCGCGGGCGCGTCGCCGGAGCTGATGCAGATGGATTCGTGGCAGGAGCTGTCGAACCCGCGCGACCTGACGAAGATCTTCCAGAACACCGAATACGCGGCGTGGCGCAGCCTGCGGCAATCGGAGGATTCCCGCTACGTCGGCCTCGCGATGCCACGTTTTCTCGCGCGGCTGCCGTATGGCGCGCGCACCAATCCGGTCGACGAATTCGACTTCGAGGAAGACACCGACGCCGCGAATCACGACCGCTACACGTGGGCGAATTCGGCTTACGCGATGGCCGCCAACATCAACCGCTCGTTCAAGCAGTTCGGCTGGTGCTCGTCGATCCGCGGCGTCGAGTCGGGCGGGGCGGTGGAAGGGCTGCCAAGCCACACGTTCCCGACCGACGACGGCGGCGTCGACCAGAAATGCCCGACCGAGATCGCGATCAGCGACCGCCGCGAGGCCGAGCTCGCGAAGAACGGCTTCATGCCGTTCGTGCACCGGAAGAACTCGGATTTCGCGGCGTTCATCGGCGCGCAGTCGCTGTACCAGCCGGCCGAGTATCACGACCCCGACGCGACCGCGAACGCGCGGCTGTCCGGCCGCCTGCCTTACCTGTTCGCGTGCTGCCGGTTCGCGCACTACCTGAAGTGCATCGTGCGCGACAAGATCGGCTCGTTCCGCGAACGCGACGACATGGAGCGCTGGCTCAACGACTGGATCATGAACTACGTCGACGGCGACCCCGTGAATTCATCCCAGGAAACCAAGGCGCGCAAGCCGCTGGCGGCCGCGCAGGTGGTCGTCGACGAGGTCGAGGACAACCCCGGCTACTACACGTCGAAGTTTTTCCTGAGGCCGCACTACCAGCTCGAAGGGCTCACCGTGTCGCTGCGGCTCATTTCGCGACTGCCGTCCGCGAAGGCGGCGAACGAATGAGCGGCAAGCGGCATTCAACCCGGCATTCAACCTGATTTCGCACCGAAACGGAGACGGCAATGGGCGTGGCAATGTTTATGAAGGTGGACGGCGTGACCGGCGAATCGGCGGACGCGCAGCACAAGGGCTGGACCGACATCGAATCGTTCACGTGGGGCGCGAGCCAGCCGGGTGCGATGGCGAGCGGCAGCGGCGGCAACGCGGGCAAGGCGAGCTTCAACGATCTCGTCGTGGCCGCATACATGGACAAGGGCGCGCCCGCGATCATCAAGAACTGCGCGAGCGGCAAGCACTTGCCGAAAGTCGAAATCTCCGCGTGCAAGACCGGCGGCTCGCAGATCGAGTTCATGCGCGTGACGCTGCAGGAAGTGCTCGTCACGTCCGCGCAGGTCGCGGGCATCGACCCCGGCGACGCGGCTGACCGGCTGATGATGCACTACGGCTTCCAGGCCGCGAAGGTAAAGAAGCAGTACTGGCAGCAGAACGACAACGGCGGCAAGGGCGCCGAGGTGTCGGTCGGCTGGAACATCAAGGAAAACACCGAGATGTGACCGCGGAGCGATGACGATGGACGACCCGAATGCCCGCGACGGCCGGCACGGCGGCATGCGTGACCGGCTGCAACCCGCGCTGCTCGACCGGCTGACCGACGACGCGCCGCAGCGCACGACCGATCTGCCCGGCACGCAATGGATCGGTGCCGAGCGCCTGCGCGCGGCCGTGCTGCGCGATCTCGCATGGCTGCTCAATACGCGCAACGCGGAGGACGGCTTCGTCGACTGGGCCGCGTTCGCGCACGCGCGGGCATCGGTGCTCAACTACGGGATGCGGCCGTTCGTCGGCAAGCCGATGTCGGGCGTCGAGCGGATGTCGGTCGAGGCGTCGATCCGCGACGCGATTGTCCGCTTCGAGCCGCGCATCGCGCCCGACAGCGTCGAGGTCCGCAGCATCGCCGATGCATCGGACGGGCGCGCCGGCGAACGGCGTCACAACGTGCTGCTGTTCGAGATCCGCGGCACGCTGTGGTCGATCCCGCATCCGGTCGACTTCGTGCTGCGCTCCGACCTCGATCTCGAGACGGGTGCGATGTCGCTGCAGTCGTCAGCGGGAAAGTGACACGATGGATACGCGCCTGCTCGACTACTACAACCGCGAACTCGCTTACCTGCGCGAACTCGGCGACGAATTCGCGCAGCAGTTCCCGAAGGTGGCCGCACGGTTGCGGCTCAACGAACCGGGGCCGCCCGATCCGTACGTCGAACGGTTGCTCGAAGGCTTCAGCTTCCTTACCGCGCGTGTGCAGCTGAAGATGGACGCCGAGTTTCCGCGCTTCACCCAGGCGCTCCTCGATGCCGTATATCCGGGTTACCTCGCGCCGTTGCCGTCGATGGCGATCGTGCGGTTCGCGCCGATGCTGAACGAAGGCAGCCTCGCGCAGGGCTGGCGGCTGCCGGCCGGCACCGCGCTGCGCGCGCGGCCGGCCGCGTCCGAGCAGACCGCGTGCGAATTCCGCACCGCGCACGATCTGACGCTGTGGCCGCTCGAACTGACCGATGCGGCCGTCACCGGTGCGCCGTCGTGGCTGCCGCGCGGCGCCGTGCCGGCGCGCCAGGACGTGCGCGGTGCGTTGCGCATCCGGCTGAAGGCGCGCGGGGGCGCCAGACTCTCGCAACTGCCGCTCGAGCGGCTGACCTTTCATCTCGCGGGCCCCGAGCGCGACGCGCTGCACCTGCTCGAACTGATCGCCGCGCATGCGCTCGGCGTCGTCTGCCACGATCCCGGGCAACCGCCGCGCTGGCTGCACGCGCTCGACGCCGATGCGATCGTCCACGAGGGTTTCGATCCGGCGCAGGCAATCCTGCCCGATGACGGACGCAGCTTCCACGGCTATCGGCTGTTACGCGAGTACTTCGCGTTTCCGGCGCGTTTCCTGTTCTTCAGCATCGGCGGGCTGCGCGCCGCGCTTGCGCGCGCCACCGGCGACGATTGCGAGCTGACCGTGTTGTTCGACCGGCACGATGCGGCGCTCGAGGCGGCCGTCGATGCGCGGCATCTGGCGCTGAACTGCACGCCGGCCGTGAACCTGTTCGCGCGTCGCAGCGATCGCATCGGGGTGCAACCCGGCGCGCGCGAGCATCATGTCGTCGTCGACCGCAGCCGGCCGCTCGATCACGAGATCTATGCGGTGCAGCGGCTCGCGAGCGAGCAGCGCGACGACGGCCAGTCGCGCGAATTCCGACCGTTTCACGCGTCGTTCGCGAGCGACGACGGCAACTACGGCGCGTACTACACGGTGCGGCGCGAGCCTCGGCTGGTATCCGCGCAGGCACGCGCGAACGGCACACGCACGGGCTACGTCGGCAGCGAAACCTACGTGTCGCTCGTCGACAGCCAGTGCGCGCCGTACGACGAGACGATGCGCTACCTGTCGGTCGACACGCTGTGCACGAACCGCGATCTCGCGCTGCTGCTGCCGCCGGGCGATGCGAATGCGTTCACGCTGCGCATCTCGGCGCCCGTCGAGCGCGTCGTCGCGATTCGCGGCCCGTCGCGGCCGCGCCCGCCGATCGCCGACTCGCAGACGGCCTGGCGACTGATCCGCCATCTGGGGCTGGCCCGGCAGACGCTGACCGATCTCGACGACGAGGAGGGCGCGCATGCGCTGCGTGCGCTGCTTGGCCTGCACGCGGACCCGGCCGATGCCGCGATGCGCCGGCAGATCGACGGCGTGCGACGCGTCGCGTTCTCGCCCGTGTTCCGGCGGCTGCCGGCGCTCGGGCCGCTGATGTTCGGGCGCGGTGTGCAGGTCGACGTGACCGTCGACGACCATGCGTTCTCCGGCGACAGCCCGTTCCTGCTCGGCGCCGTGCTCGAACAGTTCTTCGCGCGGCACGTCTCGATCAACGCGTTCGCCGAATGCGTGCTGACCAGCGCGCAGCGCGGCATGCTCGCGCACTGGCCGGCGCGCATCGGCAGGCGGCCCGCGATATGAAACACGGCACGCCGCCCGGCGCTCGGCCGGCCACCGAAGCCGCACGCCGCGATGCGTGGTGGGCGCGGTTGCGCGCCGCGCCGCATGGCTATGACCTGTTCCAGGCATTGCGCTGGCTCGACGCGCTCTCCGCCGGCCGCGCACCGCTCGGCCATGCCGCGCGGCCGCGCGACGAACCGGTGCGGCTCGGGCAGCGGCCGTCGCTCGCGTTTGCGGCGTCGATGCTGGCCGCCGTGCCCGACGATGGCGGTGATGGCGGCGGCACCGCGCGGCCGCGCATCGCGATCCACGGTTTCGGGTTGTTCGGACCCAACGGACCGCTGCCGACCCACCTGACCGAATACGCACACGAGCGCGCGGCCCAGCACGACGACTCGACCTTCACCGCATTCGCGGACCTGTTCCATCACCGGCTGATCCTGCTGTTCTACCGGGCATGGGCCGACGCGCAGCCGACGGTGAGCCTCGATCGCCCGGGGCGGGCGCGATTCGACGCGTATGTCGCGAGCCTGGTCGGGCGCGCCGCGCATGGCGACGGACCGGCCGCGCCGGCCGATGCCGGACCCACGGATGCCGACACGCTCGCGCCGCATGCGCTCTATTTTCATGCGAGTCATCTCGTCCGGCACACGCGCAACCCGGAGGGGCTCGTGCAGATCCTGCGGCGCCATTTCGGTGTCGACGCGCACATCGTCGAGCATGTGCCGCGCTGGGTCGCGATCGAACGCGCGCAGCGCTGCGTGATCCGGGCGACGCGGCCGACCCTGCGCGTCGGCGGCGTCGCGCTCGGCATCGCGGTGCGCGATGCGCAATCGCATTTCCGGATCGTGCTCGGGCCGCTGTCGCTCGACGCGTACCGGCGCTTCCTGCCGGGCGGCCCGCACGCGCGGCAGCTCGCGCACTGGGTGCGCGAATACGTCGGCATCGAGTTCGACTGGGACGTGCAGCTCGAACTGGCAGCCGATGCGGTGCCGGCGATCGCACTCGGCGCACCGCATGGCCTCGGCCGTACCGCGTGGCTCGGGCAGCGGCTCGAAGCGGGGCCCGCGCGCGATCTCGTCGTCCGTTACGACGCGCGCCGTGGCGGCCCGCCGCGCACCGGCGCCGCCCTTCATCGCGAAACCGCTTAAACGGGAACCGTCATGTCCGATATTGGCCGCGTCAACCTGTTCGGAAAGCTCGATCCGCTTCTCTACGAGACGCTCGAGCACGCGACCGGATTCTGCCGGCTGCGCGGCAATCCGTACGTCGAACTCGCGCACTGGCTCAAGCAGATGCTGCAGCGGCCCGACGGCGACCTCCAGCGCGTGCTGCGGCGGTTCGAGATCGACGAGGCCGCCATCGAGCGCGGGTTGGTGAGTGCCCTCGACAAGCTGCCGCGGGGCGCGGGATCGGTGTCGGACCTGTCCGTGCACATCGACGACGCGGTCGAGCGTGCGTGGGTCTATGCCACCCTGAAATACGACGCGACGCGGATTCGCGGCGCGGTCCTGCTGCTCGCGATCCTGAAGACGCCGCAGTTGCGCAACGTGCTGTACGCGATCGCACGCGAGTTCGAGCGCATCGTGCCCGACGTGCTTGCGGACGAACTCGCATCGATCGTCGACGGCTCGCCCGAAACGCCGTCGTCCGGGCAGGTCGGCGTGGGTGGCGATTCTCCGGCGCGCGGCGCAGCCGCCGCGTCAGCCGCCGACGGTTCGGCGCTCGCACGCTTCGCCGTCGACCTCACGGCCCGCGCACGCGCCGGCGAAATCGACCCCGTCGTCGGGCGCGACGCGGAGATCCGCCAGATCGTCGACATCCTGCTGCGGCGCCGGCAGAACAACCCGCTGCTGGTCGGTGAAGCGGGTGTCGGCAAGACGGCCGTCGCGGAAGGCTTCGCGCTGCGGATCGCCGCAGGCGACGTGCCGCCGTCGCTGCGCGACGTCGCGCTGTACCTGCTCGACATCGGGCTGCTGCAGGCCGGCGCGAGCGTGAAGGGCGAGTTCGAGAGCCGGCTGCGCGGTGTGATTGACGAAGCGATGTCGTCAGAGCGGCCGGCGATCCTGTTCATCGACGAAGTCCATACGCTCGTCGGCGCGGGCGGGGCGGCCGGCACCGGCGACGCCGCGAACCTGCTGAAGCCCGCGCTCGCGCGCGGCCTGCTGCGCACGATCGGCGCGACCACCTGGTCCGAGTACAAGCAGTACATCGAAAAGGATCCCGCGCTGACGCGGCGCTTCCAGCTCGTGCACGTGCTCGAGCCCGAAGAGGCGGCCGCCGTGACGATGCTGCGCGGCCTCGCCGCGAAGCTCGAAGCGCACCATCGCGTGCTCGTGCTCGACGACGCGCTGCAGGCCGCCGTCACGCTGTCGCACCGGTATATCCCCGCGCGGCAGCTGCCGGACAAGGCGATCAGCCTGCTCGATACGGCTTGCGCGCGCGTCGCCGTCAGCCAGCACGCAGTGCCCGCGCCGATCGAGGACGCGCGCCGGCGTATCGACGGCTTGCGCGTCGAGCGCGAACGGATCGGGCGCGAGTGTGCGCTCGGCAGCGGCGACACCGCTCGGCGCGACGCGATCGATGCCGAGCTTGCCGCCGTGCAGACGGAACTCGACCGGCTCGACACGCGCTGGCAAGCCGAGCGCGATGCGTTGACGGCGATCGTCGAGTCGCGCGCCGCGCTCCTCGACGACGAGCCCTCGCATGAGGTCACCGCGGCCGCACGCGCCGACATTCAGGCGCGTCTGGCCGCCGCGCAGCAGGCGCTGGCCGAGATGCAGGGCGACGCTCCGCTCGTACTGCCCGCCGTCGACACGCATGCGGTCGCCGCCGTCGTCGCCGACTGGACCGGCATCCCGCTCGGCCGGATGGTGCGCGACGAGACGCAGGCCGTGCTGAAGCTTGCCGAGACGCTAGGCGAACGCGTGGTCGGCCAGCGCCATGCGGTCGAGCTGATCGCCGAACGGATTCAGACCGCGCGCGCGAAGCTCGATGATCCGACCAAGCCGCACGGCGTGTTCCTGCTGTGCGGGCCGTCCGGTGTCGGCAAGACCGAGACCGCGCTCGCGCTGGCCGACACCCTGTACGGCGGCGAGCGCAACGCGATCACGATCAACATGAGCGAGTTCCAGGAGGCGCACACGGTATCGACGCTGAAGGGCGCGCCGCCCGGGTACGTCGGCTACGGACAGGGCGGCGTGCTCACCGAGGCCGTGCGCCGGCGGCCATACAGCGTCCTGCTGCTCGACGAGATCGAGAAGGCGCATCGCGACGTGCACGAGATTTTCTTCCAGGTGTTCGACAAGGGCTGGATGGAGGATGGAGAGGGGCGCGACATCGACTTCCGGCATACGGTGATCCTGCTGACCTCGAACGTCGGCGCCGATCGCGTGATGCAGCTGTGTCGCGATCCCGAGCGTCTGCCCGACATGCAGACGCTCGCCGATGCGCTGCGCGCGCCGCTGCTCGACGTGTTCCCGGCCGCGCTGCTCGGCCGGCTGACCGTCGTGCCGTACTACCCGCTGACCGATGCGACGCTCGCGCGCATCGTCGAACTGCAGTTGCGGCGTTTCGAGAAGCGGATCGACCTGCATCACGGGATCCGGCTGCGCTGCACCGACGCGGCGACCGCGCTGATCGTCGAGCGCTGTCGGACGATCGAATCCGGCGGCCGGATGGTCGACGCGATTCTCACGCATACCGTGATGCCGCGCATCGGCCGCGCGATTCTCGAGGCCACGCTCGAAGGGCGCGCGCTGGCGGCGATCGAGCTGAGCGCGACCGACGGCGAATTCGCGTACCGGTTCGACGAGGAGGAGGCGACTTGAATCGCGTATTCACACTCGACAGCCCGCACGGCGACGACCTGAAATTCCATACGCTCGACGGCAGCGACGAACTCGGCCGCCTGTTCGAATTCCGGATCGAAGCGCTGGCGGATAGCCACAGCCTGTCGCTGAAGGACATGCTCGGCAAGCCCGTGACCGTGCGGATCGAGCAGCAGGACCTGTCGACGCGCTACCTGAACGGGATTGTCGCGCGCGCGACGCTGGCTGGCCGGCGCGCCGAACGGCACTACGGTTACGAGCTGATCGTGCGGCCGTGGCTGTGGCTCGCGACGCGCCGCTCGGACTGCCGGATCTTCCAGAACCGCACCGTCCCCGACATCGTGCAGGAGGTGCTGGCGCCGTATGGCTTTCCGATCGAGAACAAGCTGACTGAATCCTATGTACCTCGCGAGTACTGTGTGCAGTACAACGAGACCGATGCCGCGTTCGTGTCGCGGCTGATGGAATTCGAGGGCATCTATTTCCATTTCCGGCACTCGGCCGACAGTCACACGCTCGTGCTGTGCGATGCGATGTCGTCACACGTCGCGTTGCCCGGTTACGAAACGATTCCGTACATCGCCCAGGATCGCACGGCAATCGGCGACGAGGAGCACATCGACGCGTGGCTGCCCGCGCAGGAAGTGAGCGTCGGCAAGCATCAGACCACCGACTACGACTATACGAAGCCGCGCGCCGATCTATCGACGCAGAAAGTCGGCCCGCGTGGTCACGAGCACGACAGCTTCGCGTCGTTCGAATGGCCCGGCGGGTATCGCGACGATGCGCCGGGTGCGCATTACAGCCGCGTGCGGCTCGAGGAACAGCAGGCCGAGCATGAGCGCGCGAGTGCCGAGACAGACGTGCGGGGAGCGGCGCCCGGGTATCTGTTCACGCTCGAGCATTGTCCACGTGCTGACCAGAATCGCGAGCATTTGATCGTGCGGTGCCAGTACCGCTTTCAGGAGAACGCTTACGCGAGTGATCAGGGCGCGGAGGCCGTCGTGCATCAAACGATGATGATCGTGCAGCCGTCGAGCCTGCCGTATCGGTCGCCACGCGACACGCCACGGCCGCGGACCAATGGGCCGCAAACGGCTACCGTCGTCGGGCCGCCGGGTGAAGAAATCTGGACCGATCAGTATGGGCGCGTGAAGCTACAGTTCCGCTGGGATCGGTATGGGCAGGGCAACCAGGATTCGTCGTGCTGGGTGCGGGTATCGAGCCCTTGGGCTGGCGGTGGGTTCGGCGGGGTGCAGATTCCGCGTGTGGGCGACGAGGTCGTGGTCGATTTTCTCAACGGCGATCCGGACGAGCCGATCGTGACCGGGCGGGTTTTCAACGGCGAGAAGATGCCGCCGTGGGGGCTGCCGGGCAGTGCGACGCAAAGCGGGTTGCTGTCGAGGTCGTCGCCGGGCGGGACGACCGACCATGCGAACGCATTCCGGTTCGAGGACAAGAAGGGCGCCGAGCAGCTGTGGATGCACGCGGAACGGAATTTCGATGCGGAGACGGAGGCCGATCACACGCTTTCCGTCGGGAACAACCATACGCATACGGTCGGAAACGACGAGACGATGCAGGTGAAACACAACCGGCAACGGAGTGTGGGGCAGAACGAGTCGGTGAATATCGGGCAGAACAGGACGGCACAGATTGGCGGAAACGAGACGCATGGCGTCACGGGAAGCCGCACGCGAACCGTCGGACAGAACGAAACCGTGACGATTTCCGCGAACCGCGATGCAACCATCGGCGGCACGCACAGCGAGACCGTCGCGAAAAGCAAGACGGAAACGATCGGCGAAGGCAAGACACTGAACGTGACGCAGCTATATCACACGACGTCGCAGGACATGAAGACGCAGGTTGCGTCGACGCATACGGAAGAGATCGGCGCGCGCACGTCGACGATCGCGAACGCGCACACGCTCACGGTCGGTGCGGACCACACCGTCAACGTCGGCTCGAACCACACGACCAGCGTGCAGCATCAGGTGCTGGTCGCGGCCGGCGACCAGCTGGTGCTGATGTGCGGTGCATCGAGCATCGTGATGAAGCGCGACGGCACGATCGCGATCCAGGGGATCAACGTGACGTCGACCGGCAAGGAAAGCCACACCGTGAACGGCAAGACGGTGACGTCATCGGCGACCGGCGAGCACACGGTGGAAGGCACCGTTTTGAAACTGAATCCGTGACGGAGGTTCGCCCCGATGCAGAACTGGCAGCCGACCAATCCGGTGGAGCGCAGGTTCATGGATGCGCATGCGGACTGGATGAGTTTCGCGCGGGAGCGGGACGCGCGATTGATGATCTGGCAAACCGACGAGACGGATGCGGAGCTCGTGCGGCTGTATTTCCAGGTGCAGGACGAGACGTCGTGTGCGGTCAGGACGATGCGGGCGTCGTTCGTCGACGAGTCCGGTTACGCGAAGGCGCTGATCGACGAACTGATTGCGTTCTACGACAGCCGCAGAGAAGGTTCAGCTGCGCATGGTGTGCGTGCAGATTGGCGAGCGCCGCGAGACGATGGCAAGGACCCGTTGCCGTATCTGCTGACGGTCGCCGACAGCCTGATCCAGCATCATCCGGATGTGTTTCCGTCGCTCGTGTTCGTGCTGCAACCAGGGAAAGTGCGCGATGAAGCGGCATGGGTGCGATGGATCGATCGCTTATTGTCGATCGTCGCCGTAGCGCCGAATCGAGGCGAGCGCGTGCGTTTCGTCGTGCCGCGCACGGCGGTCGAGCCGTTCGCAATGCTGATGCAACGACATCGTGCCGCGGTGCGCGTCGTGCACGGCAAATACTCGATGGCGAGCGTGCCGCGCGAATTGCTGGCGGAGTCGGGTGAGCGCGGGCCGGGCGGCGAATTCCGCCGGCACTTCGTGATGCTGACCGAGACGATCGACGTCGGTGATCCGGCACGACTCGAGCAATTGCGGGCGGCGGCGCTGAACGTCGCGGAGCGTGAGCAGTGGTTCGATCAATGCGTCGTCGTTCATCTGATTGCCGGGGCCGCTTATCTGAAATGGCGCGACCGCGAGCATGCGATCGACGCGTACCGGTGCGCCGCCGAGAGCGGCAAGCGTGCGGTCGAAGCAGGTCATCCGGCGGGGCACAAGCTCGTCGCGAACGGGCTGTTCGGGCAGGCGAGCGTGCATCTGATGCACAAGGATTATCCGCACGCGGCGTATTGCTACGAACGCGCGGCGGCGTCGACTACCGCCGCTCAGGACGGGCTGATGACGGTCGAGGCGTGGCGCATGAGCGCCGTGTGCTGGGAGCGGGCCGGGGAGCGCGAGCATGCGCTGGAGGCCGGGTTCAATGCGCTCGATGCGGGGTTGATGATCGATGAGCCGATGCGGGCTAACAGTAATCTGCCGATGGTTGTCGAGTGGATGGTGTCACAGCTGGGTGTACAGGACCGGCGGCGCAACGCGCTGAGCGAGAAGGTCGCGGCGTTGCGTGGCGGGCGCTGAGCAGGGAGGGCTGAATGGGATTGCTGGCGGTCAAGCATCTGGATCCCGTTGTCGGTATCGACGTTCATTCGGTCCTGGTTGCACCGAGTCCGACGCCCGTGTTTCTGCCGCACCCGCATGTCGGGTTCATGCTCGATCTTCGGGAGTACATCGAGGCGGCGAAGGGCGTGGTCGGAAGCATCGCGATGGCGATTGCACAGGAGAAGGCGGCCGAGTATCTCGAAGACCATCCCGATGTGGCAAAGACGCTCGACGACGCGGCCGAGTTTGCATCGGGAAAACTGACTGATATCGAGGAAAACTCGATCGTCGCGGAGGGGCTGAAACTCGAGCAGCAAGCCGCAGCGCTCCAGAGCCGCATTGGAAACATGTTCGGCGCAGGTGTCGGAATGGGCGGCGCCGCTGGACGGCCGATCTTCGTGAATGGCTTGATGCGGGCAACCGCCGGGACGCATTCATACCATGTCCCAGGGCTGCATTTTCCGCTCGGCGAGTCGTTTGCCCCGCCGCCGGAGCCGGATCCTATCCCTTCGGACGATGCGGAATCGTACATGGGCAGCCGGACGGTGCTCGCCAATAACGATCCGATGTCGTTCATGGCGCTGCCGGCGTTGAGCTGCTGGTCTATTGGCCTGGAACCGCCTGGCCACAACAGCGCGCATACCGATCGTACCTATCCGTCGATGCCGAGCTCCGTGATGCTGCCGATTCCGGCAGGGCGACCGGTGATGGTCGGCGGGCCGCCGATCATGAATATGGCTGCGGCAGCGAAGGGATTGTTCAAGGCGTTTCAGGGGTCCAAGTGGGCGCATGCGCTGGCGGATAAGCTGCATTTGAAATCGGGGTTCTTGCGATGCAACGTGCTAAAGGCAGAACCGGTCGACGTTACGACAGGGCAAGTGGTCGTGCAGCAACGCGACTTCACGATATCCGGACGATTGCCGCTCGTATGGGAACGGCATTATGCGAGCAATCCCCCCTATGAAGGAGTGGCCGGTACAGGCTGGCAAACACCGGCCGACATACGACTCGAGTTGATCTGGCACGAAGGCGCAGTGGGCGCAGTCGCGAATTTTCCGGACCATTCAACTGCCTTCGACGTGCTTCCGGCAAGCCACGGCTGGCCAGTGCGTGTGTACGACTGGCAACGTGGATACGCGTTGTACCAATACGAAGATGAGTTGACGCTGCGCACGCGCGAGGGGATCGAATACGATTTCGCGCTGCCGCCGCAATGGCGTCAAACGGTTCGTGCGCTACCAAGCAATGCCCGCCTGACTTTGCAAATCGAACGTATAGCCGATTTAAACGGCAACGCCTGGGTCTTCGAACGAGATGCACTCGGATGCCTTGAGCGTATCTCCGAATGGACACGGGACGGGCCAACAGCCCGCACACTCGAATGCAGCCTGAGAAACATAACGAATGCGGATCCGGATGTGCGTTCGGCGGCTTGTTTGGCCTCGCTGGCTTTGCGCGACGGTACTGGCCGCACACACTTTCTCGTCACTTACGAGCATGACGACTGTCGTGATCTGCGAGCCGCAGTGGACGCGATGACTCAGCCACATCGCTTCGACTACACAGACGCGCATCTGATGGTCGGTCACACCAGCGCCCGGGGCGTGTCGTTTTACTACAGCTATCGCAATTGTGACGACGGTAAGCAACGTGTTGAGCGAGCGTGGGGCGACGATGGATTGTTCGACTATCACTTCTCGTACGATCCAGCCCGGAGGGAGGCAAGGTTCATCGATTCGCGCGGATACACCACGATCATGCAATTGAACGCGCGAAACATGCCGGTTGCAGAAATCGACCCGTTGAACGGCGTCACGAGCTATCAGTACGACCCGCAGGGGCGGACAAATCGTGAAACTGATCCAGAAGGACATTCCACGACGTGGTGCTATGACACATACGGAAATTTCCTGTCCGAGATACACCCCAACGGCGATACCCGACAGACCGAATACGATAAAAATCACCGCCCTATATGCCTGACTACGCCTGGAGGCAAAACGTGGCGCTACGAATGGGACCACTATGGCAACCTGGTCGCGCAGATGACCCCGTCGCGTGCCATTTCTCGCTATACATACGATGCATACGGGCAACTGACTTCATTTACGGATCCCCGCGGAGCGACAACCCGGATCGAATTCGATAGCGACGGAAATCTTGCCTTCTTGACCGATCCTCTGGGTTATCGCATCGGATATACGCACGACGGACGCGGCAATATCGTCCAAGTGATTGACCCTCTCGGGCAGGTTTATCGCTACGAATACGATCGCAACGACAACCTGATCCGTGCGGTGGAGCCGGATGCCAAGGCCAGTTCCTTCAGCTACGACGCGGACGGGAATCTCACGTGTCACCGGGACCCAGCCGGAAATGCCACGTGGTTCCAGTACACAATGCTTGGCCAGATAAGCAAGCGGTTGGCTGCCGATGGAACCGTCGTCGAATATCTGTACGATTCTGAAGAGGATTTGGTGGGCGTTGTCAACGAACGCGGCGAGCATCACACGTTGAAACGTGATCCCTTGGCCCGTATCGTTGAAGAGATCGACTATTGGGGGCAATCGTGGAAGTATCAATATCACCCCAATGGAGCACTCTTTCGCAGCACCGATCCCCGCGGACAGGAAATCGAGTACGTCAGCGATGCCCGCGGGCGAGTTGTAGAGAAGCGCATAGCCGACTCTCGTCGGGCCTCCGGGGTACGATCAGAGACGTTTCGATACGATCAGGACAGCAATCTCGTCCAAGCCCATTCCCCTGATTGTTCAGTCTATCTGGAGTACGACCTGGATGGGCGCGTTCTTTCCGAAAAACAGGGGGATGATTTCTGCATCTCGTTCGCTTACGATCCGGCAGGAAACCGTATCGAGCGTCGTACTTCATGCCGGTCGCGTGCGAGTTCAAACAGCGTGCGTTACACCTACGATGCACTTAACTCCATTTCATCGGTGCAAATCAACGACGCCGCGCCGATCCTGATCGAGCGCGACGGACTCGGGCAAATCGTTCGCGAACAACTCGGAGCACACCAATGTCGGGAGTTGACTTACGGACCGGATGGGCTGCTCACGACACAAAAGCTGCTTACTGACACTGGCCCGCTCTTTGTAAACGAGTATGCCTACGACGCAAACGGAGAACTCGTCGAGAAACGCGATTCCCTGCGCGGTACGGAGCGAATCGAATACGACCCGCTAGGCAGGGTAACCAGCCACATCGATCCTGCCGGCAAGCTTCATCGCTTCATCCACGATAAAGCGGGTGACTTGCTGCGGACCCGCGCCGGAGTCGAAGCGACCCACTTATCGAACCGTATAAAAAATACTACGTTCGCCCGGGAAGGTGAATATGGAGACTGTAGATATACATTTGACCGTGCGGGTAACCTGGTGCGCAGGCAGGATAGCGTTCAGGATTCGCAATTCTATTGGGATGGTGATGGACTCCTGATCGAAGCTCGCACAGTTCAACGAACGATCGACGAAGTCCTGAGCACTTCCACACAATATACGTACGATGCTTTCCATCGAAGAGTGGGGAAGTTCACCCGGAAGGATGTCCTTGTGCCATCCGGGCAGCGATCAGGCACCGCGACGTCATCAACGATACAAAGTCGATTTATGTGGGATGGCGACGCCCTGGCCGCAGAAATTGAAGACCGCATTGACGATCCCGACATGACTGGCACCGGGGATATGCGCGAATTAAAAAATCTGGAATGGATCTACTTTCCAGGGACGTTTAATCCACTTGCCGTCACATATAATACATCCGAAGAGCTATATTTTTTTCATCTGGATGCAAACGGCGCACCGACGAGAATGACCGATGTATCAGGGTCAATCGTGTGGAATGCGAGCTATACCATCCTTGGGCAAGCCAACAAAAACAACGGCAACTCAATCTATCAGCCACTGCGTCTTTTTGGTCAGTATCATGATATTGAAAGCGGCTTGCACTACAATCGATATCGTTACTTCGATCCGGAAGTCGGGATATATATATCACAAGACCCGATCGGCCTGGATGGCGGGATCAATCCCTATGAACTTGCTGTCAATCTGTATGGCTGGAATGACCCGCTGGGGCTCAGACGCAGAAGCAGGCGATCGTATGCCGGAAAGCAACCTCGACTCAAAGCGCTTGCAGATGATGACAAGCAACCCAGTTACATACGAGGATGGATACGGCAAGAGACGTATGCCATAGAAAAGAAGAGTCGCAACCAACTAGGCAATGAGAAGAAAACCGTTCGCGTGCCATATGGTTTCGACATGGCCCACTGGAGAGGTTACGAATCGGCAAAGGGGTTCGACTACCTGCACACAGATCTGAACACCACCCAGCTGCATCAGCGGCAACACAAGTATGATGATCATGGCAGCAAGAACAAGAAACAAACAACCAACCGCGGGACGAGCAAGTGCAAGAAATGCATTAATAATACCCATTGATCGGAGACCAAAATGTTGACTTTGACTCGTATCCAGATCGAAAAATTGACCAAGGCGGAAGGGCGAAGGAGATATGAATACTCGGTAAAGAAAATTGTCGACTGGGAGGTTGCATGGGGTCTATACGACGATGGATGGATAATGGGAGCGGACGATAATGAAAATCCGATATTTCCACTGTGGCCGGCACGCCAACTCGCCGAATTATGCGCAATTGGAGATTGGAAAAACTGTCTCCCAAGGGAGATTGATCTCGACTACCTTATGGACGATCTTCTTCCGAATCTGATTGATGACGAAATAAACTTAGGAATATTCGGAGTACTTGATCGGACAGATACGCCTGTTGTCAAACCTGCAGATTTTTTAAGAGATTTGACTGCGGAATGCGATCGATATTAATCGGGCACTCAGGATAAACACAACATCGGAGATTCTCACCCGTTGTTTTTCCGGCCGGCGGCGAGCGATAGAGCCCATTTGGAATGTGTGCCGGAAGGCTGGCGGGCGGTGGGTCCGCCGGGAACCCGGGACGTCTGTCTCGAATGGATCAGCGTCAATTGGACCGACATGCGGCCATTGAGCGCGCGGGCCGCGCTGTCGGCCTGATTGTCGACGCGTCGCGCCACCAGGCGCAAGAAACGATAAAGGAACGATGCGGCATTTCGCGGCCCGGTGACAGCGCGCGCGGGAACACGCTGCGTTTCTCCGAGAGAAGCTTCGCGCGCGCATGATGACCTAGGCGCCGTTCCTGGCCACGCGGTTCGATCCGGTTTCGGTGGCGACCGGCGGCTGCATCGCGAGCCGGGCTGCAACAGCCGGATGTCGCGGCGGATGCCTCGCAAACGGTGGCGACCATCGGGCAGATGCCACTCGATCAACAGGCGGCGGTCGAAGAGGCTCGCCGCATCGAGGCAGGTGGAACGGCCGCTGGTTCGGAATTGGCGGTCGAGCGCTGGCACAGGCTCTCGCAGTCGTAATCGAGGAGGCCGCACGTCGACGATGACGCGCGCGACACGGCGGTGCGGCACGGCGGGTTCATGATCGTCGTGATGATTATAATTTTACATAACGTGAATTATCAAAGTTGAATTTTGTAGTGGCTAGATTGAAATGTCCGCTTTTGGCTACATAGAAATGTCCGCTTTCGTGCCGCGTAAGCTGAACGGTCGCCGGGTGTCCGGCGCCGGACGCTGCGATGGCTGCAACGGAGCGGATCACGATGACGATGCGCGAGCTGGACCGATTCAAGGTCATTCAGGACGTGGCGGACGGCAAGCTCAAGCCATGGCGTGCGGCAGAACGGCTGGAATTGACGACGCGGCAAGTTCGCCGGCTGGTCGCCCGGCTGCGTGAGCACGGCCCGGCAGGTTTGGTGTCGGGACACCGATCGAAGCCCGGCAACCGTCGCCTGGACCCAGGAGCCGTCGACCGGGTGCTCTCGATCATCCGCGACCGCTACGCCGATTTCGGGCCGACGCTGGCCTGCGAGAAGCTCTGGGAGTGTCACGGCATTCGACTGGCCAAGGAGACGGTCAGGAAGCTGATGACACACGCTGGTTATGGATTCCGCGCCGGCAACGACCGCCGAAGACCAGCCTCGCTGTATCACGATCGGAATTGCCGACCTCTATTCGTCGATGCCCGCTGCAGCAAGTACACCACAGCGGGCTGTGCGACTGACGACCTAGACCAACTACCTAACCTAAGCAGTTAGCAGTAGAGACCGAGCCTTACCAGACATACCCGGCGCTACCCCCAACAGCCACCGTACCGCGCGTGTTTGTCGAGCCACCGCCTTTGAAAATCCAGCTACCGCCAGGCAGATAAGTCGACACGCCGACAGCGAAACCCGTCTGACCAGCGTAATTGCCTACCGCCACGCCGACGACCGACTTACCGGGCGCGGGTGCTTGCGGGAGCATCGACAGCGCGACGGCCGAAGCCGAACCGGCGTTCGAATCCTTGCGATACTTTTGGAGGTCGTCCCGAACGCTGTTAACTGCGCTGTTGAACTGGCGTACGTTCACGGCATCGGTCGGAGCCGTACCGTCCGCAACGTTGGTAATCTGACGCTCGGCTCCCGGCGCGCCGACCGAAACCGTGTTGTCCCTGTCTGCAATTGAATTGGCACCCAGGGCAACCGAATTGTTCGCGGTCACTCGAGAGTTCGCGCCAATTGCAGTCCCGTTCGTGCCCGTGACGTTCGAACCGTCACCAATTGCGGTTCCGTTCGTGCCTGTCACCTTGGAACCCGAGCCAATGGCTGTTGCGCGATCAGCCGTAACAGTCGAGTTGGTTCCGATTGCCGTGCCATCTTGACCCGAAACGCTTGCACCGTTGCCAACAGCGGTCCCGTTGGGGACCGACACGACCGAATTGTTCCCTACCGCGGTGCCGGTTTGGTCTGCAACCGTGCCATTCGAACCGGAAGTGGAAATTGTGTCGACCTTCGCTGTGAGAGACGTAAGGTTGTTCGAGAGAACGGAAACTTGACTTGCGACAGCGAAAAGCTGCGAGCCGTTGACCGCGTCCGTACTCGTTGCGCTGATTTCACCGGCGGCGACATTCACGATCTGGCGCTCGGCGCCTGCGCTGCCCACGCTCACCACGCCGACGGGTGTGCCCGCGAAGCCGCTGTAGTTGACGCCGTTCAGCGCCGCGCTGCTGACCGTGGTAAACGCGCGCGTCACTGCGCCGGAGCCCAATGCCACGGAATTTGCATCGGCTGCCGAAGCATTTTCGCCAATCGCGATCGCGTTCTGGGCAGTGGCCTGTGCGCGGGAAATTGCAACGCTACCGATCCCGCTTGCGACAGAATCCACACCGATTGCGGTCGCGTCAGACGCGTTCGCGCTCGCCTGAAAACCCACCGCCGTTCCGCCAGCGGCTGAACTATTAGTACCGACCGCCGTTGAGAACTCCGAAGTAGTATGTGCCAGCGCACCAATCGCAGTCGAGTCGCCATTCGCTGCGCTCGACCCGCCGCCGTACGCCACTGCCCTGGTGCCGTTTGCCACCGAATTAGAGCCGACCGCCGTCGCATTCCGGCCATTTGCCGTAACCGTATCACCCAATGCCGTTGCCGCCCCGCCCTGCGCCGACACAAAGACGCCGACTGCAGTGTTCTGGCTCGAACCATCGGCACCGGCAACTGCGGGATACGTTCCCCCCGTGGTCGCCGGGGGTGCCGCCGCAGCACCGCCGATCGTCTCGTTGATACCACCGTTCTGGCCGCCGACTGCCAGGTTATCTGCGTATGCCCGCCCCACAGGCAGCAGCATCAGCGCCGTTACCGCTGCCAGCGAAACCCGCAATTTGAGCGGGATGCCAGCCGCCGTCATATTCGCTCTCCCCGACTCGCCGTGTACGCCGCGCGTCTCGGCTGCCTTTGCTAGCACACCTAATCCTCGATTCGAGGCCACCCTGTATTGACTCTTGTTCATTGCGCTTTCCGTTCTGACTTCCCTAGTGGACAAAAGGGAGTTTTCCTTTTGCTCTCTTCGTAGCCGCGCCTCAGACAAGCTCGCGCACCGCCCCTCGGATATGCAGCGTCCGCCGCATTTTTTACCGCTACGATCAAAGCCCCTGCCTTACCGGCACCCCGTGTAACGGATGGAAATCCCGTGTAAGGTCTGCGGAATTATGGGAAACGCCTCTCGCCCCTATGTTTGCCAAATAGGTGAATTTGTTTGCCGCGGGGGAATTCTTTATTTATTGGTCAGTGACCTGGTCTGGTTAGAAATGTCCACTTTCGTGCCGCGTACGCTGACGGGCCGCCAGGTGCCCCGCGCCGGAGGCTGCGATGGCTGCAACGGAACGGGTCACGCATGACGATGCGCGAGCTGGACAGGTTCAAGGTCACTCAGGACGTGGCGGCCGGCAAGCTCAAGCCATCGCGTGCGGCGGAACGACTGGAATTGACGACGTGGCAGGTTCGCCGGCTGGTCGCCCGACTGCGTGAACACGGTCCGGCGAGTTGGGTGTCGGGACACCGAACGAAGTCCGGCAACCGTCGCCCGGCCCCACGACCCTCCGACCAGGCGCTCTCGATCATCCGCGATCGCTACGCCGATTTCGGACCGACGTCGGCCTGCGAGAAGCTGTGGGAATGCCACGGCTTCCGGTCCGCCAAGGAGCTGACTCGGACGAGCGGTCCAAGGCACGCTGACGAACGTAAGCGCCCTGCCGCTCCCGGCTTGTTCCTTCAACGCTGCACGACGGAACGACCGATGAGACATGCGACATCTGTATTTAGCTGGCGCTACGAGATCTGAATCCGGGCATGACACGATAAAAAACAGCGTCCGCTCACGCCGGAAACCATTTAAATTATTTACAAATAGAAGTCAATAGACTTTGCTGCAAATCATCTTAGTTTGATTGCATTCCCGCTGCGCAGCGAAAGCCAAATAATCTTAAACTCAAGCAGATAACAATCCAGATCATTGCTAGAAAATATGAAAACCAACGGAATGGAGTCCGCTTTTTCGATTAAATTCATAATCGACATAATTGTTTGTAATTTCGCGTAGCCAGTTTTATCTTCTCGTGCCGGTGACCACACGTTGCTGAGCGCCGCCGGGCAGCATGACTGGGTGCGCACGTCGCAGCAATTCGCCCTCGGGCATCGCAACATTCTCAAATCACGCAGCGTCGATGCAACTTCATCGACGCCTCTGGAGCGGCCAACCGAATCATTTCATATTCCTCACCAAATCATGACTTGATTAACGACTCCGACATGAAAAATTAATCTATCTGAAAATATCTTGTAATTATAAAAACGACCTCCTAGCATGCCTCTGCGGTTCGCGACATGTCTTATATCAACGTCTTCACTGGATTCATTCCTCGAACATTACCCATTCATAATCTGGGGGATTACATGAAGAAATTGTCTCGTCTGCTGCCCATCGCCGCGATTACCATCGCGAGTCTCAGCGCTTTTGCCCAGGCCGGTGACCCGTCGGCCACGGTCGACAAGGCGCTGCAACTGATCCAGCAGAATCCGTCCGCCTTCAGTCTGGCTACCGGCGGCACAGCACGCACGTTGAAGTTCGCGGGGCCGCAGGCAAGCGCGCCGACGGACGGAGATCAGTTCCAGGTACGCGACGTGATCGTCGATCCCGATGGCACCGAGCACGTGCGCTTCGACCGCTTCCATGCGGGCCTGCCGGTGATAGGCGGTGACGTCGTCGTCCATTCGAACCGAGGGCAGTTGAAGCAGGCGAGCCAGACGCAGCTCGCACCGATCAATCTCGCCGGCACGATCGGCAAGGTCGGAAACCGCTCCGTGGTACGCAACGCGCCCGACATAGGCGCGGCCAGGGCCAAGCACATCGCGGCCGCGCGTTTCGACTCGAACGTGCGTCGCGTCGATGACGCGGAACTCGTCGTGTTCGCACGCGACGTCACGCCGACACTGGCCTACGCGGTGCGCGTATACGGCAACGCGACCGGTGCGCACGGCGATGCCGTGCTGTACTACATCGATGCGCGCACCGGCACCGTGCTGGACGCACAGGACCTGATCAAGACCGCCGCCGCGACCGGCACCGGCCGCTCGCTGTACTACGGCAACCTGTCGCTCACGACGGACCAGACCGGCGCGAACGCCTACCGGATGCTCGATCCGAGCCGCGGCGGCGGCTCGGTCTACGATGGCCGCGGCCTGAGCTCGGACGACGTCGAGCAAGCCACCGACCTGCCGATATTCACGAGCAGCACGAACGTGTGGGGCAACAACACGACGACCGACCGGCAGACGGTCGCCGCAGACATCGACTACGGGCTCGCGTTGACTTGGGACTACTACAGGACGACGCACAACCGCAACGGCATCTTCAACGACGGCCGCGGCGTGAGGAGCTACGCTCACGTCGTATTCAACACGGGCAGCGGCACGACCGGCGCGAACGCCGCGTGGCTGTCGTCGCGCGTGATGGTGTACGGCGACGGCGATCCAGGCACCCGCCTGCCGAAACCTGTCGTTTCGGTCGACGTCGCCGGGCACGAGATGAGTCACGGCGTGACCGAGGCCACCGCCAACCTGAACTATTCGGGCGACGCGGGCGGCCTGAACGAATCGACGTCCGACATTTTCGGCACGCTCGTGAAGTTCTACGCGAACAACCCGAACGACCCGGGCAATTACGTGATCGGTGCGCGCGTGACGAGCGGCGGCCTGCGCAAGATGTACAAGCAGGATCTCGACGGCCGGTCGTTCAGCTGCTACCCGTCCGGCGGCTTCTCGTGGTCGAATCCGCGCCACGATCCGCATTTCACGTCGGGTGTCGGCAACCGCTTCTTCTACCTGCTGTCGGAAGGCCCGGTGGTACCGTCGACCGATACCGGCCTGTCGAGGACGCAGCTGGTGTGCAACGGCGACACGACCTTCAGTGGCCTGGGCCGAGAGAAAGCCGGCAAGATCTGGTACCGGACACTGACCGTGTACCTGAACGCCAACTCGAGCTACCCGAACGCACGGCGTGCGTCGATCCAGGCAACGAACGACCTGTATGGCGCGAACTCGGTTGAAAGCGCAACGGTCGCGCGTGCCTGGAGTGCGGTCGGGGTGAATTGACCGCGCTTGTGTGCGAGCGTTGAGCGCCCGGAGATCGCGTGGTGGTATGTCGCTTCGAGGTCACGCGTGCCCGGGCGAATGACGGGCAGGTATCGATCGACTGCCTGCGCTTGCAGGCGGTCGACCGGCCGACCATGCTTTCTTGCCGAGGGGACGATGCTTCCAGGTCGAGTGTCGATCAGATATGCGCTCGACCGGCGCTGACAGTCAATTCAGCGATCGGTGGTAGGTCGCGATATATCGTGCCTGCCCAAGGATGTTTCCATGCATCTGATATGCAACGACCGCCGGACTCGATGTCGATTTCACATCGACACTCGGGATGGACAGCGCAGACACCGTCACGACATATCGATGCGACTCACCCTTCGGCGGGCATGGCCCGCCGTACTTGGATTCGCCAAAATCCGTCAGCGTCTCGAGCGCACCCGCCGGCATTCGTCCCACATCTCCTGACGCCCCCTTCTGAATCGACGTTTCCGAAGGCGGAATATTGACGACTTCCCAATGCGTCCATCCGAGCCCTCCAGTCGGGGCATCAGGATCGTACATGGTGACGACGATGCTTCTTGTTCCGGGCGGAACGTGCGCCCACGAGACTTGAGGCGAGACGTTATCGCCACGACATCCAAAGCCGTTGTAGACCTGCGCATTCGCAAACTGGCCATGGTCGAGACCGTCAACCTTGACAGTAAGCGGATCAGCAAAAGCCACTGCTGGCACGACTGTGAAAAGTATCGTGGAGCAAATCCTCGATCGCAGAAAGAAACCAAATCGCATGGCGCACTCCTAAGACAGGTTCAGTGTGACGTTTCGTACGACCGGATTGACACACTCGAGATACAGCGTATGTAACGATCATCGACGCGGATTCTAGACTCGAGCTGCAAACATAAGTAGCACCACGGACGTTCTCACCATATTGCTCGGGCGACAACAATCCGCGACGTACAGAAATGTGGATTCACGTCGAGACGAATACAACGACAACCAGATTCGCCCCGATAGTGACGCGCTGAGTCGCGTCGCAAACTCCGCTTGGTCGGGCCGTTGGTGCATTTCGCGCACGACTGTATTGCCCCGTGACTCCATCGACCATGAAACGGTCGCACTCGATAATGGTCACCAGCAACGTCAACCGGGCGCAGACTTCCGCGCTCGACACGCGACCTTTTCGCGGCTGGATCACTGACTGCTAATGAAACCCGACATGTCGAAACCCCGTGAAGGTCAGCGCGTGACTAAACCATGTGGCACCCGACGCGCTGTGTCCCGACCGGATTGTGGTGTTCTCCAAGGTCGGCTGCCCTTACTGCGAAGGCGAAAACAATTGCTGTTTGACCGCGAGATGGATTACGTCGACATACCACTCGATCACAAAATCCGCGGAAAAGTACTGAGCGCGGTATCGGGCAGCATGACCCGCCGCACGTGTTCATCAACGGCCGGTACATCGGCGGAACCGAAGCACTCGAACCATACCTGCAGGGCCAAGTTGCCATACAAGGACAAACATGACTCAACTTTTCAAGCCGTTCGATCTCAACGACATTCCGCTCGCGAATCGCATCGTCATGGCGCCAATGACTCGATCCCGTGCGGCAAACAATATTGCCGATGAACGCACCGCCCTCTATTACGCACAACGCGCGACCGCTGGCCTCATCGTGACCGAAGGAAGCCCTATCTCCCGCGAGGGCCAGGGCTATCTCTTCAATCCGAGCATCTATTCAGACGAACAGGTAGCCGGGTGGAGGTTAACCACGGACTCGGTTCATGCCGTCGGCGGCAAGATTTTCGCGCAACTGTGGCACGTGGGTCGTGTATCGCACACCAGCCTCCAGCCTGATGGTGGTGCGCCACGCAGCGCCACGTCACGGCTTGCAAAAGACTCGATCGTGTTTGCCTATGACGAGAATGGGAAGCCGGGGTTCGTCCCGACGTCAACGCCGTCCGCATTGTCGACGATGGAGGTCGAGCGCGTGGTCGAGGACTTCGTTTCCGCTGCGGCCAACGCCATCGAGGCCGGATTCGACGGCGTGGAAATCCACGCGGCAAACGGATATCTGTTCGAGCAGTTTCTGAATCCGCTGGTCAACGATCGCACTGACCGCTATTCAGCGACGACGCGCGAAAATCAGTTGCGCTTCGCGCTGGAAGTCGTTGACGGCATCGCCGAGCGTATCGGCGCCGGCAAGATAGGCATCCGGATTTCACCGTATGGGCAGCTATTCGATATGCCGCACTACCCGGGCATTCTCGATACCTATGGCTCGCTTGCGTTCGAGCTCGGCATGCGGCGCATCGCATACGTCCACGTCATGGATCAGTCGAACGTCTCGGTGGCGCCCAAAGACGACACCGCGTCGGACGATCGCACGATCGAACTGCTGTCCCGCATCAAGCGCGAGGCAGACAACACGCCGATCATCCTCGCAGGAGGGATGACGATCAACCGTGCGCAGGCACTTCTCGATGATGGTCTGATCGATCTCGCTGCATTCGGACAGCCATTCATCGCCAATCCGGATCTCGTGCACCGACTCAAAACCGGATTGCCGCTCGCTACCGCCGATCGAGCAACGTATTACGGTGGCGGCCTGAAGGGCTATGTCGATTACCCGCCGTTCGGTGCGCAATTTGCAGCGGAACCGCTCGAAAACGTCACGTGAACAACGCTGCTGTTCGAACGCCGTCCAAACCAACTTTGTGATGCACCCACTCTGACCCACTACATCATGAACACGCTTGCAGGAAAGGTTGCAGTCGTCACCGGCGCAAATAGCGGTATCGGATTTGCTATAGCCTCACGTTTCACCGAAGAGGGAGCCAGGGTCGTTATCGTCGGACGCCGAGCTAGCGCCGTGGACGACGCGGTTGCACGACTCGGTGAGAATGCCACGGGTGTTACCGGTGACCTCTCCGACCTCACGACACACGAACGTGTTGCGTCACTCGTTGCCGAGCGCTTCGGCAAGGCCGATATCTACGTAGCGAATGCCGGTATGAACGTGATCACGCCATCTGATCAAGTCTCGGTTGAAGAATATGACAGACAGTTTGCAACCAATACCAGGGCAGCCTTTTTTGGTGTGCAGAAGATTGCACCACTACTTAACAACAACGGTTCAATCGTGCTGATCAGCTCGATCGCGAGCAGCAAGGTGCTGGACGGGCATGCCGTCTATGCGGGAAGCAAGGCGGCGCTCGAAGCTTTCGCCCGTAACTGGGCTCTGGAGTTCAAGGAACGTCGCATCCGCGTGAATGTCATCAGTCCCGGTCCGACGGACACCCCGATCCTCGGCAAGCTTGGCATTACGGCAACGGATCGCCCTGCTTTCGAAGCCGTCATGGCGGGCGCTATTCCGTTTGGCCGACTCGGGCGCGCAGAAGAAATTGCCAATGCCGCGCTGTTCCTCGCAGGAGACGAAGGCAGCTTCATTACCGGCGTCAACCTGCGAGTTGACGGGGGAATTTCACTCGTCTGATGCCAAGGCCGGTCTGGATGAATACCGCTGACATTGAGCCATCTCTTCGCCATTGTCTAGGACAACGAAGTGAGTGCAACACGATCCCTCGAGTACATGCAAGCGCCGGCCCGGCAACGCTAGCTGCGTGCCGGGCAGTAGCGCCCATTCACTGCGCGCAGCCAGCCGCGCGAGGCCAGCCATTCGAGCGACCACCGCGCTGCCGGTGCCAAGCGAATACGCCACCAGCACGCTGCGCTTGCCGCGATAACGCTCGACGAGAGCGCAAATGTTCTGCACTCGAATCGACGCGTCCCGCTCAGGCCGGCAGCACGAGCAGCGTGTTGCCGGCCTGCTGGTTCCAGTTGTCGAGCGCCTGCAGATAATCGCCCGCCGGATTCACCTTGAACGCGAGCTTCGCGGACGCCACCGTCACCACGCCCGCCTCCGACAGATTGAAGCCCCACTCCACGCCGCCCAGATAGGCGCTGTGCTGCACATCCACAGCGATCGTCACGAGCCGGACCTGCACCAGCTCGCCGACGCGCGCCGCCATGTGTCGGGGCGTATCGACGATCCATGCGCGCTGATAGCCCTTGCCGCGTCGCGAGCCCGCGCCTGACAAGGTCTGTACGCCGCTCTGCTTGATCCAGTCACGCAATTGCGGCGTGATGTTCGGCGTCAGATCGCGGATGGGCCGGGGCGCGCCAAGATCATTGGTGCCGTACCAGGGCGACACACTGTTGGAATCGAGCGACCAGCCGTTCGCCGCGCGCTCCCGTTCGCGATCGTTGATCCACTGTCCCTGCGGCCGGATCAGCTGGACCAGCCGCACGTTGTCGCTGTCCCGGTCGGCGCGGAACCAGAGTGTCGTATCGACGCCCACGGTGATGCGCCCGCCCACGGGTTCGTCCGGGCTCGAGTTGTAAGGGGCATACACGGCGAACTCGAATTCGCCGCCCGAGGTGGAAATTGTCGTCATCGATTTCTCCTGGATGAATTGAGCCTGCACTGAGTTGGACGTGAGCGCGCCGCGCGCGTGAATGGCGTTGTTGGATAAATTTGGTGGCACGCGGTGAGGTTTGCGCTCGACCGCCGATTGGGCGCCCCGCTCAACAATTCGGGTTCAGGTGAGTCGTCGGGCTGCGCTTCGCAGTTGTCGCCCTTCCCTTGAATTCGTCGTGCTGCGACGAAACGGGCGAGGGCCGGCGACGTGTCAAGAAGGCAGCGGGGTATGGAGCGCCGCGACGGAAACGGCAGAATCCGCGCAGCTACGATCGGAGAGACGGAAGACGAACGAGGGGAACGAAGGTGTCGGTAGCGCCAAATGCTCGACGAGGCAGAACGCCCCGCGCGGCAATCGCGCTATCCAAGCGGAACGCTGACGGTATGCCGCGAGGCTGGCGCGGATGGGCACGCGATGCGCGTCGTATCGCAAGCCGCGCGAGCTCGTGTGGATCTTCCGCTGCGCGATCTTCCTGTGCCTGACGCGGTCCCAAGAGCATGACCGTAGTGATCGCGCATGCGTTACGCGACGTCCTGACCGTGCCGCCGCTTTCCGACGATATCGGTACAGAGGAAGTGGTGATTCGCGCACCCTCACCCTCACCCTCACCCTCACCCTCACCCTCACCCTCACCCTGACAACAACGACCCGGCGGAACGGCGAACCGTTCCGCCGGACGACTACTTACCGGCCGTACCCGGCGCGATGCCCGTCACCGGTCGTATTCGAGCGATTCGGAGAAGAGCATGTCGCCCGTATCCGACCAGCTCAGGTTCACGAACGAGAAGTCGGTGCTCCCCGTCCAGCCGGCCACCGACGGAAACGCCGCGCCCTGATCAGCCGGCACGTCGAGCTTGATCGCGGCGCCCGGCTGCACCGGCAACGCGCGCGCGGAGCCATTGACGAACATCGGCGACGGCTGCCCTGCCGCGGTCGCGCGAATCTGCACGTTGCCCCGCTTGACGAACGGCACCCCCGCTTTCGACGTCCAGCTCAACGGGAACGTCGCGCCGCCTGCAAAGGTGCCGGCGGCGCTGCCGGGCGTCAGCGCGTCGCGGGTCGACTGCGCCACGTCGTGCCATGCGTACTGACGCAACGCATCGGGCAACGGCGACGGCGTGCGCAACCGGACCGTATAGTGCAACTTCGGCGCCGCGGTGTCGCCGTTCTGGTAAACGTCGATCGTGTACGCGCTGAACGGCTTGATGTCGGCGAGCTCGGCGGCGCTCAATTGCGGCTTCGCCCATGCGGTATTGTTGCGCGGCGCATCGCCCGGCCACGAAAGCAGGCCCGCGTTGGCCGGATCTTGTGCGACGCCTGCCAGGCGGTAATTATTGCGGCACTGGGGCGACTTCAACAGCGCGGCAAGCTGAGCCGGTGTCTGTCCGCTCGCAATCTGTGCGCGGATGTTCAGCGTATCGCAGGTGCCGCTCGACGGCTGCAGGAACACGCCATGGCGCAACCCGGGGCCGTTGACGATCGCGAAGTCCACCGGGGTGCCCGCCGCATC
Source organism: Burkholderia sp. SIMBA_051 (assembly GCF_046534915.1). Lineage (NCBI taxonomy): Bacteria > Pseudomonadati > Pseudomonadota > Betaproteobacteria > Burkholderiales > Burkholderiaceae > Burkholderia > Burkholderia sp. SIMBA_051. Next base: position 355,319 of record NZ_JAWRXS010000005.1, on the reverse strand, counting down.
GACGGTTCCTACCTGCAGGTTCAGCGAATCGATGAACGCGTTGGTACCCGTCATCGGGTTGGCCGGATTCAGCCAGTCCCACTTCTGCGCGTTCGCGTTCACCTTGCTCAGTACCGCGCGCTGATTGCCGACGACGCGCCACCCCGTATCGCCGCTCGCGAGACTGGCCGCCCGGACGGCGAGCTGCACATGCTGCTGCATGCCGTCGCGAATACCGTCGGTGCGCGTCCACGCGAGCTTCACCCACATCGTATCGCCGGCGACGACGCGGATCACTTCCGGCAGGCTGAAGCTTGCGTTGTTCATCGCATCGTCGGCGACGATGCCGGGTGCGCCGCCGCCGGACGGTGCGCCGAACTCCTGGTCGACCGACATGCCGTTGTTCAGATAGGCCGTGGGCACGCCGGTGTTCAACGCGCCCGACGCGACATCATCGACGAAGATCAGCCCGCACGCCGGCACCTTGCCGTCCGCGCGCGCGGCGCCGGTCGAGCCGGCGAAGCACTGGTTGAGCGCGCTCTGCAATCCAGCCAGCGCGCTCGCGCTCGGCAGATTCGACACCGCCACGCCACCGATCGTCGCGACGGCCGGCAGGCTCGCCTTGTCGCTGGCCTGCGGCGCGACGCCGGGAGCGAGCTCGAGCTGCACGGGCGTATCACTCGATGCGCCCGCGACCGAACTGATCTGCACGCCGCCGTTCGGCAATACGTTGATCTTCACCTGGTCGAGCAGCCGGTCGAGCCCCGGTGCACCGGCGGTCAACGGCCCGGAAATCAGGTCGACGCCGGTGTTGCCGGTCGCGGCCAGCAGGTCGGCCAGCACCGCCGAATAGGCCTGCACCGTGCCGGCGACGGCCTGAGCGGTGACCTTGCTTTGCAGCAGCCCGGTGTCGCCGAGCAGCTTCGTCGGGTTGTCGCCGACGATGGTCGCGGCGATCGCGTTCGTGATCGGCGTGATGTTGATCGTCTGCGTGCCGCCGGTCGCGCTGAGCGCGATCAGGGTCGCTTGCGAATCGGCGACGTTGCCATAGGCGGACAATGCAAAAGGCGCGGTCAAGCCGGTCACGGCGCAGTGAAACGCACCGGTCGCGGCATCGGCCGGACAGTCCACCGATTTGCCGGTCGCGTCGAACAGTTTCACGGTCGCGCCCTGCATCGCCGCGCCAGCCGCCGCGACACCGCTGACCGTCTGCGCGGCAGGTTCGGGAGGCGACGAGGACGAACTGCCTCCGCCTCCGCAAGCTGACAGCACGAGCGCTGCAATACCGGACACGACAGGTTTGAGTTTCATTGCTTTTCCCCGAGAGTCTTCTGGTTGTCAGGTGCGCTACGCACCGCGCATGCACGCTGGTCGACGGGGATTCTCGCAAAGGCGTTTTTTGTGTTCATCATTCAAGTGAATGAAAATCGCGAAACAATGCGACCCTGAATGCAATTCAGCTGTGTTAGCCTGAAAAAAATTCGGTATTCGAATGGATATCGTCATACAAAAACGCCATATACGAAGACCAAAATCGCGATTCGCCGGGGGGCACGCATGTTACGGGACCAACTAATCGGGGACCTCTACGAGGCCGCGCTGCATCCAGATGGTTTTCTCGAGATATTCCATCAGGTATCCGAATCACTCGGCGCAAACGTTTTTCACATGTTCAGCTGGGATACCGCGCGCAACGCGCCGAAGCTCTCGATCTATTCGCCGCGCGCGGAGCTGGACGGCCTCGTCGCCCTCTACGACCAGTACTATGGCGCGCTCGACCCGCGTCGCGGTTTTGTCGAAAATGCGCCGCTCGGCGAATTCGTGTGCTGCCAGGATCATCTGAGCGAGCGCGACGTCGAACGCAGCGAGTTCTTCCAGGACTATCAGATTCCGTCGGGCATTCGCTATCTGATGGGCGTGCGTCTCGCGCGTCCAGGCAGCGACGACATTCTGCTCGGCTTGCTACGCGCCAATGGCCGACCGCCCTATTCGTCCGACGAACGCGCGACGCTCTCGAGCATGGCGGGACATCTGCAACGCTCGATCAACCTGTGGCAGGACGCGCGCATACTGCATCGCGATGCGATGCTCGGCGCCGAACTGATGGAGGAACTGGGCTTGTCCGTGTTCGCGCTGGACCGGCATTCGCACGTGGTATTCGTCAACCGTGCGGCCGAAGCGATGCTGCGCGCGACCACCTGCCTGAAGCTCGAGCACGGATGCCTCAGCGCCGCGGGAGCGCCGCAGAACGATGCGCTGAAGGCGGCGCTGGCCCGCGTCGCGAAGACGCGCAAGAGCGAAAGCCTTGCACTGTCCAGCACGCTGAGCGATGCGCATGAAATCTTTCTCGGCATCGCGCCATTGTCGGGGCAGGCGCTACAGGCGACCTTCGGCGACGCGACGATGCTGATCACGGTCAGGCAACGCGGCGCGGCGCCGCTCGTCGTCGCGCAACAGTTGCGACAGGCATTCGGCTTGTCGAGCGCCGAAGCGGCCGTTGCGGAAGCATTGCTCTGCGGCAAGACGCCGGACGAATGCGCGGCGAGTACCGGCGTTGCGCTCACGACCATTCGCACGCAGTTGCGCGCGATCTACGAAAAGACTCATTCGCGCAACCAGGCCGAGGCCGTAGGACGCATGCTCTGGGTGCTCCCGCAGCGCAAGCGCGAAGGCTGACCCGCCGATGCCGCGGGTCGGCCTTCGCCGCGCCGGGCTCACCCGACAATGACCTGCTGCCCCGGCGCGATCTCGCCCGGATTGCCCGCCAGATTCCGGTTGAGCTGCAGGATCTCGTTGAGCGCGACGTTGATCCGCTGACCGTCGGACATCCGCTGCTGTTCGTCGGCCGGCACATGGGCCGCGGCAAGCAGCGATCCTTCGTGACGTTCGGCGATCGTCCACAACGAATCGCCGGCCACCACGTTCACCGTCAGCGGTGTCGGCGTCGGGCTCGGCGAGTTCGTCGGGGCCTGCGTCGGTTGTGACGGCGCACTCGACGGCTGCGCGCCGGCCGTTGAAGTCGCCGATGCCGATGGCGATGCAGATGCCGACGGCGACGGGGCCGCGGACGCACTCGGCTGCGCCGGCGCACTCGTCGCGCCCGGCGACGGCGCGAACGATGCACCCGGCGCCGGTGTCCCCGCATTCGAACCCGACGGTTGCGACGACGAACCCGGCGGCTTGTGCTTGTCGTCCGGCGCGGTCGCCGACGTGTACAGGTTGATCCCCTGCATGATCCCGAAGATTGCCACCGGGGCCAGCGCGATGCCGGTCGGCAGACGCTCCATCCACGGCGTCGCATTCGGGAAATGCGAATGCAGCCGCCCGGCGCCGAGCAGCGCGCCGGACGTCGCGATCAGCGAGCCGGTCATCGGATCTCCGGTCAGCGCGGTATGGGCCCCGGTTGCGATACTGACCGCCGACGTCAGGTAGTCGCCGGTCGCGCTCGCGATCCGCGCGAGTTGACTGCGGTTCTCGGCGTTCACGCCGCGCACGCTGCCCTTGTAGACGATGCCGGTATAGACGGCGCTGAACGCGCCGCCGATCGCCTGTCCGCCAGCGAGCAGGTCGCCGTGCCAGATCGCCCGGCTCGCATTCATCATGATCGAGCCACCGTAGCCGCCCAACGCCAGCACGCGACCGATCCGCCCAATCGAATGCCGCGGGCTGCCGTGGTGCAGCAGCTTCAGCGACGTCCCGCCGACCACGCCCTGCATCTGCGCGAGCATGTCGGCGGCGATCGCCTTCGTATGCGCGACGGTGTCGTCGAACGACAGCATCCCGTCGTTGTTCAGCGCGCGAAGCTGCGCGGCCATCGCCTTGCCTTCGTGCGCGATCTGCTCCAGCTGCGTGCCGCGCGCGGTCACGTCGAAGCCGTTCGCCTTCAGTTGCGCCTGCAGCCCGCGCACGAGCCGGTCGACGACGCGGTCGAACACGCGCGGATCGCCATTCTTCAGGCTGGCCACCGCGCCGTGATGCAGCGCCTGGAACACCCGACCGACCCGCAGCCCCGCGTACAGCGAATTCGTCGCGGTGCGCACCGACTCCCGCCCGGCCCAGACGAGCACGCCCGCGCCGGCGCCGCCGGTCAACGTGGCCGCGGTGATGTCGCCGGCGATCCGCCGTGCCGAAGGCGGCGGCGTGTTCTCGCCGATCGGTTCGTCGTGCACCCTCAGCGCATGCAGTTCCGCCTGCGCGCGTTTGTCATCGGGAATGTCGATCTTCCCGAGCTGGGCCGCTTCGCGGCGGCTCGCACCGATCGGCTTGGTGCCGTCGTTGATCAGCACCGGATCGCGCACGACCGCGTCCCAATGTTCGCGCGGGTCGGCGGCGGACGGCCGCTTGCCGGTCGTCACGCGGTCGGGCACGTTGCCGCCGTACGCGTCCAGCCAGCGCGCGCCGAACGTGCGGGCGCCCTTGTCCGTCTTGGTGCGCGGCGCGTTGCCGTCGGCCTCCCACAGCTTCGTCGCATGCTCGATCGTCGCCTTGCGCGCCTGGTTCAGCCACACGGTCGTGTTGCCTTCATAGATCTTCTGGCGCAGCGCGGCCACCTCGGCGGGCGTCATCCCGTCCGCGATGCCGATCCGCTCGACTTCCGCGAACAGCAGCTGATGCTGGTTCGCGAGCGTCTGCCGGTCGACGCGCTCGAACACGCGCGTCAGCGCGTCGGCGCCATGCAGGCGGTTGATGATGTCGGGCCGGTTGCGGTTTTCGACGATCAGCTTCGCGAGCGCGCCGGTGAGATCCTGGTTGCCGACGAAGTCGGCGCCGTGCGTGCCGTACGACAGCCCCATGTGCACCCATTCGAGCCCCTTGCGCTCGAGCACCGCGCGCAGCAGCTTCTCGTGGCCGCCGCCCGGCACCGATTCCGGCACTGCATCCCAGCCGTGGAACGTGACCATCACGTTCGGCGCCGTCGTATCGGGATGCGCGTTCGACCAGCTTTCGAGCGCGCTCATGACCCGCACGTAGTCGTGATACGTGTCGTTGGTGCCCGACTGGAACCGGTAGTCGGCGCCGGACACGAGCGCGCGCGACGGCGCGGTCTCGAGCCGGATCGCGAAGCCGGTGCGCGCGGCCTCGTCGAGCCAGCGATGCAGATGCGCGAGATCGTCGAGCGCGAGCGCCGTGCCGTCCGAGTCGGGGGCGGGATGGATCATCCCGTTCTCGCCGTCGAACACCGCATTCTTCTGGTCGCCGAGCGCACGCACCGCGCGCAGGAAGTCGGGATCGTGCGCCTTGCCGAGCACCGCGGCGAGCGAATGCGGATCGATCACGAGCGTGACGACCGGCATCACGCCGCCGTACCGCTCGACGAGCGCACCCATCAGCGCCGGATCGTCGCTCAGCGAGAACGAGCGCGCCATCGGCACCATGCGGTCCTGCAACGCCTCGTCCGAGCGCGTGAAGAACTGCCGGATCCGCTTATCTGCGACAGTCGCAGCACCCAGGTTGCGCGTCCGTGCGCGTACCTTGCCCGGCACCGGCAGGAAGCGCGACGCCGACGTCGACACGTCGCGCGCGACAAACAGCTTGTTGAGCAGCGTGCGCCACATGCCCACGTCGACCATCACGGCCTGCGGCTCGCCCTTCAGCACGAGGTTCACGTTGCCCGGCCGCTGCGCCTGCTTGTTGTACGCCTCGATCTGCTCATGCGTCGCGAAATACTGCTCGGGCTTCGCCGCGCCGTTGCGCAGGCCGAACTGGACGACGGTGGCCGCCGACAGGCCCGGCTGATACGGTTCGATCGACAGCGGCGCGGGCGCGGCGCCGTTGCGCCGCAAGCGCCGCAGATCGCCGAGCACCTCGTTGTAGCCATGCCGCGTGCGGGCCGCGAGCGCACGGAACGGCGCCGAGTTCAGGCTGCGCGCTTCCGCATCCTTCCATTGATCGTGCAGCGCCTTCGCGCGCGCTTCGAGCGCGGCGACGCGGGTCGGCCGCGCGCTGTTCAGGAAATCGCGCGGCGACAGTTGCGTGAGCAGGAAATGCACGTCCGTCCCGAAGCGATCGTTGCCGATCGGCATTTCGTCGAGCGGCACGCCCCGATGGTGCAGGTTGTTGACCTGCGGGATCTTGTCGAACCAGCGCATCTCGCCGTTGCGCTCGGCGATCACGCCGAGCGGGTCGCCGAGCGCCTCGGCCACCGCCCCGTCGGTCCTGAACACGTAGATCACGTGACGGCCGCCGTCGAGCGCGCCGTTGCGGATCGCGCTCAGCAGGTGCGACACGCTGTTGCCGCTGAAGTCAACCGCGTTGAGCGCGGACTTGTCCGACGGCAACAAGTGCGGATCGACCGGCGGCGGCGGCGTAGCGTTCGCGGCGTTCGCGTCGTCACCCTCTTCCGCGCGCGAGAGCGGCCGGCGCACCGGCACGATCGACTGGAACAGGTCGCCGGCCGAGCGGAACGGCTTCTTCTCGACGGCGGGTGCCTCCTTCGCCGGCCGGAAACCGCCGATGCGCTCGACGGTCGCGGGCGTCACGTCGCTGACGACGAAGCGGATGCCGCGGCGCGGCGACCGGCCGACCGGAATGCCGCCCCGGCGGCGACGTCGGAACACCGTGCGCAAATTCTGCTCGGGAATCTCGGTATCGCCGACCGACGCCTTCTCGAAGTACTTCCACTCGTGGTTCGTGTTGCGTTCCGCATGGCCGAGCACCTTGCCCGTCTCGTCGTCGACCACGTGAATCCAGCGTTGCTCGCCGGACACCGCGCGCACGGCCTGGCGCGGCCGCTTGAAGACGGGCGCGTCCTGCAGCTTCGACACGTCGGCGGCGAGCGTCTGCTCGACGGGATGGCCCGACGTCGTCACCGGCCACGACGTCTTGCCGTCCGGCGTCTCGATCTTCGACGGGCCGCCGAACCGCACGAGTTCGTCGTGCGCGACCGGCGATACGTAGAAATCGTACTTGCCGCGTGCGCGTCGGCCGCCGCTGCCGGCGTTCTCCAGCGCCTTGTTCAGCGCGGCTGGCACGCGCTTGCCGTCCAGCATCCGCACCGGGCCGAGTGCGCCGTTCGCGTCTGTTTCGAGCACGGCGACGAATGTCGGTGCCGGATGTTCGTCACTCCCGGCAGGCGGCTCGGCATGCGACGTGATCAGCACATGCGCGTTGGGGCCGAGCTGACGAGCGAGCCCGTCCAGCGTCGGCGCATGCCGGCCGTCGACGCGCGTGAGCGTGCGGCGGCCGAGCGTGTCGAGCCATGACGCGGCACGCGCCTGCTGCGTGTCGGCCACGGCGGTACTTTCCGGTGTGGCTGGCACGCCCGACCGACCGGGCACGGCGGGAGGCGTCGAGCCGGACGGGTCGCCCGCGGCGCTCGCGAGACGGCTGCCCGGCCCTGCCGGCCCGATCATCGGCCAGGTCGGGCTGCCGTCGACCGCGCCGACCGCACGCGTTCCGCCGGCATGCACGGCCGTATAGCCTTCCGGCAAACCGGAACGATCGACGCCGGCGAGCCGGTACGACACGTCGCCGGTCGCCGGATCGCGGGTTCGCACGACATACATGTCGACGCCGGCCGGCTTGTACAGCTCGCCGCCGTCGGGCGTGGTGATGCGCAGCGCGCTCGCCGGATCGTGACCGAGCGCCGACAGCAGCACGACGTCGGTCGGTGCGGCTGCGTCGACGGCAGCCAGGTTCGCGGTGGCGCTGGCCGCGACGCGTTCCTGCGGCGTCAGATCGCCCAGTGCGAACGCGGTGCCGTCCGGCAACGCTTCGGTCGGCACGTATGCGTGATTGCGCGGCCCGGTTTGCGCGGCATCGAGTGCGTGCCCGAGTTCGTCGTGCGCGACCGTCCGCGCGCCTTCCGGCAACGCGAGCGGCGCATCGGCATCCGCGCGGCCCGGCGCGTGTGTGGCGGCCGCCGCCGGTGCGTCGGGCACCTTCCCGCTGAACCGGAACCAGCCCGCCTCGGGATCGAGCGCGCCGAAATCGGTACCGCTGCCGAGTTCGATACTGCCGTCGCGCGTCACGAATTCGACGCGCAGGTCGGTCAGCCCGGCCGCGTCGAACGCCTGCATCACGTCGTCGATCACGCGGGTCGGTTCGGGGCCGTCGAGGAAATAGCTCGGCCAGTGCTGGCTCACGGTGCCGCCGGGTTGCGTGACGCGCGCGGCATCGCCGACCACGCCCGGCCGGTCGGCCAGCGCGGTGCGGAACGGATGGTCGAGCGTGACCGATTCGAACGTGTCGTCCGGAATCGCGGTGAAGTCGTAGTCGGGATCGGCAAACGTCGGATCGGCGACGCGCGGCACCGTGGGACGCGGCGGCGGATCCGCAATCGGGCGCGACGCGGTGCGGGTGGTCGTCGGCGCCGGTTCCGCGTGCGGCCCTGCGGGAAGCGCCGCGCGGCCCGCGCGTGCCGGGTCGCCGCGGAAGCTCTGCATCGGCAGACGATCCCTGTCGACCTGGCCGGTCAGTCGCGTTCCACGCACGGTGGCCGAACCGTCGCGTTCCACGAGCAGGATGTCCGGCGGCGCCCAGACGGTTATCGGCCGCCCTGTGAGCTCGGACAGACGCTGGGCCAGCGCCGCCGCGAACGTCGTGCTCGCGGCCCGCACCTGGCCCGGCGCCACGCGCAGCGGATCGTGCTTGTTCGATCCGCCGAAGCACGAATACAGCGTGACGTCCTGCCCCGGCTCGAGATGCGGCGCGACGCGCTCGGCCACCTGGTCCGGCGTGAGCGGCCGGCCGTCCGGGCCCAGCATCGCGTCGGCCGACATCCCGTGTCCGAACACCACGTGATGACCGGGCGGCGACATCAGCCCGCGCGCGCCGATCGGATGCAGCGGATCGTCGGGCGGCATCAGCAGCGTGTCGGCCGGACGCAGGAATTCGGGATGCTGCGTCGCGTCGACGCCGGTCACGTCGTCGAACCCCGGCTGCAGCACCGACTTGCCATGGATCGTCGTCGTGACCACGCCACCGTTGGCGATCTTGCGGTCCGTATAGACGCGGCTGGTCGGCGGATAGATTTTCTCGGTTTTCCCGGACAGGCCATCGTCGGCCTCGGCTTCGGCGATCTGCTCGGTGCGCGCGGCCCATTCGTCCGCGGTGAATATCTGCCCCGGCTCGACCTCCACGAGCGGGGTCGGCTGGTAGACCGGCGGTTCGCCCGCGTCCGGCTCGGGCGCGAGCCGCGGATGCACGGGCTCGCCGGGCGTCACGCTCCGCCGGCCGGCATCGCCCGGCGCACCGCCTGCGCTGCGCCGCCCGCTGTCCCCGTCCGGATCGATCTGCGTGTCGATCGGACGCACCGGCTCGACCGGCGCATCGTCATGCGCGAGCGGGCGCGGCGGCGGTCCGCCGCGCTGCGCGAACACCGTCGGCGGGTCGCTGGCATCGGGCGCCTCGGGCACATGCAGATAGAGCCGCGTCGCGACGTCGGGATCGTGCGCCGGCACGCCGATATCGTCGTCGAGCGGATAGAGTTCCAGCGCACCGGTGCCGCGCACCGAGTTGGACGAGATCGACGCGATCACCGGCGCCTGCAGTTCATACGCGAGCTCCTGCGCAAACGAATAACCGCCGGAAGCGAGATAGCAACCGGTCAGCAGCACGCCGTTGCCTTCCGTATAGGCCGGATCCTCCAGCATCCTGCGCGCGAACTCCTTCGGCGCGATCGTCTTGCCATTCATGATGGCGATCGAGCTGTCCCAGCTGACGTCGCTCGGCTTCGTGCCGTGCGATTCGACGATATCGAAACCCGACACCTTCAGGAACTGCCGCGCGGTCGCGTGGCCGAGCAGGTTCACGACACTCGACCCCGGCACGGGCCGCAGTTCCAGCGGATTGACGCGAACCGGCTGCGCGCGGCCCGGCGAGAACTTGCCGTTCACGTCGGGTTCGATCTGGAAGCGCGCGAGCCGGCGGTTCGGATTGGGCAGCGCACGCCACCATCCGGCCGTATCGTCGTCGCCCAGCCGGCCGAATACCGGCGCCTGGATCAGGTCCGCGAACTCCTGCAGCAGCTCGGGATTGGCGCCGCTGCGCGGCCCATCCAGCGCGATCGGCGTGCCCGGCGTATAGCCCTTCCACGCCAGATCCTCCAGCGCGTGCGTCATCTCGAGCGCGCTGGCGGACCGGCCGCTGCGCGGATTGATGATCGACCCGCGTTTCGTCAACATGCGCCACACGTACACGCCGAGCGGCACCCGCACGTCGCCCGCCGTCGCGCTGCCACCCCACTGATTCGACACCGGGCGCGGCGCGACGCCGCTCCAGTTGACCGGATGCGCGCCCTGGTCGATGACCGCCAGCGCCGGCGAGAACCGGTAGGTGCGCGGTCCGCTGCTGACAGAATGGTCCGGCACGCCGTCCCGATCGGGTGCACCGGGCTCGATCAGGATGCCGCTCGTATAACCGGAATCGGGGCTGCCGTCGGTGCGATAGCGCGGCGAACGCCATGCGACGAAGCCGCTTGCGCCGTACACGTCGACGCCCAGCACGTTCGCCAGCAATTGCGCGAGCGGACTCACGCGCGAGCCGGCGCCGCACGCATAGAGGATCACCGGCGATTTGCCGTCCCAGCCGCTCTGGCGCACCATCTCGGCCATGTCTTCCGCGCTCATCGCCTTGCCGGTCGCGCTCGCGAATGCATCGGCCCAAGCATGCGCGTACACGGCGAAGTAACCGGGCGGCACCGGCATCAACGGCCGCTCGCCCGGCGGCAGCCGGTTCTCCGGCTGGCCCGCGTTGTTCGAATAGATCGCGAGGTCGGCCTCGCGGCGCGGATAGGCGGCCCACTGCGTTTCGCTCATGCCGAACGGCACGTTGATCACGTCGACGCGCCGGCCGTCCTCGCTGCGAATCAGCGGCTTCTGCGGATCGAAGCCGCGCGGGTACACCACGCGCAGCGTGCCGTCGTACGCATCGTTCGTCGACAGCACGAACCCATCGCCGGCGTCGGTCAGCCCGACATGGCCGACGACCGCTTCCGGCGGCACCGTGCCATCCGCGGCGAGCGCTCGCTGATCGACCAGCGCGACCCGGTAGCGGCCGCCCGCGACGCCCTCGGCGCCGACCATCAGCGCGTCGTGGTACGTCGTGTAGCGCGTCACGCCGATCGTGCCGTCCTCGTCCGGCGCGGCGGCCGCGCGTGCCGCGGCGTCGTCGGCCGCCTTCGCGCGCCGCTCGTCCGCCTTCGCCGCGTTCATGTCGTCGAGCAGGTTGCCCTTTTTGGTCGCGGGCAGCCCGTCCTCCTCGGGGTTGCGCACGTTGCCTTCGGCATCTTCCAGCGCATACACGTAGTACTCGACGTCCTCCAGCCGATTGCCGCTCTGGAGGATCCGCACGAGCACTTCGCTCAGCATCGCGCGATCGGCCGCGATACGCGCGGGAATCTCCCACGACGCGGGGTGTGCGCCGTTGGCCGGCACGCCGGCCTTGGCCGTCGGCGACGCTCCCTCGCCCGCCAGTGCGTCGGCGACGGCCGGCGTCGCCGCGCCGTCGATCGGTTCACCGTCGGGCGCGAGCCGCAACGCGATCGCGTCGTCGTCCGGCGTGCCCTGCGTGCGGCGCGCGCGCAGCCAGTCGGAGAAGCGCGCCCGCAGCCCCTTGTCGGCCGGCGCGACCGTGCCGCCGTCGTCGGCCGGTTCGCCGAAACTGTGCGCCTGGTCCTCCGCGTGCTGCCACGGGTTGCCGATCTCGCCGACCGCGAGACGCTGGTTCGCCAGCCCGTTGGCGAACATCGCGTTCGCGACGTCGAACGCGACCGGCCGCGGCATCGTCGGCGGCGCGGGCGTTTTCGTGATCGCGCGGATCGGCCGCTCCATCAGCGTGTGCGAGCCGAGCCCCATCTGCGCAACGCCGATGCCGAGGTTCAGCAGTTGCTGCGCACGGTCGGATTCGGACAATGCGTCCCAGTTCTTCACCAGCGACGCACCCTGGTCGAGCATCTGGTAGCCGCCGACCACGCCGCCCGACACATTGAGCACGCCGGAGGTGCGGCCGGTGGTCTGCGCGAGCGACTGGAACGCATCGGCTTCCTGCGCGAAGCGGCCGAGACCGGCCATGTCGGCCGTCACGCCCTGGCCGCGCGATGCCAGCGTGATCATGTCCGACACCTGCCCCGTGGTACGCAGCAGCGACGAGGCCTCCGCGAGCGACTTCGCCGCGATGCCGAGGCCGCCGCCCGCGATGCCCGCGCCGCTGCCGATCAGGCTGATCCAGTCGCCGCGCGCCTGTGCGTTGCCGAAGCCGGTCGACTGGCCGTGATCGCTCAGGTTCTTCAGGTCGGCGATCGCGGCCGGCACGCCGACGGCCATGCCCGCGCCGACCGCCGTCCACGCGGCGCCGAGCAGCAGGCCGCCGACCGGCGCGCCGATGCCGCTCGCGACCAGCACGGCGCCACCGGCCGCCGCGAGAATGCCGGTGCCCATCTCGACGTAGTGTTCGAGGTGCTGATACCACTCCGTCTTGTGCGCGTCGATCGATTCGTACTGCGAGTAACCGCCGGTCGCCCCATCGGTCGTCAGGCTCTTCGGCACGTAGAGCTTGCCGTCGTCGGACAGCGCGTTGTTGTGCTGGTAGTCGTCGACGGTGTCGTACTTCCAGCCGCGATCGTCGATCAGCTTGTACTGATCCGGATGGCCCTCGACCTGCACCTTGAACAATGCGCTCGGCGCGGTACCCGTTCCCTTCGACACGTAGTAGATCGGCACCAGCGACACCACGGCATGATCGCCGCCGACCTTGCGGATCTGGTCGACGACGGCCTGGATCATCTGCGTCGTCGCCGAGTTCTGCGCGTACAGCGAGCGGCTGTTGACGGCCGTACCGTTCGGGAGCTGGCCGTTGCTCACGATCAGCTGCTCGAGCTGCGCCATCGACGGCACGTCGTTCCGGTCGGTCGGCACGGCGCCGGGGTCGTCCGGCTGAAGCCCGAGCCCCGCGCCGACGAAGTTCGTCATCTGGTCGGAGCCGGTCGTGAACGTGTAGGACTTGTCGCCGAAGTTCTTCTGGAAGTCGTCGAAATACGCCTTGAGCTGCTTGTCAGGATCGGCCTGGAACAGCTTGTAGCTGGCGTTGGCGGTTTCCTTCTGCTGCTTGCTCTGGGCATTCTTGATGCCCTGGTCGTAACGCAGCTGGAAGTCGTTCGCGAAACCCGAGCGGAACCGGTCGTCGTTCTGCATCTTCGACAGCAGCGACTTCGACAACGCCGGATCGACACCCGACGACAGCGCCTGGCGCACGCCGTCGAACCCGTAGCCGGTGTCGCTGCCGCGCAGCGTGTAGATCAGCGTCTTCGCGTTGCCCTTGTCGTCGAGCAGCCAGTTCGCGACGTCGTCCTCGCGCTGCACGGGCACGCCGCTCTCGGTCGGCTGCTGGTCGGCGAGCCCGACCGCCGTGCTGAGCCCCTTGTAGAACTCGATGCCGTCGCCGTAGGGCTGCGGCGTGCCCGTGTTCGACTGCGTCCACTTGTTGCCGAAATCCTTCTTGACCGTGTCGAGCACGACGCCCGCGAATTCTGGCGGCGCATTGGCAAGGATGTCCTGCATCCACTTGCCGGCCTTGTCGGCATTCATCCTGCCGTCGGCACGCGCCTGCATGCTCGCCTGATCCGTCGCCTGCGAATCGGGCTTCTGCATCAGCGGATCGATCTGCGAATGGATGAAGCTCGCGTTGAAATGCGGCTGGCCGGCCTGCGTCCACAGCGTCTGGCGCTCGTCCAGCGAGAACGACGCGTTCATGTTGGTCTTCAGCACCTGAAGCGCCGCGCCGGGATTGCTGTCCGGGCCCTGCATCAGTTGCGTGACCTGCTGCTGCGTGTACTGGAGCCGCACCTCGGGCGCCGCCGCGAGCAACGTCTGGACCTTCTGATAACCGGGATTGTTCTTCTGCGCCTGAGCCTGCGCCATCGCATACGCGAACACGCCGCCCGCCTGGTCGATCTTCGCGTTCAGCGCCTTCGCCTCCGCGTCGCTCAGCCCGTCCGTGTTGACCTTGATACCCGTCATCTTCACGAACGCTTCCGCGAGCGGATTCTGCTGCGCGAGCGCCTTCTCCTGCGTCGACAGCTTGGGGTCGTTCGGATCGACGCTCACACCGGTGTCCTGCAGCAGCGCGAACGTGACCGGATCGGATTGCGCGAGCTGCTTCATCTGCGGCGACAGCGACGGATCGTCGGGATTGATCGTCGCGATCGTGCGCTTGAGCTGGCTCTGCTCGCCGAGCGCGTCGACGAGGCCGGTGTACCACATGCCGTCGTGATTCTGCTTCACCGACGCGACGACCTGCTTCTGCTCGTCGGCCGTCACGTAGGTCAGCGCGGTGTCGTCGCCGCCCGTCACGACCTTGTCGTACTGGTTCTGCGCCTGCGACAGCTCGCGCGAGATGTCGGCCTCGTCGGCGCGGCGCAGGCCGCCCGGCTCCTTCTGCCACGCCGCGTAATCGGCCTTCGCGTTGTCCAGTCGCAGTGTCGCGGCCGACGTGCTGTATTCGTGGCGCAACGAGGTGGTGAGCGCGGTGTACGCGTTGTTCGCATTCGTGTCGGCGGTGCTGGCGGTCTCGCGCAGTTGCGCGCCGATGTCGGGATCCGCGCGCCGGATGCCGCCCGGCAACGCGTTGTACCGCTGCACATCGGCGTTCGCGTCCTGTTCCTTCTGCCACGCCATCGCGAACTGGAACGCCTTCACGTTGGTCGCCCGCTCGGGCGCCGATTCGGCCGACACCGCCTTCTGCGCATCGTCGAGCACCGAACCGAGCACCGGATCCTTCGGCGACGCATTGCGCAGATCCGAGGCCACGCCGGCGATCGCCTTGTCCTTGTCGCCGCCGCCCTCGGCCGCGACGCGCATCTGGTTCTCGACGGCCGCCTGCACCGCGCCCCATGCGGTTTCGGCCTTCTTCACCTGCTTGTCGAGATCGGCTTGCGACGCGCCCTGGTCGTGCAGGCGCTTGAGCGCCGCCATCTCGGCCTGGGCGAGCTGGAGCAGGCGCTGCGTCTCGGCCTGCGCGGCCGCGAGGGCCTGCTGTTCCGGCGTCTGGGCCGGCGGGGCGCCACCGGTCCCGTTCTTCGGCGCCGGATCGTCGTCATTCTGCGGCTGCGGCACGCTGACCGGCCCGCCCCCGCCCACTGCCATCAACACCATGTCCGTTCTCCCGCGGCATGCGTGACGGGCCGGCACAGCGGCAGGCGAGCCACGCGCAATGGTCCATTGTGCCGAACGCTCGCGGGTGAAAAAGTCGTGCATTACGTAGTCGCCGGGCCGGTTGCGGCGGCGCGGGGAGACGCTTGCTACGAACGCGCTGGTGCCTGGCCGCCGCTTGGTCGATGATTGCCGTCGGCGGAAAAATTTGCCGGTTGTGTCGGCGTGCGTCATAAATACATACTGCGTTCCACCGGTAACCCATGATTCGCGCGATGCCGCGACGCGATCGTTTGCCTGCGCAACCAGCTTGCGTCGCTGCCACGCGTGGCCGTCCGGGTGCGGCCGGCGCTCTCCGCGGACGCGCTCGAAGCGCGGGCGATCGCGGTTCGTGCCGCGTATCGGTGCGGCGGCGCCGACGCCACGCTGCCGCTTGCTCGTCGCTAACACGCACACGCATTCGTGCCTGTGACCCGTGCGCTGGCCGCAACCCGGCCGCGCCGCGACGTCGCAATTCCATGCGATTTCGCAGAGGACCTTTCCTGTGCAGCGCCTTAATCGACGATCGCTCGATCTCCAATAATGGCCGCTCGATCCGTCGGCCCGCGCGCCGACGCGACCCACCGGCGATCGGGCCGGAGACCAACGATAAAAACTCCTATGTATTCCTACCAAATCGGCCAGCGTGCCAGCGCGCGTGTCGCCGCGCCGCATAGCGTCCGCCGCGGCCACCACCGCTCTGTCGCCCTCCCCGCGACCGCGATTGCCGCCTGCATCGCCGGCTTGATTCCGTGCGTCGCCCACGCGCAAAGCAGCGTGACGCTGTACGGCCTGATCGACACGTCGATCACCTATGCCACCAATCAGCGTACGCAAGGCGCCGGTTCGCCGGGCAGCGGCAGCGTCGCGCTGACGAGCGGCGCATTGAACGCATCGCGCTGGGGGCTGCGCGGCCGCGAGGATCTCGGTGGCGGGACGGCGGCGGTCTTCGCGCTCGAAAACGGCTTCTCCGGCACGACCGGCAAGCTGTCGCAGAAAGGCGTCGACATGTTCGGTCGCCAGGCATGGGTCGGCGTGAGCTCGCGCACGGCCGGCACGCTCACGTTCGGCCGCCAGTACGACCCGATCCTCGATTTCGTGACGCCGCTCGGCGCGTCGGGCCCCGGCTGGGGCGGCAACCTCGCGGTGCATCCGTACGACAACGACGACTCGAACCGCAACCTGCGCATCAATCACGCGGTGAAGTACACGAGCGCGACGTATCGCGGGCTGACGTTCGGCGCGCTGTACGGGTTCTCGAACACGGCCGGCGCGTTCTCGAACAACGCCGTCTGGAGCGCGGGGCTCGGCTATGCGAACGGGCCGCTGAAGCTCGGCGCCGGTTACCTGAAGATCAGCCGCGACCGCAACGCGCCGAACCCGGACGGCGCGCTGAGCACGGTCGACGGCTCGGCGACGATCACCGGCGGCAACCAGCAGATCTGGGCCATGGCCGGCCGCTATGCGTTCGGCCTGCATTCGGTCGGCGCCGCGTGGTCGCACTCGGCCACCGACGGCGTGAGCGGCGTGCTCCAGGGCGGCGGCATCACGCCGCTGAAGGGCGAATCGCTGGTCTTCGACAATTTCACGGTCGACGGCCGCCTCTTCGTCACGCCGGCGTTCAGCCTGTCCGCCGCGTACACGTACACGATGGGCCGGTTCGACACGCGCACCGGCCAGACGCGCCCGAAATGGAACCACGTGGTCACGCAAGCCGGCTATGCGTTCTCGCCCCGCACGGACGCGTATCTCGAAGCCGTCTATCAAAGCGTGAGCGGCGGCAACGGCAATCCCGCGTTCAACGCGACGGTCTGGACGATGACGCCGTCCGCCAACAGCAACCAGCTAGTCGTCGCGCTCGGGTTGCGGCACAAGTTCTGACGATCCGGCCAAGCTCGATGCGCACGCACCGAAATCGCGCATCGCGCTAGCGGATCCTGTTGCGCCCGCGCAAGCAAGAATGCGTCCCGCGTCGTTGTTGCGTGAAATAGACGGAGAAACTGGTCACGCTGTGACATTTTTCCTAATCTAGTTGCAGCGGCGCCGTGAAATCGGCGTTCCGGCCGAGACAATCTTTCATTTGACACATCGCCGGCTTACGAAAGCGCGTCGTATTGCGCACGGGAGCCAGCACTTTTCGTGCCGTGCCGGTCGGATTCGTGACGTTGCCGCTTGGCACGCACGACGCTTTCCTCGCAGTCAACCGCAGGAGAAGCACAATGAACAAAACGAACCGGTTTGCGGTCCTGGCAGCTTTCGCCCTGCTGGCAGGTTGTCACCACGCGGCGAAAACGCCCGAGAATGCCGGCATGGCGCCGACACCCTCGAGCGAAGCGGTCGCCACGGTGACGACCGACGATCTGAACAATCCGAACAGCCCGCTCGCCAAGCGCAGCGTCTATTTCGATTTCGACCAGTACTCGGTGAAGCCGGAATTCCAGTCTCTGCTGCAGTCGCACGCCGACTACCTGCGCAACCACCCGTCGCGCCGCGTGCTGATCCAGGGCAACACCGACGAACGCGGCACGTCCGAATACAACCTCGCGCTCGGCCAGCGCCGGTCGCAAGCGGTGATGAGCGCGCTCGAAACGCTGGGCGTTCAGGCGACGCAACTCGAAGCGGTCAGCCTCGGCAAGGAAAAGCCGGTCGCGCTCGGCCATGATGAAGATTCGTGGGCGCAGAACCGCCGCGCCGATCTCGTCTATCGTTGACCGGATGCCGCCGCGACGGCGGCATCGCGACCACGCATCCCCCCTGGCCTTTCATGCGGCGAATCGCCGGGGCGCACCGCCCGCCCCGGCTGCGCGTTGCCGTATGACGTCGGTTCGTGCGCGCCATCGTCCCGGCCGTCACCAGTCGAACGCACGGCGCCCACTGGCGCGCCGCTTCAACTCGAACGCGCGCGCTCGAGCCGTCGATGCAGCCAGTGCGACATCACGGCCGACGTCAAGATCGAATCGAGTATCGCGATCACGTTGATCCCGCCGATTTCGCCATCATTCAGCAGATAAGACTGCAGCAGCACGTAGCCGACCATCAGACCGGTGCCGACGATCGTGCCCAGCAGCACGAACCAGCGCCGCCGGATGCGCGTGCCGATCGCACCCATGATGCCGCCCGCGAGCGTCGCCGGCAGGAAATAGCCCAGGAAGAACGACGCGCCCAGGATCAACAGCACCATGCTTGCGCAGAGTGCGAGCGTCTCCCAGTGCGGGCCGTCGATCACGGACCATGCAACCAGCATCACGGCCGGCCACACGAGCGCCGCGACCAGCGGCGCGCCGAAGGTAAATGCGAGACAGCCGAACACGACCGGATTGGACGGGCTCGATGATTTGCGCGGCGGATGCTCGCGAGTGGGGCTCATGGTTTTTGTCGTGGGAATCGGAATGGCGGCGAGCCGGAGTGTACCAAGCCGCCGTGCCGGGCAGCTGATCCGGCACCGGCAGGCGACGCACACCGATACGCGCCGATACGCAAAAAGCACTGAATAAACCGCGCGCCGGAAACGTTTCGTCTTCGCGCGGCGCCGGTTCATGCGAAGCGCGCGGCCGCGCGGCCTGCGCGGTGCAAGGAGAGTGAAATGAAATCGGCAAGACTGGCCGCGGCACTGCTCGCGGCGCTGATGCTGGTGCTGTCGGCGGGATGTACGTCGTCGGGCGGCGGCGTATCGCAAGGAGCCGGCATGAGCCGGTATGGCGGCGCGGGCGGCAGCGGAGGTGGTGGTGGCGGCGGAGGGGGCGGCGGCTACTGAAGCGCCGCCGGACAGATGCGGGCGGAGCGTCGTGCGCGAGCGCAGCCGGAAACCGGCCGTCTCGCGCGCGGCGCCCCGCTGCGCCGCACGACTTACTGACGCATGGCCTTAACGGCGGCCGGCGTGACGTTCGCGGGCTGGCCGCCCCACGTCGCGCGCAGGTAGTTCGCGAGCTGCGCGAGTTCGTCGTCGCTCAGCGTATGCGCGAAACCCGGCATCGGCTGCAGGTTTTCGAAGCCGGCGAACTTCTGCTCGTCGATGCCGTCGAGCATCGCGACCAGCAGGTTGCGCGAGTCGCCCTGACGCAGCGTCGAATTGCCGTTCATCGGCACCGCCACGTGCGGCTTGCCTTCGCCGTTCAAGCCGTGACAACCCGCGCACACCGCGAGATACACCGAGCGGCCGGCCGCGAGCTGCGCGGCGTCGGCCGACACCGGCTTCACCGGCTTCACCGGCTGCGGCGCCGGCGGCGTATCGCCGAGCAGGTACACGGACAGCGCGCGCAGGTCGTCCTTCGTCATGGTCTGCGTGCTCAGGTGCACGACCGGATACATTTCCCCGAACGCCGAGCCTTGCGGCGCGATGCCGACGCCGAAGAACGTCTGCAGGTCGGCGCCCGTCCAGCCGCGCGCGGCGAGGCCGGCCGGCGTGATGTCCGGCGCGGCCACCCGGCCGAGCGCGGCGCCCGCGAACGGCTTCGCGTCGTCGAGCTGACCGGTGAACGCGCGCGGCGTGTGGCATTCCGCGCAATGGCCGAGCGCGCCCGCCAGATAGCGGCCACGCTGCCAGTCGGCGGACCGGCCGCTCGACGCGTCGGGCAGGCTGTCCTTCAGGAACACCATGTCCCAGAACACCATGCCGAAGCGCAGGTTGTACGGGAACTTGAGTGCGTGCGCGCGGTTTTCCTGCGCGACCGGCCTCACCGTCTTCAGGTACGCGTACATCGCGTCGCTATCGGCACGCGTGAGCTGCCGGTATGACGTGTACGGCATCGATGGATACAGCCGCTTGCCCGGCGCCTTGCCGTCGTGCAGCGCGGCGTAGAAGTCGTCCGCGCTCCAGCTGCCGATCCCGTGATCCTTGTCGGGTGTGATGTTCGACCCGTAGAACGTGCCGAACGGCGATTCGAGCGGCGCACCGCCGGCGAACGGCGCGCCGTCCTTCGCGGTGTGACACGCCGCGCAGTCCGCGGCCTTGACGAGATAGCGGCCGCGCGCAACTTGGTCGGCGCCGGGCGCGCCGGACGCCGCGCTCGAGACCGGCGCGTCATGGCCGCCGCAGGCGGCGAGCAGCAGCGCGCAGATGGCCGCGAGTGCGGGCAAGCCTGCGGCCCGCACGGCTCGATGAGCGAATGTGCGTTTCATGCGGCGTCCTTCACGAGTCCCGGCGTCGTCAAAATCACGTCCTTCACGGCTGCGTAGTAGCGCACGTAACCTGTGCAGCGGCAGAGGTGCGCGTTCAACGCGTCGGTGATCGTGCGCTCGACGTCGGCCTTCGCGATCGGCTCGCGCTTCAGGCGCTCGATCAGCACCGTCGCCGCATTGACGAAGCCCGGCGTGCAGTAGCCGCACTGGAAGCTGAAATGCTCGAGAAACTTCTGCTGGATCGGCGACAGCTCGACCACCTCGCCCGCGTCGTTGCGCTTCGCGTGGCCCTCGATCGTGCGGATCGAACGGCCGTGGAAGAAGTGCGCGCCGGTGATGCAGGTGCGCATCTCCTCGCTCGTGCCGTCCGGCTGGTCGACGATCACGACGCACGCGTGGCAGACGCCCTGCCCGCAGCCGAGCCGCGAACCGGTGAGGCCTGCGTACTCGTGCAGGAACTCGATCATCATCAGCCCTTCCGGCACCTGCATCGGGCCGACGGACTTGCCGTTGATGTTCACCGACAGCGGTTTCTGTCGGAACCGGACGAGCGGACGCTCGACGGCGGCCGGCGCGGCAGCGGGCGCGGCGGATGCGGATGCCGGCGCGGCCGAGGCCGCGTTCGGCGCGGATGCAGCGGTCGCAGCCGCGCTGGCGCTCGCGGCCGAAGCCGCGGTTTGGGCGGTCGTCATGCGAGCACCTCCTGAATCTTTTGCGGGGTCACCGGCAAATCGGTGAAACGATGGCCGATCGCGTGCGCGATGCCGTTCACGATCGCGCCGACGACGGGGATCATCACCACTTCGGCGACGCCCTTCGGCGGATCGGTCTCGGACAGCGGCGGCAGGATGTCGCCCGTCTGCGACCACACGGCGACGTCGGTCGCGCGCGGCAGCTGATAACGGTTGAAATTCCACGTGCCGTTGCCGGGGCCGTCCTCGTAAAGCGGCAGCGCCTCGTGCAGCGCATGGCCGATGCCCATCGCGAGGCCGCCCTGCAACTGGCCCGACACGAGCTGCGGCGAAATCTGGTTGCCGCACTCCATGATCGAGTGATGCGTGAGCAGCTCGACCTTGCCGGTCGCTTCGTGCACGGCCAGCTCGACGAGCGTGCCGACCGCCGTGTAGTACGTGACGGCCGCGTTGTTGCGGCTCGTCGGCGGAATGAACACGCGCTTGCGGTCCAGCACGCGGTAGCCGTTCGCGGTCGGCGCCAGCGTGCCGCGCATCGTGGTCGCGCCGGCCGGCGCGGCGGTGCCGGGCAGCGGGCCGGCGTCGCCCGTTTTCGGCGCGCCGACGCGCAACGACAATCCATCGACCGGCAGACGATCGACCATGCCGCCCACTTCGAACTCGGCGTCGGTCCACTGCCAGCGGTTGAACACGTGCACGACGGCGCCGGTCGGCAGGCCGAGCGCATGCGCCTGCTTCGCGAGCTGCTCGAACGTCAGCGGCTCGAGGCCGTCGGCGGTCAGCTTGCCGTCGACCCAGCGCGCGTCCTCGATGCGGATCGCGTAAGGCGCGGCCTGGCCGCCGCCGAGGCCGCGCGTCCAGATCGACATCGCGGCCGGCCACAGCCCGTAGCGGAACACCGCGCGCGCGGCTTCGCGCGTGCTGTGCGTGAAGTAGTACGCGGAGTTCGTCGCGCTCGACGGCGACGCGTAGCTCGGCGACCAGCGCGGATTCGCGCTCAGGCGATCCTGGTCGGCCTGCGACATCAGATACGGATCGCCGCTCGTCTCGATCGGCAAGTCCGGCCATTCGGTCAGCGCGACGCGCACGTCCGTCGCCGGGCGGCCGAGCCACTTCGCGACCGCGACGGCCTGCGACGTCGACATCCCGGTGCCAATCTCGGCGGCCGTGTGATGCAGCGACACCTTGCCGTTCTCGTCGAATTCGACCTTCGCGAACGAGGCCTCGGCGCCCGTGCCGAAATCCTTCTGCACGCACGCGAAGCCGACGCCGTAGCGCTTGCCGGGGTTCGCGGCCTCGAATTCGGCCTTGCGCGCTGCACGACGCGTCCACAGCGGATGCTGCTTCGCGCGTTCCAGCACCTCCTCGACGCGCAGCGCGCCGGCGGGAATCGCGCCCTGCGTGTTCTTCATCCCCGAGCGCAGCGCGTTGCGCAGGCGGAAATCGATCGGGTCGAGGTTCAGTTGCGCGGCGATTTCGTCGACGGCCATCTCGGTCGCGGCCATGCTCTGCAGCGTGCCGTAGCCGCGAGCCGAGCCGGCATCGATCGCGCGCGACGCGATCGCGACCGCCGCAAGGTCGCTCTTCGGAAAGTAGTAGATCGATTGCGCGGCCGTCGCGCCGACCATCGCGACCGACGGCGAGAAGTTCGAGCGCCCGCCGCCGTTCGCCTCGAAGTCGCCCTTGAACGACTGCAGGAGGCCCGTGTTGCGATCGACCGCGATCCGGTAGTGCATCTTGAACGCGTGACGCTTCAGCGACGTCTGGAACTGCTCGTAGCGGTCGTTCGCGAACCGCACCGGGCGGCCGTCCGCGTACAGCGCGCAGACGAGGCCGTAGAACGGCACGTTGCAGTGATCCTTCGAGCCGTAGCCGACCGTGTAGCACGGATGCACGAACAGCTTCTTCACCGGGAAGCGGCATTTCGCGACCATCGCGGCCGCGTTCTCCGCCACTTCGAGCGGCGACTGGGTCGGCACGACGAGGTGCATCGACTGCGTCGCGGCGTCGTACCAGCAGTTCGCGTTGTCGGGTTCGAGCGCGGCGGTATCGACCGACTGCGTGTTGTACTCGCGCTCGAACACGAGCCAGTCGGCCGACGGACGATCGAGTTCGGCGGCGATCTGGCCGGCCAGGAACATCCCCTGCTCGTCGAGCTTGCCGTGTTCCTTGCCGTCCGGCCAGACCGGCAGGTGCTTGCGCATCATGCTCGGGAAGATCGGCGCGTCCTTCAGGCTCGAGTAGACATCGTCGTCGTAGGCCGTCTTGCCGCCCACCCGCACGTAGCGGAACGTGCCCCACGGATCGCGCTCGAGCGGGCCCGTGACCGCGCCGTAGCGGATCACGTCGTCGCGGAACTTGAGCGCGTTCTTCGCGAAGCGAAAGCGCGCGAAGTCGTGGTAGATGAGGATCGCGACCGCATGGCCGAGATACGCGGGCGTCTTGCCGGCGGGCAACAGCATGTCGTCGCCGTAGAACGTCGGGAACGCGACGCCGTCGCGCGCGAGATCGTCGGCGGTGACGACGCGGTCCGGCTTCAGTTCGTCGCCGAGCAGCGACAGGTCGAAGCCTTCGTAGAGACGATCGGCCTGCGTGACGCGCAGGATCAGCGCGTGCGACTGCTGCTGCGGCCAGTGCGGCATGTCGGCCGCGCGCACGTCGCGGGCGAACACTTTCGAGCCCGTGACCTTCGCGATGCCGTCGATGCGGAATTGGGGGATGCCGGTGACGCTATCCCATTTGACCGGGGTGAGGAGTTTTTCTTCGAAGAGCGCCGCGAACGCGCGGCTGCCGATGGGCGCGACGTAGACCGCGACGCCCGCCAGCACGCTGGCTTTCAGAAAACCCCGCCGTGACAGGCCGTGGTTGTGCATGTGGGGGAACCTCCTGATGCGGCTCGTACGGCGATCGGGTGTCGCGGCGTTCGGAGCGGCGCGCATTCTGGCATTGTTTTCGATATATCGCCTATAGTATTTCTCGCATGAATTACTTATTGAATTTCTTATAACGAGATTCGGCCGGGCTGCGGTGCGCGGTCGCGGCGGCCGCTCGACATCGTCCCGTCGGCAACGATCCTGCCCATGCGCCGCCGAATCCGCAACGCGCCCGCAAGGGTGGTTTACGACTACCCGCCGACGCCCGCCGCACGGCACGCGCGGCCGGTGTTTCATGGTAATGTCGTGCGCATCCGGCTCGCCGGTCATCCCGGCGATGAGTCGCATCGTGTCGAGGTCAAAAGAGCCATGGCAGTCAAGGCGCGCCTCCTGAACGCCGTTCTCGCCACTCCCCCCAGCGGCAATCACCGCGTGACGGCCGCACTGCGTCCGTCGATGCTCGGCACGCTGTTCGAGGACGTGCGCCCGATGGCGCTGTCCGGCGTCGCCAGCGCGTTCGTCGCGGCGATCGCGCTGATCCGTCTGCAGCAACTCTGGTGTTTCGTGTGGCTCGTCGTCGACGTCGGCCTGCTTGCCGCGCGGCTCGCGATCGCACGCGCGTATGCGGTACGCCGTGCCGCCGGCGACGATCGCGCCGAATACTTCGCGCGGCACTATGCGCCCGTGTCGCTCGCCGCGTGCTTGTTGCTCGGCCTCGGCGTGATGGGTTGCGTGGATGCGTCCGATGCCGAGCTCGGCACGCTGTCGGTGATGGTCGCGGGCGGCGTATTCGGCGGGATCGCGTCGCGCAATTCGGCGCTGCCGCGGCTCGCGATGACGCAGGTCACGCTCGGCGTGCTGCCGATTGGCGTCGGCGCGCTGCTGGCCCGCCGGCCCGACGCGTGGCTGCTGCTGCCGCCGCTCGTGATCTATCTCGCGGCGATGCGCACGGTCGTGCAGCGCCATTACCGCGTGCTGGTCGCGTTGATCGCCGCGCGCCAGCGCAACGCCGAGCTCGTCGCGCGCTTCGATGCCGCACTCACCTACATGCCGCACGGCCTGTGCATGATCGACGGCGAAAGCCGCGTGATCGTCGCGAACCGGCGCACCGCGCAGCTGTTCGGCTCGCCGCGCGAGATCATGCTGGACACCCCGCTGCCCGACGTGATCGCGGCGCTCGGCGCGAACGCTGAGACCGATCCCGGCCAGACTGGCCTCGCCGCGCAGTGCGCGGTGTGGCTGAACCGCGACGAACCCGTGCCGCTCGACATCGCGCTCGCCGACGGTCGCCAGCTCGAACTGACGCGCCATCGCGTCCCGGACGGCAACGCGGTGGTCATCGTCGAGGACGTCACCACGCGCCGCCGCGCCGAGCAGCACATCCGGCACCTCGCGCGGCACGATGCGCTGACCGGCTTGCCGAACCGCCACGAACTGCATGCGGAACTCAGGCGCAGGCTCGCGCACCGGCCGCGCATGCCGAGCCCCGCGCTCGCCGTCATGTATCTCGACCTCGACGGCTTCAAGGCGATCAACGACCGGTTCGGCCACCAGGCCGGCGACGAAGTGCTCACGCAGGTCGCCGAGCGGCTCGGCAAGACGCTGCCGCCCGGCGAGCTGGCGGCTCGCATCGGCGGCGACGAGTTCGTCGTCGCGATCGACGACACGACGATGCAGGCGTGCTCGATCCTCGCCGCGCGCATCATCCGGCAGATTTCGGCGCCGTACACGCTGTCGATCGGCTCGACCGTCAGCCTCGGGATCAGCATCGGCATCGCGCTCGACGACGGACACGGCTCGCCCGACGAACTGATCCGACAGGCCGACAGCGCGCTGTACGACGCGAAGTCGGGCGGCAAGGGGATCTACCGCTTCTATTCGGCGGGAAGCCGCCGCGTGGCGCCGGCGACCGCGAACTGAGCAAGCGCGTCGCGGGTCTCCGCATCTCCGCATCTCCGCATCTCCGCATCTCCGCATCTCCGCATCTCCGAATCTCCGCATCTCCGAATCTCCGCATCTCCGAATCTCCGAATCTCCGAATCTCCGAATCTCCGAATCTCCGAATCTCCGAATCTCCGTTCATTCCAGCGATTCATTTCCGAAACGGGTTGCATGGGCCGGCCCATGTGCACATGTGTTTCGCCACGCGCGGCCATGTCACGTGACGTGTTCCGTAACATCGGCCCGCGCCGCGCGCCCCGTTCGCCGCAGAAGCCCGCACGATCGCGGCGGTGCGCTGCGGCGCGCGGCATTTCGTCGCTGGCACTCTTATTGCTCCTTGACAGGGAAACACGACGTCGGGGAGCCCAACATGAATACCGTCGAAGTCATCAGCCGCGCGGAAACGATCGATCCACTGGACGTGATCGACGGCGCCGCGCTGATCCGGCGGCTCGTCTCCGAGCACCGCCCGCCCGCCGTTCGTGAGGCCGCGTGCGTCGACAGCCCGCCGCTGACGCTATACGGCGCATTTCGCCAGGGCATCACCGATCACGCGGCGCGGCGCGCGAATCCGTATCGCGCCGGCAGCCGTTTCTGGGCGCTGTGGGAAGAAGGCCGTATCGAAGCTGAAACGTTGGGTCGCTGACGCGATCCCGCGCGCCGGCCCTGTCGCGGCAAGGGCTGATGCGCAACCCCGCGTGCGCGGGCGGCCAACTGATACGCCGGCATGCGTATCAGCGCTGCAACATCGCGGGCGGCCGCTCCGGCGGCGCATGTCGCGCCTTCGCGCATGGGCCGGTTGACGGTGTGTGGCATCGCCTGCCCCGCGCCGCGCCGCGCAACGGCCGTTTCCCGATAAGATGGCAGACTCCCGTTCTTCGAACGATGTCGCCATGACCGCCTCCTCCTCTTCGTCACACCGAAATCCCATCCACTGCGAAATCGATCTCGATGCGCAAGGCAAGCATGCGGGCTACCTGCGCTTGCCGCATTCCGTGCATCGCTCCGCGTACGGCTGGCTGCCGATCCCGATCGCGTCGATCCGCAACGGCGACGGCCCGGTCGCGCTCGTGATGGCCGGCAATCACGGCGACGAATACGAAGGCCAGATCATCGTGTCGCAGCTGATCCGCGAGATCGACCCGGAGATGGTCAGCGGGCAACTGATCCTGCTGCCGATGGCGAACTTCCCCGCGGCTGACGCGGGCCAGCGCGTGTCGCCGCTCGACGAGGGCAACCTGAACCGCAGCTTCCCCGGCGACCCGACCGGCACGCCGACGCAGATGATCGCCCACTACATCGAGCATGCGCTGCTGTCGCGCGCGCAGTATCTGGTCGACCTGCATTCGGGCGGCAGCTCGTTGCTGTACCAGGGCGGCAACATGCTCGCGATCGACCCGCTCGACGACGACGAGGCGGAGAAGCTCAACGGGCTGCTCGTCGCGTTCGGGTTGCCGAACGCGCTGCTGCACGCGCCGAACCCGGTACATTCGGCCTCGGCCGCGCGCCGACAGGGCGCGATTTCGATCGTCACCGAACTCGGCGGTGCGGGCATGGCCGATCCGTCGCTGATCCGGCTCGGCCGCCACGGGCTGCTGCACTACCTCGGCCATATCGGCCTGCTGCAGGGCGCGCTCGTGCCCGACGCGCCGCCGACCGTCACGCGCTTCCTGCGCGTCGACGGCGATCGCCACTTCGTCTATGCGTACGAACGCGGGCTGTATGAACCGCTCGTCGAACTCGGCGACCAGGTAAAGGCCGGACAGCCGGCCGCGTGGGTGCACTTCCCCGATACGCCGCTGCGCGAACCGGTGCTGTATCGCTTCAAGGGCGACGGCGAAGTGGTGTGCAAGCGCGTGCCGGCGCAGGTGCAGCGTGGCGATTGCCTGTTTCAGCTGGCGGAGGCGTCAACGCCGCCGCGTGTCATCGCGTGATCGCGACTGGCGCAACCGGCCCCCGCGAGGCATATCGACAACGCGTCACAACCGTCGTACGCCGGCGCCGTGCAAATGCCGACCGTCAGCCGGGTGACTCGTTTCCCTGCGCGGCACCGCATTGATGGCAATGCGGGAAGAAGAAGAAATTCCGGCCGCCGCATTCGCATACATTGAAAAGCCGCAATCCGCAATGTACGCAGAACGTGGAATCGTCGCCGCCGAGATTCCATTGTTTGTCGCATGACGGGCAGCGCTTTTTTTCGAGTGACCGAACGGCTTTTTCGTATCCGATCGTGCGCGCGCGTGCGCCCTGATCCTGCTGCAATTCGAGCCGTTTGCGTTCGGCATAGCGCTGAAATGCCTTCATCATGTAAAGGCCGGCGAATACCGTGAGTGCAATGCCGACCAGAACCCGGACATAGCCGCCAAAATTCGGCAGGTACGGAACCAATTCAATGAAAAACGCGCTCAGTGCAAACAGGCCAAAACCATACACGAAAGGCCAGTAGCGCACCTTGCGGTAGCGGATGAACAGCCAGATCGCAACCAGCAGTATCGGTAACGTCAGCGCCAGCCGAAGGCCGAACACCTGCATCTCGTAGTGCCGTGTTGCCTCGTCGAAGCGCCGTTCGGCTGCCGCGTTCGCTTCGGCGATTTGCGTGTCCACTTGAGTCTGCTGCGAGCTCAGTGCCCGTTGCTGGTCGCCGATCGCATCGATCTGATGCTGCCAATTGACCACCACGGCCTGGAGCGTATCAAGCTTGTGCGTTCTGGCCAGAATGTCCGGGTTCCTCGCGCTGTCTCCTGTCACCGAGCGGGTTGCCAGCCAGTTGCGGAAACTTTCCTTCTCGGCCGCGTACTCCTTCGCGGCGCGGCCGCGCGCCACTTCCATTGTGTCGGCCTTCTCGACAAGCGCGTCGTGCTGCGCCTGCAGACCGCGCCGCGCCGCGTCCAGCCGCGCCTTTGCCTGAGTATCGGCGAATTGCTCGATGACGGGCGGACCGCCGCTCGGCGCGAACGCCATGTCGCGGATCACAAGACCGCCGAGCATGTTCAGAAAGACCGCGAAGATGATCGCAATTGCCCATGACGCGAGTCGCAGGAGCCGCGCTGGACTGGTCAGGCCGTCGCCGGAATTCATCATTATTTTTTGCCCTCTGTTGGAATGGCATTCATTGTCGCCAATCTCGATACCGCCTTCAATTGGCTCTTTCTCGTCGATTTCAGCCCGGCGCCGTTCCGATGCTGCATGTGGACGTTGAACGGCCCGCCAGTTCGCGCAACGGCTCTGCGTCGGCGATCTTCGCGATGTTGTCGAACGATTGGAATTGGCCGGGAACCGTCAGCGTCAGATAGAATGACGCGCTTTGCCCGCCCCCCCTATGTGGTTCAAGAACCTTCAGCTTCACCGTCTTCCGGCACCTTGGGCCGTGACCCCCGACCAGATGGAAAAATGGCTGGCGCCCCACGCGTTCCAGCCGGGCAGCAGCGTCGAAATGCAGCGCGTCGGATGGGCTTCGCCGCGTGACGACGGCGCGCTCGTGTATTCGATCAACCGCCAGATGCTGCTGCTGTTTCGTGCCGAAAAGAAGCTGCTCCCGGCATCGGTCGTCAATCAAGTCACCAAAGCGCGTGCGCTTGAAGTCGAGGAGCAGCAGGGTTTCAAGGTCGGCCGGAAACAACTGCGCGAACTCAAGGAGCAGGTTACCGACGAACTGCTGCCGCGCGCGTTCAGCATTCGTCGCGATACCCGCGTGTGGATCGATACGGCGAACGGCTGGCTCGTCATCGATGCGGCTGCACAGGCACTTGCCGACGACGTTCGCAGCCTGCTCATCAAATCGATCGACCCGTTGCCGCTCGCCGGTGTTCATGTGGCCCGTTCGCCGGTGGCAGCGATGACGGACTGGCTGCTGTCCGGCGAGGCGCCGGGCGGCTTCACCGTGGACCAGGACGCCGAGTTGCGCTCGAGCGACCAAGGTGGCGCCACGGTGCGCTACGTCGGCCACGCGCTGGAAGCGAACGACATGCGCCGGCACATCGAAACCGGCAAACAATGCACGCGCCTCGCGATGACCTGGAATGACCGAATCTCATTCGTGCTGACACCGTCGCTGACGATCAAGCGTGTCACGCCGCTCGACGTAATCAAGGAGGCGGCGGATCCCACTGCGCAAAATGACGATGAACGCTTCGACTCGGATGTCACGCTGATGACGGGTGAATTGGGGCGGATGCTGACCGATCTTGTCGATATCCTGGGTGGCGATCGGCACGACTCGATTCATCAGGCGGCAGCAGCCTGACTTCGTCGTCGTCGCGGGCCCTCGCCCGCGACGGCGGGGCGTCGCGCTGACGCGCGTTCGCCCCACCCCACTCCCGCTGCAAGCCTTCTGACCTCCGCCGCGAAATCCTTATCGCAATTGCTTCGTTCGTCTTTGCCGGCCGCACCGCTAACGTGTTCCAAACGGCGGCGGCACGCCGGATGTCTCGCAGGACACCGAGCGGCCGCCGTCATCACGACAACCGCGTCGCGATAACGGAACCGACCGGACGGGCCGTGTGCCCCGCCCCCGCCAGGAATGTCCGCATCGCGCGCCCTTCGCGATGCCCATGGCCACGAACGACCGCATCATCGACACGACACCGCTCGATGTCCGCGCCCAGCCGCTGATCGACGCGCTCATCGACGAATACGCGACGCGCTACGACGCGTACCGCCCCGACAGCCGCGCGTCCGCCCGCGACGAACTCGCGCGCTACCCGGCCGAGCAGTTCGCGCCGCCCGAAGGCGCGTTCGTGCTGCTGCTGCGCGACGGCGAAACGATCGGCGGCGGCGCCTTCAAGCGCTACGACGCGCAGACGGCCGAACTCAAACGCATCTGGACCCGCGCGGACCTGCGCCGCCAGGGGCTCGCACGCGTGATCGTCGACGCCCTCGAGCAGCGCGCCGCGCAGCAGGGTTATCGACGCGTGTACCTGACCACCGGCTTTCGTCAGCCCGAAGCATGGGCGCTGTACGACCGCACCGGCTATACGCGCCTGTTCGATTCGTCGATCGACCCCGAAGCGTATTTCCACCTGCGCTTCGGCAAGGATCTCGCCGATCCGTCGCGCACGTCGACGCTCGCCGATCTGTGGGCGCCGCTCCCCGAACCGGTGCTGCCGCGCTGAACCGCCGCTTCATCCGACTCCGTTTCCCGCGACACACAACGACACGACAACGACAGGACGCATCCATGCAACGAGCCGTACCCTTCACACCGCGCGTGCTGCGCACGCTGGCCGCCGCGCTGATTGGCGTCACCGCGATCGCCGCGGCCGCCGCGACCTTCGACCTGAGCCCCGAGCAGCGCGGTCGCCCGCGCGGCACGGCCGATGCGGCCGTCGAACGCGCGGTGCCCGCGTCGTTCAAGTTCGCCGAAGCCGGCACGCTGACGATCGGCGTCGCGCCGAGCCTGCCGCCGATCAGCTCGTATGCGACCGACGCGCGCACGGTGATCGGCTTCGACGCGGACGTCGGCCAGCTCGTGTCCGACAGCCTTGGCCGCAAGCTGAAGATCGTCCCGCTCGCGTGGGCCGACTGGCCGCTCGCGCTCGAATCGGGGAAGGTCGACGCGGTGATCTCGAACGTCACCGTCACCGAGGAGCGCAAGCAGAAGTTCGATTTCTCGACCTACCGCAAGGACCAGGTCGGCTTCTACGTGCGCAACGACAGCAGGATCCAGTCGATCCGCGAGCCGAAGGACGTCGCGGGGCTGCGCATCGTGACCGACGCCGGCACCAACCAGGAAAAGATCCTGCTCGCGTGGGACCGCGAGAACGTCGCCCACGGCCTGAAGCCCGTGCAGGTCCAGTACTACGACGACCAGGCGATGCGGATCGTCGCCGTGCAGTCGGGCCGCGCGGATGCCGTGTTCAGCGTGAACTCGGTGCTCGCGTACCAGAGCGCGCAGCAAGGCAAGACGCGGCTCGTCGGCGCGATCAGCGGCGGCTGGCCGCGCACGGCCGACATCGCGATTGCGACACGCCGCGGCAGCGGGCTCGCCGATCCGCTGACGGTCGCGCTGAACGGGCTGATCAAGAACGGCCGCTACCAGCAGATCCTGGAGCGCTGGAACCTCGCATCGGAAGCGATCGACCAGTCGCGCACGAATCCGCCGGGCCTGCCGAAGATCTGAGCGCCCCCTTCCACGCGTTGCGCAGGAGCGCCGAACACCATGTCTTATTCGCTTTCATTGCTGGACAAGAGCCCGATCGCCGACGGCACGACCGCCGCCGACGCGCTGCGCTTCACGACGACCCTCGCGCAGCGCGCGGAACAGCTCGGCTACGAGCGCTTCTGGGTGGCCGAGCATCACGGCGCGCCGGGCTTCGCGAGTTCCGCGCCCGAGATCGTGGTCGCGCACCTGCTCGCGCACACGTCGCGCATTCGTGTCGGCTCGGGCGGCGTGATGCTGCAGCACTACAGCCCGTTCAAGGTCGCCGAGTCGTTCAGGCTGCTCGCCGCGCTCGGGCCGGGCCGCGTCGATCTCGGCATCGGCAAGGCGCCCGGCGGGCTGCCGCTCACCACGCGCGCGCTGCAGTGGTTTCACGACAAGGCGAACAAGCCCGACTTCGCGGGCCAGCTCGCGGCGCTCGACGCGTTTCTCGGCTGGGGCGTCGCCGAAGATCATCCGCTCGCCGGCGCAGTCGCGCTGCCGGTGCCGCCGCACGCGCCCGAGCGCATCCTGCTCGGTGGCTCGCCCGACAGCGGCGCGCTCGCCGCGCGCCACGGCTGGCGCTTCTGCTACGCGGGGCACTTCAACGGCGACGACGCGAACCTCGAGCGCTCGCTGGCTGCGTATCGCGACGCGGGCGGCACGCGCGCGCTCGTCGCGCTGTACGCGGTCGCCGCGCCGACCCGCGACGAGGCCGAGCAGCTGATCGGGCCGCTGAAGATCTTCCGGCTGCAGTTCGCCGGCGGTCAGAGCTTCAACCTGGCGAGCGCGCAGGCCGCGGCGGAATTCGCGCGGCAAAGCGGCGCGTCCGACTACCGGATCGACGAGCTGCGCCCGACCGTGCTGGCCGATACGCCCGAGCGCGTGCATCGCGCGCTCGATGCGTTGAGCCGGCGGCTCGACGTCGACGCATTCGTGATCGACTCGCCGGTGACCGATTACGCGGCGCGGCTCGCGTCGGCCGAGTGGCTCGGCGGCGCGCAGTCGATCACGCCCGTGCGCGCGGCCCTTTCGGCCGAACGTTCCCTTTACCCCGACCAGAACGCGTGACGCCCCCATGACGACCCGACGATCGATTCCCTTCGGCCTGATGCTGCAAGGCGCAGGCAGCCACATGAACGCCTGGCGGCACCCGAGCAATCCGCCGGACGCGAGCATCAACCTCGACTTCGCGATCGGCATCGCGCGCAAGGCGGAAGCCGCCGGCATCGCGTTCGCGTTCGTCGCGGACGGCCTCTACATCAACGAGAAGTCGATCCCGCACTTCCTGAACCGCTTCGAGCCGCTGACCGTGCTGTCGGCGCTCGCGGTCGCGACGAAGAAGATCGGGCTCGCGGG
The DNA here is from genome assembly GCF_046534915.1 of Burkholderia sp. SIMBA_051. Taxonomy (NCBI): domain Bacteria; kingdom Pseudomonadati; phylum Pseudomonadota; class Betaproteobacteria; order Burkholderiales; family Burkholderiaceae; genus Burkholderia; species Burkholderia sp. SIMBA_051. Next base: position 322,096 of record NZ_JAWRXS010000005.1, on the reverse strand, counting down.
CACGATCTCGACGTCGTACAGCGAGCCGTTCACGGTCGCGCGCCAGCTCGCGTCGCTCGACGCGATCAGCGGCGGGCGCGCGGGCTGGAACGTCGTGACGACGCCGCTCGAAGGCACCGCGAAGAATTTCGGCAAGGCGCATCCCGAGCACGCATTGCGCTACGAGATCGCCGACGAATACCTCGACGTCGTGCAGGGGCTGTGGGACAGCTGGGACGACGACGCGTTCGTGCGCGACCGCGCGACCGGGCGCTTCTTCGATCGCGACAAGCTCCACACGCTCGACCATCACGGCCGCTTCTTCCAGGTCGCGGGCCCGCTTAACATCCAGCGCTCGCCGCAGGGGCAGCCGGTGATCTTCCAGGCCGGCTCGTCCGACACCGGCATCGGACTCGCGGGCAAGTATGCGGATGCCGTGTTCACGCATTCGCCGTCGCTCGACGAAACGGCCGCGTTCACGCGGCGCGTGAAGCAGAGCGCGGTCGAGCACGGGCGGCAGCCCGGCGACGTGAAGATCTTCCCCGGCGTCGGCCCGATCGTCGGCCGCACGGCCGCCGAAGCGGAAGACAAATATCAGGCGATCCGCGACCTGCTGACGATCGACGAGGCGCTCGCGTATCTCGGCCGCTATTTCGATCACCACGATTTCACGCAGTACGCGCTCGACGCGCCGTTCCCCGAACTCGGCGACATCGGCCGCAACAGCTTTCGCTCGACCACCGACCGGATCAAGGCCGACGCGAAGCGCAAGCAGCTCACGCTGCGCGAGACGGCGCTCGCCGTCGCGACGCCGCGCCCGAACTTCATCGGCACGGCCGAGCATGTCGCCGACGAGCTGATCCGCTGGCACGACGCCGGCGCCGGCGACGGCTTCATCCTCGGCTTCGCGGTGCAGGCGCAGGGCGTCGACGACTTCGTCGACCTCGTGATTCCGGTGCTCGAGGCACGCGGCCGCTACAGCCGCGACCTGCCGGGCAGCACGCTGCGCGACCACCTCGGCCTGCCGCGCAAGGCGAGCCGCCATGCGGCGCCCGGCGCGGTGCAGAAACAGGACGACGCGGCCGAAGCGCACGCGTGACGCCGACGCGCCGCCCCGCGCGGCGCGTCCGACCGACCCGATCGAGGACCTTCACCGACATGAGCGACACGACCCATCTCGGCGGCGCATTACCGCCGCTTCCTTCGTCCCGCGTCCGCGACACCGGCACGCGCCTGCGCATCGTGCCGGCCCGCCACCGCTCGCGCACGGCCGGCACCGTGCTCGCGCTCATGCTGATCGCGCTCGCGCTGCATTCGATCCTCGGCAACCCGCAATGGGGCTGGCCGGTATTCGCCGAATGGTTTCTGTCGCCGCCGGTGCTGTCCGGACTCGCGCGCACGCTGGTGCTGACGCTGCTCGGCGCGGTGTTCGGCTTCGCGCTCGGCGCGTTCGTCGCGCTGGCGCGGCTGTCGCGTTCGCGCCTGCTCGCCGCGAGCGCGTGGACCTTCGTGTGGCTGTTCCGGTCTATTCCGCTGATCGTGCTGTTGCTGATCCTCAACAACCTCGGCTACCTGTACGAACACGTGCGGCTCGGCGTGCCGTTCACCGACATCGTGTGGTTCGACACGCCGACCACCGACCTGATCAGCCCGTTCCTCGCGGCCGTGCTCGGCCTCACGCTGAACCACGCGGCGTTTTCCGCCGAGGTGATCCGCGGCGGCATTCTCGCGGTCGACCAGGGGCAGCTCGAAGCCGCCGCGGCGCTCGGCCTGCCGCGCGGCCGCCAGACTACGCGGATCGTGCTGCCGCAGGCGATGCGCGCGATCCTGCCGACCGCGTTCAACGATCTCATCTCGCTCGCGAAAGGCACGTCGATGGTGTACGTGCTCGCGATGCCCGAGCTGTTCTATACGGTGCAGGTGATCTACCGCCGCAATCTCGAAGTGATTCCGCTGCTGATGGTCGCGACCGTCTGGTACCTGATCATCCTGACCGTACTGTCCGCGCTCCAGGTTCAGGTCGAGCGCCACTACGCGCGCGGCGCGCTGCGCAACCCGCCGCCGTCGGCACTGACGTTCGTGCTGGCGCGCATCGGTGCGCTGTGGCGGCGTGCCGCGGCACGCCACGCGACAGCCACCGCAACGGCACGTGGCGACGCCGCGGCAGCGCCGGTGCCGAGCGTCGGCGGCGAAGTCGCCGTGCACAACGTATCGAAGCAGTTCGGCATGCAGCGCGTGCTCGACAACGTGTCGTTCGTCGCGCCGCGCGGCAGCGTGACGGCGATCATCGGGCCGTCCGGTTCGGGCAAGTCGACGCTGCTGCGCACGATCAACCATCTCGAACGCGTCGACGACGGCTTCATCGACATCGACGGCGAGCTGATCGGCTATCGGCGCGACGGCGACGTGCTGCACGAGCTGAAGGAACGCGACGTGCTGAAGCGACGCACGGCGGTCGGCATGGTGTTCCAGAACTTCAACCTGTTTCCGCACTTGACCGTGCTCGAGAACCTGATGGAAGCGCCCGTCGCCGTCGCAGGCGTCGCGCGCGAGGCCGCCGAGCGTACCGCGCGCACGCTGCTCGCCCGTGTCGGCCTCGCGGATAAGGCCGATGCCTACCCGCGCCAGTTGTCCGGCGGCCAGCAGCAGCGCGTCGCGATCGCGCGGGCGCTCGCATTGCGCCCGAAGGTGCTGCTGTTCGACGAGCCGACGTCGGCGCTCGATCCCGAACTGGTCAACGAAGTGCTCGACGTGATCAAGGAACTCGCGCGCTCGGGCACCACGCTCGTGATCGTCACGCACGAGATCGGCTTCGCGCGCGAAGTCGCGGACAACGTGCTGTTCATGGAGCGCGGCCGCGTCGTCGAATCGGGGCCGCCCGCCGTCGTGCTCGACGCGCCGGCCCATCCGCGCACGCGCGCGTTCCTGTCGCGGGTGCTGTGATGCACGCCGCGCCCCACCTGCGAGGCGACCGACGATGATCGACCGACGCCAGTTCATGACGGCCGCGCTTGCGGCCGCAACCGGCCTGCGCTGGCATGCGGCCGATGCGGCCACTGCAACGGCGGACCTCGATCCGCGCCAGAGCGGCCGGATCCGTGCGTCGCGCGACGATGCGGCGATTCGCGCGGCCAGCCACTACCGCTGGGTGCGCGACGGGGCGTTCACGGTGGCGATCTCGCCGCATGCGCCGCCGGTGTCGACCTACGCGACCGACGCGCGCACCGTCGTGGGAGCCGATCCCGACTATGCGCAGCTCGTCGCGGACGCGCTGGGCCGCACGCTGCGGCTGGTGCCGATCGCGTGGGCCGACTGGCCGCTCGGGCTCACGTCCGGCAAGTACGATGCGGTGATCTCGAACGTCGGCGTGACCGAGCAACGCAAGGAGAAGTACGACTTCACGACCTACCGGCTCGGGCTGCACGGCTTCTACGTGCGCAACGCGAGCCCGATCGCGAGGATCGCCGAACCGAAGGACATCGCGGGTTTGCGCATCATCACGGGAGCCGGGACGAGCCAGGAGCGCATCCTGCTCGAATGGAGCCGGCGCAATGTCGCGCAAGGGGCGAAGGCGACCGAGCTGCTCTATTTCGACGACGATGCGGCGGCACGCGTCGCGCTGCTGTCGGGCCGCGCGGATGCCGAGCTGAACCCGAACGCGTCGCTCGCGTACGAGGCCGCGCGCGACGGCAAGATCCGCCGGGTCGGCGTCGTCAACGCGGGCTGGCCGGCGAATGCCGATGTCGCGATCGCGACGCGTCGCGGCAGCGGGCTCGCGCCGGCCCTGACGCTCGCGACGAACACGCTGATCGACAACGGCCGCTACGGGCAGGCGCTCGCGCGCTGGGGGTTGCAGAGCGAGGCGCTCGCGCGTGCGCAGACGAATCCGCCGGGGTTACCGTCGTTCTGATTCGACGGGCCGATGCATCGATGCACTGACGCATCGGTACAGGAAATGAAATCGCCCCGGTGGTCCGCGATCGACATGCCGGGGCGAGACGAAGCATCGGCCGTCGTCGCCTAGGCCGTCACCGCCGCATCCTCGCGGTCGAGTTCCGCGATATGCGCATGAATCGCCGGAATCAGATCGCGCCCATAGGCCAGCGCATCGTCGAGCGGATCGAACCCGCGTATCAGGAACGTCGACACGCCGAGCCGGTAATACGCCCCGAGCGCACGCGCGACTTGCTCGGGCGTGCCGACGAGCGCAGTCGAATTCCAGCGCGCGCCGGTCAGGTTCGCGACACCCATCCACAACCGCTCGTCGAGCACGTCGCCCTGCGCGGCCGCGGCCATCAGCCGCTGCGAGCCGGCATTCTGCGGCGCGTGGCCGTCGATCGGCTGGCCGTGCGCGAGCCGTGCCGCCCGCACGCGCGCGCGGATCGCCTCGGCCTTCTCCCACGCGGCGGTTTCGGTGCCTGCGACGATCGGCCGGAACGACACGCTGATGCGCGGCGCGCGTCCGAACGGCGCCGCGGCGGCCCGCACGCGCGCGATCTGCTCGCGCACCGCGGCGAGCGGCTCGCCCCAGGTCATGTAGACGTCCGCGTGCTGCCCGGCCACCGCCAGCGCAGCCGGCGACGAGCCACCGAAATAGATCGGCACATGCGGCCGCTGCGCGCTTTTCACGACAGGCGACGCCCCGCGCAGCCGGTAGAACGCGCCATCGTGATCGACCGGCGCGTCGGCGAGCCAGATGCGCTTCAGCACGTCGAGATATTCGCCGGTGCGGCGGTAGCGCGCGTCGTGCGGCACGAAATCGCCGTCGCGCTGCAGGTCGGCATCGTCGCCGCCCGACACGACGTTCAGCGCGAGCCGGCCGCCGCTGAATACATCGAGTGTGGCGATCTGCCGTGCGGCGGCCGACGGCACGATCACACCCGGCCGGTGCGCGAGCAGGATGCGGATCCGTTCGGTCGCGGCGGCCGCGAACGACGCGACGATGAAGCCGTCCGCCGCGTTGCTGAAATGGCCGACCAGGATCTGGTCGAAGCCGGCGGCTTCGTGCGCCTGCGCGAAGCGCCGCACATAGTCGGGCTGGACGGCGGCGCCGCCCGGTACGTCGACCTCCGCGCCGGGCGTCGCGGTGATCATGCCGATGATGTCGACAGGCATGTCGGGCTGTCCTTCTGGTGGGGAATCGGAATGGGTGGGCTCGGCGGCACCGTCACTGCGCGGCGGCCGTCCTTTGCGCGGGCGCCGCGAACGCGCCCGCATACGAACGGTCGAGCAGTTTCGCCGTGTCGTACGCGGCCGGAATCACGCCGGCCTTGTGCAGGAAATCGGCGGTGTTCTGCGCATCCTTCGCGGCCGTGTCGTCGACGGGGCCCACCCGCTGGTGCGCGTTGTCGAGCCAGCGGTATGCGACGTCCGGCTCGAGCTTCGCGCGCTTCGCCCACAGGTCCGCGTACTCACGCGGATGACGGTCGACCCACTGGCGTGCCGCGACCACGCGCTTCAGGAAATCGGTGATTTCCGCGCGCTTGCCGGTTGCCGCCTGCTCGTTCGCGGCGACGAAGCTGAGTGCGGGCATCAGCCCCTGCGCGGTCGTCACGGGCCGTGCGCCCTGCCGCAACGCGAGCGTGCTGACGAACGGCTCCCACAACGACACGGCGTCGACCGAGCCGTTCGCGAGCGCGTTGGTCGCATCGATCGGCATCAGGTACGCGTACTTGACGGAATCCGCGCGCAGGCCCGCGTGTTCGAGCGCGCGCAGCACGAGCTGCTGGCTCCACGCGCCGCGCCAGACCGCGATGGTCTTGCCCTGCAGGTCGGCAACGGTGCGCACCGGCGAGTGCTTCGGCACGAGGATCGCGACGCCTTCGAGGCTCTGCCGCGACACCGCGACCACCTTCACCGGCGCGCCGCGCGCGGCCAGCGTGAGCAGCGCGGAATCGCCGAGGAAGCCGATATCGATCGCGTTGCCGTTCAGGCTCTCGGCGACGGGCGCGGCCGCCTGGAAGTGCTTCCACTCGATCGTGTAAGGCAGGTCCTTCAACACGCCGGACGCCTCCATCGACGCCTGAATGTTGAAGTAGTTCTGTTCACCGACGCGCAGCGTGACGGTGTCTTTCGCGATGCCCGGCTGCGCGGCGAGCGCGAGCAGCAGCGCAGTAACGATTCGGCTCAACAACGTGATCTCCCCGGAGGTTGGCGGGCAGCCGCGCGACGGCGGCGCCCTTTGGCCCGCGTGGCCCGACGGCCCGCGGACAGGATGGAACCGGTGAAGATACGTCGATGCGCTTCATGAGACAAACGCAATATTCTGCTTTGCAAAGATGCAAATTGTTTATGGAACGTGCGGCCTTTTCCGTTCCGGCATCGAATGGCATTACCGGCCCGTACCCAGCCGCTCACGGTTCCGAAAAGAGGTCCATGCCGCCTCGTCCCGCATTCAGCCCGCCGGGAAGTCGTTCGAATGATTCCTCGATAGATATTTCGCGCGCGAAATAATTCCCGCACTATATTTCGCATACGAAATAACTGCCCGACACGAGGACGGCCATGACGCCAGAACCCATCGAGTTTTCCGCCGCCGACGGCTACCCGCTGCGCGGCACGCTGTGGTCGCCGGACGCGCCGCCGCGCGCGCTGGTGTTGATCCATCCGGCAACCGCCGTGCCGGAGCGGCTGTATGCGGGCTTCGCGCGCTTCCTGACCGAACGTGGCTTCGCGGCGCTGACCTACAACTATCGCGGCATCGGCGCGTCGCGGCCCGCGCGGCTGAGCGCGCTGCAGGCCCGCATGCGCGACTGGGTCGAGCTCGACGTCGGCGCCGCGATCGCGTGGGCGCGCAAGGCGTACGACGGGCTGCCGCTGCTGGCGGTCGGGCACAGCGTCGGCGGCCATGCGATCGGGTTGTCGGCCGGCACCGCGCACCTGCGCGCGGCCGTGCTCGTCGCCACGCACGCGGGCAGCACGCGGCTCATTTCCCGCGCGGCGGAACGGCTGAAGGTGCGGCTGATCCTGCGCGTGCTCGGCCCGCTCGCGTCCGCGCTGCTCGGCTACGTGCCCGGCAAGCGGCTCGGGCTCGGCGAGGATCTCCCCGCCGGCGTGTTCCGCGAATGGAGTCGCTGGACCACGCTGCCGCGCTACTTCTTCGACGATCCGACGCTCGGTGCGGCCGAGCGCTTCTCGAAGCAACAGTTGCCGATTCTCGCGCTCGGCTTCGACGACGATCCGTGGGCGAACCCGCCCGCGATCGACCTGCTGGTAAGCTACCTGACCCGCGCGGCCGTCGAACGCCGCCAGATCGATCCGCACGCCGCGGGCAGCGGGCCGGTCGGGCACATGGGCTTCTTCCGCAGCCGGCCCGGCGCCGTGCTGTGGCCCGCGGTCGCCGACTGGCTCGCGCAAGCGCTCGACACGCCGCGCGAGGCGGGCCGCCCGTCCCTTTCCATTGCTGCCGGGAACCAAGCTTGAGCGAAGACCGTCGACTATTTTTCCTGTTGAACATCGGCCAGCGGCGCGTGCAGCGCTGGGTCGACCGCAAGGCCGAAACCGATTCGCGCGCCAGCGCCGCGCAGGCCGGCGTGCTGTTCTGCCTCGCGAAGCAAGATGGTGCGCTGATCGGTGAAGTCGGCGCGGCGCTGCAACTGGCGCCGTCCGCGATGACGGGCCTCGCCGACCGGATGGCGAAGGCCGGCCTGCTCGCGCGTCATGCCGATTCGGACGACGGGCGCGCGACGCGCCTGTTCCTGACCGACGAAGGTCACGCGGCACTCAAGCGTGCGCGTGTGGTGCTGCGCGAGTTGAACGGCAAGCTGTGCGACGGCTTTTCCGACGCGGAACTCGACGTCGTCGCGCGCTGGCTGCACGCATTGCAGGACCGTTTTCCGGCGGAGCGCTGAACGGCGCGCGCAACCCATCACGTCAGTCACGCTACATCACATCGCCTCGATACGTCACGGCCCGCACGCCGCGATCGAAAGCGATTGCGATTCGCATTTTCGCTTCGTTTTCCGCACCAATACGGCGGCAAATTTTGCGTTCCGGACGTGCCGCTTCGGCAACGCTTTCCGGCTACGCTCTGTTACAAAAAATTGCCTCCCGCGCCGCATGGGGATCGCCTACATTGCAATCCACTTTGCTGCATTCGCCGTAGGCACCGACCTGCCTTCCTGTCGGGTCCGCATTGCAGGCTCTACCCGACAAGCAATGAAAACGAAGAGGAGTCTTGACCGACGTGCTGGCGGCATCCAGCACACGCGGATTGCGATGACCGAAACGGCTTCCTGAACGACCCGACCCGACGCGTTGCACGGCACCCTTTGTCGCTGCGCACCGATGCGCGTCGCGTCGTCGTGCCGTGCCCGGCCATCGCCGCCGCATGTCAACGAGGAGTAGTCCATGCGACGCACGATCGTGTCCCACTCGCTTGTCACCCGCCTGTCCGCCGTGATGGCGATGGCCGCCGCCGCGGCGGCGCACGCCGAACCCGTGGTCGTGTCCGGCCCGAGTCCATTCGCCGCCTGCACCATCGGCGGCCCCGGCACGAACTACGTGAACGCCGAGGTCGAACCGTGGCTGTCGGTCAATCCCGCGAACCCGACCAACATGATCGCCGTGTGGCAGCAGGACCGCTGGTCGAACGGCGGCGCCCACGGGCTCGTCGCCGGCTACACGTTCGACGGCGGCGCGACCTGGGCGCGCACGCCGCAGCCGTTCAGCGCATGCGCGCCGGGCGGGCTCAAGTACGAGCGCGCGTCCGATCCATGGGTCTCGTTCGGGCCGGACGGCACCGCATACTCGGTGTCGATCTCGTTCAACCAGTCGAACAACGGCAATGCGGTCGGGGCTTCGGTGTCGACCGACGGCGGACAGACATGGAGCAGCCCGGCCGTGCTGATCGCGAACGACGAGCCGACGACACAGTTCTTCAACGACAAGGAATCGGTGACGGCGAACCCGGTGAAGGCCGGCACCGCCTATGCCGTGTGGGACCGCCTCGAGCTGCCGAACGGCAACCCGTACGCGAACCTGCACACGGCGGCCTACCGCGGGCCGACGCTGTTCTCGAAGACGCTCGACGGCGGCAAGACCTGGACCAAAGCGCGGGTCATCGTCCATGTGCCGGCGCGGCAGCAGACGATCGGCAACCAGATCGTCGTCGATCCGAAAACGGGCACGCTGTACAACTTCTTCGATCTGATCCAGCCGCCGTTCAACAAGGCCGCCGGCAAGGTCGCGTTCATCAAGTCGACCGACGACGGTGCGACCTGGACGCAACCGCGGGTGATCGCGGGACTGCAGACGGTCGGCGTGACCGATCCGAACACCGGCGAACCGGTGCGCACCGGCGACATCATTCCGGAGCCCGCGATCGATCCCGCATCGGGGCAGCTCTACGTCGTGTGGCAGGACAGCCGCTTCAACGGCGGCAAGTACGACGAGGTCGCGCTCTCGACGTCGAAGGACGGCGGCGCGAGCTGGAGTGCGCCGCTGCAGGTGAACACGCCGACCGGGCGCCCCGCGTTCAATCCGTCGGTGCGCGTCGACAATGCGGGCTCGGTGATGGTGACCTACTACGATTTCCGCGATCTGCAGGCCGGCAACACGACGACGCTGCCGACCGGGTTCTGGCGCAAGATCTCGCATGACGACGGGGCCACGTTCGCCGACGAGCGGCGCGTCGGCGGCCCGTTCGACATGAAGCTCGCGCCGAACGCTGAGGGCTTCTTCATCGGCGATTACCAGGGGCTCGACGTGCTGCCGTCGTCGTCGTTCCATCCGCTGTTCGTACAGACCAACAGCAACCTGACGAACCGCACCGACGTGTTCTTCGCGCCCTGATGCGCGCGTGAGCACAGCGCTGCCGCGACGTCCCCCGCGTCGCGGCAGCGTGCCCGAATGCGCGTCAATGCATGTCGGTCAGCACGACGCGACCGTCGATCCTGCCTTCGCGCAGCCGCGCGAATATGTCGTTGATGTTGCCGAGCCGGTCGCGATGGATATGCGCGCGCACCAGGCCATCCGCCGCGAAATCGAGCGATTCCTGCAAGTCGCGCCGTGTGCCGACGATCGAGCCGCGCACCGTGATGCCGTTCAGCACGGTCGAGAAGATCGGCAACGGGAAATCGCCGGGCGGCAAGCCGTTGAGTGCCACCGTGCCGCCGCGCCGCACCATCCCGAGCGCCTGCGCGAACGCGCTGCGCGACACGGCCGTGACCAGCACGCCGTGCGCCCCGCCGATCTCCTTCTGGATGACCTTCGCCGGATCGTCGACCGACGCATCGATCGTCAGCTCTGCGCCAAGCTCGCGCGCGAGTTCGAGCTTCGCGGGGGACACGTCGATCGCCGCGACGTGCAGGCCCATCGCGCGCGCATATTGCACGGCCACGTGGCCGAGCCCGCCAATGCCCGAAATCGCGAGCCACTGGCCCGGGCGCGTGTCGGTGACGCGGATGCCCTTGTAGACCGTCACGCCCGCGCACAGGATCGGCGCGATCTCGTCGAACGCAACCTGCGCCGGCAGAAGGCCGACGTAGTCGGGATCGGCCAGCACGTATTCGGCATAGCTGCCGTTGACCGAATAGCCGGTGTTCTGCTGCCCGTGGCAAAGGGTTTCCCAGCCGGTGTGGCAGTACTCGCAGTGACCGCATGCCGTGTAGAGCCAGGGCACGCCGACGCGGTCGCCCTCGCGTACGTGCGTGACGCCCGCCCCGACCGCCGCGACGACGCCCACGCCTTCGTGTCCGGGAATGAACGGCAGCGTCGGCTTCACGGGCCAGTCGCCGTCGGCGGCATGCAGGTCGGTGTGGCACACGCCCGAGGCCTTGATGTTGACGAGGATCTGGCCCGCGCCCGGCGTCGGGATCGGCACTTCCTCGATGCGCAACGGTTCGCCGAACGCGTGTACCACGGCCGCTTTCATGGTTTGTGTCACGGGTCGCTCCTGTTTGGTCGATGATCCGGCCAGTATCCGGACTCGAAACCGGAGCGCCTTGATACGCATCAACGGGGCGGGAAACGCGCGCGACGGGAGCGCATTCGTCGCGGGACATGCGGCGCGGACGGCCGGTCCCGGGGCCGGTTCGACGCGCCTTCTGCCTACGCAGCCATTTCGGCCGTTGGTCGGAAACCCTTCGGCATACCGTCGTTTCGCTTGGAATTAGAAATGATATAACATATCATTTCGTAATGTCGTCCACCTGAAGTACCTGGACCCGTTCCATCCGGGTGGCCGAGTCACGTCCGGACGGGTCATAGCGGGGCCACTACGCGCCGCTTACGCAACAATATATCGTATCCACCCGTGCCCCGCATGGCTCGCTTTCCGGCCCACCAATCCAACCGACTCCAACCGATTCACCAACCATGCGCGACCTCCCTCGTCTACCGCTTCGCCCGCTCTCTCCCGTTTCGCTGATGCTGTTCACCGCTGTCGCACAAGCCCATGCCGCCGATACGCCCGCCTCGTCAACCCCGACGCAGACCACGCCGCTCGCGCCCATCTTCGTGACCGCGAACCCGCTGGGCGACACGCAGTTGATCGCACCGACCGCGCAACTGTCCGGCGACGCGCTGACGCGCCGCCAGGCCGATTCGCTCGGCGAGACGCTCAACGGCCTGCCCGGCGTGTCGACCACCACCTACGGGCCGATGGTCGGCCGTCCGATCATCCGCGGAATGGACGGCGACCGGATCCGGCTGCTGCGGAACGGCGTCGCCGCCTATGACGCATCGTCGCTGTCATACGACCACGCGGTGCCGGAGGACCCGCTGTCGATCGAGCGCGTCGAGATCGTGCGTGGACCGGCCGCGCTGCTGTACGGCGGCAACGCGGTGGGCGGCGTCGTCAATACGATCGACAACCGGATTCCGCGCGAGGCGATCGAAGGCGTGACGGGTGCGCTGGATGCGCGCTACGGCGGCGCGAACTCGGTGCGCGCGGGCGCCGCGCAGGTCGAAGGCGGTAACGGCCGCTTCGCGTTCCATGTCGACGCATTCGACCGCGAGGCCAGCAAACTGCGGATTCCCGGCTATGCGCGCAGCAGCGCGCAACGCGCGATCGACGGCCCCGACACGCCACAGCCGTACGGCAACGTACCGAACAGCGACGGCCGCGTGCACGGCGGCGCCGCCGGCGCGTCGTACACGTGGGCCGACGGTTTCGCGGGCCTGTCGTACAGCGGCTACGAATCGAACTACGGTTCCGTCGCCGAGGACGACGTGCGCCTGCGGATGCGTCAGGAACGGCTCGCGTTCGCGTCCGAGGTGCGCAACCTGAGCGGCCCGTTCACGAAGCTGAAGTTCGACTTCGCGTACACCGACTATCGCCACAAGGAAGTCGACAACGGCGAGACGGCGACCACCTTCCGCAACCGCGGCTACGAAGCGCGCATCGAGGCGCGGCATCGCAGGATCGGTCCGTTCGAAGGCGCGATCGGCGTGCAGTTCGGCCGGAACACGTTCTCGGCGCTCGGCGACGAACTGCTCGTGCCGTCGACGCGCACGAACAGCGTCGCGCTGTTCGGCCTCGAGGAATGGCAGGTCGACCCGGCGCTGAAGCTGAGCGTCGGCGGGCGCCTCGAGCACGTGAAGGTCGATCCCGATCCGGCCGGCGTCGAGAAATTCGCGGGCGCGCAGCAGCGCGACTTCAACGCCGGCAGCGTATCGGCCGGCGCCCTCTTCTCGCTGACGCCCGTGTGGTCGGTCGCGGCCAACGTCGCCTACACGGAACGCGCGCCGACCTTCTACGAGCTGTACTCGAACGGCCCGCACGACGCGACCGGCCAGTTCCTGATCGGCAACCCGAACGCGTCGAAGGAAAAGGCCGTGTCGACCGACCTGTCGCTGCGCTATGCGAGCGGGCCGAACCGCGGCAGCGTCGGGGTGTTCTACAACCGCTTCTCGAACTACCTGACCGAGTACAACACGGGCCGCGTCGTCGACGACGACGGCGAACCGGTCGCACTGGGCGCCGATGGCTCGCTCAACGAAGCGATCTATCGCGGCGTGCGCGCCGAGTTCTACGGCGTCGAACTCGACGGCAAGTGGCGCGCGTTCTCGCGGCGCGGCCATACGGTCGACCTGGAACTGACCGCCGACTACACGCATGCGCGCAACGTCGACACCGGCCAACCGCTGCCGCGCATCGCGCCGCTGCGCGCGACGCTCGCGGCCGACTACGGTTACGGCCCGTTCGGCGCGCGCGCACAGGTCACGCATGCGTGGTCGCAGCACCGCGTGCCCGACAACGACTTTTCGACGGACGGCTACACGTCGCTCGGCGTGATGCTCACGTACAAGTTCCGTGTCGGCGCGACACACTGGCTCACGTACCTGCGCGGCGACAACCTGACGAACCAGGAAATCCGCTATGCGACGTCGGTCGTGCGCGGCTTTGCCCCGCAGGGCGGACGCAGCGTGATGGCCGGGTTGCGCACGACGTTCTGATCGCCGGACGGCCCGCGGCTCTGGCCGCGGGCCGTTCGACCGGGCCCGTCGCGCTGAATATCGTCGGCCCGGCGCAGGCCGGCAAGAGCGAAGATGCGACAGCCGATATCGACAACGGCTGCCGTCCGTTGCTCGCGCAACTGGTTCACCAAGCCGATGCGCACGCAACCTATACGCATGAGCGCGAAGTCGCGATCGCACGGGCATTCGCGGATCGCTACGCGACCGAGCGCAACCTGCTGCAGGCCATTTGTCTGATCGCGGTCGCGGTTGGCGGCAGCCTTTGGCTGACGAGCAAGATCACGGAGCAGATCGTCGCATCGGTTCGCGACGATCCAAGAGGGTTCCGCGCTCGCGTCGCCGACATCAACATTGGTGAAATCGCGGCGGCATCGATCGAACACAGCCGCGGCATCGATCAGGTGAACCTGACGATCTCCCGGCCTGCAATTCCCTCTTCTCTGCCCTCCGCTTCCCGTTGCGCACACGGCCTCCGCCGCGCTGCGCAATTTCCGGTCCCGCCCTCCGAATGCACGCCACGACGCCCATCGCGCCCGATGCGAGGCCGCGTTGATCTCGGTCATGCACTTTTAAATCAGCCGAATGACGAGTATCCTAAAAAAGCACTCCACGTTCGGACAGCGAATCGCGTGCCCCTGATTCCCGTCCGTTCGTATCGCGGCCCCATCGCGCCCCGTGTCGATGGCGGCGTCCGCTTCACGCCCTGGCCGCACGAACCTTCCCAAACTATTCGCAGGAGAGCTGGTGAGCCGACTCGTCGTCGTATCCAATCGCATCGCAGATCCCCGTAAAGCCGCGGCCGGCGGGCTGGCCGTGGCCGTGAAAGACAGCCTGCAGGAATCAGGCGGCGTCTGGTTCGGGTGGAGCGGCAGGCTGCGCGGTGAAGACGAACGTACCGCCCAGGGCGACGACGTGCAGATCCAGAACGTCGGCGGCATCCAGCTCGCGACGATCGATCTCGATCCGCAGGATTACGACGCGTACTATCTCGGCTACTCGAACAACGTGCTGTGGCCGGTGTTCCACTACCGCCTCGATCTCGCGCAGTTCGACCGGCGCTTCGCCGACGGCTACCGGCGCGTGAACCAGCTGTTCGCGCGCAAGCTGAGCACGCTGCTGCGCCCCGACGACACCATCTGGGTCCACGACTACCAGCTGATCCCGCTCGCCGCCGAGCTGCGCGCGATGGGCTGCAGGAATCCGATCGGCTTCTTCCTGCACATTCCGATGCCGCCGCCGCCGATCATGGCCGCGATTCCGGAGCACGAGTGGCTGATGCGTTCGCTGTTCGCGTACGACCTCGTCGGCTTCCAGACCGAATCGGACCTGCTGCACTTCGAGCACTACGTCGAGGCGGAAGCCGGTGCCGCACGGCTGCCGGACGGCCGCCTGCACGCGTTCGGCCGCACGCTGTCGGCCGGTGCGTTCCCGATCGGCATCAACGTCGACGAATTCGCGGCGCTCGCGGAGAATCGCGACGGCATCGACATGTTCGAGCGGATGCGCGACGAGTATTCGCGCCGCCAACTGCTCGTCGGCGTCGACCGGCTCGACTACACGAAGGGGCTGCCGCAACGCGTGCATGCGTTCCGCCAGCTGCTCGAACAGTATCCGGAGAACCGCGATCGCGCGACGCTGATCCAGATCGCCGCGCCGAGCCGCGAGGATCTCGGCGCGTACGACGACCTGCGGCGCGAGATGGACAGCCTGTGCGGCGCGATCAACGGCGACTACGGCGAACTCGAATGGATGCCGATGCGCTACATCCACCGCACGGTCGCACGCAAGCGCCTGCCGGGCCTCTATCGCGCGAGCCGCGTCGCGCTCGTCACGCCGCTGCGCGACGGGATGAACCTGGTCGCGAAGGAGTTTCTCGCCGCTCAGGACGAGGCCGATCCGGGCGTGCTCGTGCTGTCGCGTTTCGCGGGTGCGGCCGAGCAGCTGAAGCCCGCGCTGCTCGTGAATCCGTACGACACGCAGGGCACCGCGCAGGCGATCCAGCGCGCGCTCACGATGCCGATCGAGGAACGCCGCCAGCGTCACGACGCGCTGATGGCGATCGTGCGCAAGACCGACGTGCACTGGTGGCGCACGCGCTTTCTCGACGCGCTCACCGAAGCCGCGGAAGTGGCCGCCGCGACCGCGTCCTGACGCACGTTCACACATCGGTCGTGTCGCGGTCGAGCGCCGCAGCGCTCACCTTCTGCACCGCCACCGGAATCGGAATGCGTTAGCAAGCCCGCCAACTGCGCGGGCGATCCCCGCTTCAACGCTCCGGTTCGCGCGGCGGCCCGCATGCGACGAAATCGTGCTCGGCCGCCGACGCCTGCCCCGGCGCATTCGCGCCCGTGCACGGCCCGCAATCGATCATGGAAGGCTCGGACGCAGGCACCTCGCGCCCGTCGATCAGCGCCTGCAACGCGTCGCGTTCGAGCACCTCGCACGCGAGCAGCCGTCGCGCGATCCGCTCGAGCGCGTCGCGACGTGCGCCGAGCGTCGCCGCGACGCGCACATGCGCATCGGTCAGAAGCGTATGCACCTCGTCGTCGATCACGCGCGCGGTGTGCTCGCTGCAGCGTCCGTCGCTCGCATGCCATGCGCCCGGTACGCCACTGCGTGCTTCGCCGTCGTCGAAACTCATCAGCCCGATCTTCTCGCTCATCCCGTACTGCATGACCATGTGGCGCGCCATCGCGGTCGCGCGTTCGAGATCGTTCTGCGCGCCCGTCGACACGTCGCCGAACACGAGTTCTTCCGCGACGCGGCCACCGAGCAGCGCATCGATCCGATCGAGCAGTTCGCTGCGTCGCAGAACGTAGCGATCCTCGGTCGGCACCTGCTGCGTGTAGCCGAGCGCGGCCACGCCGCGCGGAATGATCGACACCTTCTTCACCGGGTCGCAATACGCGCGGCTTTCCGCGACGAGTGCATGGCCGGCCTCGTGATACGCGATCGTCAGCTTTTCCTGCGCGTTCATCACGCGGCTCTTGCGCTCGAGGCCCGTCATCGCGCGATCGATCGCTTCGTCGAAATCGTCCATCCCGATCGCAGGCTTGCCGAGGTCGGCCGCATGCAGCGCGGCCTCGTTGACGACGTTCGCGAGATCGGCGCCGACGAAACCCGGCGTGCGCGACGCGAGTTCGCCGAGGTCGACTTCGTCCGCGAGCTTCACGCGCTTCACATGCACGCCGAGAATCTGGCGACGCCCGTTCACGTCGGGCCGATCGATCGCGATGTGTCGGTCGAAGCGGCCGGGGCGCAGCAGCGCCGGATCGAGAATCTCCGGCCGGTTGGTCGCGGCCATGATGATCACGCCCGTGCCGGCCTGGAAGCCGTCCATCTCGACGAGCAGCTGGTTGAGCGTCTGCTCGCGCTCGTCGTTGCCCGACATCGGGCCGACGCCGCGCACCTTGCCGAGCGCATCGAGCTCGTCGACGAACACGATGCACGGCGCCTTCTGCTGCGCCTGCTCGAACAGGTCGCGCACGCGCGCCGCGCCCACCCCGACGAACATCTCGACGAACGCCGAGCCGCTGATCGAGAAGAACGGCACGGCCGCCTCGCCGGCCACCGCGCGCGCGAGCAGAGTCTTGCCGGTGCCGGGCGCGCCGACCACGAGCACACCCTTCGGGATCTTGCCGCCGAGCCGCTGGTAGCGGTCGGGGTTGCGCAGGAACGCGACGAGCTGCTGCAACTCGGCCTTCGCTTCGTCGATACCCGCGATGTCGTCGAACGTGATGCCGGTTTCCTGCTGCACGTACACGCGTGCGCGGCTCTTGCCCATCCCGGTGAAGTCCTGCAACCCGCCGCGCCTGCGCAGCATCATGTTCCAGATGAACACGAATGCGACGAGCGGCACCAGCCACGACGCGAGCGACGTGATCCAGCCGGTGTCGGACGCGCCATGAAAGCGGATGCCGGCCGCGCTCAGCGCGTCGATCAGCTGCGGGTCGGTCACGCGGTTGGTGGCGAAGCGCGGCGGCGTGCCGCCTGCCTTCACGGCCGCGACTTCGGATGCCGGCAGCATCGCGCCGGCCTGCGGCATCTTCAGCGTGCCGACGATCGACGTCGAACCGATCTCGAGATCATCGACGAGCCGCGCGGCGACGAGCCGGTGGAAATCGCTGTACGCGATCATCGTCGTCTCGGGCCGCAGCATCAGCAACTGCGCGGCGAACAGCACGAAGAAGCCCGCCGCGATCAGTAATCCTGCGTAGTCGAATTTCTTGTCCATCGCATCGAGCCGGCCGGTCGCGCCGTGCGGCGCGCGCTTAATGCGTACCCGCGCGCCCCGCCGGCGCGCGGTATCCGCAGCTACGCGCGCTCACGGACCGCATCCGCGCCATCGTCGCCTCGTTTCGTCGCATGAAAGACACCGCGAACACGCTGCATGGCAGCGCTCGCACGGACATCGCGCCGAAGCGCCCAGCCCGTGATTCCAGTCTAGTTCGCGCGCAGGCGTCTCGCATCGTCCGGCAAACGCCTATCACCCACGCGGCGAGCCGCGTTATAGTCGCGTTCGTGACATTTGTATGACAGTTGACCTCGCCCCGCGCAGCACCCGGGTGCGATGCCGGCTGTTGCGTCCGTCCCGCGTCGCGGCCAGCCTGTGCGACGCTGCCGCGCATCGAACGACACTCACCCATCGAGGAGCACACGACGTGAACGACACCCCCGATCGCCCCGACGACCTTCCCGTTGATCCCGACCGCCGCCGCATGCTCGGCGGCCTCGCCGCGCTCGGCGCGGGCGTCGCGCTCGGCGGCTGCGAGACGACGCCGGGCAGCGCGCCGCGCTCCGCCGCCGACCTGCGGATCGACGACGCGCTGCGCCGGCAGGTGCGCCACATCGTCGTGATCTATGCGGAGAACCGCAGCTTCGCGAACCTGTACGGCGACTTCCCCGGCGTGCGCCATCCGCTGAGCGAGGTGCGGCCCGAGGACGCGCGACAGCTCGATCGCGACGGCAAGACGCCGCTGCCGGTGCTGCCGAAGATCTGGGGCGGGCTCGTGCCGCGCGCGCAGGAAGTGGACGGCAAGCGCTACGCGATCGCCGAGCGCGACATCGACAAGCTGCCGAACGCGCCGTTCCGGATCGCCGATACGCAAGGCAAGCCGCTGCCGAACGGCGTGATCACGCGCGACCTGTGGCACCGCTTCTACCAGAACCAGATGCAGATCGCGGGCGGCCGCAACGACCAGTTCGCCGCGTGGGCCGATTCGGGCGGCCTCGTGATGGGCCATTACCGCAATTCCGCCGACACGCTGCGGCTATGGAACCTCGCGCGGCAATACACGCTGTGCGACAACTTCTTCATGGCGGCCTTCGGCGGCTCGTGGCTGAATCACATGTTCCTGATTTCCGCGCAGCCGCCGATCTATCCGGACGCGCACAAGCATCCGCACGCGGCCAAGCTGCTGTCGAAGGTCGACGGCGACGATCCGACCGGCACGCGGCTGACGCTCGCCGCCGATTCGCCGGCGTCCGCGCTCGACGGCCCGCCGAAGTTCGCGGTCGACGGCCCCCTGACGCCCGACGGCTACGGCGTCAACACGATGGCACCGCCGTACCAGCCGAGCTACGTGCCGCCGGCCGATCCGGGCAACGCCGCGTATGCGGACCCGGCCGACCATCGCGTGATCCCGCCGCAAGGCCATGCGACGATCGGCGACCGCTTGTCGGAAAAGAACGTCGACTGGGCGTGGTACAGCGGCGCGTGGCAGTACGCGCTCGAGCACCGCGACACGGGCATGGTTCCCGATTTCCAGTACCACCACCAGCCGTTCAACTACTTCGCGAACTACGCGCCGGGCACCGACGCGCGGCGCAAGCATCTGCGCGACGCCGGCGTCGGCGACGAGCCTTCGACCAACCGCTTCATCGCCGACATCGACGCGGGCCGCCTGCCTGCCGTCACGTTCTACAAGCCGCAGGGCAACCTGAACATGCACGCGGGCTATGCGGACGTCGAATCGGGCGATCGCCACATCGCGAACGTGATCGAGCACATCCGCCGTAGCCCGCAATGGGCGAACACCGTGATCGTGATGACGCACGACGAGAACGGCGGCTGGTGGGATCACGTCGCGCCGCCGGTCGGCGATCGCTGGGGCCCCGGCTCGCGCATTCCCGCGCTCGTGATCTCGCCGTTCGCGAAGAAGGGCTACGTCGATCACACGATGTACGACACGAACTCGATCCTGCGCTTCATCAGCCGCGTGCACGGGCTCGCGCCGCTCGACGGCGTCGCCGCGCGCGACAAGGCGTTCGCGTCGCGCGGCGCCACGCCGCCGGGCGATCTGACGAACGCGCTCGATCTCGGCTGACGATCCACCGACATCGCTGAGACGACGACTCCCTGGTGCAACACGGTTGCCTGGGGCGTCGTCGTTTTTCTTGCGGTGCTACACGGCGCTACGCAACGCCTCGCTCGCCGAACGCGCGGCGGGACGGCCGGCCTGCCGGCCGAAGAAGGTCGCGTCGGCCAGCGACAGTCACGCTCGACTTCCTCCCATGTCTCGCCGGCCGCCGCGATGCCGATCCGCGCGATCGCGGGCGGCGCCTGTATGAGCCCGACCCGGCCGATGTCGCGCTGCTGCGCTACCGGCGCGGCGACGTGCAGCGCGCGGTCGATGAAGTGGTCGCGCAGTTCGGCGTGTAAGAGCGCGTTTAACGTACACGCCAAACTGAAAACGCGGCGCAAACGACGACGTCCCGCCGCCGGCGTTGGATGCCGGCGGCGGGACGTCGATGCCGCTACGTCGGTGTCGATGCGGCGCGTCAGCCGCCGATGCGCTGTTCGATCTTCTTCATCGTGTCGGTCAGCTCGGTCGGCAGGCGCAGCTTCAGCATGTCGAACAGCGCCGCGTGCAGCTTCAGCTCCTCGCGCCATTCGTCGGCGTTCATCGACGTCACCGCCTCGAACTGCTCGCGCGTGAAATCGAGCCCTTCCCAGTGCAGGTCGTCATAGGCCGGCGACACGCCGAACGCATGTTCGCCGCCGCCGCCGTTGCCTTCGAGGCGATCGAGCATCCACTTCAGCACGCGCATGTTCTCGCCGAAGCCCGGCCACACGAACTTGCCGTTCGCGTCCTTGCGGAACCAGTTCACGCAGTAGATCTTCGGCAGCTTCGCGCCCGCGCCTTCGAGCTGCTTGCCGATCTTCAGCCAGTGCGCGAAATAATCGCTCACGTTGTAGCCGCAGAACGGCAGCATCGCGAACGGGTCGCGGCGCACGATGCCTTGCTGGCCGACGGCCGCGGCGGTCGTCTCCGAGCCCATCGTCGCGGCCATGTACACGCCTTCGACCCAATCGCGCGCTTCGGTCACGAGCGGCACGGTGGTCGAGCGACGGCCGCCGAAGATGAACGCGTCGATCGGCACGCCGGCCGGGTTCTCCCAGTCCGCGTCGATCGACGGGCATTGCGATGCGGGCGCCGTGAAGCGCGAATTCGGATGCGCGGCCTTGCGGCCGGTTTCCTTGCCGATTTCCGGCGTCCACGCGTTGCCTTGCCAGTCGGTCAGCTTCGCGGGCGGCGTGTCGGTCAGGCCTTCCCACCACACGTCGCCGTCTTCCGTCAGCGCGACGTTCGTGAAGATCACGTTTTCCTTCAGCGTCGAGATCGCGTTCGGATTGGTCTTCACGCCGGTGCCCGGCGCGACGCCGAAGAAGCCGGCTTCCGGGTTGATCGCGTACAGGCGGCCGTCGCGGCCCGGCTTCAGCCACGCGATGTCATCGCCGATCGTCGTGACCTTCCAGCCGTCGAAGCCCTGCGGCGGAATCAGCATCGCGAAGTTGGTCTTGCCGCACGCGGACGGGAACGCCGCCGCGACGTGATACTTCTTGCCGGCCGGCGACGTCACGCCGAGGATCAGCATGTGTTCGGCGAGCCAGCCCTGGTCGCGGCCCATCGTCGACGCGATGCGCAGCGCGAAGCATTTCTTGCCGAGCAGCGCGTTGCCGCCGTAGCCGGAACCGAAGCTCCAGATCTCGCGCGTCTCGGGGAAATGCACGATGTACTTGACCGGGTTGCACGGCCAGCGCACGTCCTTCTGACCCGCGTCCAGCGGATGGCCGACGCTGTGCACGCACGGCACGAAATCGCCGTCCTCGCCGAGCACGTCATAAACCTCGCGGCCCATGCGCGTCATGATCCGCATGTTCACGACCACGTACGGGCTGTCGGACAGCTCGACGCCGATATGCGCGATCGGCGAGCCGAGCGGGCCCATCGAGAACGGCACGACGTACAGCGTGCGGCCGCGCATCGAGCCGCGGAACAACCCGTTCAGCGTCTCGCGCATTTCTTCCGGCGCGATCCAGTTGTTGGTCGGGCCGACGTCGTCGGGCGACGGCGTGCAGATGAACGTGCGATCCTCGACGCGCGCGACGTCGGACGGATCGGATTGCGCGAGATACGAGTTCGGCCGCTTCTCCGGGTTCAGGCGCGTGAGCGTGCCCTGGTCGACCATCGCCTGGCAGAGCGCGTCGTATTCCTCCTGCGAGCCGTCGCACCACACGACGCGTTCCGGCTCCGTGAGCGCCGCGATGCGCGACACCCACTCGATCAGTTTGCGATGCTTGACGAATGCCGGGGGAGCGATCAGCGCGCTGTGCGTCGCTTCGGCCATGCTGTTATGCGACATGGAAATGTCTCCAGATTATTGGAAGGGGATCGTGGATGCGGGGCGAGCCCGCCAGATGGGGGGATGCGGTCGGAGCGCAGGTTGAAGCGACGCGCAAGGCGGGACGCGCGAGCGGAGCGCGTGTCGATGCCGCGATGCGGGCGAGAGAATGTGATGTCTCGTATGAGCGTGCGAACGCGAGTTTCGCCATGCAAGCAACCTGCCGTACAACTCCATGCCGGCCAGCATACCATCGCCGTTATTGGGCGGGCGTTGCGTTGCAACAAGAAACAATTGTGACGACGCGTCGGCATGCCGCTTGCCGGCCGCTCCCTTTTATTGCGTCGACGCATTCGCTTTGGGGACGAAATGGCTCGAAACGTCCGTCCGGCAAGGGTTTCGCGAACGCGGAAAAATCGGCGCGACGCGTGCGCATGCGCTGCCCCCGAACGGGCAGCGGCCGAATTGGCGTTTTCGCTACTCAGGCAAACCCTGAATTAGGTTGCGCACACAAACATCCATCGAGAACGCGTTGTGTGCGCCACCGCTCAAAGCGGCGCGCCCGGCAATCCGGGGTAATACGCGCCTGCCGCCATCCGGCCGTCGACCGCCATCTCGGCGCCGTTGCAATACGACGCTTCGTCGCTCGCGAGGAACAGCGTCGCGCGCGCGCTTTCGTCAGGCAAACCGACGCGTTGCAGCGGCACGTGCGCGTAGCGCTTGTGGACTTCGTCGAGCGGTGCGCCGGTCGGGTTCGACATCGCCGTGTTCACGCCGCCCGGATGGTGCGCGCGCTCACGCATGCGGCGCGCGGCTACGACGCGATCGTGGAGGAATGCTTCCCGGCTGCGGCGATGACCGATCCGTACGCGTTCTTCGATGCGGTCGGCGACGAGGAGAAGTTCCAGCGCAACGTCGCTCAGATGATGGACAGCTGCGGACGCTTCATCGATTTCGACAAGATCGACGTGGTGCCGACGAGCCAGTACGTCGTGAAGGCGGTGCGCGAATAAAAAAAACGCCAACCCGCGCTGAACGGGTTGGCGTCGTGCCGCGGGTGCGACGATTACGAGAACTGGTTCATCGTGTTGTCCTTGCCCGCTGCCTTCAGCGCTGCTTCGCCGCTGAAGTATTCCTTGTGGTCGTCGCCGATATCCGAGCCGGACATGTTCTGGTGCTTGACGCACGCGATGCCCTGGCGGATCTCCTTGCGCTGCACGCCGGCCACGTAACCGAGCATGCCCTGGTCACCGAAGTATTCCTTCGCGAGGTTGTCGGTCGACAGCGCGGCCGTGTGGTACGTCGGCAGCGTGATCAGGTGGTGGAAGATGCCTGCTTCACGCGATGCATCGGCCTGGAACGTGCGGATCTTCTCGTCCGCGAGCGTGGCCAGTTCGGTCTGGTCGTACTCGACGCTCATCAGTTGCGCGCGGTCGTAGGCCGACACGTCCTTGCCCGCTGCCTTCATCGCGTCATACACCTGCTGACGGAAGTTCAGCGTCCAGTTGAACGACGGGCTGTTGTTGTACACCAGCTTCGCGTTCGGGATCACCTTGCGGATTTCGCTGACCATGCCGCCGATCTGCGCGATATGCGGCTTTTCGGTTTCGATCCACAGCAGGTCGGCGCCGTTCTGCAGCGACGTGATGCAATCCAGGACGCAACGCGCTTCGCCGGTGCCCGAGCGGAACTGGAACAGGTTGCTCGGCAGGCGCTTCGGACGCAGCAGCTTGCCGTCGCGCTTGATGACGACGTCACCGTTGCCGAGCTGGTCGGCCGACAGCTCTTCGCAGTCGAGGAAGGAGTTGTACTGGTCGCCCAGGTCGCCCGGCGTGTTGGTCACGGCGATCTGCTTGGTCAGGCCGGCGCCGAGCGAGTCGGTACGGGCGACGATGATGCCGTCGTCCACGCCCAGTTCCAGGAACGCGTAGCGGATCGCGCGGATCTTCGCGAGGAAATCCTCGTGCGGCACCGTGACCTTGCCGTCCTGGTGGCCGCACTGCTTCTCGTCGGACACCTGGTTCTCGATCTGGATGCAGCACGCGCCCGCTTCGATGAACTGCTTGGCCAGCAGGTACGTTGCTTCGGCATTGCCGAAACCCGCGTCGATGTCGGCGATGATCGGCACGACGTGCGTCACGTGGTTGTCGATCTTTTCCTGGATCGCGGCCTTGGCAGCCGCATCCTTGGCCGCATCCAGCTCGCGGAACAGGCCGCCCAGCTCACGGGCGTCGGCCTGGCGCAGGAACGTGTACAGCTCGCGGATCAGCGCGCTGACCGAGGTCTTTTCGTGCATCGACTGGTCCGGCAGCGGGCCGAACTCCGAACGCAGCGCGGCGACCATCCAGCCCGACAGGTACAGGTAACGGCGTTCGGTGCTGTTGAAGTGCTTCTTGATGGAGATCATCTTCTGCTGGCCGATGAAGCCGTGCCAGCAACCCAGCGACTGCGTGTACTTGGTCGGGTCCGCATCGTACGCGGCCATGTCGGCGCGCATGATCTTCGCGGTGTAGCGGGCGATGTCCAGGCCCGTCTTGAACTTGTTCTGGGCACGCATGCGGGCAGCCGATTCCGGATTGATGGCATCCCACGCGCTGCCTTGCTTCTCCTTCAAACCAGCCACTGCCTTGATGTCGTCTTGATATTGGGACATGTCTATCTCCTGGGAACGAAGCGCATTTGAGTAAAGGGTTCAGCGTGCCCGCTCCGTGTGACGAAGCGAACTGCATGGACTTAATAGTAACGCTGCCCGGTGCGCCTTCGATCGACTCTTATATAAGACATAAGATATAAATTTCGCTGGTTTTTCAATGAGATAAGCGCGCGTTTTTGCGATGCAAAACAAGTTTTCACGCGGCGGGACGGCCACGCGCCGGAAATTCGACCGGCTTTCCGCGATATGAAACGATCTTTCGGCAGTTGGTGCGACGACAGACGGGGCGATCCATGCTCCGGGCTTTTGCCATGCGCATGACAAAACGTCTATACTTGGACAATCCATCGACGGCGCCGAACGCGCCCCTCCTGCCCGGAACGACATGAGCGACTACCCCGTTTTCGACGCGCTGTGCGAGCTGCTGACGACCTCCGGCGCGCGGTTCCGCGTGATGGAGCACCCGGCCGAAGGCAAATCCGACGTGATCGCCGCGATTCGCGGCACGCGTCCCGAACAGGGCGCGAAGGCGATGCTCTGCACGTTCAAGGACGGCGGCGACGCCACCGCGCTCGCGGTGATCCCCGGCCATCTGAAGATCGATTTCCGCAAGGTCGCCGACGCGCTCGGCCGCCGCAAGGCGACGCTCGCGCCGCCCGAACTCGCGGCCGCGGTCACGCGCTGCGTGATGGGCGCCGTGCCGCCGTTCGTGTTCGACGCGAACGTGACGCTCGTCGTCGACCCGGCGCTGATCGAACTCAACGACGAAATCGCGTTCAACGCGGGCCGCCTCGACCGCTCGGTCGTACTCGACGCGTCCGACTACGTGCGGATCGCCCGCCCGCTGCTGGCCGACATCACGCGGCCGGACGCCGCCAACGCGCCCGCGCTGCAGGCCAACGCATGACCACGCCCCGCCCCCGACCGCAACTGGAGCAGGCATCGCTGATCGAGCAGGTGCTGCGCATCGCCGAAGGGCTCGGCGCGATGTTCGCGCCGTTCACCGAGGTCGTCGTGCACGACCTGCGCACGCCGGAACACGCGATCCTCGCGATCCACAACAACCTGTCGGGCCGCGCGGTCGGCGATCCGGCGACCGAACTCGGGCTCGCGCGCATCGAGGACGACGACTACCCGCAGGTGCTCGCGAACTACGCGAACCGCTTCGCCGACGGCCGCACCGCGAAAAGCACGTCGATCGGCATCAAGGATTCGAGCGGCCGCTACGTGGCCGCGCTTTGCCTGAACGCGGACGTCACGCTGTTCCGCGGCTTCCAGGGCATGCTGAACCAGTTCTGCAGCACCGAAGGCGAACCTGTCGCAGAAACGCTCGACCCGGCCGGCGCGGACGCGATCCGCCAGCGCATCGATGCGTTCGCGACGCGTCTGGCAACCACGCCGCGCGAGCTGAAGACCGACCAGCGCCGCGAGCTGATGCACGCGCTGAAGGCGGACGGCTTCCTCGAGGTGCGCCGCGCGATGGAAATCGTGTCGCAGCACCTCGGCGTGTCGCGCGCCACCGTCTACAACGATGCGAAATGATGCGCGCCCTGCTGCCCGATTGACCGACCCTTCCGACGAGCGACCTTCATGAACACTCCGACCCTCCCCACCTACGACGACGTGGCAGCCGCCGCGGCACGGCTCGAAGGCCACGCGCACCGCACGCCCGTGATGACGTCGCGCACGATCGACGAAGCGCTCGGCGCGCAGGTGTTCTTCAAGTGCGAGAACCTGCAGCGCATGGGCGCATTCAAGTTCCGCGGCGCGTTCAACGCGCTGTCGCGCTTCGACGCGACGCAGCGCCGCAACGGCGTCGTCGCGTTCTCGTCCGGCAACCATGCGCAGGCGATCGCGCTGTCGGCGCGCATCCTCGGCATTCCGGCGACGATCGTGATGCCGCAGGACGCGCCGGCCGCGAAGATGGCCGCGACGCGCGGCTACGGCGGCAACGTCGTGACCTATGACCGCTACACCGAGGACCGCGAGCAGATCGGCCGCGAGCTTGCTGAGAAACACGGGCTCACGCTGGTCCCGCCGTACGACCATGCGGACGTGATCGCGGGCCAGGGCACGGCGGCCAAGGAACTGTTCGACGAGGTCGGGCCGCTCGACGCGGTGTTCACTCCGCTCGGCGGCGGCGGCCTGCTGTCGGGCACGGCGCTCGCGACGCGCGCACTGTCGCCGCACGCGAAGCTGTACGGCGTCGAGCCGGAAGCCGGCAACGACGGCCAGCTGTCGTTCCGGTCCGGCTCGATCGTCCATATCGACACGCCGCGCACGATCGCCGACGGCGCGCAGACGCAGCACCTCGGCAACCTGACCTTCCCGATCCTGCGGCGCGACGTCGACGACATCCTGACCGCGACCGACGCCGAGCTGGTCGACTGCATGCGCTTCTGCGCGACCCGTATGAAGATTGTCGTCGAGCCGACCGGCTGCCTGTCGTTCGCGGCCGCACGCCGGATGAAGGATGAACTGAAGGGCAAGCGCGTCGGCATCGTGATCAGCGGCGGCAACGTCGATCTCGAGAACTTCTGTACGCTGGTGTCCGCCTCCGCATGATCGTCGTGGCGCGCGGATGGCGTGGATGAATATCCTGTCATCCGCGTGCCGCCGCTTCTTCACGGCGCGTTAAGTTTCGCGCCCTAGACTGATTAGGTGTCCCGCATTCAGTCGTGAAGAAGGAGTCGTCATGAACACGCACGCGATCGTCGCCGCCGCCCTCGCGGCAGCATCCCTTTCGGCGCTCGCTCAACCGGGCGTTACGTCGTCCAGCCTTCCCGCCGCGTCACCGCAAGGCCCCGTCGCACAGGCCACCCACCGTTCGCCCGCCGCGCTGCCGCCCGCCGGCTTCGTGCTCGCGAAGATCGATCAGAACAATACGCCGCCCGATCGCGGCGGCGATCCCAACGGCCGTACGCGCTCCGGCTCGCATATGTAAACGTGAGCCGGCCGCGTCGGACGGCCGGCCCGCATCACTGAATCACAACGACATTACAACGACGGCAGCGACGGGTCGCGTGCGGCGAGGAGGTCCGCGGTGCGCCGCTGCAGCGCGCCGTCGATCGTCTCCGGTTGCGGAATCAGCCAGTAACGCCCTTCTCGAATGCCACCGAACACCCGCGCGGCGAATGCGTCGGGCGTGAGCCCGCGCGCGTTCAGCATCGCGCGCATCGTATCGACGAAGCCCTGCACTTCGGGCCGGTCGTGCGCGGCGCCGAACGGGTCGTTGAAGATGCCCGACTGCACCGGGCCCGGCGCGAGCAGCGACAGCGGATCGCCGCGCATCTCGGGTTCAGCGGCGAGGAAGCGTTCCGGCGGGCGTTCGTGCGATGGGCGGGCATCGCGCCGAGCCGGTTCCGGCGCGATTGCAGCGGCGCCGATGTTCCGTTTCATCAGACGTGAAGGTGGTTCGAGTGCGCCGAAAAGAAAGGACTTCGAAAGCATTCGGCGACCACTGACGTTTTTTCGCATCCCTTCGGTCGCCGACGATTGACGCGCCGGAGCGCTCGCCATTACGCTTGCGCGCTGATGGTTCCCGGGAACGGGATCAAAAGGGAACGCAGGAGAGGCCGTGCCTCGAATCTGCGGCTGCCCCCGCAACTGTAAGCGGCGAATCCGCGCCACCCCACGCCACTGGGAAACCGGGAAGGCCGGCGCGAATGACGACCCGCGAGCCAGGAGACCTGCCATCGACCCGAGGTCCAAGCAGCCGCACCGGGCGGGGTGTCCCGATGCGCCAGCACCGCCTTTGGCGGTCGCTCCGTTGCATGGACGGCCCGACCTCAGGACCCTTCAGATGTCCAACCTTTCCGCCTCCGCTTCCACGCCGGAAGCGTCGCGCCGTTGCGCCGCCGTCATGCGCGGCGTCTGTGCGCACGCACGCCGCACCTGCAACACGATCACGCTCGCCGCCTCATGAATCTTCGCCATCTTCTCGCCACGTCCGCCGCCACCGCGCTGCTCTCCCCGATCGCCCACGCCGCCGGCGATACGACAATCACGCAGCCGCGCCCGTCCGCGGACGGCACCGACCTGCCGACGATCGCCGTGACCGACACGCGGCATCTGCCCGAATCGTTCGACCAGCGCTATGCGACGACGCAGGTGCTCACGCGCGCCGATCTCGACCGGCTGTCGCCGAGCGAGCCGAGCATCACCCAGGCCCTCGCGATGCTGCCGGGCGTGACCGTCTCGCAGACCGGCGGCCCTGGCTCGTCCGCGTCGGTCAGCATCCGCGGCTCGTCGGCCAGCCAGGTCGCGGTATTCATCGACGGGATCCGGATCGGCTCGCCGACCACCGGCATCGCGCCGTGGGCCGACCTGCCGACCGAAGCGTTCGAGCGCGTCGAAGTGATTTCGGGGCCGGCCGCCGCATCATTCGGCGCGAACGCGATGGGCGGCGTCGTGCAGCTGTTCACGCGCCGCGCCGCCGGCCAGCCCAACCAGACGACCGTGTCGTTCGGCGGCGGCTCGAACAAGACCTTCGACACGCAGCTGCGCACGTCGGGCACCGTGCCGTCGACCGGGCCGCTGGCCGCGCTCGGCGGGCTCACCTACTCGCTCGGCCTGCACTCGTACAACACCGCTGGCATCGACGCAACGCGGCCCGTGTTGCCGTACCACGAGGATGGCCGCAATCCATACCACGCGCAGGATCTCGATGCGCGCCTCGGCTACGCGCGCGATAACTGGTCGATCTCGACGTTCGCGCTGTATCACCGCTCCGACCTGTCCTTCGACAACGCCGGCTATGCGAACCGCGAGCTCGATCATCAGCTGACGACCGGCATCGCGTTCCATCTCGACATCACGCCCGACACGCAGTTCGACCAGTCGTTCGGTTATGCGAACGACCGCCAGTTCCTGTATGCGAGCGACCCGGCCATCCGCACTGACCGGATCGACTCGCAGCGCATCAGTTCGTCGACGTCGCTGACCCATCAGACGCACGGCTTCCACCTGTTCGGCCTGCCGCTGTCGGGCGAGACGAAGGTCGCGTACGACTTCACGCGCGAGCAGGCGTTCCTGCCGATCGACGTGCCGGACGGCGTGCCCACGCGCAACGATTCCGCGTTCTCGCTGCATCAGTCGGCGACGCTCGGCAGCGTGACGATGTTCGTCGCGGGCCGTCACGAGATCATCGCGGGGAAAGCCGTGAACACCGGCAACGCCGCGCTGTCGTGGGCGATCACGCCGGTCTATACGGCGCGCGTGTCGTACGGCAATGCATTCCGCCTGCCGTCGTTCAACGACCTGTACTACCCCGGTTACGGCAATCCGAACCTGAATCCGGAGCGCAGCGATTCGGTCGAAGCCGCGCTCGACGCGAACACCGCGTACGGCACGTTCAGCGCCGCGATCTACGACACGCGCGTCAACAACCTGATCGCGTACAACCCGGCGACGTTCTCACCGATGAACATCGGCCGTGCGCACATCCGCGGCATCGACCTGTCGTACAAGGGCACGCTCGGCCGCACGACGCCGGTGAGCATCGCGGTGGGGATTCTCAATCCGCAGGACGAAACCAATGACAGCTGGCTCAACCGCCGGCCGCGCCAGACGGTCAGCGTGAACATCGACCACACGTGGGACGAACTGCACCTGCATGCACTGAGCACCGGCGCGTCGTTGAACTACGGCGGCACGACGTTCGACGACCCGGCCAACGCCACGTATCTGCCGTCGTACCTGACCGTGAACCTGCGCGCGTCGTACAAGATCAATGCGCACCTGACGGTGTCGGCGACGCTGTCGAATCTGTTCGACCGTCAGTACGTGACCGCGTACGGTTACAACACGCTCGGCCGCACTGCGTTCGGTAAGGTCAGCTATACGTTCTGATCGGGGCGGTCGCGGGCGTCGGTGCGGACAGGTTCGAGCGTTCTATCGCACCGCGGTGCGCGTCAGGACCACACGACGCCGTGTACGCCCGCAATCAACTGGATCGCGCCGAACACCGCGATCACGACGGCCGACACGCGCGACAGCCCGTGCATGAACGTCAGCGGCATCTTCGTGCGCAACGCGGCGGTCGCGCTGCTCAGGCACAGCCACCACGTCGCGGAACCGATGAACACGCCGGCGACCATCAGCGCGACCGTTGGCCCCATCGCGTCGTCATGCGTGCCGGTCAGCGGGCCGAGTGCTGCGAAAATCCCGACGAACGATAGGATCGTCATCGGATTCGACAGCGTCAGGCCGAAGGTCGTCAGGAAATCGCGCAGCACCGTCGTGCGCGGCAAGTCGCGCTGTGCCGCCGATGCGGCCGGCGCCTGCCGCGCGATGGCCCAGGCCAGCCACACGAGGAACGCGCCGCCGCCGATTTTCAGCGCGACGGTCAGCATCGGAAACGCGGTGACGATGCCGGCGACGCCCAGCGCGCCGAGCAGCCCGTAGATCGCATCGGCGCACGCGGCGCCGATGCCGGTGGCGAACCCCGCGTGAAAGCCTCGGCTCAGGCTGCGCTGGATGCACAGCATCCCGATCGGGCCGACCGGCACCGCGATCGACAATCCCATCACGACGGACTTGATGAACAGCATGGCCGGCTCCTCGCGATTTCCAGTGGCTTGAATAGGCATCGTAGGGAAAGTCCGGTCGCCGCTGAAGGCGGTTTTTAAGGAAAAATAGCGGCTTCACCTTAAAAACTCCGCCGCGATGGACGAACTCGACTGGAAGGTACTCGCGCTGCTGCAGGCCAACGGCCGCATCAGCTACACGGAGCTGGCACGCCAGGTTCATCTGTCGGTGCCGGCGGTGACGGAGCGCGTGAAGCGCCTCGAATCGGCCGGCGTGATCGACGGCTACACGGCGCGGGTCAATCCGGCTGCGGCCGGGTACCCGGTGAGCGCGCTGATCGGCATCACGGTGCCACAGCCGGCGAAGGCGAAATTTCTGAAGCTGCTCGAGACGATTCCCGAAGTGGTCGAGTGCCATCACGTGACGGGCGCGGATTCCTACGTGATGCGGTTCGTCGCGGTCAGCATGGCGCACCTCGAGCAACTGATCGAGCGCATCAACCTGTACGGCGAAACGCGCACGTCGATCGTGATGTCGACGCCGCTGCCGGCGCGCGGGCTCGCGCGTCCGGGTGCTGCGAGCAAAGGCGGTCGGGGGGTGACATGATGCCCCGCGCCGCGCGATGCTGTGCCAAGCGCACCTTGCACGAACCGGACAACCTGCCATGTCAGTGATCGGACTCAATCATTACAACCTGCGCGCGGATCGGGCGACGCTCGATACGTTGCGCGATTTCTATGTGAACGTCGTCGGCCTCGAGCCGGGCTATCGCCCGCCGTTCCAGAGCGCGGGCTACTGGCTCTACGCAGCGGGACAGGCAATCCTCCACCTGTCGGAAGCGCGACCCGGCGAGGTGCGTCCGTCGCACGTCGTCAATACGTTCGACCATATGGCGTTTTCATGCGAAAACGCCGCCGACATGGAACGGCGTCTCACCGATGCGCAGGTCCGATACTCGCGCAGATACGTGCCGCTCACGAGGCAGCTCCAGCTCTTTTTCGCCGACCCGGCCGGTAATGGCGTCGAGTTGAACTTCGCCGAGCCCGACCGCGATTTCCGGTGACGAATCGTCGTTGAGCGAACCGGCGGCTGACGCTTGTCACCGGACGCGCATCACGGCCGTTTCACAAGCGTCACGATCGTAAGCGTGCCGTTCACGCGCTCGATGCGGACCTTGACCTTGTCGCCGACGTGCAGCGACTCGATCATCGCCGGGTCGCCGGCCTTGAACGCCATCGTCAACGACGCCATCCCGACGTTCTCCAGCGCGCCGTGCTTCAACGTCACCGTGCCGTGCGCCGCATCGATCCGTTTCACTTCGGCGTCGGTCAGCGCCGCATCCGACGCGGACATCTTCATATCGCCCATGTTCATGCCGGACATGCTACCGGCCGCGCGGACGGGCGTGGCCACGACGGCCATCGCGCCAAGAACGGAAATGGCGACGGCGATGCATCGGATCTTCATCGGGATTCTCCCGGGTGCCGGCCAATGACCAATGCGCGCTGCTACACCAGCAACGTCGCGACCGCCCACGCAATCAGCACGACGCCGAGCACACGGCCGATGCGCTCGCCGCCGGGCAGCACCTTTTCAACCAGCACGAACAGTGACAACGCAACAATCCACACGACGTTCATCACGCCGCCGACGAACAGCAGCGCCATCAGCAGCCAGCAACAGCCCACGCAATACGCACCGTGGCGCACGCCGAGCAGGAAGCTGCCCGTGATGCCCGGCCGCCAGTACGTCGTGAGGAACCGAACCGGTGACCGGCATTGCCGCAAGCACGCCTGTTTCAGCGGCGAAAACTGGTAAATACCGGCCAGCGCGAGGACGATCGCGGAGAGCACAGCGCTCTTCGACCACAGCATCATCCCGGAGATCAGGCCGGCAGGTTGCAGCAGCATCTGCAGCCCGGCCGCGACGACCGAGAACGCGAACCACGATGCCAGATAGCCGGCCAGCAGGAACGTCGACGTGAATGCCGATCCGGCGCCCGCAGGATCGTGATGCCGCAGCACGCGCCGGTACAACAGCACGAGCGGTGCCGCGCCGGGCGTCATCATCGCGATCATCATCACCCACCACATCAGGATCACGGTCGCCAGCGACGGGTCCATCGCGCCCATGTCGTCGGTGAGCCGATGCGGGAACAGTGCGAGCGACGTCATGTCCAGCGCCGACATGCCGGTGCCGGCCCCCGTCCACAGGTAGGCCCAGCACGCGCCGGCGAGCGCGGTCAAGCCGAGCAGCGTGACGACGCGCTCGCGCCCGAGGACATCGTCGACGGGGATCATGCCGTGACGCGATGCCGGATCAGCCCGTGATTGTTCAGATGCAGCCGTGCGAACTGCGCGTAGCTGCCCTTGAGATCCAGCTCGATGTTGCCGTGCGACCGGCCGGTACCCGAACCGATCTCGGCCAGCTCGTATTCGAAGCCGTGCGGCAGGTCGATCCGTGCGCGATGTTCGGCGCCCGTCACCGGATTGCGGATCGGCTCGCCGACGATGTCGAACACGCCATCGACGCTGATCCGGCCGCGCCGCGCATCGACATCCACGTCGAACTCGATCTTCGCGAAGATCGGATCGTACGCCTGCTCGAGCGTCGACGCGAACACGGAGAACATCGTCGCGAATGGATCGGTATCCTGACCGGTCATGATCTTCAGCACGGCCTCGCATTGCGCGGGGCTTGCGCGATTGTCGACGATCGGCTGACAGCGGCCGTGGCCTTCGTGAATCGGCCCGGGCCACTGGAATACGACCGCGATCCGCACGCCGTCGAGCACCACGTCGCCGTAGTGACCGCTGTCGATTGAAATCGCACCCATTGCTTCGCAATTGCCATGCGTCGGCAGCGAATTGAACTGGCAGGGGCAACCGTATGAGCAATTGCAGTTCATTAGTTCGGTTCCCTGAATCTCCCACGGCGTCATGGCTTCACCTCGCGCGGTCGGCGATACGTAACGTTTCGAATCTAGTGCACCCCAAGGGGGAAAGCAAAATAAGTGCGATGCGCGTCGAATGTCGGTAAAAACAGCGTCCCCGCGGCGCGCAATGACACGTGCAATCGAGCGTGTTCGGGCCATGTCGGACAAAAGCGGACGCCCCTGTTGCATCGCCACGAATGCGGGCATTCCGCATCGGTCCTGGTCCATACTGTCTCGCAATCGACCACTCCCCGACCGTCGTCGCGCGGTTGGCTGTCATGCGCGTTCATAGTGCATTGCTCTTTCTCGTCGGCACACTGCTTACCGCGGGCGGCTACGGCGCCACGTTCCTGCTGTCGATGCGTTTTCGCATGATCGGCGGCAGCGATCTCGATACCGGTGCGGCCCTGGCCGCCGCGACGGTCGGCACCTTCGCCGGCCTGTCGGTGGTCGGCTGGTTCTCGCGGCAGATCGGCGCCGCGCGGATCGCCGCGTTGTCGTCGCTGTGCATCGGTGCCGGCATCGTCGGCTTCGCACTCGTCGGACGTGCGCCGTCGGCCGACTTGCTGTCCGGCTTCCTGGTCGGCTTCGGCTGGGGCGCGTTTCATCTGGCCGCGCCGATGTCGCTCGCCGAACGCACCAGCGGCGCTGCGCGAAACGTATGGTTCTTCCGCTCGTCCACCTTCCAGATGACGGGCATCGGCGCAGCGCCGGCATTTGCCGCGTATGCGATGCGGGTGCTCCACTGGTCGATCGACGACACGCTTTACGCGGTCGGCGCGCTGTGCGCGCTCGCGTCGCTGATGCTGGAGGCGTTCGGCCGCCTGTGCCCGCGCCCGCCCGCCGCCGCGTCCGGCGGCCGCTGGGTGCGCGACCTTCGCGCC
Organism: Burkholderia sp. SIMBA_051; assembly: GCF_046534915.1. Taxonomy (NCBI): domain Bacteria; kingdom Pseudomonadati; phylum Pseudomonadota; class Betaproteobacteria; order Burkholderiales; family Burkholderiaceae; genus Burkholderia; species Burkholderia sp. SIMBA_051. Next base: position 287,073 of record NZ_JAWRXS010000005.1, on the reverse strand, counting down.
ATCTCGCGCACGCGCGCGGCCGTGCCGATCGCGATGATCGCGCTCGGCACCTGCGTGTTCTCGGGCCTGATGACGTTCCAGATGTCGTTCATGCAAGGCACGCAAGCGCGCCCGGGCACATTCTTCAGCCTATACACGGTGACGGTGGTGACCGCGCGCTGGCTGCTCGGCAAATGGGTGCGAATGGCGCGTCCGGAACTCGCGACCAAAGGGTTACTCGTGACTATGTTGCTCGGGGCGCTCGCGATGTTCGGCGCGTCCGCGCACGCGTCGTTCCAGTCGATCGCGGCGGTGCTGCTCGGCGCCGGCTACGGGCTCGTGTATCCGGTCATCCAGGCGCAGGCGCTCAACGATTGCCCGGCCCCGCAACAGCACGGCGTGCTCACGTGGTTCGTCGCGTCGTATTTCATCGGCACGTTCGGCTTTCCGTCGGTCGGCGGCTGGGTGATGGTGCACGCCGGCAAGGGGGCGTTGCTGATGCTCATCGCGAGCTGTGGTTTCGCGGCGCTGTCGCTCGCGTTCCTGCACGACCGCCCGGCGCCGGCGCGCATGCGATGAGCGGCAGCGCGATGCCGCGGCGGCTAACTGGATTTCTTCGGCGCGCGAGCGACGGAGAACCACGCCATCGCCGCGCCCGCGACCCACGCGCAGGTCACCAGCAGGTCGAAGTCCATCATCGCCTCGAAATTCGCACTGTTCTCGAAACTGCAATGCCGGCCGTGAAGGAATTCGATGCAACCGCTGACGACCCACTGGACGTGCATGAATACGTGATAGACGGCGAAGGCCGAAGCGATGACGGCGACGCGCAGGGGTATAGTCGTTTTCATTCGGCGCCGGAGGCGGTAGGCTGATCTGACGCCGATCTTAAGACAACGACGCCGCATCAGGCAATCGATCCCGCGCGAACGTCATGACCGGCATGCACGATAGCGAATCGCCATCCGCATAAACCCCGAGAAAACCCATGTCCGAACCTCACACGATCGCGCTGATCATCGATCCTGAATACGGTGAGCGGATTCGTGCGGTTGTCGCGGGCGTTTGGCACGTGTGGGTCGTGACGTAACATGACCTGAACGATGCGGCCGTCGATGCGCGCCGCTTACGCGTCGTCGATCTGCCGGAGCGTCTTCAGGCAATCCACCGCGAGCTGCTGATAGACCCGCGTGCCATTCGCCTTCGCCGCGATCTCCGCGTCGCTCAGCCGCCGCACCACGCGCCCCGGCACGCCCGCGAGCAGCACGCCGCGCGGCACCTCGTAGCCGGCCTTCACGAATGCGTACGCGGCGCCGATCGTCGCGCCGTCCATCACGACCGCGTTCATCCCGATCATCGTGTCCGGTTCCAGCGTCGCGCCGTGCACGATCGCACCATGGCCGATGTGGCTGTTCATGCCGAGCCGGCACGTCTCGCCGATGCCGACATGCAGCACGCAACCGTCCTGCACGTTGCTGCCGTCGTCGTCGACGATCGCGCCGAAATCGCCGAGCAGGCTCGCATGCGGGCCGATGTAGCAGCCCGCGCCGATCGTCACGTCGCAGATCACGACCGCGCTCGGATGAACGTACGCAGATGGATGGACGCGCGGGCGCATGCCGTTGAATTCGAACAGCGGCATCGCGCAGAGCACCGCGGCCGCTTCGGGCACGAGCGTGAACAGGTCGCCGACGAGGCCGTAATCGGCCACGCTGAAGATCGGCGCTTCGGGATCCTTATTGATCGCGACGATCACCTTCGAATCCTTCATGCCGGCCAGATGCTGGTTCGCACCCGAGATGCCGACCGCGATGTATAGCTGCGGCGCGACGATCTTGCCGGTCTGGCCGACCTGGTAGTCGTTCGGCACGTAGCCGGCGTCGACTGCGGCACGCGACGCGCCCAGCCCGGCGCGCGACATTCTCGTCGAACTGGGCCGGCAACGGCTCGTCGGCGGGCAGGAGGACATGATCGAGGATGCGGCGCTGACGATGGTTCGGGCGCGGGCGGCGGCGGCGTAATCACCCGACCCGACCGTATCGGGCGGCATCCCCCGATACGGCTGCAGTCACGCGGAACGGGGCGCGATGCGCCCCGTTTCTCTTCTGTAGTCGCGCACAAACGGCGTAAACGGCCGGCCTTCGGCCGCGTGGGCGAGCCCGACGACATCGGGCCGATGATCGCGTCGCTGCTGTCGGACGACAACCGCTGGGTGAACGGGCAGCGCATCGAGGTGTCGGGCGGAATGGCGCTCTGACTGTTGACTTTCGCCGATCGGCCCGATACGATCGATGCACTTTCAAGACGCCCTCCCGGTCCGCCGGGAGGGCGTTTCGTTTTGGTTCGCCAACCAAAAGGAAACCCCTTGAAATGACCCGTATCGACACCCTCGCCTCTCGTCCGAACAGCGGCCTCGGCTACCTGCAGCACGGCACGGGCCCCGAATGCGTGATGGTCATGCACGACTGGCTCGGCGACCATACGAACTACGCGGCACTGCTGCCGTATCTCGACCAAGCGGCGTTCACATACGTGTTCGTCGACCTGCGCGGCTATGGCGAATCCATCCACCTGACCGGTGCCTGTACCATCGACGAGATTTCGGCCGACTGCCTGGCGCTCGCGGATCGCCTCGGCTGGCAGCGCTTTCACGTGATCGGCCATTCGATGACCGGCATGGCGACACAACGGCTCGCCGCCGACGCGCCATCGCGCATCAAGAGCGCGATTGCCGTGTGCCCGGTGTCAGCGGCCGGCAATCGCCTGAACGACGACGCGCGCGCATTCTTCGCGAGCACGGCCGTCAATGACGATGCGTTTCGCCGGCTCGTGCGATTCGTGACGGGTGGATTGTCGGCGCGCTGGGCCGATTTGAAGTTGCGGCAGAACCGCGAGCGCGTGGCGCCGGATTACCGGCTCGCGTATCTCGACATGCTGACCGGAACGGATTTCGTCGACGACATACGCGGGCTCGACACGCGCTTTCTGGTGATCGTCGGCGACAAGGATCCGGGGCTCGACGAAGCGGCGATGCAGGCGACGTTTCTGGCGTGGCATCCGAACGCGCGGCTCGTGCCGATACCGAATTGCGGGCACTACCCGATGCAGGAATGTCCGCCGTATTTTGCGATGATCGTCGAGGATTTCCTGCGGGACGCGGCCCCTTGAGCGTTGCGCACGCGCGGTGGCCGGTAAAGGCGGGGTTGGCCGCCGCGGCATGACGACGCCGCCGACGACCGGTGAACGGCACGCGATGTGTCGTCCATCCTATTCGTCCGGCCTGATCGGCCGGACGGGATTCGATCAGCGAGCCTGTGCTGCCTGCTTGCGCCGATCGTTGCCGATTAGCGACGCGGTTGCCCGCTGCGCGGCGGACGCGTCGAGTTCGCGTCCTTGTGACGGAAGTTGATGCGCCCCTTCGTCAGGTCGTACATCGACAGTTCCAGCGTCACACGATCACCCGCGAGAATGCGGATGTGGTTCTTGCGCATGCGGCCCGACGCGTACGCGCCGACCACAACGCCGTTTTCCAGCGTGACACGGTATTTGCTGTCCGGCAGCACTTCGTCGACGATTCCGTCCAGTTCCAACAGTTCTTCTTTTGCCAAACCAATTCCTCCAGAGAAGGTAAATGACCGCGGCCACGGCGAGCTCACCGGCGCCGTGGCCCGCAACGGGACGGCCGCCGGCAGGATGCCGGGTTTCAATTCGTTCAGACGGGCGACGGGCCCATCTTGCAATCGGAGCCCGGCGCATTGCGGCGGTCGGGCGGTCAGTGGCGGCGGTGCGATCAGCACCGCGCAAAGTCGGGACCGTGCCACGTGCGGCATGGCGACGGCCTACGGGTTGCAGCATGGGCCGCTGGCGACGCGGCGAGCGCTTCGCGAGGGCGTTGAATCGCACGTCGTACGGACCTGCGATGAATGAGGGAAGCACACGACCGATGCATCGTGTATACCGCGATGCATCGGTCGTGTGCGTCGGAACGCGCAGGACACCGGCTTGGGCCGGCATCCGCGCGAGCTCCGTCCGGCAGCGGCCGCCATTCGGCGGCCGGTGCCGACACGGCTTACTGCGGCGTGATGTTCGACGCTTGCAGGCCCTTCGGGCCACGCTTCACTTCGTAGCTGACTTTCTGACCTTCGGCCAGGGTCTTGAAGCCCGTGCCGCGAATTTCAGAGAAATGGGCGAACAGATCGTCGCCGCCGTTGTCCGGGGAGATGAAACCAAAGCCCTTGGTTTCGTTGAACCACTTGACGGTACCGGTATCCACAAATACTTCCTTAATACGATTGAGAACAGCGCCCGCAACGGGCACAGAAAGAATCAAAGAGGGAGAGACCAACGACTGCCGCACAATGTGCAGTGCGGCCAATGATGAGCAATCGAACTTCTTGAAGACTTCGGTCTCGGACACTACGCGGCACCGGCCGATCCGTCAAGCTCTTTTCGATGCGGCGCACGCACGCGCCAGCGTGTCCGCCTTGCTTGGCGGGCCTCTGCGGCAATCGGGAGGGGGTAACGATTCCCTACCTTTTTTTGCCGCGCGCCGCCGTTACAGCGGTTCGAACACGTGATGCAGCGCCGGCGGTGTCCCGCCGTCGCCGATCGGCTCGTCCATCTTCAGGTACAGCGCGCCGTCGGGCGCGTCGAGCGCTTGCATGCCCAGCACGTCTTGTGCGTCGCTGCGCCACGCATCGACGCGGGTCGCCTCGACGACGACGTAGCCGAGCGCACGGACATCGATCATGTCGGCCTCCTCCAGGTTCAGAATCCGTTGTTCGTGAAAGGATTCTGGCCGGTCGGGGATGGCGTCACATCGTCTGTTGGGACGAGAGTCGGAGGGGGAATTGGCGGGGAGTTGGTGGAAATCGGGTGCCCCGCGCAAGCCCGATGGGACGGGCCATGCGCGACGGAGAAGACGGGAAGCTGGGCGGATTGCCGCGATGCCCGCGACTTCGATCAATCGAACGGGTTCAGCAGCCGGACGCCGGTGCGAACGAAATCGTCGACATTGCGGGTAACGACCGTCAGATCGTTGATCAGCGCGGTGGCCGCGATCAGGTGATCGAGGGCGTGCGCCGGATCGGGCACGCGCAAATGGCCCCACATCTGGGCGGTCTCGATATCGACCGGCAGGATGTTCGACGCATAGCCGGACAGGATCGTCGCCATCCATGCCTCGAGCGCCGACGCCTGCGGATGATCGCCGCGATGGCGGATCAGGTCGACGCCGCGCCGCAGTTCGGCCACCGTCACGACCGACAGGTAAAGCGGGCTCACGTCGGCCTCCGCCTGCCTGAAGAACGCGCGCACGCCGCGGTTGGTTCGCTTGCCCTTTCTGATCTCGCTGATGACGTTCGTATCAATCAAAAACACGCCTGACCTCGCCGGAATCCTGAACACGTTGGAAATCCGCGTCTTCGCCGACGTCCGGCATGCTCATCAGCACGTGCGCGAATGTCCGTCGCTTCGGCCGGCCGAGCGCCTCGGCCAGAATGGCCCGATGTTCGGCCTCGGCGCTCCTGCCGTTGGCCGCGGCCTGCTCGCGCAGGCTCTGAACGATACTGTCATCCACGTTACGCACCAGAAGATTTGCCATAGGTACCTCCATCCAGATTGCTATCAATGATAGCGCCGTGACGGTGAATTGCAAGCATTGCTATCATCGTGACGATCAGATGGAAGACGGAAGTCGGCGCGGGCCGGCGGCAACAGGCAACAGAAAGCCCCTGCGCCGCTGGCCCGACGCGTCGAACTGCTGTCGTGCACGGTAAGCCGAATCGAGGCGATGAAAAAGACGGCCGAATGGCCATGCCCCGGAGGGCAGCCGGGGCAGATGCGCGTCGTACAGATGACACCCGCCGCATCGAAACATCATGTTGCATCTCCATGCGGCACGCCGTCGTGACCGTTTGATACCATCGACGCACAAGACCGGCGATCGAACGCCGCACCACGCGCGCAGAAGACCTTGCATCGACGCGGACCATCCGTGCCTGAAATCCCGATCCAAGCGATCCAAGACACGAGACGCCCTTCAGTGGACCTGATTACCCCTTCTCTGGATACCCTGTTTTCCCCGACTCCCGACAAGCTCTACTTCCCGGCCTGCCTTGCGGCCGTCGCGATCATCGCGTGGCTCGTCGCGAGGCACGTACCGTTCTACCGGTCGGCCGTCGACAAATCGCTGTCGATGCGCCATCCGAACCTGGACGGATTCCGCGGCATCCTGGCGACCTCCGTCGTCTTCCATCACTTCGCGTGCAACCAGGGCTTGCTGTCGACCGGCGTCTGGGGCGCCCCCTCCGACTTCCTGCGCAATCTCGGCACGATTCCCGTCGCGCTGTTCTTCATGGTCACCGGGTTCCTGTTCTGGGAACGCGCGTGCAGGGGCACGTTCGACGTGCGGAGCTTCTTCGTCGGGCGCGTGCGGCGCGTCGCCCCGCTTTATCTCTTTTACGCGATCGTCATCGTCGCCTGCACGCTGTACTGGTTTCCCGGCAATGTCGTCGACGCGCCGATCCGGTTGCTGGCCGATCTGCTCAAAGCCGTTTCGCTCGGCTGGTTCGGTGCTTTTCCGGTCAACGGCGCGGAACACACCGGCTATCTGAGCGGCGTCTGGTGGACGCTCGCGTACGAATGGCGGTTCTACGTCGCGATTCCGTTTCTCGCGTGGTTCGTCGCGACGCGCGCGTGGCGCAAGCTGCTCGCATTTGCGATCGTCACGTTCTGCGCCGCGCTGTTCGGGCCGCCCGGCGGGATGGCCCTGCTGTTCGCGTTCGGCGCGCTGGCGTTCGAGGCCTCGCGGCATCGCGCGATCCGCTCGCTGCTCGGCACGAAATCGGCGGCCACCGTCGCGCTGCTGATTCTCGCCGTCGCCCCGTATCCGGCCGAACGCTACTCGATCGAGGGCGCGTTGCCGCTGCTCCCCGTGTTCCTGTGCGTCGCGTGCGGGAACACGTTCTACGGCGTGCTCGAAACCCGACCGCTCGCGCTGCTCGGCACCGCCAGTTTCAGCATCTACATGCTCCACATGGCGATCGTGTACGCGATCGTCCGCGCGTTCAACAAGTTCGTTTTCCCGATCAATTCCGTTGACGACTCCGGCGTCTGGGCGCTGTCGTTTGCGTGCGCACTGGTCGCCGTCTTCTGTGCGCTGCTGACTTACCGCTACATCGAGCACCCGTTCATCGCGAAGCGCAACGGCGCGCACCCGGCCCGCAGGACGGTTGAACCCGCACGCGAGCAGAGTACGGCCGCGCTGTGACGCGTGCGCTGCTCAGAACCGGTACGAGATCCCGATCTGCAGGACCGGATACCAGCGATACCGCGACATCTTCCGATTCAATTCATCGAGGCCGCTGGAGACCAGGATCTGGCTCTTCTGCGGCCCGGCTGCGGCGGCCAGTGCCGGCGACAGCGTGTACGAGCTGCGCGGGATCCCGTATGCGACGCCGATGTCGGCAACGAAGCCGAGCCCTTTCGATGCCGGCCGATGCCCGTAGCCGATCCCGACGTACGGCATCACAGTCGGATAGCGCGCCTCGGCGACCGCATACATCCCCGGCAGCGCCGGGTAGCGCTTGCCGCCGAATACATAGGTACCGTTGGTGGGCACCGACACGCCACGGATCTCATCATCGTTGAAGCGCAATCCGAGCGTCGTGCGAAAGCCGCTGCCGCGCCACGGAAAGATATCCGCATACAGGCCGCCTTGGCGCAGCTTGACGTCGTCCTTGTAGCGATTGCCGGCCACCGTGAAGTCATGCGTCAGATTGATCGCATTGAAATCCGCGTGCGCGCCGAGCATCGAATTGAAGCTGACGGCCGCACCGATGCCGACGCCCTGCGTGCCGCCCTGCAGGTAGATTTCCTGCGCGTGCGCGCCGGCCGCGAACACCACCGCCAGCGCTGCCCATTGGTTCATTGTCATTTTCACGGGCGTTCCCCCGACTGTGCCGGGCGCCTCGACCCGCCGCGAGCAGCGCATGCCGCCACGCGCAGCGGGTCCCCCGGCACGACACCTTGCAAGCAAGCTTGCTGTTTGACGGATCGAGCGTGCGGTGCCCGTTCGTGTCGCCGATACGACGCTGCTCGCGTCCGACACGTCGGGCCGCCATCCCGCGGCTCGAGCCGATCCCCGATGTTTCGATGTCGTTGCGTGCCGCTCCCGCGATTTATCGTAAATATCAGTCGCGTTGTCACGAGCGGCACGGGGCTCACCGCAAGGCGTGTGCCATACCGCTCGAACCCGCGCGGGACAAGCGTCGCCGTCACCTGCCCCGGCGTGACGCGTGGGGGAATCGACGGAAATGTTTCAGGAACGCATCTGTTTTCGCGATTCATCGTCGTTCGCGATACGGGTGAGCCACGCATCGCGCGCCGCGACGCGCGTCGGGCAAGCACGCGCGGCTGTGGACGCACGCGAATCGCGACGGCCGGAAAGCGCGTGCGAGTAGTCGGGGGAAGAAAAATGTTTCACTGACGTGACCTCGCGCGCGGCGCGCGAGGTCGAGATGCGGAATCGTGCATCGAGGCTCAGGGTGAATACCGAGGATGATGCGTACACAACCGATCGCGGCTGCGACGGCTGTTCATGCGCGTCGACGCATGCGATACGGGCAGACGATCCCGTGCTCGCTCGATGCGCAGATTCGGGATCGATTCGGCGACGTAAGCGTGTATCCCTCTCTTCGATCGTGCACCGAAGCGACGGCCTTCAGCCCGCCGCTTCAGCACCCGCGCGCAGCCGATACTTCAGCACCTTGCCGGCCGCGCTCGTCGGCAATTGCTCGACGAACGTGTAATGCCGCGGCACCTTGTAGTTCGCCATGTTGCTGCGCGCCCAGTCGTTCAATGCATCGGCGTCGGCATGCGCGCCGGGGCGCAACACGACGTACGCATGTCCGACCTCGCCGAGCCGCGTATCGGGCACGCCGACCAGCGCGACCTGCGCGATCGCCGGATGCGCGGCCAGCAGCCGCTCGATCTCGGCCGGATAGCAGTTGAAGCCGCCGACGATGAACATGTCCTTGATCCGGTCGGTGATCTTCAGGTTGCCGTTCGCGTCCACGCAGCCGAGGTCGCCCGTGTGCAGCCACCCGGCCGCATCGACGGTGTCGCGCGTCGCCTCCGGCTGGTTGAAGTAGCCGCGCATCACGTTGTAGCCGCGCACCCAGATCTCGCCGGTCTCGTCCGGCCCGAGTGCCGCGCCGTCCGGCCCCGCGATCCGCAGCTCGATGTCCGGCATCGGCCGGCCCGACGTATAGGCGACCGTCTCGGCGTCGTCGCCGTGCCGGCACAGCGTCGCGAAGCCGCACGATTCCGTGAGCCCGTAGCCGGTCAGCACGGTCTCGAAGCCGAGCTCCGCGCGTATCCGCTCGATCAGGCTCGGCGCGATCGCGGCCGCGCCGGTCACCGCGATCCGCAGCGACCACAGATCGCGCGCCGCGCGCTCGGGCGCATCGAGCAGCGCGTAGTACAGCGTCGGCGGCCCGGGCAGCACCGACACGCGCTCGTCGGCGACGCGCCGCAACACGTCGTCCGGCTGGAACACGAGATGCGGCAGCACGGTCGCGCCGCTCGACAGCGCGGCGAGCCAGCCGGCCTTGTAGCCGAACGTATGGAAAAACGGATTGACGATCAGGTAGCGGTCGTCCTGGCGCACGCCGGCGATCGTCGCCCATGCCTGCGCGGCGCGCAGGTTCTGTCCGTGCGCGGTCATCACGCCTTTCGGACGGCCCGGCGCGCAGCAGCGCGTCGGTGTTCGTGCACGCGAGGTACATCGGCGGATGCGGATCCTGGAACGGCTTCGGGTGGATCGGACGCTTCGGAATCTTGATGTACTGGCCGTCATGCTCGATCTCGTCCTGCACGAACATCTTCGGCACCAGGTACATCGACTCGTCGATCATCGGCTGCAGTTCGTTGAGGTCGTAGCCGAACGCGCCCGCCTCCTGCTGGCTGCCGCCCTTGCCGACGCCGAAATGCACGCGGCCGCCCGACAGGATGTCGAGCAGCGCGACGCGCTCGGCGACCTTGATCGGATGGTTCATCGCCGGCGGCAGGCACACGACGCCGTGACCGAGCCCGATGCGCGTCGTGCGCCCGGCCAGGTACGCAAGGAAGGTTTCCGGCGCGCTCATGTGCGCATAGTTGGTCAGCGACGTGTGCTCCACGCACCAGATCGTGTCGAAGCCGACCTGCTCGGCCAGCAGCGCCTGTTCGACCGTCTCCTTGAACACCCGGTGGTCGCCCTCGCGCGATGCGTCGGTGGTCTGGGCTTCGTAGATGAGGGAAAACTTCATTGTGTGCGTCTCCATGTATGTTGGACGAGTCGGGCTCGTGCAGCCGCCCGCACGGTACGGACGAATAGCGACGGTCCACGGATGGGAGTGTCGGCGCGCCGGCCCGCACGGGCATCGTCTGTTTGGAGTAACGGCCCGCCCGCGGGGACAGAGGGGTTTCACCGTCATCCGATCGGACTGCGTCGCGCCCGGCACCGCGCGCTAGCATCGAACGACGGTGCGGTGCGCGCCTCACGACAACGGAGAGAGGGAATGAAGGTATCGATGCTGCTGTACCCGGTCGACGACATCGACACGGCCTTGCCGTTGTTCGTCGATGGACTGGGCCTGAACGTGAAATTCCGCGACGGCGACCGCTACTGCGCGCTCGACGGCGGCCCGCTGACGATCGCGCTGGTGGCCGGCGACGAGCAGATCGTCGAGCGCGCGGCGCTCACGCTGCGCGTGGATGAAGGCGACGACCTGTACGCGGCGATGGCGCGGGTCGTGAAGGCCGGCGCGTCGGTGCGCGTGCCGGTGCAGGCCGGGCCGCACGAATTCCGCGCGGTGCTGGAGGACAAGAACGGCGCGCTGCTGGTGATTTCGCAGAAACGCGCGGCATGACGCAGCAACGCGTGGCGCGTGGCCCGGCCGGCAAGCGCCCGGCCGGATGCGGCGCGAACTGGCGGTTGTCTGCAGCTGTCAGGTAACGCAGTGCGCTACACGCCCAGATCGGCCGCGCCGGGTGCGCGCAGGTCGCTGGTTTCCAGCAGCTCGAGCAGCGTGCCGGCTGGCTGGCTGAGCCGCTTCGCGGCGAGCGCGATGAATTCGACGTCGGGCAGCGCGGGCAGCCCGTCGCCGTTTACCGGCGTCGCCAGGCCGCGCGCCGACAGATACTGCGACGTCGCGGTGAGCCCGAGCCCGGCCCGCGCGGCCGCGATGCAGCCCGGCTGGCTGCTGCTCGAACACACGACTTCCCAGCCGATTCCCTTTTCCGCGAGCGCGTTCAGCACGACCGCGCGCGTGACGCTCGGCTCGGCCACCAGCACGAGCGGCAGCGGCCGCTCCAGGTCGACCACGGTGCCCGGCCGCGCGACCCACTCGAGCCGCGCGCGCAACAGCGGCGTGCCGCGCCGCTCGCCGAGCCGCCGCTTGCCGATCATCAGGTCGAGCGCACCCGCATCCATCAATTCGTAGAGCCGGCTCGTCATGCCGGTCGTGATTTCCAGCGCGACGTCGGGGTGCGCGGCGCGAAACGCCGCGAGCACGTCCGGCAGCGCGACCAGCGCGAGATCGTCGGACGCGCCGAGCCGCACGCGGCCCTGCAGCCGCGGCTTGCGAAACTGCGATTCCGCGCGGTTCAGCGCCTGCAGGATCACGTTCGCATGCACGAGCAGCGCCTCGCCGTCGGCCGTCATCGCGATCGAATGCGTGTCGCGCACGAACAGCCGCCGGCCGACGCTCTCTTCGAGACGACGGATGTGTTCGCTGACGCTCGACTGGTTGAGCCCGAGCTGCCGCCCCGCTTCGGTGAAGCTGCGGCAGTTCGTGACGGTCGCGAACGTCTTGAGCCAGACGGGATTGAGCATCCCGCATTGTCATCGCCGATTACGATGACAGTCAATGCCATCAGGCAGCTTCCCGATGACCACCGGAATCGATACCATCCAGTGCTTGTAGACCGGCGTGCCACGTTGCATCGCCGGTCGCCGCACTTCCCACTTCGTCATGTCCCGCGAACCCTCACATTCCGCGCTGCTGTGGATCGTCGCCGCTGCGTTCTTCATGCAGTCCCTCGACACGACGATCGTCAACACCGCGCTGCCGTCGATCGCGCAAAGCCTGCATGCGTCGCCGCTCGCGATGCAGCCGGTCGTGGTCGTCTACACGCTGACGATGGCGATGCTCACGCCGGCGTCCGGCTGGCTCGCCGATCGGTTCGGCACGCGCCGCGTGTTCTCGCTCGCGATCCTGGTGTTCTCACTCGCGTCGATCGGCTGTGCCGCGTCGCACACGCTCGGCCAGCTCGTCGTCGCGCGTGCCGTGCAGGGCATCGGCGGCTCGATGCTGCTGCCGATCGGGCGGCTTGCGGTGTTGCGCCGCGTGCCGGGCGAACAGTACGTCGCGGCGATCGCGTTCGTGTCGATCGCCGGCCAGCTCGGCCCGATCGTCGGGCCGACGCTCGGCGGCTGGCTCACGCAGGCGATTTCCTGGCACTGGGTGTTCATCGTCAACGTGCCGGTCGGCGTGGTCGGCTTCATCGCGGTGCAGCGCTTTCTGCCGCACGACCAGGCGACGCAGCCGCCGCCGTTCGACTTCGTCGGCTGTGCGTTGCTGTCGATCGCGATGCTCGCGCTGTCGCTCGCGATCGATCCGCCGATGCCCGCGCACCGCACCGGCTGGGCGATCGGGCTCGCCGTGCTCGGCGTGGCGAGTGCGCTCGCGTACCTGCCCCACGCACGGCGCCGCGCGCAGCCGCTGTTCCGGCTCGGGTTGTTCCGCGAGCCGAACTTCGGCTCGGGGCTGCTCGGCAACCTGCTGTGCCGGATCGGCACGAGCGCGGTGCCGTTCATGCTGCCGCTGCTGATGCAGGTGCAGCTCGGCTATACGCCGCTGCAGTCGGGGATGATGATGCTGCCGGCCGCGATCGCCGGCGTGATCGCGAAGCGCTGGATCGCGCCGCTCGCGAAGCGCTTCGGCTATGCGACGTTTCTGGTCGTGAACACGGCGATCGTCGGCTGCGCGATCGCGGGGTTCGCGCTGGTGTCGGCGCGGCCCGCGCCGGCGCTCGAGATGGCGTTGCTGATCGTGTTCGGCGCCGCGAACTCGATGCAGTTCGCCGCGATGAATGCCGTGACGCTCAAGGGGCTGTCGCACGCCGACGCCGGCAGCGGCAACAGCCTGTTCACGATGATGCAGATGCTGGCGATGGGGCTTGGCGTGTCGATCGGCGGCGGGCTCGTGAACCTGTTCGCCGCGCATTGGGGCTCGATGGCGAACGGCTTCATGCTGTCGTTCGTCTGCATGGGCTCGGTCACGCTGCTGTCGTCGGTCGTGTTCCGGCGGATCGATACTGCGGGGCCGCCGAGGCCGGTTGCGCCGCGGGCGTCTGCGTAATCGGCGCCGCGGGCGGGCGCAGCCGTCAGTTCACCTGACGCCGCTCGACGACACGCTTGAGCACCCAGCGGATCGACGAAGCGTCGGCCGGCGGTTGCGCCACGCGGTACTCGTCGACTTCCAGCACGTATTGATAGCCGGGCTGGTACGCGAAGCCTTCGATCCCCGCGTACCACAAGCTCCACGGCTCGGCCGGGCTGCTGCGCACCTGCAGGCAATCCATCGGTGCGACGCCCGTGCAGCGCGCTGCCTGCGGCGCCACATAAACGGTCTTGGTCACGGGCCGGCCGTCCGCCGGACGTGCCGCGCGCGGGTCCGTCGCGGTCGCGTTGGTCTGGCATCCGGCGAGCAGCGTGCTGCCGGCAATCACGGCCGCACCGAGCAGCGTTCTGGTGTTGCGAATCATCTGGAGGTCCTCAGGAAGCGTTGGCGGGCCGATTAGACGAGCGCCGCGCCGGGAAAGTTCACAAACGGCTTACAGCCGGTGTGCCGGCCCGCCGTTCGCCCGCTTCAATACACGGCCACCCAGTGGCCCGGCACCCACGCCCAGTGGTTGCCGGCCCAGCGGTAATGGCCTTTCACCCAGCGATAGCCGGGCGCGGGCGGCGGCGGCGCCACCTCGACGACCGGCGCGGGCTGCGGCGGCCGCGCCGGTTCGACCACGCACGCGGACATCAGCGCGGCGCTCGCGCTCACCAGTACGGCAAGCGATACGGATCGGATCTTCATCAGAATTTGCTCCGAGAAACCCCGCCATTTCCCCCAAGGGGACTTCCTTCGGGGCGGATGGCGGGAAGGAAAGGCGTGCTGTTGACAGGCAGCTTCTTGCACGGGTTAGGATCACCGGCATGATCCTTGTCTACCGCTACCGCGTGAAGTCGCTCAACGGACTGCTCAACAAGCAAAGCCGTGCGGTGAACTACGTCTGGAACTTCTGCAATGACACGCAGAAGCACGCGCTCAAGTGGAGCAAGAAGTGGCCGACGGGATTCGATCTGAACGTGCTGACGACCGGCAGCAGCAAGGAACTCGGCATCCACTCCGGCACGATCAACGCGACGTGCGAGCAATATGCGAAGTCGCGCAGTCAGCACCGTCGGCCCTACCTGCGCTATCGCGGCAGGAAATCGCTGGGCTGGGTGCCGCTGAAGGGGCGCGACCTGAAGCGCGAGGGTGACGCGTTCCGTTTCGCCGGTAACACGTTTCGGGTATTCCACAGCCGGGCGCTTCCCGAAGGCAAGATCAAGGATGGGACCAACTTTGCGCAGGATGCACGCGGCAATTGGTTTCTCAACATCGTGATCGAGATGCCCGATGTTCAAGTCCGCCCGATCCGTTCCGGTGTCGGCATCGATCTCGGCTTGAAAGACTTCGCCACACTTTCGACGGGCGAGAAGCTGCCTAACGATCGGTTCGGTCGATGCGCGGCCGAGAAGCTTGCGAAAGCGCAACGGGCGCGAAAGCACAAGCGACATATCGCGAAGCTGCACGCCAAGGTGGCGAATGCCCGCGCCGATTTTCAGCACAAGCTCGCCCTCGATCTGGTGCGACGGTTCGATTACATCGCGGTCGGCAACGTGTCGGCCGCCAAACTTGCCAGAACCAGGATGGCGAAGAGCGTCTACGACGCGTCCTGGTCGTCCTTCCGAAACAAGCTCCGTTACAAAGCGATGGCGCACGGGGCCACGTTCGAGGAAGTCGACGAAAGCGGTTCTACCCAGTCCTGTTCGGCGTGCGGATCGAAAGACAGCACGACGCGGCCGAAAGGTATCGCGGGACTGCGAATGAGAGAGTGGGCCTGCGATGGCTGTGGTGTCGTGCATGATCGAGATACCAACGCTGCGCTGAACATTCTCCGATGCGGACGTGCATCGCCAGGTGTGGGAATCACCTGCCTTTAGGCGGGTGAGGACGTCAAGTAATCGGTTGGCGGATGCGAACGCACGCACGGCGCGCGTCACGCCGTTGTACGAATGAGGCCCGTCATCGGCCGCGTCGCACCGCTTTCCGCGAACAGCGTGGACGCGGTACGGCCGGGATCGAGCCGCAGGCTTTCGGCGGCCGCGCCCGCGATCAGCGCGTCGAGCGACGCGGTCGGTTTCAGGTCGCGCCCTTCGTACAGGTCGCCCGGCCGCAAGCCGGGCCAGTCGGCGATCACGCGGCCGCCCGCGACCGCTCCGCCCGCCAGCATCGCGACCGACGCCTGCCCGTGATCGGTGCCGCCCGTGCCGTTCGCGGCGGCCGTACGCCCGAACTCGGTCGCGACGAGCACCGTGGTCTGCTGCCACACGGGCCCGAGTCCGTCGCGCAACGCAGCAAGCATCGTGTCGAGCGCCTTCAACTGGTTCGCGAGCCGCGCGTTCTGTGCGCTGTGCGTGTCCCAGCCGCCCGTCTCGATCATCGCGATCCGCGGGCCATCGTCGCGCGCAAGAAACGTCGCCGCGAGCTTGCCGACGCCTGCCGGGTCCTGGCGCGCATGCGCATCGCCGGCGAGCCCGCGCGCGGCCATCGCCGACTGCCACAGCGGCCCGAGCTGTGCGTCGGCCTCGTAAAGCGCCGACACACGCGCGAGCAGATCGTCCGGCGCGGCCGGCAAACCGGACGCCGCATACGACGCCGCCTGCACGCCGCCGCGCAATGCGAGCGGCACCGTCGGCGCGAATGCGATCGCGCGCTCGCGCGTCGCCGGCAACATCGCGGCGAGGCGGTTCAACCAGCCGTCCTTCACCTGGTACGGCGCGCGGCCGCCCGTCTCGAGCACGTTCTGGCCATCGAAATGCGAGCGGTCCCGATACGGCGATGCGATCGCGTGGACGAACAGCGCCTGTTTGTCGCGAACCATCCGTGCGGTCTGCACGAGCGACGGATGCAACGCGAACGTGCCGTCGATGCGTATCGCCGTCGACGAATCGATCGCCAGCGGCCCACGCAGCGACGCATACGCGGGCTCCGCATACGGGACGACGATGTTCAGCCCGTCGGCCGCGCCGCGCTGGATCACGAACACGAAGCGTCGGTCGGTCTCGACGTTCGCGAACACGATGCGCGGTGCGACGAGCATCGCACCCGCGCCGGCCGCGGCAATGCTCAGGAAATGCCGACGGGTAAGGGATCGAGCCATGTTCATCTCCGTTGGAAATCGGGTGACACGAGCAGCAGCGCGAGCGACGTGGTCGCGCTTTCGGCACGCGACAGCGCAGTCGCCGTCGGCTCGCTCAGCGAGCCCGCCAGCAGCGTGTTGCCGAGCGTGCGTGGATCGAGCCGGTCGCCCGTGCGTGCGGCGAGCCGCTGCGCGATCTCCACGCGTCGCACCAGCGCGTCGGGCGCGGCCCAGCTCGCGGCCAGATCGTCGTAGCCGGCCGGCGAACCCGGCCGCCACACCGGCTGGCCGAGCTGCGCGAGCAGCGGCGCGACTTTCAGGTCGCCCGCGTCGCGCCAGCCGAGCCCGCGCAGCGACGACACGGCCCACTCCCACGGCGTCTTGAACTTGCGATTGACCGGCGACCATGCGGCCGGCGCGTCGACGAGCGCGCGGTAGACGGTCGGCAAATCGCCACCGCTCGTCTCGAATGCGCGGGCGAGCCGGTCGGTGAGCGCGGGCGGCGGGTTGTCGGCGACGAAATGGCGCGCGAGCTGGAACGCGATATGCCGGCCCGTTGCCGGCGAACGTGCGAGGTCACCGAGGATCGCGCGCGCCTGCGCTTCGCCAGGCTGGTCGTACGTGCGGCCCATTACCGTGCGCGCGCCCGGTTCGTGCAGCTTCGGGCGAAACACGAACGCGCCGGGCGCCGCATCGCCGGGCTGCGGCCCGCGTCCGCCGGCAATGCTCCAGCCGGTCAGCGCACGCGCGAATTCCGTCACGTCCGCTTGCGTATAGCCGGTGCGTACGCCGAGCGTATGCAGCTCCATGATCTCGCGCGCGAGGTTCTCGTTGAGACCACGGCGCGCCGCCGGATCACGGGCTTCGGCGCGCATCGCGGCCGGACTGTCGGGGCCGACCGAGCGTGCCTGGTCGAGGAACAGCTGCATCGCGGGATGCTGCTCGACGGCGACGAGCATGTCCTCGAAGCGGCCGAGCACGTGTGGGCGGATCGCGTCGCGCTCGAATGCGCCCGCGTACGCGGCGACCTGCCCCTTGTCGACGGACACCGCGAAATGGTTCGCCCAGAAATGCACGAGTCGCTCGACGAACGGCGCGGGCGTGGTGAGCGCGCTGTTCAACCGTGCGGCGACCGCACTGCGATACGCGTCGTAGCCGTCGCGACGGATCGACTGCGCGGTTGCCCGCTTGGCGGTCGCGTCGTCACTCGTCATCGCGTTGCGGGTGTTCGCGAAGCGCGTCGCGAGCGTGACCGCGTCCGGTTCAGCGGCCCATGCGGCCGGCCGCGCGTCGTAACGGTCGAATTGAGCGATGAGCGCCGCCTTCGGATCCGCAGGCGGCGCTTCGTCGGCCCGCGCGCCGAGACCAAAGCGGTTCAGCGCGATGGCGGCCGGTGAGATGTCGTTCGGATGGTCCATGACGGGGGGTCTCGCGATGCGTACCCGTGTTTAACGGGCGGCGGGGGGAAATCCGTCGGGGGATGTGAGAAATATTTTTTGGGGTGTCAGCGCGTACGTCTTGCGATCGGCTTTCAAACGCCGGCGGGCAGTCGGGTCGTCGCGCGCTGAATTTTTGTCATGGATGGCGAAACGATTGCCCTGCCGTGTGCACGTTCGCGGCTATCACCCCAACTCGAACGACGTCACGCCGAACACGCGATCGATCGCAATCGCGGGCACTTCTTTCGTATACATCCGCGCGGTCTCGAATACGCTCGACATGCCGTGCCGTTCCGCCAGCGCAACGGCCGCAGGATTCGTTTCCGGCACGTCGAGCGTGATCACCTCGTCGGGCATCCGCGCCGCCAGCGCACGAAACAGCCCCGTGGCGATGCCGGCATCATCGGCAAAGAGCGGGCCGATCTTGCAGCCCGCCTTGCAGCGGCGTATGACACCGTAGCCGGCGACACGGCCGCCATCGATCGTTGCGAGTGCAACGGCATCCGGTTGAGCAATCCAGACCGAGACGAAACGCTCGCGCGCTGCGGGGAAACACCGGCGATCGTAGGCAAGCAGCTGCTCGAACGGTACATCGACCGCTGCCGCCACATGCGCGCACCCGATGCCGTCGACGCGCCCCTGATAGCGGATGTTGCGATACGCGAGCCGGAACCCGGACTTCGCGTAGCTCGCCTGCCGGGCAACGACACCGTCGAGACCGATGTTACGGTCTCCAAGGTAACGCACACCGTGCTGCCAGATGCGCAAACCGAAGCCTTGACCGCGAAACGCGGGCTTCACGATGTAGAGACCGATGAAGCCGAAGCGCTCGTCATAGGCGACAGCGGCGAGGCAAGCGACCGGCTCGCCACGCCAAACGCCGACGAAAAAACCGGCCGGGTCCGCTTCCCTGAAACAATGTGGGTCGTGCAAGCCGGGGTTCCACCCTTCTGCAGCCGCCCATTCAACCGACATGGCCATCTCGTCGGCCGACATGGTGCGCACGATAAAGTCTTCAACTCGATTCATGGTTCGCCCCTGTCGCGGCCCTCGAGCTTGCCGCATCGCGTTGCGGTGGATATATCGGGGAGGCACCGGCCGGCCGACGGAATAGGCTGTGCAAACCCGGCCTGAACCGAGACGGGCCGGCGAAACCGATCGCCCCGGAATTCGCATGCCCTCGGACCGCTGCTACCGATCGGGTCATCATAATCCCGCAGACGGGTATCTCGTGGAGCGTCGTCACGCAACGCCGCTCACTGCCCCGCCACCGCCCCCTCCTTCTTCAGCAACCTCGCCGGCAGCCGCCAATTCCCACTCCGCCGCAATCCGTCGACGAACTTCGCACGCTCATCCGGCGTCAACGTCGCCGCGAAATCGACCACGCTCCGCTCGACCTGCCCGCGCAACGCACTGTCCGCCGCTCGCGTACGATCGAGCGCCGCATCGATCGCCGGACGATCGAGCTGCGGCGCGGCCAGCAAGTCCAGCACCGTGATCCGCCCATCGCGCCCTTCCCGCGCGAAATCGCGGCCGTCCTTGCGCGCCGCCTTCAGCGCCGCGGCGAACTCCTGCCGACGCGCATCGGACAATTCGTCCGCGGCGAAACGCAACGCCGTCCGTTGTCCGGGCATCCCGGCGGCATGCAGATCGCGATGCGTCGAGAACCACTGATACACGCCGCCGCCAATCGCGCCGAGCATGAACACGTTCAGCACGACGGACCCGACGAGAATGATTTTCCAGCCGCGTTCGGTCATTCGTCGCCTCCGTCGATGCTCGGGCCGCCGAAGGTCGTCGTCAGGTAGCCCGGTTCGTGTTGCGCGATCGGCGCGCTACCGAGCATCAGCATCGACACGGCCACCGCGCCCGCCAGCGCGCCGGCCAGCCCGACGCCCGCGAACGCCGCGCCCGACCACCACACCTTCCCTCGCCGCCGCGCACGTTGCGGCGCGGGCGCCGACGCGACGATGCGTTCGACGAGCGCCGGCGCGGGCGGCGCGACCGTATCCTGCATGAGCCATGCATCGAGCTCGGCGGCTTCGTCGAGCGCCGCGAGCGCGTCGCGCGGATGCGCTTGCGCCCACGCTTCGGCCGCCGCGCGTTCGTCTTGCGGCCAGCGCCGCGCATCCGAGCCGTACGCGGCGACGATGGTACGGAATCGTTCGGGTGTCATCGCTTGTCCTCGCTAGGTGGGTCGCCGGCCAGTTGCGCGCGCAGGTTGCGCCTCGCGCGCGCGAGCAGGCTTTCCAGCGCATCGACGGTGATGCCCATCAGGTTGGCCGCCTCAACATTCGACATGTCCTGATAGTACTGGAGCACGAGCGCTTCCCGCTGCCGGGGCGGCAACGCAGCGAGCGCCTGGCGCACGCGCGCGTCGCGCGAGCGCAACTCCGCTTGCGCGGCCGGCTCGGGTTGCGTGTCGGGCACGTCGGGCAGCATGTCGACCGGCTCCTCGCGTCGTCCGCGCAAGCGGTCGTAGCACAGGTTCAGCACGACGCGATGCAGCCACGTGTCGAAGCGTGCTTCGCCGTCCCGCCAGCGCGGCGCTTGATTCCAGATTCGCAGGAAGGTTTCCTGCGCAACGTCTTCGGCTTCCGTCCGGTCGCCAAGCATGCGCGTCGCGAGCGCGAGCAATCGCGGCAGCTTGCGTGCGACGAGCACGCGCACGGCCGACGCGTCGCGCGCGCCGACCCGCGCGACGAGTTCCGCGTCCGGATCTGCATCGCTCAACGCAGGCCGCTCCGAAACGTGCCGTGCGAACGCCGCTTGCTGCGGGCGGGTATCTCCGCGGTCCGGCTGAAGCTCATCGTCGTGCTCTCCTTGCATGCGTCGCGCGGGCACCGGACGGCGCCAGGACGACGCGTCGGCAACGCGCCCGAGATCGGCCCGGGCGGTTTCGTCGACATCCGGTTCGAACGGCATATCGATCCTGTCGATCGCCCGCGGCCGGCGCGATCAATATACGACGACCGGCGCGGGCCGGTAATACACCGGACGCGCCGGCACCACGACACAGCCAGCCAGCACGATGGCCGCGGCTGCCAGGATCACGAGGGTTCGAAAAGGCATGGCTCGACGGATGAGGTTACGTGGAAGTCTCGCCACACGGGCGCTGCGCGCCGCGCGGCACGCTGCGCATCACGCCCAGTGACCGGGCACCCAGCGCCAGTTCG
Organism: Burkholderia sp. SIMBA_051; assembly: GCF_046534915.1. NCBI lineage: Bacteria > Pseudomonadati > Pseudomonadota > Betaproteobacteria > Burkholderiales > Burkholderiaceae > Burkholderia > Burkholderia sp. SIMBA_051. Next base: position 265,973 of record NZ_JAWRXS010000005.1, on the reverse strand, counting down.
GGCCACGCGCGACCCAATGCCCGGGCACCCAGTGATAACCGGCGCGCACCCCTTGCCAGTGCCCGGGAATCCACACGTAGCGGCCATGTCGCCAGTGCCAGTGGCCCTGATCCCACACGTAGCCCGCACGCGGCGCCGGCATCACTTCGACGCGCGGCGGCGGCGGTGCAACCGGCGCGACGATGACGGCCTGGGCGAATACGGCGGACGTCGCCAGCGCGGCTGCGCATGCCGCGGCAAACCGTAATGAAATGGAAAGTTTCATGCAAGACTCCGAAGCATCATGTATCGACCGTTCATACCCGGAAGCGGCCGTTCATGCGTTAAACGACGCATTCGGCAAAATCCGTCGCGACACCGGCAAATAAATTTCCGCCGCGCCGGCAACGAACGAAACGAATGCCGCGCGCCGATCGCCGCATCGTGTCCGTACTGTGATTACCGCCTGTCACAACCCGGCAAAACTGCGCTTCGACAATGCGTGTCACCGGGATCCCGCTCGTTTCCGGCCCACGCCCCCGACGCGCTCGCGCACGACCGGGCGGTTCCGCATTTCGCGTGTCATCCATCGAAAATACGATCATGTCGAACCAGGACAACTTCCCCGCCGAGTCGAACGAGTCGAACGAGCCGGCCGCTTCCGTATCGCGTCGCGGCTTCCTGAAACTGGCCGGCGTCTCCGGCCTCGCCACCGCCGCAGGCGGGCTCGCGGCCGCCCGTGCCGCCGCGTCGAACCCGGACGGCACACCCGAGCAGGTGCACCTGACGTGGGGCAACGACCCGGCGTCCGAAGTCGTGATCACGTGGGCGTCGCTCGCGCCGGCCGTCAATCCGCGCGCGCGCATCGTCGCCGACGGCGAGCCGGCACGCACCGTGCATGGGGTTCAGCGCCTCTACACCGACGGCCTGAACGGCGAAACCGTGTTCACGTACCACGCCCGCGTGCACGGCTTGAAGCCGAACACGCGCTACCGCTATGAACTCACGGCCGACAACGACAGCAACGCCGCGCAGCCGTTTGCCGCCACCTTCACGACCGCGCCGCGCGGCCGCGCACCGTTTCGCTTCACGAGCTACGGCGACCTCGCGACGCCGAACGGCGCGTGGGTGCTGTCGTCGCCGCAAAGCCGCTTCGCGGTGCAGGCGGTCGAGCAGTTCCAGCCGCTGTTCCACCTGCTGAACGGCGACCTCTGCTATGCGAACCTGAACCCCGCGCATCAGCCGGAAGTGTGGCGCGACTTCGGCAACAACAACCAGACGTCGGCCGCGAATCGCCCGTGGATGCCGTGCCCCGGCAATCACGAGATCGAATTCCACAACGGCCCGCAGGGGCTCGACTCGTATCTCGCGCGCTATACGCTGCCCGAGAACGGCACGCGCTTTCCGGGCCGCTGGTACAGCTTCCGCGTGAGCTCGGTGCTGTTCATCTCGCTCGACGCCGACGATGTCGTGTACCAGGACGCGGCCGCCTTCGTCGGCGGCCCCGCCCCGCTGGTGCCGGCCGCGAGCACCGGCCACGCGCCGATCGAACCGGGCACGTCGTTCTACGTGCGCGGCTACAGCAACGGCGAGCAGACACGCTGGCTCGAACATACGCTGCGTCACGCGTCGCACGATGCCGACATCGACTGGATCGTCGTGCAAATGCACCAGGACGCGCTGAGTTCGTCGAAAACGGGCAATGGCTCGGACAAGGGCATCCGCGAGGCGTGGCTGCCGCTGTTCGACCGTTACGGCGTCGACCTCGTGCTGTGCGGTCACGATCACGACTACGAGCGCAGCTACCCGGTGCGCGGCTGCAATCACCGCGCGGGCGTCGATGCGTCGACCGGCGAAGTCGTCGAGACGCTACAGCCGCGTCCGGTCGGGTCGACGGACCCCGACCGCACGACGTTCGACACGAGCCACGGCACGATCCACCTGATTCTCGGCGGCGGCGGCACCAGTGCGCCGCTGGACGTGTACGGCGCGAACCCGGCGACCGGCTATGTGCAGGCCAAGGTCTTCACGAAGCCGAATCGGCCGGTGCCGGGCATGGCGGCGAACACGTTCGTGCGCAAGCCGGCCGATGCGCTGGAGGATGCGATCTGGTCCGCGCGCCGCGATACGGGCACGGGCTACGGGATCGCGGTGTTCGATCACGATCCGGGCAAGCCGGGCGGCCCCACGACGATCACGATGCGCTACTACCACGCGCCGGGCGCGGATCAGCACCCGAGCGCGCAGTACGAGCTGTTCGAGACGATCGAGCTGAGCAAGAAGCGCGGCGAGCGCTGAGGCGGGGGCCGGCCGCCGCGACGTCATGGTGCGGCGGCCGGCGGAAAGTTCTGTCATGCGGAGCAACGCACGCAACGCGCTATCCGCTTGTCCGGTCCCCATCCACCGCAAGCCGCCCCGCGATCTAGCTTCGCGACTCGAGCGCGATGCGCACGGCCAGCCCCGCCAGCACGGTCCCCATCAACCAGCGCTGCCCGCGTGCCCAGCCTGGCCGGTCGGCAAGAAACCCCGCGATCGAGCCGGCCATGCTCGCGATCAGCGCGTTGACGCACACGCTGACCGCGATCTGCACGCAGCCCAGTGCCACCGATTGCACGAGCACACTGCCGTGCCCCGGCGAAATGAACTGCGGCAGCAGCGACAGATACATCACCGCGATCTTCGGGTTCGCGAGGTTGGTGACGAAGCCCATCGTGAAGAGCCTCGCGTCGCTGTCGTGCGGCAATTGCCGGACCTGAAACGCCGAGCGGCCGCCCGGCTTGAGCGCCTGCCACGCGAGATACGCGAGGTACAGCGCGCCGCAGAAACGCAGCGCGTCATACGCGTACGGCACGGTCAGCACCAGCGCGGTGATGCCGAATGCCGCGCAGAACATGTAGAACACGAACCCCAGCGCCACGCCGCCGAGCGACACCAGCCCCGCGCGGCGCCCCTGGCAGATCGAACGGGAAATCAGGTAGATCATGTTCGGGCCGGGCGTCAGGACCATGCCGAGCGACACGAGTCCGAAAGCAATCAGGGTGGGCACGGCCGGCACGGTGGTCTCCTTCGACGCAATGAAGTCAGGGCGGTGTGCAGCAATGTATTGCATGTCGATGGCCGTCGGCATGAATAAACTGCAAGCCGCCCATGAGCGCGCTTCATCGCGTCATTGCCTGCGATGCGCTAGCTGCCCTTTTTCGTCCGGGCCTGAATCGCCTTTCCCGCCTTCGCGCGTTGCGCGTCGACCAGCTTCACGAATGCGTCGGCGACCGCATTGCCGGTCGCGTTCCACGACAGCCGCACGCTACGTTGCAGCCTCGGCGACAGCTCCAGCACCCGGCCGCCGAACCGTGTATAGGTGAGCGTGATGCGCGGGACGATCGACACGCCCATTCCCGCCTCGGCCATCGACAGGATGGTCCGCATCTCGACCACGTTGAATGCCGCGCGAAGAGATGCACCGTTGCGCACGAAGTAATCGGCGATGACCGGCCCGCACCCCGCCTTCGAGAAAATGAATGGCATCGCGGACAACAGTTTCGCCGACACGCGCTTGCGGCCGTCGAACATGCCGTCCGCCGCCACCGCGACGAAATCCTCGTCGAGCAGCGGCAGATTGTGCGCGAAGGTTTTCGTGCCGGCGACCACGCCGATGTCGGCGGTGCCGTCCTCGAGCCACCCTTCGACTTCCGCGTCCGTGCCTTCGAGCAGCACCGCCGTCACGCCCTCGTGCGCCGCTTTCAACGCCTCGAGCGCGGGGACCACGAACGCGAGCGACACGCTCGGCAGCGACGCGACGACCAGCCGCCCTTCGAGCTTGCCGCGCGCGAGGCCGAACTGCTGGCGCAGCGTCTGCGCTTCCCGAACGACGTTCTGCACGTACGGCCACAGACGTTCGCCGGCAGCGGTCAGGACGACCGGCTGGCGGTCGCGCAACAGCAGCTTGACCTCGGTGACGTCCTCCAGCTCGGTCAACGCGTGGCTGATCGCGGACTGGCTGCGGCTGAGCCGGTCGGCCGCGGCCGTGAGCGAGCCGAGTTCGACCACGGCAGCCAGGGCCTGCAATTGCGCGAGCGTCATCTCGCCTCCTTGTTTCGGGTCATGTATTTTTCACATGATAGGGTGACGCGTCATGAATTGGTTTGAAGCAGGCTAACGATGCTCGACGGCGCGGTCCCGCGATCACGGCCGATGCTACGCGCCGCGCTCGGGCAAGATTCAGCCTCGGACCGTGTCGAACACCGTCGCCCTGGCTCGCGCCGGCGCAGCAACGCGGACCCCTCGGCACCCGATCAGGTGCGCTCGGCCGCGTCGCACCCACGAGTCCCGTCCCCACCCGCTCCCGCCCTCTGCCGCGATCCGCAAGACGCGTTAGACTGTCCGGATGGAACAATGCCGTTATTGCCAGAGAATCCGCGATGAATGGGATTGCCACGGGGACGAATGCCGCCGGGCGATCGCGAAGGCACTGCGCCGGCAGCGCGCGGGCCTGCCGATGGTGCCCGATCGCATTCGCAACGAGCTGCCGTCCGGCGCACCGACCCAGCAGGTGATCGCGGTCCTGTCGCGCCAGCGCCTGCGCGCGCGCCGCGGCAACGAGGAACGCCGCGAGCGCAAGGAAATCGACGACTTCGACGGCGTCTGATCCGGCAACGCCTCCGTTTTGCCCCTCTTCTGGCGCCCCGCCGCCGGCCGTTCGCGCCTGCGCGGCATACGCTTCTCCCTCCCGTGCGCCGGCCCGTTTGCAATCCTCGCAATACACAATGGGGACGGAACGAATTTCTCTCGCTATTATTGCCGCGCTCGCAAGGATCTTTCGCTATAACCCACGTTTACCGTCGATCATCCGAAGCCTACGATGTAATCAATCGCTTAAGACATTGTGTCGACGGCGAAGTCATAGAACATCGGAGGTCATCATGAAATCGCTCGTTTCCGCAGTCGTTGCCGCTGTCGCCCTGTCCGCTTCGTTCGGCGCATTCGCTCAAAGCACCGTCACCCGCGCACAAGTGCGCAACGAACTCGTCCAGCTCGAAAACGCCGGCTACAAGCCGAGCCAGTCGAGCCCGCACTACCCGAACGACCTCCTGGCAGCCGAAGCACGTGTTCGCGCCGCCGATGGCAGCGGCTACGGCGCGCAAGCGGCCCCGATCGTCCAGAGCGGCGCACCGGTAGTCAAGCCGCAGAACGCGCGCGACTCGGTCTACTTCGGCCACTAAGCCCGCCGCTGCGCGCATCGCGCGCAGTCCGCGCAAGCTACAACGAGCCCGTCCCGCGACGGGCTCGTCGCGTTTGTGCCGCGCGCACCCGCCGGCCTGCCGTCAGCGGCTGCCACCCGCCGCCATGCGGCCGGCCGCATCTGCATCGACGCCACCGACACCGCCACCCAGCAGCTCCTGATAACGCACGCACGCGCACTGCGCGGACGCCTTCGCCGCATACATCGCCGCGTCGGCCTTCACCAGCAGTTCCTCGGCGGACGCGCCGTCGGCCGGATATTCGCTGACGCCGATGCTCGCCCCCACGGCCAGCAGCCGGTCGCCGAACTCCAGTTCCTCGGCCATCACGATCTGGATACGCGACGCGATATCGCCGATCACCGCCGGCGCTCGCACGTCCGACAGCAGCACGATGAATTCGTCGCCGCCGAGCCGCGCGGCCATGTCGCCGCTACGCAGCACCTGGCTCAGCCGTTTCGCGACCGCGACGAGCGTGCGATCGCCGGCCGCATGTCCGTGCTGGTCGTTGATCTGCTTGAAACGATCGAGATCGACGAACATCACCGCCAGCCCCTCGCCCACCGCGGCCGCATGCCGGATCGCGGCATCGAGATGCTCCATGAACAACAGGCGGTTCGGCAGACCGGTGAGCGGATCGTGACCGGCGAGGTGCGTGAGCTCCAGCTGCTTCGCGCGCAGCATCGCGACCTGCGTGCGGATCTCGACACGCATGCTGTCGAAACAGCGCGCCAGCACGCCGATCTCGTCGGCCCGCGCAACGGGCAGCCGCTCGGCGACCGGATCGTCGAATACGTGGGTGGCCGCACGCGCGAGCATCTGCAACGGCCGCGTAATCGCGCGCGCGAACAGGATCGCGAGAATCACCGCCGCCACGCTCAGCAACAGCACCATCCGGATGATCCGTTCGCCGAGAATCGCGGCCGGCGCCAGCACGTCCGTGAGCGGACGCGCCATGCCGAGCACGACGAAGCGGTTGCCCTCGCTGTTGCCGAACGGCGTGCGCACGAACGCGAACATCTGGCCCGGCGCATCGTCGGGCTGCGTGAGACCGTCGAGCGTCACGTTCGTGCGCGCGCCGACGAACAGCAGCCGCGTGGCGGGAAAGCTGTCCTGCATCAGCACGCGCCGCCCGCGATCGAAGCCGAACGTCTGCGACGGATCGGGATGCACGATGAAATCGCCCCACTCGTTCGCGAGATACACCGCGTAGTCTTGCGGCAAATCGCGCTCGAGCCGGTCGAACACACGCGACAGTTCGATGTCGACGACCAGCGCGCCGACGACCTGGCCGGCCGTGTCGACGACCGGCGTGCCCACGCGCAGGATCGGCAACCCTTCGGCCGCATGCGAACCGGTCTCGTGATTGATCTCGATCGGCGACAGGTAGATATGACCGGGCGCCGTCGCGAGCGTATCGATCACGTAGGAAAACTGCCCCTTCTCCTGGAATGCATTCTCCGGCAGCACCACGATGCCGCGCGCGTCGCGATCGACGCGGATGCGTTCGAGCCCGTAGTCGCCGCGCGCGATCAACCGGATCTGCAGATACTCGGGGTGATTCCTCATGAAGCTGCGATACACCTGCTCGAGCCGCGTGCGCGGCGCGCGATCGGCGCTGTCGCCGCCGGCGACGAGCGCCGACGACGGCAATTGCGCGAGCACGAGCGCATCGTCGGCCACGTCGGACAGCGCGGTCGTGAAGCGCTGGCCGAGCAAATGCGTCGACATCAGCAGGCTGTGCTGTGCTTCCTGCACGAGCATCGTCCGGTTCGCGCGGTACGTGTAGTAGCCGGTGGTGCCGGACGCGATCACGCCGATGCACGCGAACAGCACCGACAGCTTCGACGTGAGCCCGAGCCTGATCATTTTTCGAACGACGCCGGCCGGTCGCCCGACACGATGCGGCTCCACAACGACTCGCGCCGCGCGATGTCCTCGACCGGCTGGAGCCACACGAGGTGCTGGTGACCGGTCTGGAGGCCGGGTGGCGGCGCGAGCGTATTCGCGAGCCCCTGACGCTCGGTCAGCAGCGCGCCGATCACCGGTTCGAGCATGTAATTGATCCACGCGAACGCGAGCTCGCGATGCTCGGCGCCACGCGTGACGCCCCAGCAGTCGAGCCACGCGAGCGCGCCTTCGTCCGGAATCACGTAGCCCACATCCGCGCCGGCGCGCCGCAGCTGCTCGACCTGCTGCGTGCCGTAGTTGCCGAACATCAGCGCCGCGCGATGCCGGATGAACAGCGCGGTCGCTTCTTCGGGAAGCGTGTAATACGTGAGCAGGTTGCGTCGCAAGTCGATTAGCTTGTGCGCGACGGCGAGCGTCTGCGCGGGCGACAGGTGAAACGGATCGGAATAGCCGAGCGCGAGCGCGGTGAACGAAAAATTATGCTGCGCGCTGTTGAAGTCGAGCACCTTGCCGCGGTAGCGCGGGTTCCAGAGCTCGAGCATCGAGCGCGGCGGAGCCGGCACCTGCTTGCGATCGTAGATCAGCCCCATCGACGAATACGTGAACGGAATCGCGTAGGTCGAGCCGTTGCGCACGAGGCCGCCGATCGTCGCGAGCTGCTGGAAATTCGGCAGCTGCCGGCGGCGGTTCGGAATCTGCGACAGGTCGATCGGCGTGAGCAGGTCGTCGTGCGCGTAGCGCTGGATCTCGGCCGTGTTGGCCGCGAGCACGTCGTACGGCGGCGGCGATGCGCTGTGCATCCGCGTCCACAACGCTTCGTCGGAATCGACGAACGTCACTTCGACGCGTACATGAAAGTGCGTCTCAAATGCATTGACGACATCGCTGTCCGCATAGCCGGGCCACGCGAGCACACGCAGCACGTTGTCTCCGACGGTTTCGGGGGAAGCGGCACACGCAGGCAGGCCCGGCAGGCCGAGCGTGAAGACGACAAGCAACCGGCACACGGCACGGCGCGCACGCCGATGCGCGCCGATTCGACTGATCAATCGGTCCCCGTCCGAATTCCCCGTATGCATTCGACTTTCCTTTTTTCGAGTCGATGCGCGATCGTGCAACAAGACCATAAAAAATATAGCCGCGCAATTGGAACAAGCCGCACGCAGATCGTGTCCGCCCATGCAGGAACGACCTGTATGCATGCGTTCGATTGCGTGTCGTCGCACGCAAACGATCCCGTATCGGCGAATGAAGAATGATCAGGAGAAAGTCGTTACGCGATGTCGGGCGGTTGCAGTTGCAACGAGGGCGGCAAACGGCATGTACTGCGCACGCATTCGGTGCAGTCGATGCGGGTGTCCTCGCGCGAGTATGTTGATCGCATCGCCCACGTCGTCGTGATCATCGGCACGCCCGCACCCGACACAACCGAACGCGGCCTGACTTGACGAAGCACAGGAAGCGCCACGCAAGCGCGACCGCCAGCCGCCGTCGCGCTTTCCTTTTCGGAGCGCCCGTCGGACAATGACCTCCCCCCGCCGGCGCGGCGTCGCATCCACCTCGCGCACGGCGGCCACGTGCTCCCGTCCGCACCGATGAAACGCTACGAAACCCTCGCTCACACGATCGCCGACGAAATCCGCAACGGCAACCTCGCGGTCGGCACGCGCCTGCCGTCGCTGCGGCAGATCATCGCGCAGCATGGCGTGAGCCAGTCGACGGTGTTTCGCGCGTACTACCTGCTCGAACAGTGGGGGTTGATCCGCGCACGCGAACGCTCCGGTTATTACGTCGCGCCGGGCGCCAGCCCCGCCGCGAACGCGCCCGCGAAACGCCGCGCGAGCCGCGCCGGCGCGACGCGCAAGGTCGACATCAGCGACCTCGTGTTCTCGGTGCTCGACGCCGCGACGCGGCCCGGCATCGTGCCGCTCGGCTCCGCATTTCCGTCGCCGCAGCTGTTTCCGCTGCAGCGCCTCGCGAAGTCGCTCGCGCAGGCGACGCGGCTCGTCAGCCCGTGGAGCACGGTCGTCGACCTGCCGCCCGGCAACGAGGCGCTGCGCCAGCAGATCGCGCGACGCTATCTGGCGACCGGCATCGCGCAGCCCGTCGACGAGATCGTCGTCACGAACGGCGCGCTGGAAGCGCTGAACCTGTGCCTGATGGCCGTCACTCGGCCGGGCGACATCGTCGCGGTCGAGTCACCCGGCTTCTATGCGGCGCTGCAGGCGATCGAGCGGCTCGACCTGCGCGCGGTCGAGATTCCCGTCGATCCGCGCACGGGCCTCGATCTCGACGCGCTCGCGAACGCGCTGGAGCGACACGACATCCGCGCGTGCTGGTTCATGACCAATTTCCAGAATCCGACCGGCGTCACGCTGTCGGCCGACAAGAAGCGCGCGCTCGTGGAGATGCTCGCCGCGCGCGAGGTGCCGCTGATCGAGGACGACGTGTACGGCGAGCTGCATTTCGGCGCCGACTACCCGCTGCCCGCGCGCGCCTACGACCGCAACGGCCTCGTGATGCATTGCAGTTCGTTCTCGAAGACGCTCGCGCCCGGCTACCGGATCGGCTGGGCCGCCGCCGGCCGTTTCGCGGAAAAGGTGCAGCGGCTCAAGCTGATGACCACGCTGTCGGCGAGCATTCCCGCGCAGGCCGGCATCGCGAACTATCTGGAGCATGGCGGCTACGATCGTCACCTGCGCAAGCTGCGCGGTGCGCTGCAGACGCAGCTCGCCCGCATGGACGACGCGCTGCGGCGCTGGCTGCCGCCCGGCGTGGAATGGGTGCGGCCGGACGGCGGATATTTCCTGTGGCTGTCGTTTCCCGACGCGATCGACGCGATGGAACTGCATCGCCAGGCGATCGCGCGCGGCATCAGCTTCGCACCGGGGCCGCTGTTCTCGGCCGCGCACGGCTTCGAGCGCTGCGTGCGCGTGAACTTCGGCCATCCGTGGAGCCGCGACATCGAACGCGCGATCCGCGTGCTCGGCGAGCTGGTCGCCGAGCCGGCGGTACGCAAGGCCGGGTAAGCCCACGCACGCCGCCGCCGTGCAGCCAGCGCGCAGACGGGTTACATTGCGAGCCCCTTCGCTCCTTCTCACGAGCCCCCTCTGATGAGCGCATTGCCCTACCTCCATCACGCCGCGCTGCTGAAGCTCGCGGCCGAAGCCGCCGGCGTCACGCAGCCGTGCACCTGCACGAAGACGTCGCTGGCCGGCTGGACGAGCCTGCCGCTGTCGCTGCCGGACGCGCAGCTCGCCGAAGTGGCGACGCTCGCGCCGCCCGACGAGCCCGAGCCGACCTACGACGAATACCATCCGGCCGGCACGCGCTACGCGTCCGACGACGCGCCGATCGCGCCGCGCCACTTCCCGTACAACCGCTGCAACGTCAGCCGCTGCGTGACGTGCGGCCGGCTGTATCTGCGCTACCAGGAAGGCGGCGGCTACTTTATCGACCAGCGCATCCGCGCACTCGATCCGGCGTTGATCGTCGACGCACCCGCGCAAGCCTGAGTCCCACCCGGGCATGCGCCGCGCATGCCCGGCGTTCGCCCGCGCGGCATCGATCTGCTGCGCCCTTTTCGTCCCGATCTGCTGCTTGTCCCGCCGCGCCGCGTTCCCTACGCTGTCTCCGGTTGCCCGACACCCGTCGCAACGTCCCCTTCCGAGCGGCGCCCCCGCGTCGCCGCTCATCTCGCGTATCACGTCATGTACCGATATACCGATTTCGACCGGGCGCTCGTGCACAGCCGCGCCGCCCAGTTCCGCGACCAGCTCGAGCGCTGGCAGCACGGCACGCTGAGCGAGGACGCATTCCGGCCGTTGCGCCTGCAGAACGGCTGGTACGTGCAGCGCCATGCGCCGATGCTGCGCGTCGCCGTGCCGTACGGCGAATTGTCGAGCGCGCAGCTTCGCGTGCTCGCGCGGATCGCACGCGACTACGACGTGCCCGACGACGCCACTTATCGCGCCGCCCGCGACGCGCAGGCGTTGCTCGGCACGCTGCGCCTGCCGACCGGCAACGCGCACTTCACGACCCGCACCAACGTGCAGTTCAACTGGATTCCGCTCGCGAAGGCGGCCGACGTGATGGACCTGCTCGCGTCCGTCGACATGCACGGGATCCAGACGAGCGGCAATTGCATCCGCAACATTTCGTGCGACGAACGCGCGGGCGTCGCGCCGGACGAGATCGCCGATCCGCGTCCGTTCGCCGAGGCGATGCGCCAGTGGACGACGCTGCATCCGGAATTCGCGTTCCTGCCGCGCAAGTTCAAGATCGCGATCACGGGCGCGGCCGAGGACCGTGCGGCGACCGACTGGCACGACGTCGGGCTGAAGCTCGTGCACAACGACGCCGGCGAACTCGGCTTTCGTGTGAGCGTCGGCGGCGGCATGGGCCGCACGCCGCTGATCGCGACGCTGCTGCGCGCGTTCCTGCCGTGGCAGCACGTGATGAACTACATCGAGGCGATCGTCCGCGTGTACAACCGCTACGGGCGGCGCGACAACAAGTACAAGGCGCGCATCAAGATCCTCGTGAAGAGCGAGGGGCAGCGCTATATCGACGACGTCGAGGAAGAATTCCGCCAGATCGTCGAGCACGACGGCGGCCCGCACACGATCCCGCAGGCCGAGTTCGACCGCATCGCGGCATCGTTCGTCCCGCCGCGGCTGACGTCGCGCACGCTCGACCTCGACGCCGCCGAAGCGCGCATGACCGCGCACGCCAATCGTCATCCGGCGTTCGCGCGCTGGCTCGCGCGCAATGTCGCCGCGCACCGCGACCGCGCGCTGCGCATCGTCACGCTGTCGTTCAAGCGCCGCCTGCAGGCACCCGGCGACGCGTCGCCCGAGCAGCTCGATGCGCTCGCCGAGCTGGCCGATCGCTTCTCGGCCGGCGAGGCGCGCGTCACGCATGCGCAGAACGTGGTGCTGCCGTGGGTGCACGTCGACGACCTGTTCCTGCTGTGGGAACACGCGCGCGCGATCGGCCTGGCCAGCGCGAACGTCGGACTCCTGACCGACATGATCGCGTGCCCCGGCGGCGACTTCTGTGCGCTCGCGAACGCGCGCTCGATCCCGATCGCCGATGCGATCGCCGAACGGTTCCAGGATCTCGACATGCTGCACGACGTCGGCGACATCGACCTGCACATCAGCGGCTGCATCAACTCGTGCGGCCACCATCACAGCGGACATATCGGCATCCTCGGCGTCGACAAGGACGGCGCGGAGTGGTACCAGGTGACGCTCGGCGGTTCGGACGGTTCGACCGCGAGCGGCCCCGCCCGGCCGGGCAAGGTGATCGGGCCGTCGTTCTCGGCGGACGAGATCGTCGATGTAGTGGATGCGCTCGTCAACGTGTATCTCGACGCGCGGCTCGACGCCGACGGGCGCTGCGAGCGATTCATCGACACGGTGCGCCGCATCGGCGCCGAGCCCTTCAAGGCTGCGGCGAACGACGCACGTCACCACGCGGAGCACGCATGAAACCGACCGACGAACACGCCAGCACGAACCCGCGCATCCGGCTGCTGACGCCGGCCGAACACGTCGACGACGCAAACGCGTCCGACACCGCTGCCCTGATGATCCTGACGATCGGCAACGACGAGGAACTGCCGCCGCTCGCTACACGGATCGCGCAGGCCGCGCGCATCGACCTGCATTTCCCGTCCTTCACCGACGGCCGCGCGTACAGCCAGGCGTACCTGCTGCGCAAGCGCTTCGGCTTCGCCGGCGACCTGCGCGCGACGGGCGACGTGCTGATCGACCAGCTGCTGCTGATGGAGCGCACCGGGTTTTCGAGTGCGGTGCTGGGTGCCGATGCCGATCTCGCGTCCGCGCAGCGGCAGCTCGACCGGTTTCCCGGCTTCTATCAGCGCGATGCGAGAACGGCGACGCCGCGGCAGGACGCCGCGACGCAAGCGGAAAAGGAAACGGAAAAGTAAAAACGGGCGGCCCGCAGGCCGCCCGTCCGATGAACCGCAAGCGCCGCGCCCGCCGCGAAGCGGGCGCCGGCGTTCAGCGCGCCGCCATCGGCTTGCCGAACGCGCCGAGGATCTTCTTCTCGAGCGCGATATAGTCGTGGCCGAAGTGGTGGTCGCCCCCCGTCTTGATCACGTCGGCGCCGGTATTCGCGAGCGCCGGGCACATCGTGTCCTGCTCTTCCGCGCCGTAGAAGCACTGCACGAGCGCCGGCGGCACCTTCGCGATTTCCGGCGCGACCTTCATCGCCTTGTCGCTCGCCGGCATCCCGAGCCAGCCCGTCACGCGGATCTGGAAATCCGCCGCCGGCGCGAAACCGAGCAGCGACATCACCGCGACCTTGTCACGCAGGTCGGCCGGCAGCCGGTTGTACGCGAACGGCATCACGTCCGCGCCGAACGAGTAGCCGACCAGCGCCACGCGGTTCGCATGCCAGCGCGCCATGTACGTGCGCATCACGCGCGCCAGGTCGCGGCTCACCTGTGCGGGCGGCTTCTCGCTCCAGAAGTAGCGCAGGCTGTCGATGCCGACCACCGACACGCCGTCGCGCTGCAGCGCCTCGGCGATCGTCTTGTCGAGATCGCGCCAGCCGCCGTCGCCCGAGATCACGATCGCGAGGCGGTCGCTGCCGCCCTTCGCCGGCAGCTCGACGAGCGGCAGATCCGACACGTCGAGCTCGTCGTTGCTGCTGGTGTCGTGCAGGTGCGACGTGACGAGCGACACGAGCTTCGCGGTGTCGCCGGCCGCGGCCGTTTCGACGAAGCCCGGCATCGCGCGACGCACGATCGTCGGATCGGGCGGGCACGGCTTGAAGCGCGCATCGAGCTTCGCCGCCGGCTGGACCGACACGACGCCGGCGATCGTGTTCTCCGGCGCCATCGCCAGGATTTGCTTCGCGATCGCGCCGCCCTGGCCCACGCCCGCGACGATCGGCGTGTAGTAACGCGCCGATTGCGCGAGGCGTTCGAGCTGGTGGCTGACCGCCTCGGCGTCGCCGTCGAGGTGGTGACAGGTTTCCTGCTTCGCGGCGAGGTTCGCCGCATAGCGCGCCGAATCCACGCCGACCGTCATCGCGCCCGCTTTCGCGAGCGCGTCGGCCGCCTGCTGATCGGCGGCACCCCAGCCGCGCTCACGCGAGAACAGCACGACGAAGCCGCGCAGCGGACCGCTCGGCTTCGTCACGGTCACGGGGCCGTAGCGGCCGCCCGACACGGTTTCCGGTTTCGCCGCCGCCGGCTGCGCCGCGAGCGCGGCGCCGGCCAGCATCATTCCCGCGCAGGCGACTGCCGCCTGCGCGATACCCTTCTTCAACATCATGAGCGCCGACCTCCAGCCAGCAGGGACAGATCCGCGAGCGTGACGAACACGCCGACCGAGCCCGAGGCCGCAAGATAGCGCGGCTCCCAGTGCGGCTCGAACTTGCTCTTGAATGCACGCAAGCCACGGAAGTTGTAGAAGCGGCCGCCGAAGCGCCAGACCATCAGCCCGAACCGGTGCCACGGCGACGGCATCTTCGCCGCCCCCATCCCCGAGAACGGCGCGATACCCAGGCTCAGCTTGAGGAACCCCGCTTCCTTCAGATGCAGCGCGAGCTGCGTAAACAGATACTCCATCGCATACGGCGACGCTTCCGGCAGATGACGCATCACGCCGACCGTCGCCTCGGTGTTGAGGTCGGTCGTCATGAACGTGACGAACGCGATCGGCTTGTCGGCCTGGCGCACCAGCATCACGGACTGCGTCGCGAGATAGCCGTCGTGGAACGCGGCCACCGAGAAGCTCTTCTCGCGCGCATCGCGGCTGTCGAGCCAGCCGTCCGAGATGTCGCGCAGCGCCGGCAGCGCGGCCGGCACGTCGCACGGCGCGATCACCTCGACACTCAGCGCGTCCTTGTCGCCGCGACGCAGCGCGTAGCGCAGGTGCGAACGATTCGAGCCCTTCAGGTCGAACCGGTCGAGCGCGATGTGCGCTTCCTCGCCGAGCTTCATCAGCGTGAGCCCCGCGTCGAGGTACAGCGGCAGCGCGTTCGCGCGCACCTGGTAGAACGCCGCGCGGCCGCTGTGCGCGTGCGCCAGCGCAATGAACTTGCTGATCAGCGCCGGCCATTCCTCGCGCGGGCCGACCGGATCGTGCAGCGCGGCCCACGTGCGGCCGTTTTTCGCGTACATCAGGAACGCGCGGCGCGATTCGGAGAACAGGAACGACTTGTCGCCCATCAGCGCGAGGCCCGCATCGCTGCATTCCTGCGCGCGGATGATCTGCTCGGCGTCGAGCAGGTCCTGCGCGACCGGCTTCACGAAACGGCCCGGCGCGGGGCGCAGCAGCTGCCACAGCGCGAACAGCGCGACGAACACGCCGGACGCGAGCGTGGCGCGCAGCGCGCGCGGCGCGCGTGCGTCGAACGAGAAATGCGACCACAGATCGCGCGTGTACGGCACATCGCGGAACGCGAAGCACAGCACCCATACCGCGAGGATCAGCACCATCGTCACCGACACGAACCAGCTCACCGTGAAGCGCTCGGCGAGCAGCGACGAATGCCGGCTGAAGCGGCGGCGGCTGACGAGCAGCAGCACCAGCAGCGTGCCGAGCACGCCGGCCTCGACGAACGCGAGGCCCTTCGCCAGCGACAGCGCGAGGCTCGCGAGCGTCAGCGCGAAGGTCATCCACCACGCGCCGTCCAGCCGGCGCAGCAGCCCGCGCGCGACGAACAGCAGCGCGACGCCCAGCACGCTGCAGATCACCTGCGAGCCTTCGAGCACCCACAGCGGCACGATGTTGCGCAGGATCGCGATCCGGTACCAGAACGCGGGCGTCGCGCTCGAGATCACCAGCATCCCGCCGACCGCGAAAGTCACGAGGCTCAGGAACAGCGGCGCCAGTTGCGACACGCGCGCGGCCTGCCGCGACACGAGCCGGCGCCGCAGCGCGCGGCCCTCGAAGCCGGCCAGCAGGCCGGCCGACAGCACGAGCGGCACGCCGAAGTAGATCGCGCGATAGGCGATCAGCGCGGCAACCATTGCGTGCGCGGGCACTTCGCGGCCCAGCGTGAACACCATCGCGGCTTCGAACACGCCGATCCCGCCCGGCGTATGACCGATCATCCCGAGCAGCAGCGCGGCCGCGTAGACCGTGATGAAGGTCGGGAAGCCGACCGGCGCGACCGGCAGCAACACCCACAGCGTCAGGCCGGCGGCCACGACGTCGAGCACCGCGTAGACGACCTGCGCGACGAGGTCGCGCCGTGCCGGCACGTCGAACGCGAGCCATTTGAAGCGCGTGACGACCGGACGCGCGGTGTTGCCGCACAGCGCGATCACGCCGGCCAGCACCACGAGCAGCGCGGCGCCGCTCCACATGAGCACGCCCGGCGCGACATGCAGCATCGCGGCGAGCGTCTGCGGCACGCAGACCATGCCGACCGCCGTCATCAGCACCAGCGCGAGCGCGAGCGTGCCGCTCGTGAATACCGTCATCCGGCCGATCTGCGCGGGCGTGACGCCCGACACGCCGTACACGCGCGCGCGCACGGCGCCGCCCGTGAGCGCGCCGAAGCCGGTCGCGTTGCCGAGCGCGGAGCCGGCGATCGAGCCGATCCACAGCGCGGCGCGCGGCACCTTCGCGGCGACGTAGCGCAGCCCGACCGCATCGCGGGCGACGAGCGCGAGATAGCTGAGCGCCGTCGCGGCGAGCGACGCGCCCCATTCGCCGACGGACATGTGGCGCAGCTGGCGGATCACCGACCGGTAGTCGACGGATTCGGACAGGTGCTGGAAAACCACGATCAGCAGCAGGCCGATGCCGAGCGCGAGCAGCGGCGACAGCACGCGCTCGTTGCGGATCAGCGTCGACACACGGGCGATCGCCGCCGCGGCGCGGCCGGGCGGACCAGAGTGGCGGGAAGACATAGATTGTTCAGTGGCGGTGCATAGCTTGTCGCGGCGCGGGACGGCCGGGCGGCGACGAATCTTGGTTGTTGTGCGAGGGCGGCCGGCTTAGGTCCAAAGCACGGGCGCCTGAATCAGAACTGACGAGTATACGAAATTTATATTACAGAATCTTTCGGTCTCGCACCGGGCGGTTTGGGCGCGGCAGGTCCATCAATGGCGCATCAAATCATGCGCACGGTGCGCATCATACCGGGAACCGCCGGGGATTTTTCGTCGGTTGACTGACGAATCGCGCAATCGGGAAGAATTCTCCCGGCCGGCCCGCCCGAATGAGCAAAAACCGCGAGCCCGCGCGGGTTTCAGCGAAAGGGGACGGATCGTGGCGCGTCGTCATTTCGCCCGCTCATGCTCCGCCAGCCCGATCGCCTTGTAGTCGTAGGTCGGATAGAACTCCGTCCGGTACGCGCCCCACGCCGTGTCCTCCAGCACGCGATTGACCTCGCGTACGCGCGACGCCGGCAACCGCAGCACGACGATCTGCCCGATTCCCATCGTCACGGTCCAGCTCACCACCTCGACGCCCGGCGGAGGAAACGCCTTGTAGAACCCCTGCTTCGCGAGTTGCGCGTTCAGCTCGGCGAGCGGGCGCGACTGGTCGTGCTTGAGAAAGACCGTCAGCAGCACTGCGTTGTCGGGCGTCGCGGCAGCCGTGCTCGTCGGCACGGTCGACGTCTGGGCGGCAGCCGGCGCGCAGCCGAGTGCGGCGGCGGCCAGCGATGCGGTAATCACGAGGGTTCGAAGCGGGAAATTCCGGCGTGCCGTCATGACGCGACTCCAGGGCTGCGTGAGTGAAGCCGCCATCATGCGCCGTCCGGCGCATCGCTGCAGGGCAGGCCCTCACCGGTTCCGGCCCGCTCGCGCAGCACGTCGATGAACGCACGCAGCTTCGCCGGCACGTGCTTGCGATTCACGTAATAGAGCCACATCGGCGGCAGCGTCCGGCACGCGCCCGGCAGCACCTCGACGAGCGTGCCGTCGCGCAGGTCCGGCTCGACGCGCTCGCGCATGAACGCGAACGCGATGCCGACGCCTTCCCGCGCGGCATCGATCACCGCATCCGCATCGTTGGTCACGTACACGCCTTCGGGATCGAGATCGACGTCGCGGCGCCCGTCATGCAGCAGCCACTTGTGCAGGCGCCCGCTCTCCGAGAAGCGGAACCGGATGCACGCATGCCGCTCCAGCTCCGCGATCGACGCGGGCATGCCGTGCCGCGCCAGGTAGCCGGGCGACGCGACCAGCGCGCACGTCAGCGCGGGCGCGATCCGCACGCCGATCATGCCCGGCTGCAGCCGGTCGGCAAGACGAATCCCCGCGTCGAAGCCGTCCTTCGCGATATCGACCAGCTCGTTCTCGTAGCGGATCTCGAGCCGGACCTTCGGGTAGCGCGCGCGGAACGCGGCAAGAACCGGTGTGATCACGAGCGAACGTGCCAGCGGCAGCGCCGTGACGCGCAACAGCCCGCCCGGCTCGCTACGCACCTCCTTCAGCGCGTCGCGCGCCTGCATGACCTGCCGGTAAGCGGGCTCCGTCTGCTGCAGGTAATGCTGACCGGCCTCCGTCAGGCTCACGCCGCGCGTGCTGCGGTTGAACAGCTTCACGTTCAGCTCGCCCTCGAGCTGCCCGATCGCGAGGCTGACGGCGGCGGGCGTCAGACCCAGCGCGGCGGCCGCGCGCGTGAAGTTGCCGGCTGTCGCGACGCTCATGAACACGTGCAGCCCGGCCATCGGATCGCGTCTGCTCATCATTAAAAAAACTTGAAACTCCTACGAGCGGAATGCCGATTCTCCCATATACCGGAACTGCCTACACTGCCCCTGTCGTTCCCCCCAAACGGAGCATCGAATGAATCCGTATCGCCCCGCACTGCCGCTGGCCGCCGTCCGGCACACGCTCGAAGCCGCGGTCGCGCAAGCCGCGTCGCTGCAGGTCGCCGGCGTCTCCATCGCGATCGTCGACGCCGGCGCGAACCTGCTCGCGTTCATCCGCACCGACGACTGCTTTCTCGGCGCGATCGACCTGGCGCAACGCAAGGCGCTGACGGCGATCCGCTTTCGCGCGTCGACCGGCGCGCTCGGGGAAATGTCCGGCGACGGCCCGCTGCGCGGGATCGAGCACAGCCACGGCGGGCTCGTCACGTTCGGCGGCGGTGAACCGCTCGTCGACGGCAACGGCCGCTGCGTCGGCGCGATCGGCATATCGGGCGGCAGCGTCGAGCAGGACGACGCGATCGCCCGGCACTGCCGCGATCACTTTCAAGCAACCTTTCCCACCTCGAGGTAAGCACATGGCACAGAAACGCATCCTCATCACCGGCGCGGGCACCGGCTTCGGCCGCGAAGTCGCGCTGCGGCTCGCGCAACACGGTCACGCGGTCACGGCCGGCGTGCGCACAACCGTCGAAATCGACGCGCTGACGGACGCCGCCGCGCAGCGCGGCACCGCGTTGCGCGCGGTGAAGCTCGACGTCACGTCGGCCTACGATCGCGCCCACGCGGCCGATCTCGACTTCGACGTGCTCGTGAACAACGCGGGCGTCGGCGAAGCCGGCGCGCTGGTCGACCTGCCGCTCGAGATCGTGCGCGAGCTGTTCGACGTCAATGTGTTCGGGCCGCTCGAACTCACGCAGCGGATCGCTCGCGGGATGGTCGCGCGTGGGCACGGCAAGATCGTGTTCGTGTCGTCGATCGCCGGGCTGATCACCGGGCCGTTCACGGGCGCCTATTGCGCGTCGAAGCACGCGGTCGAATCGGTCGCCGAGGCGATGCACGCGGAGCTGGCGCCGCACGGCATCCGCGTCGCGGTCGTGAACCCGGGCCCGTACGGCACGGGCTTCAACGACCGGATGATGGAGACGCCGCGGCGCTGGCACGATCCGGCCGTCCACACCGTGACGCCCGAGCGGCTCGCCTTCCCGCTCGAGCAGCACGATCCGGAGGAAATGATCGCGCTGATGGTCGACGTGATCGAACGCGACGGCGGCGCGTTCCGCAACCTGCTGCCGAAGTCGTCGGAAGCGTTCGTGCGCGCCGAGCAGGCGCACGCATGGGACCGGCAGCAATAACGGCCCGCACAACGCCGGGCGCCGGATGGCAGCGCGCCGCTCATGCGGCCAGACAACGGCGGGCACCATACGGCAGCCCGCCGCTCGTACGGCTAGTACACGTCCCGCATGTAGCGGCGCGCCTTCGCGAGCCGCGCGACGTAGTCGTTCGCGGCTTCGTCCGACATCCCGCCGTGCTCGGCCACGACCGCCTTCAGCGCGGTATCGACGTCCTTGGCCATCCGCGCGGCGTCGCCGCACACGTAGAAGTGCGCGCCCTCCTCCAGCCACTTGTACAGTTCGGCGCCCTGCTCGCGCATCCGGTCCTGCACGTAGATCTTGTCGGCCTGGTCGCGCGAGAACGCGAGATCGAGCCGCGTCAGGAAGCCGCTGTCGCGCATCGCTTCGAGCTCGTCGCCGTAGTAGAAGTCGGTCTGCGCATGCTGCTCGCCGAAGAACAGCCAGTTGCGTCCGCGCGCGCCGCGCGCCTGCCGCTCGTGCAGGAAGCCGCGGAACGGCGCGACGCCCGTGCCGGGCCCGACCATCACGACCGGCACGTCGCCGTTCACCGGCGGCCGGAAATGCGCGGACTTCTGCACGAACACCGGCACGCGCCCGTCGTCCGCGCGATCGGCGAGGAACGTCGACGCGACGCCTTTGCGCGCGCGCCGGCCGTTGTGATAGCGCACGGCCGACACCGTCAGGTGGATCTCGCCCGGGTGCGCGCTCGGGCTCGACGCGATCGAATACAGGCGCGGCTGCAGCCGCTTCAGCATCGCGACCAGCTCGGCACCCGACAGCTCGACCGGAAACTCGTGCAGCACGTCCGCCAGCTGTTGCCCCCACAACCATTGCTTCAGGTCGGCCTTGCGATCGTCGCCGAGCAGCGCCTTCAGCGCGCCGTTCGCGCTGCGCGATGCGATAAACGCGAGCGTGTCGGGGTGCGGGCGCGTGATGTCGAAGTGGCGTGCCAGCGCGTCGCCCAGGCGCATGTCGCCGACGCCGTCGATCGACACCGGCGCATCGGCCTTCAGCGCGGTGACCGACAGCAACTCGTCGACCAGTTCCGGGCAATTGGTCGGCCACACGCCGAGCGCGTCGCCGGCTTCGTATTCGAGGTTCGCGCCTTCGGTCGACAGCGACACGTAGCGCGTGTCCTTCGCGGCGCCCGGCCGGTTGAGCCGCAGGTTCGCGACGAGCTTCGACGGCGCCGGACGCGCCTTGGTCGGCAGCAGCCCCGACGCGCTCAATCCGGCGGTCGGCACCGCATGCAGCGCCGCATCCGCGTCCTTGATCCGGGCGACCACGCGTTCGAGCCACTGGTCCGCATCGCGCTGGAACTCGACGTCGCAATCGACGCGTGCGCACAAGCGCGCAGCACCCAGCTCCGCGAGCCGTGCATCGAGCCGGCGGCCGTGGCCGCAGAACTGGTCGTAGTTGCGATCGCCGAACGCGAGCACCGCGAAGTGCACGCCGTCGAGGCGCGCGGCGCCGCTAGCTTGCAGCGCATCCCAGAACTCGCTGCCGTTGTCGGGCGCATCGCCGTCGCCGAACGTGCTCGTCATCAGCAGCACGTATTGCGCGCCGGCCAGCGACGCGACCGGATAGTCGGACATGCACGCGGTGCGGATCTCGAAACCCGCGTTCATCAGCTGCGTCGCGTAATCCTCGGTCAGCGATTCGATGTTGCCCGTCTGCGACGCCCACAGCAGCACGACCTTCGGACGCGTGCGTACGATCCGCACGCCGCCGGGCGCGGCGGCCTCGGCGGACAGCGCGGGCGCCGCACCGTCCGCCGGGTGCGCGGGCAGCGCGCGGCTGAACAGCCCCGCGAGCATCCCGTCGAGCCAGAACCGCACCGGCGGCGCGAGCGGCGCGCCGGCCGGCAGCACCGGCACGCCGCCTTCGCGCCGGCCGGCGCTCGCCTTCAGCCCGCTGACGAGGCCGGCCACGTACAGGCGCTCCGCCTCGGTGAGCGGCGGCGGCGCGAGATCGGCCACGCCGAGCGCCGCCGCGAAAGTGTCGAGGTCTGCCATGTCGGATTCCTGTGAAGCCGTGATCTGCACCGTCGCCGGCGCGGGCCGCGCATCGGCATCGGCCGCGGCGGCATCGGGCCGCGCCGTGTCGTCGTCGGCGGACGCGAACGCGTCCGTGTCGACGCGCGTCAGCGCGACCGCGCAATATTTCAGTTCGGGTTGCTGCGATTCCGGATCGATCGCGTCGTTCGTCACCGCGTTGATGCACAGGTCGTCGCCGTACACGTCGTTCCAGTGCATCGGCGCGAAGCAGTTGCCGCGCTGCACGCGCTCGGTCACGACGGCCGGCAGCACCGCGCGGCCGCGCGCCGAACGGATCGCGACGCTGTCCTTCGTCGCGATGCCGAGCGCGCTCGCGTCGTCCGGATGCAGTTCGACGAACGGGCGCGGATTGAGCTTGTTCAGCATCGGGACCTTGCCCGTCTTCGTCATCGTGTGCCATTGATGCTGCAGCCGCCCGGTGTTCAGCACGATCGGGAACGTGTCGTCCGGCAGTTCGGCCGGCGCGACGTGCGGCCGCGCGAAGAAACGCGCCTTGCCCGACGGCGTCGGGAACGCGATGCGCGGCGCGTCGTGCCCGCTGTCGGCCGCGCGCGGCGTCTGGCTCACGCCGTCGTTCAGGTAGCGGATCGGGTGCCGCTCGCGCGCGGTGCCCGGCGCGACCGGCCATTGCACCGGGCCGTCGCGCAGCGCCGCATGGCTCGCGCCGCGCAGGTCGTAGCCGGTCGCCGGATTCGAAAAGCGCACGATCTCGTCGAACACGTCGGCCGCCGACGCATAGTCGAACGCATCGCCGAAGCCCATCGCGCGCGCGACCTCCGCGACGATGCGCCAGTCGGGCAGCGCGTCGCCGGGCGGCGCGATCGCGGCGCGCATCAGCGTCATGTTGCGCTCGGAATTGACCATCACGCCGTCGCCCTCGGCCCACAACGCGCCGGGCAGCAGGATGTCCGCGTAGCGGTTGGTCTCGGTGTCGAGGAACGCGTCCTGCGCGATCACCAGCTCCGCGGCCTGCAGCCCCGCGATCACGTTCTGCCGGTTCGGCACGGTCGCGACCGGATTCGTGCAGACGATCCAGCACGCCTTGATGTCGCCGGCCGCCATCCGCTCGAACAGGTCGACCGTGCCGTTGCCGGTTTCCTTGCGCAGCGTGCCGGCCGGCACGCGCCACAGGTTCTCGACGAAGCGCCGGTCGTCGTCGGACAGTACCGAGCGCTGGCCCGGCAGGCCCGCGCCCATGTAGCCCATCTCGCGGCCGCCCATCGCGTTCGGCTGGCCGGTCAGCGAAAATGGCCCGCTGCCCGGGCGGCAGATCGTGCCCGTCGCGAGATGCAGGTTGCAGATCGCGTTGGTGTTCCACACGCCGTGCGTGCTCTGGTTGAGCCCCATGGTCCAGCAGCTCATCCATTCCTGCGCGTCGCCGATCCATTGCGCGGCCGTGCGGATGTCGGCTTCGGCAAGGCCCGTGATATCCGCGACGCGCTCAGGCGTGTAGTCGGCGAGGAACGCGGGCATCGCGTCCCAGCCTTCGGTGTACGCGTCGATGAACGCGGCATCGGTGCGGCCGTTCGCGTGCAACAGGTGCAGCAGCCCGTTGGTCAGCGCGAGATCGGTGCCGGGGCGGATCTGCAGGAACAGGTCGGCCTTGTCGGCGGTGCCGGTGCGGCGCGGATCGACGACGATCAGCTTCGCGCCGGCCTTCACGCGATCCATCATCCGCAGGAACAGGATCGGATGGCAGTCGGCCATGTTCGCGCCGATCACGAAGAACAGGTTCGCGCGATCGAAGTCCTGGTACGACCCGGGCGGGCCGTCCGCGCCGAGCGACTGCTTGTAGCCGGTGCTCGCACTCGCCATGCACAGGCGCGAGTTCGACTCGATGTTGTTGGTGCCGACGAAGCCCTTCGCGAGCTTGTTCACGAGGTATTGCGCCTCGATCGACATCTGCCCCGACACGTAGAACGACAGCGCATCGGGCCCGTGCGCGTCGAGCACCGCGCGCAGCCGCCGCGCGGTTTCGGCGATCGCGTCGCGGGCCGGCAGCGGCACGAGATCGTCCTCCCGCGCGCGCCGCACGAACGCGCGATCGAGCCGCCCGGAGCGGCGCAACGCGACGTGCGCGGACGAGCCCTTCGTGCACAGTCGCCCGAAGTTGGTCGGATGCTCGGAGTCGCCGGACACCTTGACGACCTCGCCATCCTCGACGTGCAGCACCATTCCGCAGCCGACGCCGCAGTACGGGCACACGCTCTTGACGGGGGTGGCGCTCATGCGTGCTCCGGCGCGTTCAGGCGGCAATCCACACGAACCCGTCCTCGACCCGCGACGGATACGCGCTCACCGACTTCTCGGGCGCTTCCAGGCATTCGCCGGTACGCAGGTCGAAATGCTGCTTGTACAGCGGCGACGCGACGACGACGCGCTCGCCGAGGCTGCCGATCAGCCCGCGCGACATCACGGCCGCCTGCGACACCGGGTCGACGTTGTCGATCGCGAACACGCCGCCGGCTTCAGCATGCGCGACGTGAAACACCGCGACCTGCTCGCCGTTGACGAGCGCGCACACGCCGGTGTTCGGCACGATGTCGTCGAGCGGGCACACACGGGTCCAGGACAGGGGAAGACGATCGTTCATGATGGGCTCCTTGGAAAAGACGCGGGTGTCGGTCAGGGTCAAACGGTTGCCGATTCGGTTGCGGATTCGGTGGCCGCTTCGGCGACGACCGGAATCCGGACGGGCCTGCCGCCCACGCGCTCGTCGGGCGTCGCGGGACGGATCTGGCCGCGCGTCTCGACGAAGGCAATGTTCGTGTCCGGCGCGTCACTGTTCACGAAGTGACGGAAGCGCTTGCGCGTTTCCGGATCGGTGACGGCCTTCTTCCATTCGCATTCGTAGGTGTCGACCACGTGCTGCATGTCGGCCTCGAGTTCCGCCGCGATGCCGAGCTTGTCGTGCACGACGACGTCGGTCAGGTAGTCGAGCCCGCCTTCGAGGTTGTCGCGCCACACGCTGGTGCGCTGCAGCCTGTCGGCGGTGCGCACGTAGAACATCAGGAAGCGGTCGATGTAGCGGATCAGCGTGGCACGATCGAGGTCGGATGCGATCAGTTCCGCGTGGCGCGGCTTCATCCCGCCGTTGCCGCACACGTACAGGTTCCAGCCCTTCTCGGTCGCGATGATCCCGACGTCCTTGCCCTGCGCTTCTGCGCACTCGCGCGTGCAGCCCGACACGCCGAACTTGATCTTGTGCGGCGCGCGCAAGCCCTTGTAGCGGTTCTCGATGTCGATCGCGAGGCCGACCGAATCGTCGACGCCGTAGCGGCACCACGTCGAGCCGACGCACGACTTCACGGTGCGCACCGACTTGCCGTACGCATGGCCCGATTCGAAGCCGGCGGCGATCAGCTCTTCCCAGATCGACGGCAACTGCTCGACGCGCGCCCCGAACAGGTCGACGCGCTGGCCGCCCGTGATCTTCGTGTAGAGGCCGTACTTGCGCGCGACCTGGCCGACCGCGATCAGCCCTTCCGGCGTCACCTCGCCGCCCGGCATGCGCGGCACGACCGAGTACGTGCCGTCGCGCTGGATGTTCGCGAGGTAGTAGTCGTTCGAGTCCTGCAGCCCCGCATGCTCCTTCTTCAGCACGAACTCGTTGAAGCACGACGCTAGGATGCCCGCGACGGCCGGCTTGCACACGTCGCAGCCCAGGCCGCGACCGTGCTTCGCGAGCAGCTCGTCGAACGTCGTGATGCGCTCGACGCGGATCAGGTGGAACAGCTCCTGGCGCGAATGCGGGAAGTGCTCGCACAGATGGTTGTTGACCGCGAGGCCCTGCTTCTTCATCTCGGCCTTCATGATCTGCGTGACGAGCGGCACGCAGCCGCCGCACGACGTGCCCGCGCCCGTGCACGATTTCAGTGCACCGAGGCTCGTCGCGCCGTCGGCCACCGCCGCGCAGATCTGCGACTTCGACACGTTGTTGCACGAGCAGATCTGCGCGCCTTCCGGCAGCGCATCCACGCCGATCGCGGGCTTGGCCGCGCCGTCCGACGACGGCAGGATCAGGAATTCCGGCGACTCGGGCAGCTCGATGCGGTTCAGCATCATCTGCAGCAGCGTGCCGTATTCGGCGGCGTCGCCGACCATCACCGCACCGTGCAGGAACTTGCCGCAATCCGACACCACCAGCTTCTTGTAGACCTGGCGACGCTCGTCCGCGTACTGGTAGGTGCGGCTGCCGGCCGTCGTGCCGTGCGCGTCGCCGATGCTGGCGACGTCGACGCCCATCAGCTTGAGCTTCGTGCTCATGTCGGCGCCGGCGAACGCGGCCGCGGCCGCTTCGTCAGCGTCACCCGCGAGCTGCTTCGCGACCACGCGCGCCATGTCGTAGCCGGGCGCGACGAGGCCGTACACCATCCCGTTCCAGGCCGCGCATTCGCCGATCGCGTAGATGTCGGCGTCGCTCGTGCGGCACGCGTCGTCGATCGCGACGCCGCCGCGCGGGCCGATCTCCAGACCGCACGCGCGTGCCAGTTCGTCGCGCGCACGGATGCCGGCCGAGAACACGATCATGTCGGTGTCGAGATGCGAGCCGTCGGCGAACGCCATCCGATGGGTACCTTCCTCGCCATCGACGATCTCGAGCGTGTTCTTGCCCGTATGCACGGTCACGCCGAGCGCCTCGATCTTCGCGCGCAGCATGCGGCCGCCGCCGTCGTCGACCTGCACGGCCATCAGCCGCGGCGCGAATTCGACGACGTGCGTCTCGAGCCCCATGTCGCGCAGCGCCTTCGCGCATTCGAGGCCGAGCAGCCCGCCGCCGATCACCACGCCACGCTTCGCGTGCGCGCCGCACGCCTGCATCGCCTCCAGATCCTCGATCGTCCGGTACACGAAGCAGCCCGCGCGGTCGCGGCCCGGCACCGGCGGCACGAACGGACGCGAGCCCGTCGCGAGCACCAGCTTGTCGTACGCGAGCGTCTCGCCCGACGCGAGCGTGACCGTGTGCGCGGCGCGGTCGATCGACGCGACGCACGCGTTCAAGCGCAGGTCGAACTGCGGATGCCGTTCGAAGAAGCCGGGCTCGACGAGCGACAGGTCGTCCGCCGACTTGCCCGCGAAGAATTCCGACAGGTGCACGCGGTCGTACGCCGGGCGCGGCTCCTCGCCGAGCACCGTGACCTGCAGCGCATCCGCCGCGCCGGCTTGCGCCGCGACGCATTCGAGGAGCTTGTGGCCGACCATCCCATGGCCGATGACGATGAGTTTCATGATGGCGTTTCCCTCGGTCGATCAGTTCGCGGCTTGGGCAGTGGCCAGCGCGCGATCGCGCAGCTCGGCCTCGCGCGCCTTGTGTTCTTCGCTGAAGCGCACGGCCATCGCGCACAATGCGGTCGCGGTGACGGCAAGGCCGAGCAGGCTCAGCGTGTGCTGCACGTCGCCGACGCCCTTCAGCAGGAACGACGCGGCCACCGCGCCGACGTTGCCGCCGGCGCCGATGATCCCCGCGACGCCGCCGAGCGCCTTGCGGTCGATGAACGGCACGAGCGCATAGGTCGCGCCGCAGGCCATGTGCGTGAAGAGGCCGAAGGTCAGCATCGCGACGAGCGCCATGCCGATGCCTTGCGCATGCGAGAACCAGATCAGCCCGAGCCCTTCGCCGACGATCAGCGCGCACAGCAGCGCCGCACGCACGTCGAGACTGCGGCGCGTGGCGATCTTGTCCGACAGCCAGCCGCCGAGCGCGCGGGCGAACAGCGCGAGCATCCCGAACAGGCCGACCGCGAAGCCGGCATCCTTCAGCGACAGGTGGAAGTGGTCGACGTAGTACAGCGCGGCGATGTTGTGGATGAACACCTCGACGCCGAAGCACGCGCCGTACGTGACGAACAGCATCCACACGCGATAGTTGCCGCACGCCGCGAAGAAGCTCGCCCAGCCGCCCTTCTTGCCGCTGTCGACCGTCACGCCCTGCTTGCGCAGCGCGACGAAGTCTCCTTGCGGGCAGTCCTGCGTGAAGCGCCAGTACGCCCATGCCATCACGAGCATCGCGACGCCCGGCACGACCAGCGCGATGCGCCACGACGCGCTGTCACCGAAGCCGAGGATCAGGCCGGCCGCGACGAGCAGCGGCATCATCGCCTGCGTCGCGCCCGCACCGGCGTTGCCCCAGCCGGCCGTCGTCGCGTTCGCGGTGCCGACCACGTTCGGCGCGAACATCACCGACGTGTGATATTGCGTGATCACGAAGCCGGCGCCGATCGCCCCGATGCCCAGGCGGCAGATCAGGAACCACAGATAGTCGTGCGTGAACGACACCGCGAACACGGGAATCGCGCCGAGCACGAGCAGCCCAGCGTACACGCGGCGCGGGCCGAAGCGATCGCACAGCGGGCCGACCAGCAGCCGCACGGCGATCGTCGCGGCCACCGCGGCGATGTTGATGTTCGCGACCTGCGCCGCGGTGAGGTGGAATTCGCGCGCGATCAGCGGCATCAGCGGCGCGCATGCGAACCATGCGAAGAAGCACACGAAGAACGCCATCCACGTCATGTGGAATGCGCGCATCGGCGCGGTGCGGAACGAGAAGAGATCGATACGGGTAGCTTTGTCGGTCATGTCATCCGCCAAACGAAAAACGGCGTCCTGCGCACCCGGTCTCGTCGAGAGACCCGATGCGTAGGACGCCGTTGCCCATGAAGAAGCCCGTTGCCGGGCGCGTTCAGTAATCGGTGCTGCGGACGAATCGCCGTTGATTCGCCCGGACCACCTAACGCAAGCGCCGTGCCATGTCGCCGCGAATCGCGCCGAAAGCCCCGCCGCACAACGCTCGCCGCCCGTCGCCCGCCTCTTGGCGGCGCGCCCCGTGCGATTCGTTGGAATGCATCGAGGCACAGATGTGGTGCGCTGCAGCACTGTCGCCGTGCGACATCGCGGTGCGCGCGGATGGGCGTGATGCACGCCGATGCGTGATCGCGTGCGCCCTGACCCTTCGGCCGCATGCGCGTGCGGCGCCGGTGCAGCCATCGGGCGGCGCATGCCGGCACGCGCGCCGTACCGTTCGCGCAGGCTGGCCCGGATATTGCTGAATCGAATGCACACACCGGCAATGGAGCCGGTGGGCGGCCCCCCGCGATGCGGGCGCGCCGTCGCAGGCAGGTACAGCAGACCGGACAACGACGTCCCTCCCGTGCACGGCACGGCCGGATGCCGTGGTCGCTTCGACCGCCCGCCGCCGCCGCGCGCACCGATACGCTCTCGACCGCCGCACGCACGCGGTACAGGAACACGACATGACGACTGGCAAAGTCACGCTGCTGGGCGCCGGCCCCGGCGATCCCGATCTCCTCACGCTGAAGGCCGTGAAGGCGCTGGCGGCCGCCGACGTGCTGCTGCTCGACGATCTCGTCGCGCCCGGCATCGTCGAACTCGCGCCGCACGCACGCGTGATCCGCGTCGGCAAGCGCGGCGGCTGCCGCTCGACGCCGCAGGCGTTCATCGAGAAACTGATGCGCCGCTACGCGCTGCGCGGCGCGCACGTCGTGCGCGTCAAGGGCGGCGACGCGCTGCTGTTCGGCCGCGCCGGCGAAGAACTCGCGACGCTGCGCGCCGCCGCGATTCCGGTGGACATCATCAACGGCATCTCGTCGGGATTCGCGGCCGCCGCGAGCCTCGGCATCTCGCTCACGCACCGCGAGCACTGCCAGGGCGTCACGTTCGTCACCGCGCACCGCCAGGATCACGGCGAGCCGAATTGGACGGCGCTCGCGGCGACCGGCACGACGCTTGCGATCTACATGGGGATGAGCCGCGTCGACAGCATCGCGGCCGGCCTGCTCGCCGCGCTGCCGGCGTCGACGCCGGCCGCCGCCGTGCAATGGGCCGGCACGCCGCACGAGCGCCGCTGGACCGGCACGCTCGGCGGCCTCGCACGCGGTGTGGCCGCAGCCAGGCTCGGCAGCCCGGCGGTGATCCTCATCGGCGGCGCGATCGGCGAAGCCGCCGTGCAGTGCGTGCCGGATGCGGGCACCGCGATCGAGACGGCGTTCTCCCGTGCCGCGTAGCATGTTCGACGCCACGCGGCACCGACCGCCCACCTATCATGAAAACAGCGGTGCCGATTGCGCCGGCCGCCGGACCGCCGCGTGCTGCGGCGGCCCGATTTCCGCACGAGGCCGCCGCGCCCGATCCGCGCATCGCACCACGATTTCGCCGCCGCCGTTCGCCTCATGAGTACGCCTGTTCCTCCCCTCCGCCTGCGCGTGCTGCTCGTCACCGACACTGACAAGCCGATCGGCGAACTCGGTGACGCGCTCGCGCGCCTCGGCTACGAAATGCTCAACGACGTCGCCACGCCCGCGCGGCTGCCCGCCGCCGTCGAGGAGCAGCGCCCCGACGTCGTGATCATCGATACCGATTCGCCGTCGCGCGACACGCTCGAGCAACTCGCCGTGATGCACGCCACGGCGCCGCGCCCCGTGCTGATGTTCAGCCACGATGCCGACCAGGACCTGATTCACGCGGCGGTCGGCGCGGGCGTCAGCGCGTATCTCGTCGAAGGGCTGTCGGCCGAGCGTCTCGCGCCGATCCTCGAAGTCGCGCTCGCGCGCTTCTCGCACGACGATGCGCTGCGCCGCCGCCTCGCCGACGTCGAGCGCGAACTCGCCGAGCGCAAGCTGATCGACCGCGCGAAGCGCCTGCTGATGGACCAGCGCAAGCTGTCCGAACACGACGCGTATGCGTTCCTGCGCAAACGCGCGATGGATCAGGGGCTGCGCATCGTCGACGTCGCCCGGCAACTGCACGACGCGTCATCCCAATCATGAATGCCATGACACCTTCGCCTCCCGCCGCGCCGGAACGCGCGCATCTTCGTCTCGGGTTCGTCGCGCTGAGCGACGCGGCCCCGCTGATCGTCGCGCAGCAGCTGAATCTCGGCGCACGCCATGGCCTGACGCTGGAACTGAGCCGCCAGCCGTCGTGGGCCGCCGTGCGCGACAAGCTGCTGACCGGCGAGCTCGACGCTGCGCACGCGCTGTACGGGCTCGTGTGCGGGCTGCAACTCGGCATCGGCGGCCCGCAGACCGACATGGCCGCGCTGATGGTGCTGAACCGCAACGGCCAGGCGATCACGTTCGCGCGCGGCCTCGCCGACGCGTATCGCGAAAGCGGCGACGTGCGCGCAGCGCTCGCGACGCTCGGCCGCAAGCCGCTGCTCGCCCAGACCTTCCCGACCGGCACGCATGCGATGTGGCTGAATCATTGGCTCGCGTCGCACGGCGTCGATCCGCTGCGCGACGTGCGCAGCGTCGTGATTCCGCCGCCCGAGATGGTCGCGGCGCTCGCCAGCGGCGAGCTCGACGGCTTCTGCGCGGGCGAGCCGTGGCACGCGGTGGCCGAGGCCTGCGGCGCGGGCCGGACCGTCGCCGTCACGAGCGAGATCTGGCCCGATCATCCGGAGAAGGTGCTCGCCGCGCGGCGCGAATTCGTCGCGCTGTATCCGGCCACGGCGCGCGCGCTGATCCGCACGCTCGTCGATGCGTGCGAATGGCTGGACGATCCCGCGCACCGCCGCGAGGCGGCCGGCTGGCTCGCGTCGCCCGACGCGCTCGGCGTGCCGGCCCGGCTGATCGCGCCGCGTCTGCTCGGCGACTACGGCGCGGGGCCGTTCGCGCAGCCGCCGCTGCCGATCCGCTTCCACGACGGCGGCGCCGTGAACCGGCCGGATCCGCGCGACGGCCAGTGGTTCCTGTCGCAATACCGGCGCTGGGGCATGCTCGACGGCGCGCACGACGACGCAGGGATCGCCGCGGCGATCGCGCAGACGGCGTTGTATGATGCTGCGGTCGCCGAAGGCGGTTCAGCGGGCGAGTGATCCTTCCGATTCGCAGGATGCCGGCGCCATAGGGCCGCAGGGTCAACGCACCGCGCGACGCCGCGCGCTGCGGGAGCGCCTGACGCGATGCGCCGAGCGGCACAGGCACCGGCGCCGGCGCCGCCCGGACGCCGTGATATCCGCGCCGCCCCTTCCGTCCCCGTCCAGAATCGATGCCGAAACGAACGCGCACGTCGCTCGACGTGCTGCTCACTGACATCCGCGCGTGCCGCGCCTGCGAAGCCGAGCTGCCGCTCGGCCCGCGTCCGGTCGTGCGCGCCCATCGCGACGCGCGCATCCTGATCGTCGGGCAGGCGCCCGGCGCCCGCGTCCATGCGAGCGGGATCCCGTGGGACGATGCGAGCGGCAAGCGGCTGCGCGACTGGCTCGGCGTCGACGCCGACACCTTCTATGACGAGACGCGCTTCGCGATCGTGCCGATGGGCTTCTGCTATCCGGGCCGCGGCGCGAGCGGCGACAACCCACCGCGCCCCGAATGCGCGCCACTGTGGATCGACCGGCTGCTCGCCGAACTGCCGTCGATCCGGCTGACGCTGCTGATCGGCCAGTACGCGCAGCGGCATTTCCTGCGCGACACGCGCAAGACGACGCTGACCGACACGGTGCACGCGTGGCGCGACTACGGCCCCGACGTGCTGCCGCTGCCGCATCCGTCGCCACGCAACCAGGCGTGGTTCAAACATCATCCGTGGTTCGACGCCGAGGTCGTGCCCGAGCTGCGCCGGCGCGTCGCGCCGCTGGTGGCGGCCTGACGACAGCCACTCGCACCGCGCCTCCCATCGACATGAATCAGAACGACATCGATTTTTCATGCACCGGCTGCGGCCGCTGCTGCCACGACCTGCGCATTCCGCTGACCATCGCCGAGGCCATCGCGTGGCTGCGGCGCGGCGGCCACGTGGAGCTGCTGTGCGACGCCATGCCGTGGCCCGTCGAACCGGCCGCCGACGACGCGCTCGCCGCGTACAAGCGGGCACGTTCGTCGCCCGCGCTCAGCGGCACGCTGCCGATACGGGTCACCGCCATCCTCACCGCGTCGCATGCGGGGCCGTGCCCGAACCTGCGCGACGACCTGCGCTGCGGCATCTACGACGAACGCCCGCTGGTGTGCCGGATCTACCCGGCCGAGGTCAATCCGTTCGTGCCGCTGATGCCGGACGGCAAGCAGTGCCCGCCGGACGCGTGGCAGCACGCGCCGCTCGCCCGCCACGGAACGATCATCGATGTGCAAACGCACGAGAACATCGCGCGCTCGCGGGAAGCAAGCGCGGCGGAGACGCCGCTGCGCGCGCGACTGTGTGCGGCGCTCGGCATCGATGCGGCGGCCGTCGCGAACGAAGGCTTCGCGATTCATGCGCCGCCCGCCGACAGGCTGCTGTCCGAACTGAGCGCGCTGCCCGATCCATACACGGCGGCAGAGGAGGTGGCGGCCGACGATCGCGCGGCTCCGGCCTGGACGCTGCTGACGAATCGCACCGCGACTGCCGACACGCTGCGCTCGGTCGGCGCATCCAGCCGGCTCGCGAACGACGAGGCCGGCGCCCGCTGCCGCTACCTCGGCTTTCATCCGGCAACGTAATTCGCCGTCGCCGCGCCGAGCGCCCCGCCATCCGACCAGCCCGCACGGATCGCCAGCGGATTCCGGCCGCGCGCGGTTCGCTGTACCATCGCGGCTCAACCGCGTCACGAACAGCAGAATCCTTCATGCCCTCCACCGCCCCGCCGCGCCTGTACGGGATGCCCGAACGCAGCGACCGGCTCGATTTCTACATCCGCGACCAGACGTCGCGCCAGGCGATCACCGAGCCGCACCGTCACGCGTATTTCCAGATCCAGTTCAACCTCGGCGGCGACACCGAGCAGCGGATCGGCGGCGTCACGCGGCCGTTTCCGCGCGGCGCGCTCGCGTTCGTGCTGCCGCACCGCGAGCACCTGATTCCGCATCCGGACGGCGCGCACTTCATCGTGATCAACTTCAGCCAGACGTTCCTGCGCGCCGATCTCGACGTCGATCCGCTCGATCTCGAGGACGTCCCCGCGCACCGCTTTCCCGAGCTGACGCCGTTCCGCTTCCAGGAGCATCTCGACTTCATCCTGACCGGCGACGCGTTCGACGAGGCGCGCCGCCTCGCGCTCTGCATGCTCGACGCCGATCGCGTGCGCACCTTCGGCTCGACGACGCTGCTGCGCGGCTACCTGCTGCAGTTGATCGGGCTCGTCTGCACGCAGTACGCGGGTGCGCTCGACAAGCTCGCACAGCGCGGCGCCCAGCGCGCGGGCCGGCGCGACGCACTCGCGCGCGTGCTGCGCCATGTGCGCGCGAACCTGACCCGCGAGGACCTGACGCTCGCGGCCACCGCCGAGGCCGCGTTCCTGTCGCCGAACTACCTCGCGCACCTCGTGCGCAAGGAAACCGGCAGCACCTTCACCGACCTCGTGACCGAGCGCCGGATCGCGCTCGCGCAATCGTTGCTCGCGCATACGAGCCGCCGCATCGCGGACATCGCGCGCTCGGTCGGCTTCCGCGACGAAGGGTATTTCGCGCGGCGCTTCCGCGCGCGGGTCGGCGTGTCGCCGAAGGCGTACCGGGACGCCAACGCCGCGTTGCCGGACGCCGACACGGCGCCGGTGGCCGGCGACGCGTAGATTTGTCCGGTTAAAACGCAGTTGCGTCGCATCCGGGCGCGCATGCGTCGGGTATCGTTCCATGCATGCCGGCCCGCGGCGCATTGCGCGGGCGGCGGCATCCGTCTTTCCATCGAACGAGGCCATCCGATGTCCGCATACGTCATCGACGCTTCCGAGCGTCCTTCCGTCGAAGTCGATCAGTCGTCCGCGCGCTTTCCGGTGCGCCGCGTGTTCTGCGTCGGCCGCAACTACGCCGATCACGCTCGCGAAATGGGCGCCGATCCCGACCGCGAACCGCCGTTCTTCTTCATGAAGCCGGCCGACGCGATCGTCCCGGCCGGCGGCACCGTCCCGTATCCGCCGCTGACCAGCGACCTGCATCACGAAATCGAGCTGGTCGTCGCGATCGGCAAGGACGGCCGGTCAATCGACCCGGCCGATGCGCTGTCGCACGTGTGGGGCTACGGCGTGGGCGTCGACCTCACGCGCCGCGACCTGCAGGCCGACGCAAAGAAACTGAGCCGGCCGTGGGACTGGGCGAAGGGCTTCGACGCGTCGGGCCCCGTGACCGCACTGCGCTCGACGAGCGTCACCGGCCATCCGGCAAGCGGGCGGATCTGGCTCGCGGTGAACGGCGAAACGCGCCAGCAAGGCGATCTCGCCGACATGATCTGGGCCGTGCCGGACGTGATCGCGTACGTGTCGCGCTCGGTCGAGCTGAAGGCCGGCGACCTGATCTTCACCGGCACGCCGGCGGGCGTCGGCGCGCTGCAGCCGGGCGATAGCGTGACGGGCGGCGTCGATGGGGTGGCGACGTTCGAGTTCGTGATGGGGGCGAAGCCGTAAGGGGAACTCCAGGCCCACGCGACGCGACGTCCATCCGACGGCCGTTGCGTCGATCCCTGCCGATCCGGGCGGCGAAGCCATCGCGCCGGATGGGCATGCCGTTCATGCGTGCCGTCGATCACGCATCCTGTTCGCGTGCGTCGAAGATTCGGATGCACCCCGCCGCCGCCAACGCGATTGCCGCGGACAGCAACATCACGACCAAAGGCGCATAACCCGCGTTGCGCACGGTCAGCACCGCGCCCGTCAGCGACGACAGTGCGGCTCCGCCCGCGATCGTCATCGCCCCGACCAGCCCCGATGCGCTACCGGCCAGGTCCGGCCGCACCGACATCGCGCCGGCATGCGCACCGGGATTCGACAGCCCGTTGCCGACGCCGATCAGCACGCACGGCCCGAACCATGCGATCGCGTGCGTCGCACCGCCAAACAACAGCGCGAGCGCGATCACCGGCCCCATGCAGGCGATCACGCGTGCGCACAGGATCGTCGCGGCGAGCGGATAGCGGTGCGCGTGACGCGCGGCCAGAAAGCTGCCGCACACGAAGCCGGCCGTGATCGTCCCCATGTACAAGCCGATTTCCGCCGGTGGGATGCCGAACTTCGCTTGCGCGGCGAGCGGCGCGCCGGCCAGGAACGCGTAGAACGCGCCGGTCGAAAAGGCCATGCAAAGCGCATACGCCCAGAAGCGGCGCGCACGCAGCAGCGCCGGATACGCGCGAAGCTGATGCGCAAGCGTGGTGGCGCGCTTCGTATGGGTTTCCGCGAGATCGAACCCGCACCAGCCGAGCAGCGCGATACCGGCCGCGCCGAGCAGCCAGAAACTCGACCGCCAGCCGACCGTCTGATCGAGCGCGCCGCCGAGCGTCGGGCCGATCATCGGCGCGAACGCGGCCGCCATCGCCGCATAGCCGATGCGGCTCGCCGCGCGTTCGCCGCCGGCGGTGTCACGCAGCGTCGCCATCGACACCGGATAGACCGACGTGATCGCCGCCTGCATCAGCCGGCACGCGAGGAACATACGGATATCGGTCGCCATCGCGCAACCCAGCGACCCGAGCGTGAAGACACCGAGGCTCGCCAGCATGATCGGCCGTCGCCCGAACCGGTCCGACAACGGCCCCATCACGAACTCGAGCGACGCGGCAACCGCCGCGTACCCGCCGAGCGCGAGCGCGACGAGCCCGTAGTCGGCGTGCAGGTCGCGCGCGATCGCAGGCAGCGACGGCAGCAACATGCTCAACGGCAGCACGGAGAACGCGCACAACAGGATCAGCGTCGCGTGTCGGGGCGAAGCCGGTTCGGAAGCGATCGGCAGGTTCGGTTGCAAGCGGAAGCCCTCCTCGCACGTGCCGCGGGGCCGTGCGCAATGCAAAAAAAACCCCCGAGCAAGTCGGGGGCGCATGGGTGCCGGCGCGGTGCCGCTACCGGACCCTGCGCCTGCGTACTACCACGTTGAAGTTTGCCGCTTTCATGCCGGATGGCTCCTGAACGCCCGAAACACGGGCAGCGATGTCGGACGATGTTAGGCGCACGCCCGCGCTCCCGTCAACGCCCTACCGCGCTCGCACGGACACGAACTTGCGCGCGTTCTCGCGCTGGATCAGCACCGCGATCACGCCGCCGCTCGCTTCGAGCGCCGGCACGTCTTCCGGCGTTTCGAGCAGCGTGTCGTTGAGTTCCAGCACGACATCTCCCGGCCGGATGCCCGCGCGCGCGGCCGGCCCGTGCACCGCATCCACCATCATCCCGACCGCGAGCCCGGTCGAACGCCGTTCGGCATCGCTCAGCGGATGCATCGTCAGTCCGAGCCGATCGCCGCCATCGGCCGGCCGTGCGGCGGCCATCGCCACGCCGGCGGCGCCGGCAGTACCGACCGGGCCTGCGCTGCC
This sequence comes from Burkholderia sp. SIMBA_051, assembly GCF_046534915.1. Taxonomy (NCBI): domain Bacteria; kingdom Pseudomonadati; phylum Pseudomonadota; class Betaproteobacteria; order Burkholderiales; family Burkholderiaceae; genus Burkholderia; species Burkholderia sp. SIMBA_051. Next base: position 228,563 of record NZ_JAWRXS010000005.1, on the reverse strand, counting down.
CGTCGCGGGTGCGTTGTAGGTCGCGTTGTAAGTCGCGGTGTCGATCGCATCACCGGTCGCCGCTCCCGTGACCGTCAGCCGCATCGGCGTGCGGTTGCGGATCAGCCGCAGCGGCACCTTCCCGCCAGGCGGCAACGCGGCGGCCAGGTCGTTCAGCTCGGCAGCCTGGCCGATCGGCTTGTCGCCGAACTGCACGATCACGTCGCCGGGCTTCACGCCGGCCGCGGCGGCCGGCGAGCCGGGATCGACGCCGTTGACGAGCGCGCCCACCGGACGCGGCAGCCCGAACGCGGCGGCCAACCCGGCGCCGACATCCTGTACGTCGACGCCCAGCGCGTTGCCGGACGACACGGACGACATGCGCTGCGCCTGCGCGTTGGTCCGCATCTGCGCCAGCGCTTGCGCACGCACCTTCATGGCGAACGCGATCGGGATCGCGAACGTCGTGCTCGCGTAGCGGTCGGCGCCGGTGTAGACCTGCACCGCGATGCCGATCACCTCGCCCGCACGGTTGAACACCGGGCCGCCCGAGTTGTCGGGATTCACCGCGATGTCGGTCTGGAAGAAAGGAAACGCGCTGCCGTCCGGCAGCGGATGCGCCGTCGCGCTGACGATGCCGGCCGTGACCGTATTGCCCGAGCCGTCCGGCGCGCCGATCGTCATCACCGGTTCGCCGGCGCGCACCCGCGCCGAATCGCCGATGCGCACGAACGGCAGCTTCGTCGCGTCGACGCGCAGCACCGCGACGTCGCTCTGCGGATCGACGGCCAGCACGGTCGCCTTCAGGTCACGACGATCGGCCAGTCGCACCGTGACGTCGGTCGCGTCGGCGACGATATGCGCGGACGTCAGGATCAGCCCGTCGGGGCTGACGATGAAGCCCGAGCCGCTGCCCGCGATCGCGCGCGGCGACGTATCGGGCAACGGCGCCTGCGGGCCCTGCCCGGGCATGAGCGGAGGCGGAGGCGCAGGCGGCTGCGCACCGCGGCGGAAGAACCCGGCGAGCGGATCGTCGGGTTCGAGGATCGCGAAGGCCGGGCCACCGGGCTGCTGGTCGGGGCCGGTGGTCATGATGGTCACGACCGCCGGGCCGTAGCGGTCGACGATCGCCGGGAAGTCGACCGGCGCCGAGTAAGCCCGTGTGGCGGGCGTGGCGGGCCTGCTTTTCATGACAGGCGGTGGGGCGGGCGTCGCGACGGTCCCGGCACGGGTGGGCGGCGACGACGACAAAATGCCGGCGAATACGCCCCCGATCAACGCGGTGCGAAGCACGGCGCGAGCAAGCGTCTGGCGAACCACGGTGCACCTCCCCCGGCAGTCGCGGCGACGTCTCGCGCGAGACACGCGGACGCCCGGCAGGCGCCGGTACACGCATCCATTTATAGTCCACACCGCGTCGGCCATATACGATTCGGAAACCCGCATGCCAGCGGTCGAATGGCGGCAAAACCGCCCCGGCGTTCGTTCCGGACAAGTTTCGCGGTTCGTCAATCGGAATATTCACCACACATTGCATGCGAGGCGCGCGGCCGCGATAGATCGCGCGCCACCGTCCCGCGCTACCACGCAAGCGCCAGAAAATTGCGCACCACTGCCGACGGATCATCGCGTCGCGACGCGATCGCGAGCCTCGCGCGCAAACCATCGCCGGCGACCGGCCGATACACGACGCCCGCGACCTGCACCTGCGTGATCGCCTTCGGCACGATCGACACGCCGAGCCCGGCCGCGACGAGCGTCACCGCCGACGTGATCTGCGGCGCGGGCTGCGCCATCCGCGGTTGAAACCCGGCGGCATTGCACGCGGCGACGATGTCGTCGAACAGCGCGCTGCCGGCTTCCCGCGGCACCTGCACGAACGCTTCGTCGGTCAGTTCCGCCAGATCGATCCGACGCCGCTGCGAGAGCCGATGCGCGACCGGCAACGCGACGAACATCGGTTCCTCGTCCCAGTCCGCCGCCACCAACGTGTCGGCGATACGCCGCTCGGGGCGCACGATCGCGACATCGAGCCGCCCGGCCTCCAGCGCCTCGAGCAGCACGCCGGACGTCGCCTCCTGCAACGTCAGCTCGGCGTCCGGAAACGCTTCGCGAAAGCGGCGAATCAGGTCGGCCACTTTCGAATTGAACGCCGCCGTGCCGGTAAAACCCACGCGAAGCTGCCCGATTTCCCCGCGCGCGGCCCGCTTTGCCGCGCGTGCCGCGCGCTCGGCATCGTCGAGCACGCGCCGCGCCTCTTCCGCGAACACCTCGCCGGCAACGGTCAATTCGGCGCCGCGTGCGGTCCGCTTGAACAGTTCCACGCCGAGTTCGCTTTCGAGCGCCTTGATTTGCTGGCTCAGCGGCGGCTGTCCCATGCCGAGCGTTTCCGCGGCCTTCGTGAAGTTCGACGTGGCGGCCACGGCCAGAAAGTATCGGAGATGCCGAAGTTCCATGTGCGAGGTGATCCCGGGGTGGAGGGAAGCGCGACGTGCGCATCCCGGTCAATCGTAAAACGTATCGCTACGGTTTCTTTCATATATTGGACATATGTATGACCGTGCGCAAGAATTCGGGGTATTCCCTGGACAATCAGGTGCAAACCATGTCTTCCCCTGCGATTCCGCCTGCCGCGACCCGCATCCCGAATGTCACGCCGGATGCGCTGCCCGCCGGCGTGTCGCCGCGCTCGGCGGCCTACAAGCGCATCGCGCTGGCGCTCTTCCTGGCCGGCTTTTCCACCTTCTCGCTGCTGTACTGCGTGCAGCCGTTGCTGCCCGCGTTCGCGCGCGAGTTCCATATCGGCGCGGCGTCGAGCTCGCTGTCGTTGTCGCTGTCGACCGGGCTGCTGGCGGTCTCGATCCTGTGCGCCGGCGCGCTGTCCGAACGCGTCGGGCGGCGTGGGCTGATGTTCGCGTCGATGACGCTGGCCGCGCTGTTCAACGTGCTGGCGGCGATTTCACCGAACTGGAACCTGCTGCTGATCTGGCGCGCGCTCGAGGGTTTCGCGCTTGGCGGCGTCCCGGCGGTGGCGATGGCCTATCTCGCCGAGGAAATCGCGCCCGACGGGCTCGGGCTGTCGATGGGGCTCTATGTCGGCGGCACCGCGTTCGGCGGCATGATCGGGCGGATCGGGATGAGCGCGCTCGAAGAGTACTTCTCGTGGCGCACCGCGATGCTGACGATCGGCGTCGTCGACCTCGTCGCGGCGATCGCATTCGTGATGCTGCTGCCGCAATCGCGGCGTTTCGTGAAGCGAACCGACCTGACGCTGCGCCATCACCTGCGGCTATGGAACGCGCAACTGCATCACGCGCGGCTTCCGTTCGTGTTCGCGATCGGCTTTCTCGTGATGGGCTCGTTCGTGACGGTGTACAACTACGCCGGGTTCCGGCTGACGGCCGCGCCGTTCAACCTGAGCGCGACCGCGTGCGGGCTGATCTTCGGCGCCTACCTGTTCGGGATGGTGTCGTCGTCGAGCGCGGGCGCCCTCGCCGATCGGCTTGGGCGCGCGCCCGTCCTCGTCAGCGGCATTCTCGTGTTCACGGCCGGCCTCGCGCTGACGCTGTCGCATTCGCTCTTCGCGATCATCGTCGGGATCGTGCTGATCACGATCGGCTTCTTCGTCGCCCATGCGGTCGCGAGCGGCTGGGTCGGGCACCTTGCCGGATCGGCGAAAGGGCACGCCGCGTCGCTGTATCTGCTGGCCTATTACCTCGGGTCGAGCGTGCTGGGTTCGGCCGGCGGCACGGTGTGGCAGCACGGCGCATGGGGTGCGGTGGTCGCATATGTCGCGGTGTTGCTCGCCTTGAGCCTGGTGGCCGCGCGCCGGATCATTCGCGCGGAACGCGTGCGGTAAGCGGCGTCACGTCACGCGCGGGCCGGCACACCGCCCGCGGGCCGCTTGCGGCTCGACTCCGCGATCTGCCGTTCGGCAATCCGCACCCTGTCGCGATCGCGACCGAGGCGATCGCCGACTACAAGGAACGCGTGTCGCTGCCCTGCTTCCAGTGGCATCACGCGGCCGTTGTGCCGGCCGACCACCCGCTATTCAATCCCCCGCGACCCGATGCGCGATCGCCGACAGCGTCCGCAGCATCGGCGCGAACGCATCGGCCGACGTATTGCCGAACCCGAGCACGAGCCCGTTGGCCGCCGACGTCGCGTGGAGCGAAAACCCCGACAGCGGAAACGGCCCGATCCCATGCTCGCGCGCCGCTTCGACGATCGCGCGGTCGCGATAGCGCGCCGGCAGCCGCAGCGCCAGATGCAGCCCGCACGGCCCGCCCTCCACCTGATGCGGCGCGGTGAACGCGTCGTCCAGCGCGGCGAGCAGCGCGCGCCGCCGGTCGCGATACAGCCGGCGCATCCGCCCGAGATGCCGCCCGTACTCCCCCGACTCGATGAAATCGGCGAGCGCGAGCTGCACGTGGCGCGTCCCGCCGCGCAGCATCTCCGGCAGCGCCGGCCGCACCGCGGCCAGCAGCGCGTCGGGCAGCACGAGAAAACCGATCCGCAGCGCCGGAAACATCGTCTTGCTGAACGAGCCGAGATAGACGACCGGCGAATCGGCCGCGAGCCCCTGCAACGCGCCGATCGGCTCGCCGGTGTGACGAAACTCGCTGTCGTAGTCGTCCTCGATGATCCATGCGCGATGCCGGCGCGCGGCGTCGATCAGCGCGAGCCGGCGCGAAATCGACAGCACCGCGCCGGTCGGAAACTGGTTCGACGGCGTCGTATAGACGAGCCGCGGCGTCCGTTCGCGCCAGTCCGCGTCTTCCGCGCGCAGCCCCTCCGCGTCGACCGGCATCGGCACGACATCGAGATCGGCCGCCTGCATCGCGGTGCGCGCGCCGCGATAGCCGGGTTCCTCGACCCAGACCGTATCGCCGGGATTCGTCAGCAGCTGCGCGCACAGTGCGATCGCGCCCTGTGCGCCTTCGGTGATCACGATCTGCTCGGGATCGCAGCGCACGCCGCGCGTCACGGCCAGATGGCGCGCGATCGACTCGCGCAGCGCGCGCTCGCCGAGCGGGTCGCCGTACGCGAGCAGGTCGCGGCCGGCGCGGCGCAGCGCGCGGTCGATCGCGTGCCGCCACGCATCGATCGGGAAATGCGACAGCGCGGGCACGCCCGGCCGAAAGGCGTCCGACTCGCCGGTACCGATCAGGCTCGGACGCATCCGGCCGAGCCGTTGCGCGACGACCGGCGGCGCGGCCCGCCGGCGCGGCGGCGCCGGCCGCGACAGGCCCACCACGCGCGTGCCGCGACGATCGGATTGCAGGAAGCCTTCGGCGACGAGCTGCTCGTAGACGGCCGCCGTCGTGTTGCGCGACACGCCGAGCGTCTCGGCCAGCGCGCGCGTGCCGGGCAGCCGCGTGCCGGCCGGCATCGCGCCGCCGAGAATCGCGTCGCGCACGCGGCGCAGCAATTGCCGCTGCAACGAAGGCGCACCGGCCGTGCGCGCGAGCGGCGCGTCGAGCGGCATTACCGGCGCGGTGCCGGAAGGAAGGGTTGTCGTCATCAGCGTATGGCGGCGTGGAGGTCTCGGGGCATGCCGCGGCGATCGCGGCGCAATCACGGCACCGTAGCGGACACCGACATGGCGCCACTGCGGCACCTCCGTGGCACCATAAATTCATCGTCGCCTGGCGCTTCTCATGGTACCTCGCCGGGACTACGATCGTCTGCATGCCGGCATGTCGCCGGCCGCCAACCGAAGCGAGATCGACCTTGTCCACGCTCACCAACGACTTCCAGCAGCCGATCGGCCGCCCCGTTCCCGACTGGTCCGCGCGCCCGCGCCCGGAGCGCATCGTGCTCGAGGGCCGCTACTGCCGCCTCGAACCGCTCGACGCCGACCGCCATGCCGCCGACCTGTACGCCGCGTACGCGCAGGCGCCCGACGGCGCCGACTGGACCTATTTCGCGCACGGCCCGTACGCCGACGAGTCGAGCTACCGCGACTACGCGCGCGGCGCGGCGACGAGCGCCGATCCGCTGCATTACACGGTGATCGACCGCGCGACGAACCGCGCGGTCGGCACGCTCGCGCTGATGCGCATCGACCCGGCCAACGGCGTGATCGAGGTCGGCTCCGTCACGTTCTCGCCGCTGCTCAAGCGCACGCCGATTTCGACCGAAGCGCAGTACCTGCTGATGAAGTACGCGTTCGACACGCTCGGCTACCGGCGCTACGAATGGAAGTGCGACGACCTGAACGAGCCGTCGCGCAAGGCCGCCGCCCGGCTCGGCTTCCGTTACGAAGGCACGTTCCGGCAGGCGATCATCTACAAGGGACGCAATCGCGACACCGCCTGGTTCTCGATCGTCGACGGCGAATGGCCGGCCGTGCGCGCCGCGTTCGAAGCGTGGCTCGCGCCGGAGAACTTCGACGCCGGCGGCGCGCAGCGCGAGTCGCTCGTCGCGATCCGCCACGCGCAGGCGCGTGCCCGCGACGCGGCCGGCCGTGCGAACGACGCGACGCGCGTCACGGTCCGGCCGCTCGTCGCCGCCGACGAAGCCGCGTGGCGCCCGCTGTGGCAGGGTTATCAGAAGTTCTATGACACCGCGCTGAGCGACGCCGTGTTCGCGACGACGTGGGCGCGCCTGATGGATCCCGCCGAACCGATGTTCGTGCTCGGCGCATTCGACGCGTCGGGTGCGTTGATCGGCATCGTGCACGCGATCTACCACCGCTCGTGCTGGACCGAAGGGCCGTACTGCTACCTGCAGGACCTGTTCACGGCGGCCGACGCGCGCGGGCAAGGCGCCGGCGGCGCGCTGATCGAGGCCGTGTACGAGCGGGCCCGCGAAGCCGGTGCGAGCCGCGTGTACTGGCTCACGCACGAAACCAATACGGCCGCCCGCGCGCTGTACGACAAGCTCGCGAACAACGCGGGGTTCATCCAGTACCGGAAGGATCTCAAGTAACGCGCAGGGGCAACCGGCCGCGTTCAGCCGAGGACGTCGACCGGGTCCGCCGCCTCGCCGCGGGCCGGCGCAACGTGACGCACGATGCCGGCCGCGTCCGGCACCGACGCGGGGTGGATCATCTCGTCGCCGTTGACGGGCACCGGCCGCCGCACCGGCCGGTACACCGGCTCGCCCGGCTCGATCGGCTGCCCCGAGATCGCGCAGCGGCCCGGCTGCGATGCGGCGTGCAAGCGCCAGCGCTGCTCGCCGTAATGACAGCGCCCGCTTTCGCTCCAGCGCACCAGCAAGCCGTTGTCGCCGGCCTCCAGGACCGTGACGAACAGTTGCGGCCGCAACGGTGAAACGCCGGCCGCGACAGGCTCCGGCCCCGGTACGCGATCGTCGCTCGCCGACGGCATGACGTCCCGCTCATCGGCTACCAGCATGTGATACGACACGTATTCGCAGATCAGGCTTTCGATGAAGTTCGGCATGCTTGACGACATTCCGTTGAAATTGACACGGGGCCGCGCACCGCGCGCGATCGGGCTGCCGCAGATGATACAAATTGAAGTTAACTTCAAGTAAAGCGGAATGTGCGCAACGATGCGTTTCGCTGATTGGCACAATGGGCTGGCATAACGGCATGCGACGGAGCCCGCCGCCGAGCCACCCGTCTCGCATTTCGTCTCAAACGGCTGAGACAAATGTCCCGGCGTCTCACGCGAACCACGTCATCGCAATTGCAGCAAATTCCGCGAGCAATTCTCGCGACAGCGCCGGATGCCAAGGCAAGACCCACCTGCTGCACCGCACACCACCGCCCCGACTTGCAAGCCACGCAAACGCCGATTCGAGCTGGCCCCGTTCCTGCATATCGATCGCTCGCGCAATCGCGCGACGGACGCACCGGCCGCTTGCCGCGCGTCCGACGACAACCTGACGGAGACAGCAACGTGAGCACACCGGCACCGAACACCGCACCCAGCATGAAGGCCGCCGTCTGGCATGGCCGCAACGACATCCGCGTCGAAGAGGTTCCCGTTCCGGCGCACCCGCCGGCCGGCTGGGTCCAGATCCGCGTGCACTGGTGCGGCATCTGCGGCTCCGACCTGCACGAATACGTCGCCGGGCCGGTGTTCATCCCGGTCGACGCGCCCCACCCGCTGACAGGCCTGAAAGGCCAGTGCATCCTCGGCCACGAGTTCAGCGGCGAAATCGCGGCGCTCGGCGCGGGCGTGACGGGTTTCGCCATCGGCGACCGCGTGACGGCCGACGCGTGCCAGCATTGCGGCACCTGCTGGTATTGCAAGCATGGGCTGTACAACATCTGCGAGAACCTCGCGTTCACCGGGCTGATGAACAACGGCGCGTTCGCCGAATACGTGAACGTACCGGCCGAGCTGCTGTACAAGCTGCCCGAGAACTTCCCGACCGAGGCCGGCGCGCTGATCGAACCGCTCGCGGTCGGGCTGCACGCGGTGAAGAAGGCCGGCAACATCGTCGGCCAGACCGTCGTCGTGGTCGGCGCCGGCACGATCGGGCTGTGCACGATCATGTGCGCGAAGGCCGCGGGCGCCGGGCGCGTGATCGCGCTGGAAATGTCGGCCGCGCGCAAGCAGAAGGCGCTGGAGGTCGGCGCAACGGTCGTGATCGATCCGAAGGCGTCGGACGCGGTCGCGGAAATCAAGGCGCTGACGGGCGGCTACGGCGCCGACGTGTCGTTCGAGTGCATCGGGCACACGGCCACCGCGCAGCTCGCGATCGACGTGATCCGCAAGGCCGGCAAGTCGGTGATGGTCGGCATCTTCGAGGAGCCGACGTCGTTCAACTTCTTCGACATCGTGTCGACCGAGAAGGAAGTGATCGGCTCGCTCGCATACAACGGCGAATTCGCGGACGTGATCCGCTTCATCGCGGACGGCCGCATCGACGTGCAGCCGCTGATCACCGGGCGGATCGCGCTCGGCGATATCGTCACGCACGGCTTCCAGGAGCTGGTCAACCACAAGGACCGGAACGTGAAGATCATCGTCCAGCCCGCGACGGCCTGACGAACGCGCGACCGGGCAAGCGGGCGATGATCGCCGCGTGACGGCCGTACGCGGTGCCGGGCGGCCGCAAGCGGCCCCTCGGTAGCCTTGGCGCGACTCGCCGTCCGCCCGGCCCGCGCGCCCGCCCGGATTCGGTGCATGCACAACGGCGCCGGGTGCGGCGCGCGGGGTCCGACTTCGATATACTCGAACCGACCTCACCGCCCCGCGCGCCACCCGCGCGCCCGCTTCCGTGAAACGACGAGCCGGCCTGATCCTCGAACTCTTCGTCAACCTGGCGCTGCCCTGGGTCGCCTACCGGGTCGCGCATCCGTATTTCGGCGAAACCGGCGCGCTGTACGCTTCCGCGATTCCGCCCATCGTCTGGTCCATCGTCGAATTCATCCGCTCGCGCCGCGTCGATGCGGTGGCCGCCGTCGTGCTGCTCGGCATCGCGCTGTCGATCGCCGGCATGGCGCTCGGCGGCAGCGCGCGCACGCTGCTGATGCGCGAATCGCTCGCGTCCGGCGCGATCGGCGTCGTGTTCCTGCTGTCGCTGTTCCGCGATCGCCCGCTGATCTTCTACCTCACCCGCGCGACGGTCGCCCGCGAGATGGCCGGCGGCGCCGCGCGTTTCGAGACGGTGTGGGCCGAGCAGCCGGGGCTGCGCCAGATGCTCCGGCTGATGACCTTCGTGTGGGGCGCATGCATGACGCTGGAGATGCTGCTGCGCCTGTGGATGGTCGTCGCGTGGCCCGTCGAGCGCGTGCTCGTCGTGTCGCCGATCATGGGTTACACCGTGTTCGGCACGCTCCTGCTGTGGACCTTCTGGTACCGGCGGCGGATGCGCGATCGCAACAGCGTCGACATCCCGACCCGCGACGGCGTCACCGAGATCGCCGGCCGCTGAGCGCCAGCCTGCCCGGCCGCACGTCACGGTCGCTGGGGTATGATGCGCGGCGTCTCGTTCGACCCATGCATCGCCCCATGTCTCTTTCGCTTCTCCCGTGTGCCACGATCTGCCTCGCGCTATTCGCTGCCGCCGCATTCGCGTGGCTGCGTCCGCTGCACGGCCCGAGCATCGCAGTCGCGGCGCTCGGCTATGCCGGCGCGCTGGCAGTCGGCAAGCTTTCTCCGATCGTGCTCGCGCCGCTCGCGCTGCTCGTGGCCGCCGCCTGGGGTGTCGCCCCAAGCCGCCCGCTCGCGGTGCGGATCGCCGCACACGTCGTGTTTGCCGCGCTCGCGATCGCGCTGAGCCTGCACCTGATTCCCGGCTTCCATAATCCACGCGTGATCGAGCCGACGCGCTTCACGCCGGACGCCGCGCCGTTCACGATGTACCTGAATTTCGACAAGCCGCTGGTCGGCCTGTGGCTGCTGTGGGTGCTGCCGTGGGTCATGCCCGACGTCCCGCCGGCGCGCGCGCTGCGCACCGGTGTCATAGCGTGCATCGCAACGGCCGCCGTCTGCCTGGTCGGCGCGCTCGCGTTCGGGATGGTCGGCTGGGCGCCGAAATGGCCGGCGTCGGGCTGGATGTGGCTCGTCAACAACGTGCTGCTCGTCACGCTCGCCGAGGAAGCGCTGTTCCGCGGCTACGTGCAAGGCGGCCTCACGCGCGTGCTCGGCCGCTTCGGCTGGGGGCCGTGGGTCGCGCTCGCGATCGGCGCGCTGCTGTTCGGCGCCGCGCACGCGGCCGGCGGCTGGCACTGGATCGTGCTCGGCACGGTGGCCGGCATCGGTTACGGCCTTGCATGGCGGCGCGGCGGGCTGCTCGCGTCCGCGCTCGCGCACGCGGGGCTGAACGTGATCCACTTCGGGCTGTTCACGTACCCGATGCTCGCCGCCGCGCGCTGAGCGCCGCGTACGGCGCCGGCGCCTGCCGGTTTCGCCCGGTTGAAATCAGTTGAAACCGGCCACCGCGTGCGGCACGTACGGGCCTTCGAGCGCCGCGATTTCCTCTTCCGTCAGCTTCAGTTCCAATGCGCCGAGCGCATCGTCCAGATGATGCGGCTTCGAGATGCCGACGATCGGCGCGGTGATGCCGCGCTTGTGCGCGACCCATGCGAGCGCGACCTGCGCACGCGGCACGTTGCGCGCGGCGGCAATCGCCGCGACGGCCTCGACGATCGCGCGGTCGGCATCGGCCGTCGCGTCATAGAGCCGCTGGCCGACGTCGTCGCTCTGCTGCCGGCCGGACGACTCGTCCCAGTTGCGCGTCAGCCGGCCGCGCGCGAGCGGGCTCCACGGAATCACCGCGATGCCCTCGGCCTCGCACAGCGGCAGCATCTCCCGCTCCTCCTCGCGATACAGCAGGTTCACGTGGTTCTGCATGCTGACGAAGCGGGTCCAGCCGTTCTGCGTCGACGTGTGCAGCGCCTTCGCGAACTGCCACGCGAACATCGACGACGCGCCGATGTAGCGCGCCTTGCCGGCCTTCACGACGTCGTGCAGCGCCTCGAGCGTCTCCTCGATCGGCGTGCCGTAATCCCAGCGGTGGATCTGGTACAGGTCGACGTAGTCGGTGCCGAGCCGCTTCAGGCTCTGGTCGATGTCGGTCATGATCGCCTTGCGCGACAGCCCCGCGCCGTTCGGCCCCGGCCGCATCCGGTAGAACACCTTGGTCGCGATCACGACGTCGTCGCGTTTCGCGAAGTCGCGCAGCGCGCGGCCGACGATCTCTTCCGACGTGCCGTCCGAATACATGTTCGCGGTATCGAAGAAATTGATGCCGGCCTCGATCGCGCGCTGGAGGATCGGGCGGCTTTCCGCTTCCGGCAGTGTCCACGGATGCGTGCCGCGCGACGGCTCGCCGAACGTCATGCAGCCCAGCACCAGCTTCGACACGTCCATCCCGGTCGACCCGAATTTCACGTATTCCATCGCTCGCCTCGTCATTGAAGTGGGGTTGCGGCCGGATGCGCGCCGCGCGTCGGTGCACCGCGCACGAACGCCGGGGCGTGCATCCCGCCGGACGTCGCATGGTATCCCGCGGCGCGCAAACGTGTGTCGGCGCGTCTCGGCACGCTCGGGCGCCGCCGAGTTGGATCGGGTCGAACCGACGAAAGACGAACGCAACCCGCGACCCACACGCATCGCGCGGGGCCGGGCCGGGTCACACGTCGAAGAAAGAACGGATTACTTGATCTGGTCGGCGAGCGGCCGCAGGAACTCGGAGAACCCGGTCAGCATGATCTGCACGCCGATGCACAGCAGCAGGAACGCGGACACGCGCTTCGCGACCTTGGTGCCTTCGATGCCGAGATAGCGCGACAGCAGCGCGGCGCGGCTGTAGGTCAGCCAGATCACGACCGCGACGAGCGCGGAGACCGCGATCGACACGATGCTCGACAGCATGAATTCCGACAGCTTGTGCGTGCGGTTCGCGTTCAGCGCGATCGCGGTGGCGATCGAACCGGGGCCGACCGTCAGCGGCACGGTCAGCGGGAAGAACGCGCGGGTCATGATCGCGTTCGCGTCGATCGGCTTGACCGGCGTGTCGCCGCCGCCCGGCCCGTCCGGCTCGTTCAGCATCTGCCAGCCCGCGACGGCCACCGCGAAGCCACCGCCGATCCGCAGCGCTTCCATCGAGATCCCGAAGAAATGCAGCACCGGCGTGCCGGCGAAGAACGCGACCAGCAACACGATGAAGGCGTTGAACGCCACCTTCTTCGCGAGCAGGTTCCGTTCGTGCTCGGTCAGCGCCTCGGTGCGTTCGAGAAACAGGAACGCAATGCCGATCGGATTGATGATGCCGATCAGGCCGGTAAAGCCGAACAGGATCTCGGAGATAAGGCGGTCGACGATCATCGGGGCGAGGAAACGATCAGGGCTGGGGCCGGCGGCGCGCCGGAGGTCACGCATTGTAGAGCAAGCGCCCGCGCCCGAGACGCAAATCGCGACCCGGGCCCGGCGGCCCGCGCCACTGCCTCAGTCGGCCTCAGTCGGTGCCCGGCTCCCACGCCGGCGGCCGCTTCGCGAAGAACGCGGCGAAGCCCTCCTTCGCTTCCGGCGTGGCCCGCACGCGCGAGATCGTCTGCGCGGTGAACGCCGTGCGTTCGTCCGACGACGGGTACTCGCCGATCGCGTCGAAAAAGCGCTTGATCTCCATCAGCGCATTCGGGCCGTTGCGGCTCAGCTCCGCGAGCGTCTTGTCGAGTGCGGCGTCGAGCGCGTCGAGCGGCACGGCCTGGTGGATCAGCCCGATCGCGACGGCTTCGCCGGCCGCGAGCTGCGTCGCGGTCAGCGCGAGCCGGCGCGCCTGGCGCTGGCCGACCGCTTCGACCAGATACGGTCCGATCACCGACGGCAGGATCCCGAACCGTGCCTCGCTGACCGAAAAGCGCGCATGATCGCTCGCGATCACGATGTCGCAGGCCGCACACAGGCCGACGCCGCCGCCGAACGCGTGGTCCTGCACGCGGGCGACCGTCGGCTTCGGGCACTGCCGGATCGCGCGCATCATCGCCGCGAACCGCTCGGCGTCGCGCAGGTTCGCGGCCGCGTCGTTCGCGCTCGCGCGCTGCATCCACTGCAGGTCGGCGCCCGCGCAGAACGCGCGGCCGTCCGAACGCAGCACGATCGCGCGCACGTCGTCGCGCCGGCCGAGCGTCGTGAACGCGTCGGTCAGCTCGGCGATCATCGTCTCGTCGAACGCGTTGAGCACGTCGCCGCGCTGCAGCGCGACGGTCGCGATGCCGCGCGCATCGACGGCAACGGCCAGGGTCTTCAATCCATCCATCGAACAGGTTTCCTCGGAGTAGAACAGGGAACGGCGAAACTCAGGCGGCCTGCCGGCGGTCGATCACGCGCCGGGCCTTGCCGGTCGCGGTGGCGGGAATGCCGCCGGCGGCGAGCACCGTCACGCCGGCCGACACGCCGATCATCGTCTTGATCCGGTGCTGCAGCTCGCGCGCGATCGCCGCGCGCTCGCCGTCGGTCACGCATGCGACGGCCTCGGAGCGCAGCTCGACCGCGAGGTCGAGCCGGTCCATGTGGCCGTCGCGCGAGATCGTGACCTGGAACTGGCCCGACAGCTTCGGCTGCGCGACCACGATTTCCTCGATCTGGCTCGGGAACACGTTCACGCCGCGCACGATCAGCATGTCGTCGGAGCGGCCCGTGATCTTCGCGAGCCGGCGCATCGCGCGCGCGGTCGGCGGCAGCAGTGCGGTGAGGTCGCGCGTGCGGTAGCGGATCACCGGCATCGCCTCCTTCGTCAGCGACGTGAACACGAGTTCGCCCTCGCTGCCGTCCGGCAGCACTTCACCGGTTACTGGATCGATGATCTCCGGATAGAAGTGGTCTTCCCAGATCACCGGGCCGTCCTTCGTCTCGACGCATTCGCACGCGACGCCAGGGCCCATCACTTCCGACAGCCCGTAGATGTCGAGCGCGTCGATGCCCACGCGCGTCTCCACTTCCTCGCGCAGCGCCTGCGTCCACGGCTCCGCGCCGAAGATGCCGATCTTCAGCGACGACGCGGCCGGGTCCATCCCCTGCCGCACCATCTCGTCGATCAGGTTCAGCATGTACGACGGCGTGACCAGGATGATCTTCGGCTCGAAATCGCGGATCAGCTGCACCTGCTTCTCGGTCTGCCCGCCCGACATCGGCACGACCATGCAGCCGAGCCGCTCCGCGCCGTAATGAATCCCGAGGCCGCCCGTGAAAAGCCCGTAGCCGAACGCGTTGTGCAGCGTGTCGCCCGGGCGGCCGCCGGCCGCGCGGATCGAGCGCGCGGTCACGTTCGCCCAGGTGTCGATATCGCGCGCCGTGTAGCCGACCACCGTCGGCTTGCCCGTCGTGCCACTCGACGCATGCACGCGCACGACCTGCTCGCGCGGCACCGCGAACAGCCCGAACGGATAGTTGTCGCGCAGGTCGTTCTTGGTCGAGAACGGGAATTTCGCGAGATCCGCGAGCGTTTTCAGGTCGTCGGGGTGCACGCCCGCCGCGTCGAACGTCCGGCGATAGTGCGGGACGTTGTCGTACGCGTGGCGCAGCGACCACTTGAGGCGCTCGAGCTGCAGCGCCTGCAGTTCGTCGCGGCTGGCGGTCTCGATCGGATCGAGGGCGGCGGCGGGATGCGTCGGGTGAGTCATCGGGGTGCTCCTCCAGTGGAGTGATGTCGTTATCGTGATCGGGGTGATGCGGCCGCCGGCTAGCGGAACGTGCGGCCGGCCGCGTGCAAGGCGGCGAGGCGCGGCGACACGCGATAGCGGTCCTCGCCGTAGCTCGCCGCGAGGTTCGACAGCACGCGATGCACGCGGCCGATGCCGATCGCATCGGCCCACGCGAGCGGGCCGCACGGGTAGTTCACGCCCTTCTCCATCGCGAGATCGAGATCGGCGGGCGAGCACACGCCCTGGTTGACCGTGTCGGCCGCCTCGTTCGCGAGCATCGCGACGGTGCGCATCGCAACCATGCCCGGCACGTCGGCGACGCCGACGACGCGGAAACCGGCTTGCTGGAACAGGCCGACCGCATCGGCATAGGCGGCGTCGCCGCACTGGAGCGCGCGCGTCAGCGCGACCAGCCCGGCCTGCGCGTAGTCGCGCGCGAGATCGACGAGCACGAGATCGGCCACGCCGGTTTGCGCGGCGCGCGCCGTCGCGGTGCGGCCGTCGGTCAGCGCGATCGACGCGCGGCCGGCCACGGCGAGCAGTTCGTCCGCATGCGCGCCGTCGCGCCGCGCACCCGCGATGCGTTCGGCGAAGCGTGCATGCAGCGCGGCGGCCGGGCCGTCCTGTGCGAACAGCACGACGTCGGCCGGCGCGTCGCGCGGCGCTTCGAGCTCCGGCGCGGGCGGCGTCGCGCCGTCCGCATACGAATAGAAGCCGCGCCCCGACTTGCGCCCGAGGAAGCCCGCGTTCACGAGCTCCTGCTGGATCAGCGACGGCGTGTAGCGCGGATCGTTGAAGTACGCGCGGAACACCGACTCGGTCACCGCGAAGTTCACGTCGTGGCCGATCAGGTCCATCAACTCGAACGGCCCCATGCGGAAGCCGCCGGCTTCGCGCATCACCGCGTCGATCGAGGCCGGCGTGCCGCCCTGCTCGTTCAGCACGCGCAGCGCCTCCGCGTAATACGGCCGCGCGACGCGGTTCACGATGAAGCCCGGTGTCGATTTCGCCATCACGGGCTGCTTGCCCCACGCGGCGGCGGTCGCATGCAGCGCCTGCGCGACTTCCGGCGCGGTCGCGAGCCCACTGACGACCTCGACGAGCGCCATCAGCGGCGCCGGATTGAAGAAATGCAGGCCGGCCACGCGCTGCGGCGCGCGCAGCCCGGCCGCGATCGACGTGATCGAGATCGACGACGTGTTGGTCGCCAGCACGCAGGTATCGTCGACATGGCGCTCGAGCGTCGCGAAGATCTCGCGCTTCACGTCGAGACGCTCGGCCGCCGCCTCGACGATCAGCGCGGCACCAGCGAACTCGGCCAGCGCGCGCACCGCGCGGATCCGGTTGCCGGCCGCGTCGGCCTGCGCCGGCTCCATCCGCCCCTTCTCCGCGAGCCGCGCGAACTGCGCGCGGATGCCGGCGAGCGCCTTGTCGCACGCCGCCTCGTTCAGGTCGTACAGCAGCACGGTATGACCGGCGGCCGCCGCGACCTGCGCGATGCCCGCGCCCATCGCGCCCGCGCCGATCACGCCGACGACCGCCGACGGCGCCAGCGCGCCCGAATTCACCGAATGTGCAGAAGAACCAGCCATCGCTTGCGATCCGTCAATGAAGTGAAAGTGCGAGCGATTATAAACCGACCGGTCGGTAGATTTATGTCAGGGCGAGCCCGAATTTGTCTTGCAAGAGAGCATTACGGAAACTGCAAAAACAAAAAAATTTAACGATCGGGGCACTTTTTGCAAACCGAAAGGTCAATGAAAGGGTTCGAATATGAGATAGCGACCCCCGAACGCCTGATAAAATTCGACAAATCGCCGGATTTCAGGGGAAACCGCGTGTCACGCCGCCGCCCATCGCCCGGCGCCCTTTCGGGGCCGGCTCCGAACCGCAGGGCCGCCAGACGGCGCGCCGACGCGCCCCGCCATCGGCACCCGGTCGCATCGAACCGTTTCATCCAGCGACGGGCTTCGGCCCGCCCGCGCCCCTCGCCGCCTCAGCGCGGCGAACCGGAGGCAGCACCGTTGCGCGCTGCCGCCCATCAGCATCATCGTCCTCGTTCGGCGGATTATTCCGCCGGGCTTCGTCAATCCGTGACGGCGCGTCGCGCGCCGCCACTCGCATAGGGAAACCGTCCATGCCGATCTCGTCCAACCAGCTCCCGCGCTGGACCCTCTGGGCCCCGCTTGCCGCGTGGCTGGTACTCGCGCTGTCGCGCGTCGTGCCGGCCGAAGGCCTCGTCATCGCAGTCTTGGCCGCCGCGCTCGCCGGCGCCGTGTTCGCCGCCGTCCACCATGCCGAAGTCGTCGCGCACCGCGTCGGCGAGCCGTTCGGCACGCTCGTGCTCGCGGTCGCCGTGACCGTCATCGAAGTCGCGCTGATCGTGTCGGTCATGCTCGGCGCCGGTCCCGAGAAATCGGGCCTCGCGCGCGACACCGTGTTCGCCGCCGTGATGATCATCTGCAACGGCATCGTCGGCCTTTGCCTGCTGGTCGGTGCGTGGAAGCACGGCGAGCAGGACTTCCAGGGGCGCGGCGCGAGCAAGGCGCTCGCGGTGCTCGCGTCGCTGTCGGTGCTGTCGCTCGTGATGCCGAACTACCTGAACGCCGCGCCCGGTCCGTTCTTTTCGAAATCGCAGCTGGCGTTCGCCGGCGTGTCGTCGCTCGTGCTGTACGGCGCATTCGTATTCGTGCAGACCGTGCGTCACCGCGACTACTTCCTCACCGCGCACGACAGCGCGAATGAATCGGTGCACGCAGCGCCGCCGACCGGCCGCACCGCGCTGATCAGCCTCGTGCTGCTGTTCGCGAGCCTCGTCGCGGTCGTGCTGCTCGCGAAGCTGCTGTCGCCGGCCGTCGAGCATGCGGTGATGAAGCTCGGCGCGCCCGAGGCGGCGGTCGGTATCGTGATCGCCGCGCTCGTGCTGCTGCCCGAAGGGCTCGCGGCCGTCACCGCCGCACGCGCGAACCGTCTGCAGACCAGCATCAACCTTGCGCTCGGTTCGGCGCTCGCGAGCATCGGGCTCACGATCCCGACCGTCGCGGCCGTGTTCATCTGGGTGGGCCAGCCGCTCACGCTCGGCATCGGCGCGATGGAAACCGTGCTGCTGGCGCTCACGCTGCTCGTCAGCACGCTGACGCTCAGCCAGGGGCGCACGACGGTGCTGCACGGCGTCGTGCACCTGTCGCTGTTCGCGGCGTATCTGTTCCTGTCGATCACTCACTGATGTCCGACAGCGCGCGGCCCGGCGCTTCATTTTCGCCGGGCCGCGCGGCGCTTCATTTCCTCTGCTTCATCTTCCCCGCTTCACACTGCAGCTAGCAGCCCCGAATCACCAGATGCTGGCTGGCCAGAATCAGATTCGGGTTCGCCAGCTTGTTGCGGCGTCAGACAACTGGTTTTGGCTATACGCCGCCACCATCCGCCCCTTCCGTCAGAAACCGCTCGACCATTGCGTTGAACACCGGCAGCGCCGGATTGTCGTTGTCCGCGCGCCAGGCGAGATACAGCTCGGCCGCCACGTCGACGCCCGCGAGCGGCCGGAACACCACGCCGTCCACATGCAGCTCGCGCGCCGACGCCGGCACGAGCGCGGCGCCCAGCCCCGCGCGCACCAGGCCGAGGATCGTATGCGTCTGCCCGACGTAATGCAGGTAGTTCGGCAAGCGGCCGGCGCCGGCGAACATCCCCGAGATCATGTCGTGGAAGTACTTCCCCTCGTTCGGCGAATACGCGATGAACGGCTGCCGGTCGAGCTCATCCGGGCCGATCCGTTCGTACGCGGCGAGCGCTGAGCCCTGCGCGACCGCGACGAGCATCGGCTCGCGCTGCACGAGCCGGTATTCGAGCGGATGGCGCGCGGCGCGCTGGCGCACGAAGCCCGCATCGAGCATGCGCGACGCAAGCGCGTCGATCTGCACGGTCGACACCATTTCGCGCAATTCGACATCGACGTCCGGCAGCGCGTGCGCCGCATGCGCGAGCAGCACCGGAATCATCCGGTACGCGCTGACCGCCGTGAAGCCGAGCGTGATGCGGCCGGCCCCGCCGTGCGCGACGCGCTGCGCAGCCTGTTCGGCCCGCGCCGAAAACTCGAGGATGTGTCGCGCATCGCGCAGAAAGCGCTCGCCGGCCGCGGTCAGCCGGACCTGTCGGCTGCTGCGCTCGAGCAGCGCGATGCCGAGCGCGTGCTCGAGCAACTGGATCTGCCGGCTGAGCGGCGGCTGCGTCATGAACAGCCGCTTGGCCGCGCGCCCGAAATGCAGTTCCTCGGCGACGGCAACGAAGCAGCGAAGCTGGTTCAGTTCAATCATTCAAATCTTGAATCCATCGATCGTCTTTTGATGTTAGACCGATATCGATACGATTCCCATACTCGGTTGCCCCGGATCGAACGCCGTCGTGATCGCGCTGATGACGATCACGTTCTTTGGCAAGGGGCTAGCCGGCCGCTTCGAGCCGATTCGCATCACGCCCGGCCGCGTGACGCGCGGCTCCGGGCCGCCCGGCAAGCGAACCGACGTCCGCGGCGTCACGCGCGCTGGCGCTTGCCCGTCGTGTGCTCGACCGTGAGCCGGTCGAGTTCGCGCAGGTCGTTTTCCAGCGCGGGCGTGAGCGTCGTGCGCAGATGGTCGAGGAAGGTGCGGATCTTCGCGTCGAGATAGCGGCGCGTCGCATAGACGGCGTACACGCTGACCGTCTGTAGCCGATAGTCGGGCAGCACGCGGATCAGCCGCCCTTCGCGAAGGTCGTCGAGCACCGTGTACAGCGCGACGCACGCGATACCGCGCCCCGCCCGCACCGCGACGCACAGCGCATCCGGCACGTTGACCTGGAACGGCGCCGGCTGCAGTTCGTAGACGGTCTCCTCGTCGTCGCCGCGCTCGAGCCGCCACTCGCTGGCCGGCGACGCGGGCGTATCGAGACGCAGGCACACGTGGTTCGGCAGGTCGTCCGGCGTCGTCGGCGTGCCGTGCCGCGCGAGGTAGTCGCGCGATGCGACCAAAACGCTGCAACTCGTGCCGCAGGTCTGCGCGACGTAGCCGGAATCGGGCAACTGCGACGCGGTCACGATCGACACGTCATAACCCTCCTCGACGAGGTTCGGCATCCGCTGCGCGAGCGTCAGCTCGACCGACACGTCCGGGTTGTCTTCCTGATACCGCACGATCGATGACACGACATGACTCTGCCCGAGCCCCGTCATCGCATGGATACGCATCTTGCCGCTCGGCCGCAGCAGCGCGTTGCGCGCTTCGGCGTTCGCGTAGTCGATTTCGGCGAGGATCGATTTCGCCCGCTCGAAATAACGCTCGCCGCTTTCGGTCAGGCCGAGATGGCGCGTCGTGCGATGCAGCAGGCGCGTCTGTACGTGGGCTTCGAGATTCGAAACCGCGCGCGACACCTGCGCGGTGGTCGCGTCGATTTCTTTCGCGACCGCGGTGAAACTGCCGGCTTCGACAACGCGCACGAACAGGCGCATGTTTTCGAGCATGTCCATTGAATTGGCTTGGGGAGGGTCGGTGGGGAAACGTCGGCGGCGCTCGCGTCAGAGGGGAATCGACGCGTGCGCGCCAACGCAGCGCAAGCGATCGCCATGCCGGGGAATGGGCGGGAGAGCGGGCATCGCGTGCGTGGCTGTGGCATATCGGGGAATTCGGTGGCCGGAATTGTACGCCGCCGCACGCAAAATTGCGCGATCGCGCGGCCGCCACGCTTTCACCCGATGAAAGGTTCTTGCAAGCACTGCGCGTCGCACACAGGCAACGCGTTGATGCGGCGCGACAATTTGTATCACAACGCGATATAATTCCGCTTTTCTTGCGCCGGATCATCCGCGCCGTCCTTTTTACCGCTTACTGTCCATGTCGTCAGGCTCCTCCCCGTCGCGCCGAACGTTCCGCCAATGGCTGCACAGCTTCATTCCCCATCCGATGACGCTCGGCTGGCGCGAACGCATGCGCTCGTGCGCGGGCGCGCTCGTCGGCATCGCGACGGTCGGCGTCACGATGCGGCTGCTGCCCGGCGTGCCGGGCCTCGTGCCGCTGCTCGTCGCGCCGATGGGCGCGTCGGCCGTGCTGCTGTTCGCGGTGCCCGCGAGCCCGCTCGCGCAGCCGTGGTCCATCATCGGCGGCAATCTGGTGGCGGCGACCGTCGGCGTCGCGTGCGCGCAATGGATCGCCGATCCGATCACGGCCGCCGCGGTCGCGGTCGCCCTCGCGATCGGCGGCATGTTCGCGCTGCGCTGCGTGCACCCGCCGTCGGGCGCGGTCGCGCTGACGGCCGTGCTCGGCGGCCCGGCGATCCACGCGCTCGGCTTCGGCTTCGTGGTCGAGCCGATCGCGTTGCAATCGGGCATCCTGCTGTCGGCCGCCCTCGTGTATCACGCGCTGACTGGCCACCGCTATCCGCACGGCGGCGTGCGTCCCGACGCGAAACCGCAAGCCGGCAGCGCCGCGCCCGCACGCGGCGGCTTCACGCGTGCCGATCTCGACGCGGTGCTCAAGCGCCGCAGCGAATGGCTCGACGTCGATCCGGACGACCTCGAAATGCTGCTGCGCGAAACCGAGATGCAGGCGTATACGCGCACGTTCGGCCAACTCACGTGCGCCGACCTGATGACGAAGAATGCGATCGAAGTCGCGCCGTCCACGTCGGTGACGGCCGCGCTCACGCTGCTGGAGCGCCATCGCGTGAAGGCGCTGCCCGTCGTCGACGGCGACGCTCGCCTGATCGGCATCGTCACGCGCGCCGACCTCACGCGCCAGGCGCGCCGCCCGACGCCACTGTGGCAACGGCTGTCCGCGCGGTTGCCGCAGTCGTTCGGCGGCCAGCCGCCGAGCGTCGCCACCGTGATGACCCGCGACGTCGCGTCCGTGCCGCAGACCATGCCGCTTACCGCGCTGGTGCCGCTGTTTACGCACTCGGGCCACCACCACATCCCGGTCGTCGACGCGTCGCGCCGGCTCGTCGGGATCATTACGCAGACCGATCTCGTCACCGGGCTGTACCGGCAGACGCAGATGCTGGAAGCCGCGTAACCGAAACGAACGGCACCGACGCACGATGCAATGCCGCGTATTCCGCCATAAATCGGCCATTTATATCACGTTGTGATATATTCAACGCTACCGAAACCGCCTGTCCAATCGACTGCAATGACCGATAACCGACGCTCGCTGACCAAAAGCGATTTCCAGCAACTGTCCGAATTCCGCTATCAGATGCGCCGCTTCGAGCGCTTCTCCGAACGCGCCGCGCAAAGCGAAGGCGTGACGCCGCTGCAATACCTGCTGCTGCTGCACATCAAAGGCTACCCGCACCGTGAATGGGCAACCATCGGGGAAATCGCCGAACGCCTGCAGGCGCAGCATCACGGCGTCGTCGCGCTGGTGACGCGCTGCGAGGCGCTCGGGCTCGTGAAGCGCAAGACGAGCGAAGCGGACCGCCGGCAGGTCGAGGTGCACCTCGAAGAGGCCGGCGAAACGCTGCTCGCGCGCCTCGCGGCCATGCATCGCGCCGAGCTGAAATCGCTCAAGGGCGCGTTCCAGGTTCCGCAGATCGATTACTGACCCACGCTTTACCGACCTTTCCTCACGCCGATGAACGCACCACACAAACGCGATTTCTCGACCAACGAACGCCTGCCCAGGATCGCGTTGCTCGCCGCCGGGATCGGCTTGCTCAGCACGCTGGCGGCGTTCGTGCTGTTGAGCCTGATTCACCTGTTCACGAACCTGTTCTTCTTCCAGCACTTTTCGTTCACCGAACGTTCGCCCGCGAACCATACGCTCGGTGCCTGGGTGATCGTCGTGCCGGTCATCGGCGGCCTGATCGTCGGGCTGATGGCGCGCTTCGGTTCGGAGAAGATCCGCGGCCACGGCATTCCCGAGGCGATCGAGGCGATCCTGTTCGGCAAGAGCCGCATGTCGCCGAAGGTCGCGATCCTCAAGCCGCTCTCGTCGGGCGTCGTGATCGGCAGCGGCGGCCCGTTCGGTGCCGAAGGCCCGATCATCATGACGGGCGGCGCGCTCGGCTCGCTGATCGCGCAATGCGTGCACGTGACCGCCGCCGAGCGCAAGACGCTGCTCGTCGCGGGCGCGGCCGCCGGCATGACCGCCGTGTTCGGCACGCCGGTCGCCGCCGTGCTGCTCGCGGTCGAGCTGCTGCTGTTCGAATGGCGTCCGCGCAGTTTCCTGCCGGTCGCGCTCGCCTGTGCGGTCGCCGGTTTCGCACGCGCGGTGTTCTTCGGCGTCGAGCCACTGTTTCCGCTGACCACCGCGTCGCCCACGCCCGTCGCGCTGCTGTCGTGCATCGTCGCGGGCTTGCTGTCGGGCATGCTCGCGTGCGGGCTGTCGGCGGCGCTGTACCGCGTCGAGGACACCTTCGCGAAGCTGCCGGTGCACTGGATGTGGTGGCCGGCGCTCGGCGCGGTCGTGATCGGCATCGGCGGCTGGCTCGAGCCGCGCGCGCTCGGCGTCGGCTATGACGTGATCGGCGACCTGCTGCATCAGCACATCGCGCTGAAGATCGCGCTCGCGCTGTTGATCGTGAAAGCCGTGATGTGGGTGATCGCGCTCGGCTCCGGCACGTCCGGCGGTGTGCTCGCCCCGCTGTTGATGCTCGGCGCGGGCCTCGGCACCGTGCTGTCGCCGGTGCTGCCCGGCGGCGATCCGGCGCTGTGGCCGCTCGTCTGCATGGCCGCGACGCTCGGCGCCACGCTCGGTGCACCGCTCACCGCGATCGTGTTCGCGTTCGGCCTCACGCACGATGCAAACGCGCTGCTGCCGCTGCTCGCGGCGACGCTCGTCGCGCACGGCTTCGCGACCATCGTGATGAAGCGCTCGATCATGACGGAAAAGATTGCACGCCGGGGCTATCACATTTATCGCGAATACGGCGTCGATCCGCTCGAACGTCATGACGTGGCTGAAGTGATGACGCCCGCCGACGCGCTCGTCGCGATCGACGGCGCCACGCCGCTCGACGCCGTCGAGTCGCAATACTTCGGCGCGAAGCAGACGCACCGTGCGTACCCGGTCGTGCAGAACGGCCGCCTGCTCGGCCTCGTCGATCGCGCGACGCTCGACGCGCACCGCGCGCAAGCCGGGCCTGACGCACCGCTCGCGAGCGCATTCGCCGATCGCGCGCCGGCCGTCGCGCAGGCACACGAGACGTGCCGCGTGGTCGCATCGCGACTCGCGATGCTCGGCCTCGAACGCCTGCCGGTCGTCGACGATCCGCAATCGCTGCGCGTCACCGGCATCGTGTCGCGCAGCGACCTGATCAAGCCTGCGCTCCAGCACTTCGACGACGAACAGAAGCGCGAGCGCTTCCGTCCGGTCGTGCCGGTCAACCTGCGCGATATCGGCGCCCGCAAGGCCGGCTGATCTTTGCAGCGATGCGCGGCGCGCCGGCCGTGCACCGCTCTTTTCGCGATCTCCCGTCGCCCGAAACGGCGCGTCCGGCGTTTGAACTTCGTTGACAATTCACCGGACGAAAGTTTGTCATCATGGTGCTCATGCGACGGGGCCACCATTCAGCCATTCCACTTCGTCATCCAATAAAGAAGCGTTGCGGCGCGACATGCAGACACATGCAGCACGCCGCGGCCGTCAATCCGCCACAGCACAGGGCAGCGAGCCGACCTCACGAAGCATGACGTCGTTGCCGCGTCCCCGCCTCCATGCGGGCCGCACGCGACGCCTGCCGCGGCGCAGCAGAACCCACAGCATCCGGATCGCCGTTTGGCAAGTGCGTTAACAACTTGTTGCGGAATCGCCGGAACCGCATGGGTCCGATGCAATCTCACAGAGACGCAGTTCTGCTGCGCATCCCACTCAATCAATCACGACTCGAGGGAGATAAAACGTGAACATGAAATACTTACCGCTCATCGCATTGACCGTGGCAATTTCTGCTCATGCTGCCGATCCGGCCATGCAGAATGTGGGACAGAGCCAGAAATCCGCTCCGGATGTCTCGGCGTGCATCGCCAAGACCTGGGCTGACAAGTCGCAACAACAGGTCGTCTCGCAGAACGTGCTCGCCAACGGTCTCGCGACCGATGTCTACGTACCGGGCCAGCAACCGCCGAACGGCGCGGCCGCAATGGTTCGCCCGTCGGGGCAGCCGGGCGCGAAGACCTGGGTCGGCGTGCGTGGCGACGCCGCTTCCGCCGGCGACATCAGCGCCTGCCTGTAAGCCCTGCACCGGACGGCATTGCGCCGTCCGCATGCGACAAGCCCCGCTTCGGCGGGGCTTTTGTTTTGGCGCGTCGGCCGCGCGCATGCGCGGCGGCCGAAGCCTGCACGCTTACAGGTAGCTGCAGACGTAGTCGAGTGTCTCGAGCACTTCGATGTCGAAGCGGCTCTTGCCCGGCACCGAGAACGATTCGCCGGCGCCATAGGTTTGCCATTCACTGCTGCCGTCGAGCTTCACGCGACACTTGCCGGCCTGCACTTCCATCAATTCGGCCGCGTCCGTGCCGAAGTTGAGCGCGCACGGCAGGATCACGCCGAGCGTCTTGCGCGTGCCGTCCGGGAAGAGCACGGTATGCGACACGCACTTGCCGTCGAAGTAGACGTTCGCGCGCTTGACGACCGATACGTTGTCGAATTGGGTTGCACTGGTCATGTGATGCCTCTGATTGCTGGATGCCGGATGGCGTGTTGTCGGAAGCCGGCCGTGGCGGCAGGCCGGCCGCTATGATACCGGCTCGCGGCGAGCGAGCCGCAAGCGGGCCCTGACGGGAATGCCCGGCAGATAGTCAGGATCACTACTTGATGCGACGCATGCCCTCGCCTGCACCGCTCATCCGAGCCCTTTGCGTCGCGCGGAATCGCGCAGGCAGTCGAGCAGCATCGCCGCGGCCGGCGTGAGCGGGCTGTCGCGGCGCGTGACGACCTGCACGGATACACCCGGCAGCCGCTCGCGGATCGGCAGCACCGCGAGCTGGTCGCGCGCCCACTCGCCGTGCAGCAGTTGCTCGGGCATCGACGCGATCAGGTCGCAGCGCGTCATCAGGCTGTGCGCGAGCCCGAAGCTCGGGCATTCGACGACCCGCTGCGGCACCGGCAGCCCATACGCGACGAACGAGTTGAACAGCACCTGGGTCGAGCTTTCGGGCGACGGATTCATCAGCCAGTCGGCGTCGACGAGATCGGCGAGCGACGTGGCCGACGCGAGCGGATGGCCCTTGCGCGCGACGATCAGCGATCGGCTCGCATAGAGTTCCGCGTGATCGAACTCGGCCGCCAGCAACTCGGGCACGACGACGGCCACCGCGAAATCGAGCGAGCCGTCGTGCAGCCGCGGCAGCGCGACGCCCGGAAACCCTTCGATGAGATTGACGCGCGCGACCGGAAAGCGCCGCCGGAACGCGCGAAACGCATCGGGCAGGATCGTCACCGCCGCCGCCGGCGTGATCGCCGCCGCGACGGAGCCGGTCATCGCGCCCTGCGCCTGCTCGATGTCATCGCGGGCGCGCTGCATTTCCGCGACGATCAACCGCGCGCGCACCTGCAATTGCTGGCCGAACGCGGTGAGCTGCACGCCACGCGCGGTGCGCACCACGAGCGATACGCCGAGCGCGATCTCCAGCTCCTTGACCGCCTTCGTCAGTGCCGCCGGCGACACGTTCAGGCGCCGCGCGGCCGCGCGGATGCTACCTTCTTCCGCGACGGTGACGAACGCTTTCAGCTGATGGTATTTCATGGGGGCAATGCGTGATCCGTGGAAACCCTGTGCGCCGTGACGCTTGCCGGCCGAGGGTATTCCCGAGCGGCAACCAGTGGTGTGCACCAAAGCAATTTAGCAGCTTCTGGTGCGCAAAAGAAATTTATATGCTTGCTCGTCATAGGCGCGTCAAACGCCCCTCCCCGCCCCACAGGAGACACCATGCTGCAAGCCGTGAACCCCGTCATCCCCGGCATCGCCGCGATCGCGCCCGACCTGATCGAAGTGCGCCGCCGCATCCACGCCCACCCGGAACTCGCGTTCGAGGAAACGCTGACGAGCGAGCTCGTCGCCGAGCTGCTCACCGGCTGGGGCTACGAAGTGCATCGCGGCATCGGCAAGACCGGCGTCGTCGGCGTGCTGCGCGAAGGCCAAGGCACGCGCACCGTCGGGCTGCGCGCCGACATGGATGCGCTGCCGATCGCCGAAACCACCGGCCTGCCGTACACGAGCCGCCATGCGAACAAGATGCACGCGTGCGGCCACGACGGCCACACCGCGATGCTGCTGTGCGCGGCGCGTCACCTCGCAGCCACGCGCCAGTTCTCCGGCACGCTGAACCTGATCTTCCAGCCGGCCGAGGAAAATTTCGGCGGCGCGAAATCGATGATGGACGACGGCCTGTTCGATCGCTTCCCGTGCGACGCGATCTTCGCGATCCACAACATGCCGGGCCGCGCCGCCGGCGACATGGCATTCCGCACCGGCGCCGCGATGGCGTCGGCCGACCGCGTGACGATCACGCTGCGCGGCGTCGGCGGTCACGGCGCGATGCCGCATTTCGCGCGCGACCCGATGTCGGCCGCGGGCAGCATCATGGTCGCGCTGCAGACGATCGTCGCGCGCGAGGTCGATGCGCAGCATGCGGCCGTCATCACGGTCGGCAGCGTGCAGGCCGGCGAGACCTTCAACATCATTCCGGAAACCGTCGTGATGAAGCTGTCGGTGCGCGCGCTGGACGCCGACGTGCGCGCGCTGCTCGCACGCCGCATCGAAGCGCTCGTGAAGGGCCAGGCGGAAAGCTTCGGCATCGCGGCGGAAGTGGATTACGACTACGGCTATCCGGTGCTTGTCAATCATCCGGAACCGACCGCGTTCGCCGCCGACATCGCGCGTCAGATGCTCGGCGCCGAGCGCGTCGAAACCGACGCCGCGCCGCTGATGGGCAGCGAGGACTTCGCGTTCATGCTCGAGGCACGCCCCGGCTGCTATGCATTCATCGGCAACGGGATCGGCAGCAAGGGCGGCTGCATGGTGCACAACCCCGGCTACGACTTCAACGACGACATCCTCGCGATTGGCGCGAGTTACTGGGTTCGCGTCGCCGAAGCCTGGCTCGCGGCCTGACGGCCCTTCATCACGCAGTCCCGCGCCTTAGCAGGGGAACCCCATGGAAACGTCCGCCCTTTCGTTCGCCGGCACGCCGGTCGATGCCCGCGCCGCCGCGAAGAAGCGCCGCCTGATCGCGGCCGCCGCGGTCGGCAACGCGCTCGAGTTCTACGACTTCACGGTCTACAGCTTCTTCGCGATCCTGATCGGCAAGCTGTTCTTTCCGGTGCACTCGTCGTTCGGGCAGTTGATGCTCGCGGTCGCGAGCTTCGGCGTCGGCTTCGTCACGCGTCCGCTCGGCGGGCTCGTGATCGGCATGTACGCCGACCGCGCCGGCCGCAAGAAGGCGATGATTCTCACGCTGCTGCTGATGGCGCTCGGCACCGCGACGATCGCGGTCGCGCCGACCTTCGCGCAGATCGGCCTCGCCGCGCCGCTGCTGCTCGTGCTCGCGCGGCTGCTGCAGGGGTTCGCGTCGGGCGGCGAAGTCGGCGCGTCGACGACGCTGCTGCTCGAACAGGCGCCGCAGCACCGCCGCGGCTTCTACGCGTCGTTCCAGTTCTCGAGCCAGGGGCTCGCCGCGCTCGCGGGCGCGCTGACCGGCGTTGCGCTGACGTCGACGCTCAATGCCGCCCAGCTCGAAAGCTGGGGCTGGCGCGTGCCGTTCATCATCGGCACGCTGTTCGTGCCGCTCGGCTACTGGCTGCGCCGCACCGTCGAGGAAGTACCGCCTGCCGCGCCCGCCGCCGCCACGCAAGACGAGCCGGTCGCGTCGCTGCCGCTCGCCGCCGTGCTGCGCCATCACGGCAAGGCCGTGTTCGCGGGCCTCGGCGTGACGATCGGCGGCACGTCGATCCACTACATCATCGTGTTCTACATGGCGATCTACGGCGTGCAGGTGCTGCACCTGCCGACCTGGCTGTCGATGACGGCCGGCTGCGTCGCCGGCGCGATCCTGATGCTCGTGACGCCGATCGGCGGCCACCTCTCCGACGTCTACGGACGCAACCGGATCGTCTGGTGGACGCGCATCGCGCTGATGGCCGCGATCTATCCAGCGTTCATCGCGCTGAACCGCTGGCCGGGCGCCGCGTCGCTGCTGTCGATCATCGCGGCGCTGTCGATCGTGCACGCGATCAACATCGGCGCGACGGGTGCGATGCTCGGCGAATTGTTCCCGCGTGCGGTGCGGGCGACCGGCGGTGCGCTGGTGTATAGCGTGGGCGTCGCGATCTTCGGCGGCTTCGCGCAGTTCTTCGTCACGTGGCTGATCGCGGCGACCGGGAATCCGAATGCGCCTGCGTGGTATGCGATCGGGTGCGGCGCGTTTACGCTGCTCGCGATTCGGTGCATGGATGAGAAGGCGGGGAAGGCGCTTGATTGATTGGGGGTGCGTCATTGACGTCGCGCCCGCGCATCGGGCATGATCGTCCCATGCATAATGCAACGACCACCCTTTCGACGACCACGCGCACGACCGCCTTCGGCGGGCCCGTGCGGCGAGTGCGCGCAAGATCGTAGCGTCACCGATTCCCACAGGCCCCGCCGGTTCCGGACGGGGTCTCGTCGTTTCTCCGTCTGCACCGGCCATTCAGGAGAAACGCGATGTCCGCAGTCCCTTCCCCCAAACGCGCACTGCTCGTCATCGATATGCAGGTCGGGCTGTTCCATGGCCCCGATCGTCCGCATGACGGTGAACGCGTGCTAGCCAACATCAATCGGCTGATTCGTCGCGCGCACGAAGCCGGTGCGCCCGTGTTCGCCGTGCGCCACACCGGCCCGGCCGGCTCGCCGATCGCGCCCGATGCGCCGCTGGCCGCGCTGCTGCCGGAACTCGCGATCGATACGGCACGCGACATCGTGTTCGACAAGACCCGGCCGAGTTGCTTCGCGGGCACGCGGCTCGCCGAATGGCTGCACGCGGCTGGTATCGGGGAAATCGTGATTGCCGGGATGAAGACGCAGTACTGCATCGATACCGCGTGCCGCGCGGCCGCCGATCTCGGGTTTCGGGCGGTGCTCGTCGCCGATGCGCACACCTGCATGGACACGCCGGCGCTGCCGGCCGAGCGGATCATCGCGCATCACAATGCGACGCTTGGCGGGCCGTTCGCGGTGCTGACGACGACTGAGGCGTGTGGGTTCTGAGACAAGGCGCGAGACGGACCGTAAAGTGTGAGGGCACTCGCCTCAGCAAAGTCCGTTCGCGCGCATCGCCTCGATACACGACGACGCGTCGCGAACTGAAACAACTTTCCTCGAGAGCGTCACGTCTCCGGACAGAAATTTGCTGAGCCGCTGGTCGAAGTGATATGAAAACTTGATCAGGCCGATGGTGTTCCGGAAGGTCTCCTTGGGCAGCTTGCCCGTCATCGTCGAATGAATGAAGCGCTTGATCAGGCGGATCGCTCTCACGCGAAACGAAACCTCCAACCGCAAGATCAACGAACACTCGATGAGCAGCGGATACATCCGCTTATCGTACGCACCTTCGACAAACCAGCTGTCCTGCTCGAGGATGGTCCCGATCGCCTGCGCCATCGATTCGTCCGAGTTCTTCACAAACTCGGCCCCCGTCATGTCCCAATAGACATGGTCGAATTCGTGCGTGACGACATTGAACTTGCGTGCCAATTGCATGGCGATCGTCGATTTCCCCGCGCCCGACGGGCCTACGATGCATACCTTCATGTTTCAGTCTCGGCTCAATCACGCATCTTCATGCTCACGCATGAAGTGTTTCAGCACGGGTACGAAGAAATCATGCCCGCCGATCAGCGCGCATTCTGCTTCAAAAAAGGGATGCCACTCGAAGTTGAATTCGATGGTTTCACCGCCGGTGCTTGGAGTGGCCTCGAAATGCGTCCAACGCGCCTTCATTGCAATAGCGTCGTTCACCCTGACATGCACGACATGCCTGTGCTGGATCTCGCTTCTTCCGAATTTCGTCATCGAGTAGAAGTAGTTGCCGAGAACACGCACAACTTCGGCATTGTCGATGCCACTTTCCTCGCGTAACTCGCGTAGCGCGGCGGCTACAGGCATTTCTCCCGGCTCCAGCGTGCCGGCGACCACCTGCCTTCCCGCTTCCGGAAACCTAGGTTGGGTGAAAGTCAGCAATCTATCTCGCCACGTAAGATAGACGAGTACCTTGTTCTTGGTTTTCAAGATGTTTAACTCTACATTATTCTTATATCCCAAATTTTGGACTATAGAGAACCCCAAGGCGAACGGATTTTTCTCCTTTCAAGGCAACAACTTCAAGACTGGACTGACAGTCGTGCTCTTGAGCGATCTCATCAGCCCAGCCATGTGAGCGGAATCGTTGAAGAATTATCCACTCCACACCTCTTCGTAGGATCGGGATGCGGGGATTAGGTTGATTGGATATCGACATTGCACTTCCTCCACGCGTGCGAGACTGTTCGGAGCAATCCGAGAGAGCTCAATTATCGAAAGCCGATGGATGCAACTGAATTTTCGCCGCAGCAATCTGCTTGTCTGAAAGACGCAGTTTTGCGCGTAGCCACGAACGAATGCCTTCCAGATAGCTTTTATCCCTCGGGGTCGTGCTTTGCTTGATGCGTCTGGTCAGCTTGGTTTCCGCAGTGTAGACATCAAGGAGATTATTTGTTCGCAGGTTCGAAGGTGTGGTGGCTTTTCTTTCGATCGCCAGAATGTGGGTCACGTCAGCCTGATGAAGAATTCCGGTCTTTCGAAACTCCTGATAGATAGTTTCAAGAGGTTGATATCGAACCATCGGATTGATATCTGGAATATTCGCAACTTTCTCCATTCTGAGCAACAGATAGCGTTTTGCAATCGCGGCGTCGCGCAGAGCAACGTCCTGCGGGTCTGGGCCATCACTACCGCCCGCACTTCCCTCCGATTCACCACCTCCAAGCTGGTCGACGTCCCGAGCCGTAAAATCAGGAATGCCCTTCAGAGCATCCCGGCCACCCAATGCCTCTGCAGCGCAGTGCGGTCCATATGGATGTTCGGTTCCATCGTCATGTTTCAGGAAAAATGCAACACCGGAAATCAGCCTCCTATTATTTCCATTCGTAACGCATCGATGGCAACAGGTGTCCGGGTCAACAAAGTCCTTGCGGTCGGCAGTCAATGTCATTTGGGTATCTCTCGAACAAGTGAATTATTTCCATATGTCAAATTCCTACGGAATTATCTGACAAATTTGGGCGCCGATGTCATTCGCCGTCTGCTCCAGGAAAAATCGGCAGAGTTGGCCGCAATGTAAGTCTCACGAGCGATTTGGATATCGGATACTTTCACCATGTAATCGAGCGCCCGCCGATCCGACGGAAAACAGTAAGGACGGGACCGACACAGCCAACGATCCAGCACCATATAGCAGGTCGCGACGTGGAGACAAAATCTGCCTGTTCGGTTAACCGACGGTCTACGCGGCGCCGTCGAATGTCCCAAACTGGCGGTTCTAAGACACCCGGTAGCCGCCTGCACCTCAGCACCTTCAGCATTGCACACCGCTAAATCAACCGCAGAGCGCAGACAGCTGACTTTTCCGCCTGTGAAAACGTCAACGAATGTGAATCTACCAAGCGCGCTTTATCGGTATATCGTTCGCCGGTTTGTAGCCGATCTTGTG
This sequence comes from Burkholderia sp. SIMBA_051, assembly GCF_046534915.1. Taxonomy (NCBI): domain Bacteria; kingdom Pseudomonadati; phylum Pseudomonadota; class Betaproteobacteria; order Burkholderiales; family Burkholderiaceae; genus Burkholderia; species Burkholderia sp. SIMBA_051. The sequence goes on along the minus strand of NZ_JAWRXS010000005.1, from coordinate 195,822 downwards.
GCGGGAAGGCCGGCTGTGGCGTATCGCACATCTACCGAGTGGCCACCAACGCCCACGCACCTCAACGCCCCAGCCCCCGTAAACGCAAAAAGGCACGAGCCTTTCACCGCCCGTGCCCTTCCCCTACACACCCCTCCCCACTCAAAACGTATGCATCATCCCCACATACGCCCCCGTCTGCGACTCGCCCGTCATCGGACTCGTCCCCGACGTCGCATCACGCGGCGACGCAATCAACGAGAAGTTCGAATTCCCGCCATTCCGCACATAAGCAACCGTCCCATACAGGAACGTCCGCTTCGACAAGTTATACGTGGTGCCGAGCACATACATGATCGCGTGGCCTGACGGATCGTGCGACGCATCGCCACCGCCATCGCCCACCTTCACGTAATACCCGCCGCCCGTCACGGCCCACTGCGGAGTGGCCGTATAAGTCGCACCGAGCCAGTAATGATCGGCGCGATCGGCGACACCAGCCGGGCTGTCCGGCGCCTGGTAATGCGTATACGCGCCCTGGATCTTGAACTTCGACACCTTCACGTTCGCGCCGACGAAATACTCGCGCGACGCGGTGAAGATGTTGCTGAACTTGCCGTTGTTGTCGCGCAGCTCGTCGTAGATGCCGCGCACGTCGAGCACCGGCGAGTGGTACGAGATCATGATCCCGTCCGAGCGGCCGAAATCGTCGGCCGCGCCGTAGTTGAAACCGCGCGACTGGTTGCCGAACGCATACTGCGCCTGAACGTCGAAGCCGCCGATCACCGGGCTGTGATATTCGATGTTGTTGCTGCTCTGCTGCCAGTTGCGGCCGCGCACGAGCGACGCCGACGAAAACGCCTGCTGCACGAACGGATCGAATTCCCACACGCCGTCGCTGTCGATGAACAGGTTGCGGCCGGCCTGCAGCTGGCCCCACGTGTCGCTCTTCAGCCCGACATACGCGCGGCGCGACCACAGACGTCCGCCGCCCGTCGTGCCGTTCATCACCTGGAACGCGGTTTCCAGGTTGAAGACGGTCGACATCCCGCCGCCGAGATCCTCGAAACCCTTCAGCCCGAACATGCTGGTGCCCCAGTCGCCGCCTTCCGCGCTCCAGCGCGTCGAGCTGCCGTTCGGTGTCGCGATGTGGTTCAGGTATTCGACGCCGCCGTCGATACGGCCGTACAGCGTCACGCTTGTTTGTGCGGACGCGGCCGCCGGTGCGGCGGCCGCGATCAGCCATGCTAGATGTTTGAGTCGCAAAGTCATGCCCCCTCGCAGTCTGGACCGTCCGACACGCGCCCCATGCGCGCGCCGGCGATCCGTTCACCCGCGATCGATCGAAAAACGTCCGGGGCCCGCCGCGCACAGCGCAAGCAAGCCGCCGGAGATCGCGATGTTCTTGTAGAAATGAATCATGTTGTTCATCTGCTCGCCGCCCGTCATCGTCCAGTAGTGGTGGCCGATGAGCGCGGTGCCGATGGTATACAGCGCAAGCAGCAGCGCAAGCGGCCGCGTCTGGAAGCCGATGAGGAGCGCGATGCCGACGAACAGCTCCATCACGACGGCGATCGCCGCCGAGATGATCGGCGCGGGCGCGCCCTCGCTTCCCATGAACGCGATCGTACCGGAGAAGTCGACGATCTTCTTCCAGCCGAACATCACGAACAGGATCACGAGCAGGATTCGGGACAGCAGCAGCAGCACATCGCGCTGGGACGCGAGAAACGGTTGATTCGGTGTCATGGTGTGATCAACGAAAGCGATGCGCGAACCGCGCGCACCGGATTGCCAACGAACCAGGACGGGCGGCCGCCAGTGCCGCCCGCCCCGCTCTGCAACAACCGGCATCGGGGCCCGCCCGATGTGCTGTGCTCCTCCTCTTTCAGAGTTGCGCTGCTTGGTACTACCTCCTACCGCTTCGTGCCCGGCCTCAACGCGCCTTCGCGACGTCCTGCTCGGTCACCTTCGCGGCTGGATTGCCGAACTGCCCGGTCAGGTAGTTCGCCAGCGCGGCGATCTGCGCATCCGACAGCTCGTGGCGGAACGCGGGCATCCCGACGTCCTCGCTGCCGGCCTTGCGCTGCACGCCGTTCAGGATCACCTGCACGAGGTTCGTCGGATTCGACGCACCCACCGTCGAGTTGTGGAACAGCGACGGGTAATAGCCGTCCGGCGTGCCCTTGCCCTGCATCTGGTGACAGCTCGCGCAGTTGCCGAGATACAGCCGCGCCGGATCGATGCCCGACGACGCGAGCGGCACGCCACGCAGCTTCAGGCCGTCTTCCGCCGGCTTGCCCCACGACGAACGCGACTGCTTCGCGTCGCCGCTGGCCACGGCCGGCACCGTACGGATGTAGGTTGCGATCGCGCCGATGTCGGCGTCGGTCATCTTCGAGAAGCTGTGCTCGACCGCCTCGGCCATCGGACCGGCCGCCTGCGCGACGCCCGGCACGCTGCCAGTACGCAGATACTGGACGAGCTGCTGCTGCGTCCAGCCGCCGATCCCCGCGTGCGGGTCCGACGTGATGTTGTAGCCGTCCCAGCCCGCCAGCACCGAACCCGACAGGAAGCTGCCGCCGGTCTCGTCGAGCGACTTCTCCTGCATCGCGATGCCGCGCGGCGTGTGGCACGTGCTGCAGTGCGCGAGGCCCTGCACCAGGTAAGCACCGCGGTTCCACTCGGCACTCTGCGACGGCTTCGGCTGGTACGCGCCGTCCTTCAGGAACAGCCAGTTCCAGATCTTCAGCGGCCAGCGCATGCTCAGCAGCGGCGGAATCTCGTTCTTCGGCGGCGCCTGCTTGACCGGCTCGACGCCGTGCATGAAGTACGCGTACAACGCCTGCACGTCGTCGTCGTTGATCTTCGCGTACGACACGTACGGCATCGCCGGGTACAGGTTCGCGCCGTTCTTCGACACGCCGTGACGCACCGCGCGCTCGAAGTCGTCGAACGTCCAGTTGCCGATGCCCGTGTCGGGGTCCGGCGTGATGTTGCTCGTATAGATCTTGCCGAGCATCGGCACCGGCATCGGGAGGCCGCCGGCGAACGGCTTGCCGCCCTTCGCGGTGTGACACGCCATGCAGTCGCCCGCGACGGCGAGATATTCGCCGCGCTTGATCTGCGCGGGATCGGCCGAATCGGCCGCGCGCACGAGCCCCGGCAACGCGAGGCTGCCGGCGAGGAGGAAGGTGAGAGTAGATTTCCGCACGGTCAGACTTCCTTCTTCAGCGTGTCCGACATCCGCAGCGCCAGCGCCGCGATCGTCAGCGTCACGTTCACCGTACCGACGGTCGGCATCGTCGAGCTGCTCGAGATGAACAGGTTCGGATGGTCGAACGTGCGGCAGTCCTTGTCGACGACCGAGTCGCGTGCATCGGCGCCCATGATCGTCGAGCCCGTGATGTGGTTGTTCGGCGCGAACTCGTCGTTGAACACGACATCCGTGCCGCCCAGCACCTTCGCGGCGGTCGCGTAGACCTCGCGCGTATGCACGGCGCCGCGCTTCACGTAGTCGTCGATCGCATACGTGATTTCCGGGCGCGGAATGCCGATCGCGTCGGTGGCCGTCTTGCTCGGCACGATGCGGTTCTCGGGCTGCGGCAGGATTTCGTGGAAGCAGTCGAACTGCACGTAGCGCGCGGAACGATCGCGGATCTGCGCGTCGAGCTCGTCGGACTTCATCAGCTTGCCGGCCTTGAAGATCTTCTGCGTCTCCTGGTTGATGCGCGACATGTTCGACAGGTGGATTTTCTTCGCGGCTTCGGTCGCCCGGAACGGGCCGTCGCGGAAACCGATCAGCGACGTCATCTCCTGCGGGCCGCGGCCCGGCCACAGCTTGTCGCTCGCGTAGAACGACACGCCCGTGCCCGGGTGGTCCATCAGGTTGCGCCCGACCATGTCGGAGCTGTTCGCGACGCCGTTCGGGAAATCGCGGTTCGCCGACATCAGGAGAATCTTCGGCGTCTCGATGCCGTTCGCGGCCACCACGAAGTACTTGCCTTCGACGCGATGGTCGGCGCCCGTCTTGTCCTTGTAGATCGCGGCGACGATGCGCTTGTCCGGACCGGTCTCGAGCTTGTAGACGACCGCGCTGTCGATCAGCTTCGCGCCCGCCTGCTCGGCCTTCTCGACGTGCACGATGCCGTTGTACATCGCGCCGATCGGGCAGATCGGCATGCAATTGTTGTTCCCGCAACAAGTCGGCCGGCCGTCGTACGGGCGGCTGTTGCGCGCGACCGGCTCGGTCACGACGTGGAACTTCGGGTCATAGCCGTTGAGCGCGCTCTTGATCGTCTGCTCGTTGAACGACAACGGCAGCGGCGGCATCGGGTACGCCTGTTTGCGCGGCGAGTACAGGTCTTCCTCGGGGCCGGGGCCCCACACGCCGAGCTCTTCCTCGGCGCGCTGGTAGTAATGCTCGAGATCGTCGTACTGGATCGGCCAGTCGCGGCCGACGCCGTACACTGTCTTCATCTTGAAGTCGTTCGGGATGAAGCGCCACGCCGACGCGGCCCAGTGCCACGTCGTGCCGCCCACCGCACGGATGTACTGCGAGTTGAACTTGTGCTCGCCCTTCAGGACCAGGTAGTCGTTCGGCGGGCCGTATTCCGGATGCGGCGCCCACGGGCTCGACGGGTACGGCGCCATGAAGTCCGTCTTGTCGGGCTGGTTGCGGAAGCGCTCGACGATCTCGCCGCGCGGCATGCGCGGGCCTGCTTCGAGCAGGATCACCGACTTGCCCGCCATCGCGAGCTGGTGCGCGACGATCGCGCCCGCGACACCGGACCCGACGACCACGACGTCGGCCTTTTGCGTATCGGTATCCGCCATCAGGCTTGCCTCTCGATCGGTTTTTCGGCCCAGAAGCCGGGTTTGTTGGGGCAATACGAAGGAATCACGAGCGTATCGGACACGACGCTGAACATTAATGCTTCTTCGTAAGTAATCACGACGTTGTCGACGATGCCGAGATACCACGCGCCGAGAATCGACAGCGCGGCGTTTTCCTGATCGGCATCCAGTGAACCTGACGCGAGCGCGCCGGCGAGTTGCGACAGACCGTCGGCCGTCTTGAACGAACCCTTCTGCAGCGCGTGCAGGAAGCGTTCGCCGAGCACGCGGCTCAGCCCTTTCTTGCCTGTCAGTGCTTCGGAGAGCGTCATGAACGTATCGAGCGGCGCGGTGCCGGGATTATCGGCCAGGGCCCGCAACGCCAGCGAGCCGGTGAGGCCGGCCGCCGTCAGCGCCAGTGCGCCCTGCAGCCACTGACGCCGCGTGATGCCGGATACGGATGCGTCGCTTGCGCGACGCGAGTGGGGGGTGTTGTCGTTGTGCATGTTTCCTTCTCTCGAACACCGGATTCGGGAAAACCACGCTTGATATTTCTCAAACTTTCGCGCGGCCCTGAAATGTACGCGCACAATTCGAATCGGACAATGCTTTTATAGTCGATTAAATGTTCCGCAAGCCGAGACAATCGACATTTCGCGGCATCTTTGTGTCGTCGGCGCGACAATTCTGCATCGTGGCGAAGTGTGTCGCAAGCCGACGACACGCGCCGCCCCGTCCCGTCATCCGCTCGCATGCGCGTCGGTTAGAATCCCGTGCAATCAAACAGAAAGCTTCCCTCCGAGGGCATCGAGCGATGAAGCAGCACAATAAACACAACAACACGCATCAATCCAATCACACCACACGGCTGCTCTGGCGCATCGGCGCGATCGCGGCGCTCGGCGCCGCCGCGGCACTGTCGCTGCATGCGCTCGCGGCGCGCACGGTGAGCGTATCGCCGCAAGGCACGGTCACCGAAGTCCGGCAAAGCGTCGTCAAGTTCGACGAGCCGATGGTCGCATTCGGCTCGGCGTCCGCGCCGAACCCCGCGCGCATGACCTGCAACGATTCCACCGCCGCGCGCGGCCAGGGTCACTGGCTCGACGACAAGACGTGGGTCTACGATTTCGAGAACGACCTGCCGCCGGGCGTACGCTGCTCGGTCGCGCTCAACGACACGCTGCGCTCGGTCGCCGGCAATGCGGTGAGCGGCCCGCGCCGCTTCACGTTCCAGACCGGCGGCCCGTTTCCGGTGACGGTACGCCCCGGCTCACGCGAGATCGAGGAGCGCCAGGTCTTCGTGCTGAAGCTGAATGGGCCGGCCGAGCCGCGTTCCGCGCTCGCGAACATCTGGTGCGAGGCGGCCGGCATCGGCAACCGCATCCCCGTCACGGCCGCCGACGACGCTACCCGCAACGCGCTGCTCGACCACTTCGGGCTGAAGAAGGACGCCGCGCGCGTGCTGACGCTGTCGTGCGCGCAGGCGCTGCCCGCGAGCGCGAAGATGCAGCTCGTCTACGGCAAGGGCGTCGCGAGCCCGAGCGGCATCGCGAACGACACCGAGCGCCGCTTCGACTTCACGGTGCGCGCCCCGTTCACCGCGAGCTTCTCGTGCGAACGCGAGAACGCGAAGGCACCCTGCACGCCGCTGCGCCCGCTGACGCTGTCGTTCAATGCGCCGATCTCGCGCAAGAACGCCGAGGCGATCAAGCTGCGCGGTCCTGACGGTTCGCTTTCACCGACCTTCGGGGCCGACGACCACAGCGACGAAGTGACGACCGTCACGTTCAACCCGCCGCTGCCCGCGCAGGCGAACCTGACGATCGAGCTGCCGTCCGGGCTGCGCGACGTGACCGATCGCTCGCTCGCGAACGCCGACCTGTTCCCGCTCGCGACGCGCACCGCGCCGATGCCGCCGCTCGCAAAATTCTCGTCGGGCACCTTCGGGATCGTCGAGCGTTTCGCCGAGCCCGATACGCCGGCGCTCGTGCCCGTCACGCTGCGCAACGTGGAGGCCGACCTGCATATCGCGGGCCTCAACACCCGCGGCGCACAATTCGCGAACCTGAAGGTGGACGACGACACCGCGATCCGCCAATGGATGCGCACCGTCGATCAGTTCGACAACTGGGCGATGACGGCCGGCACGATCGACGAGCGCGTGCCGGGCCTGCTCCGGCGCACCGGCCAGCACCCCGTCTACGTGCCGCTCGAGGCCGGTGAAAAGATGCCCGCGCCGCAGAATCGCCGCATCGACGTGCGCTCGCTGTCGCTGCTCACCGGCGAGCCGGGGGCGCAGGCGATGACGCTGCCGAAGGCCGATCCGAAGGCGCTGCGTCCGTTCGAGGTCGTCGGCGTGCCGATCGACAAGCCCGGTTTCTACGTGCTCGAACTCGCGTCGCCCGCGCTCGGCCGCTCGCTGCTCGCGAAGCCGTCGAGCATGTACGTGCGCACCACCGTGCTCGTCACGAACCTCGGCGTGCATCTGAAACAGGGCCGCGAGAACAACCTCGTGTGGGTCACGACGCTCGACAAGGGCAAGCCCGTGCCGAACGCGCGGATCCGCGTGTCGGATTGCAACGGCGACGAGATCGCGACCGGCAAGACCGATGCGCAAGGCCTGCTGAAGATCGACGGTCAATTCGAGCCGAAGCACGAATGCAGCCAGTCGGAACGCTTCGACGACTACTTCGTGTCGGCGCGCGTGGACGATCCGAAGACGGGCCCCGACATGGCGTTCGTCAGCTCGAACTGGAACCGCGGGATCGAATCGTGGCGCTTCAACGTGCCGACCGACACCGGCAGCGAACCGACCGTGCGTGCGCATACCGTGTTCGATCGCACGCTGCTGCGTGCCGGCGAAACCGTGTCGATGAAGCACTTCCTGCGCACCGAGACGCTGCAGACCCTCGCGTTCCCGGCGCAATACCCGACGCGCGTGAAGATCCGCCATCTCGGCTCCGACCAGACCTACAAGCTGCCGCTCACGTGGTCGGCCGACCACAGCGCGGACACGCAGTTCCCGCTGCCGCCCGCGGCCAAGCTCGGCGAATACAGCGTCACGCTCGAAGGCGGCCCGGACGACGCGCCGACCACCAGCTACTACAGCGGCAGCTTCCGCGTCGAGGCGTTCCGCCTGCCGGTGCTCAAAGGGTCGATCGGCGCGCGCGACGCGCAGAAGAGCCCGCTCGTCGCGGTCAAGGAAGCGCCGCTCGCGGTGCAGATCGACTACGTGTCGGGCGGCGGCGCATCGAACCTGCCGGTGCAGGTGTCGGCGCTGATGAAGTGGGCGTCGCCGCCGTTCGCGGATCGCTTCGAGGACTTCAGCTTCACGCCGTATCGTCCGGAGCGCAGCGACGGCAACGCCGACGACGATTCGCAGGACGGCGACAACGCGTCGGCCGCGAACAACGATCCCGACGCGACCAAGCTGATCGCGGACAAGCTGCCGCTGACGCTCGACCGCAACGGTGCGGGCTCGGTCACGCTGAAGGGCCTGCCCGACGTCGACGCGCCGAAGCGCATCGCGCTCGAGGCGACGTTCGCGGACCCGAACGGCGAAGTGCAGACGATCCGCGGCGACACGATCCTGTGGCCGGCCGCGGTGGTGGCCGGCATCAAGGCCGGCCGCTGGGTGTCGGTCGGCCAGCGCGTGCCGGTGCAGGCGCTCGCGGTCGACCTGCAGGGCAAGCCGCGCGCGTCGGTGTCGATCGAGATCAAGGGCGTCGCGCACGTCACGACGTCGTCGCGCAAGCGAATGGTCGGCGGCTTCTACGCGTACGACAACAAGAGCGACACGCGCGACCTCGGCGTGCTGTGCTCGGGCAAGACCGACGACAAGGGCCGCATGGCCTGCGACGCGACGCTCGAACAGGCCGGCAACGTCCAGTTGATCGCCGTCGCGAAGGACGGCGACGGCCGCACGTCGAACGCGTCGACGTCCGTGTGGGTCACGCGCGAGGACGAACTGTGGTTCGGCGGCGACAACACCGACCGGATCGACGTGATTCCGGAGAAGACGTCCTACGAACCGGGCGAAACGGCCCGCTTCCAGGTGCGCATGCCGTTCCGCTACGCGACGGCGCTGGTCGCGGTCGAGCGCGGCGGCGTGATGGAAACGCACATCGTCGAACTGACCGGCAAGAACCCGACCGTCGACCTGAAGGTCGGCGAATCGTGGGGACCGAACGTCTACGTGTCGGTGCTCGCGCTGCGCGGCCGGATTCGCGAGGTGCCGTGGTACTCGTTCTTCACGTGGGGCTGGAAGGCGCCGGTCGAATGGGCGCGCGCGTTCTGGCGCGAAGGCCGTCACCATGAAGCGCCGACCGCGTTCGTCGACCTGTCGAAGCCCGCGTTCCGCTATGGCCTCGGCGAGATCAAGGTCGGCACCGGCGTGCATCGTCTCGGCGTGACCGTGACGACCGACGCGACGCGCTACACGGTGCGCGGCAAGGCGCAGGCGCACGTGAAGGTCACGCTGCCGAACGGCCAGCCCGCGCCTGCCGGCACGCAGATCGCGGTCGCGGCCGTCGACGAGGCGCTGCTCGAACTGATGCCGAACAACAGCTGGGACCTGCTCGACGCGATGCTGCAGCGACGCGCGTACGGCGTCGAGACAGCCACCGCGCAGATGGAAATCGTCGGCCGCCGCCACTTCGGCCGCAAGGCCGTGCCGGCCGGCGGTGGCGGCGGCAGCGCGCCCACGCGCGAGCTGTTCGACACGCTGCTGCTGTGGAATCCGCGCGTGACGCTCGACGCGAACGGCAGCGCAAACGTCGAGGTGCCGCTGAACGACGCGCTCACGCGCTTCCGGATCGTCGCCGTCGCGGCGGTCGGCCCCGACCGCTTCGGCACCGGCAGCACGTCGATCCGCAGCACGCAGGATCTGCAGCTGATCTCCGGCCTGCCGCCGCTCGTGCGCGAAGGCGATGCGTTCCGCGCGCAGGTCACGCTGCGCAACACGACCGACCGCGCGATGCAGGTGGTCGTGACGCCGCGCGTGACGGGGCTCGACGTCGCGCCGCAAACCGTGTCGCTCGCGGCCAACGCGGCGACCGAGGTCGCGTGGACGATCACCGTGCCCGAGCAGGCGCTCGACGCGGCCGGCGCGCTGAACTGGCGGATCGAAGCGGCCGAGCAAGGCGGCAAGCGGGCGTCCGATGCGCTGGCGGTTGCGCAGAAGGTCGTGCCCGCGCTGCCGGTGACCGTGCAGCAGGCCACGCTCACGCAGGTCGACGGCACGCTGACGGTGCCCGTGTCGGCCCCGGCCGGCGCCGTCAACAACGCGCAGGGCGCGCCGCGCGGCGGCATCGCCGTGTCGCTGCAGTCGAAGCTCGCGGACGGCCTGCCCGGCGTGCGGCGCTGGTTCGAGCGCTATCCGTACCGCTGTCTCGAACAGCAGACGTCGCGCGCGATCGGCCTGCACGACGCCGCGCAATGGCAGGCGCTGGTTGCGCGGATGCCCGTCTACCTCGACAGCGACGGGCTCGCGAGCTATTTCCCGCCGTCGTCCGACGATGCGCACTACGGCAGCCCGACGCTGTCGTCGTACCTGCTCGTGGTCGCCGACGAAGCCGGCCGCCTCGACCCGCGTTTCGCGCTGCCGGAAGACCTGCGCACGCAGCTCGAAGCCGGGCTCGCGCGCTTCATCGATGGCCGCATCGAGCGCAACGCATGGGCGCCGCGCCAGGATCGCGACCTGCGCAAGCTGGCCGCGATCGAGGCGCTGTCGCGTTACGGTGCCGCGCAAGGCCGCATGCTCGGATCGATCGAGATCGCGCCGAACCAGTGGCCGACGTCGGCGGTGATCGACTATCACGCGATCCTCACGCGCGTGAAGGACATCCCGCAGCGCGACGAGAAACGCGCGCAGGTCGAGCAGATCCTGCGCGCGCGCCTCACGTACCAGGGCACGCAGCTCGTGTTCTCGACCGCGCGCGACGACGACCTGTGGTGGCTGATGACGAGCAACGAGACCAACGCCGCGCGCCTCGCGCTGGAATTCGCGGGCGACCCGGCGTGGAAGGACGAGATGCCGCGCGTGACGGCCGGCCTGCTCGCGCTGCAACGCCAGGGCGCATGGCAGACGACGACGTCGAACGCACTCGGCCAGCTCGCGGTCGAGCGCTTCTCGCGTACCTACGAGAGCGTGCCGGTGGCCGGCACGACGAAGGTCGCGCTCGGCGGCAACGAGCGTGCGATCGCGTGGTCGCAGGCAGGCTCGGCCGCGCCCGCCGATACGCCCGCGTCGGCCACGCCCGCGACCCGCGCCGCCGCCGCGCGCAGCGTGCTGATGCCGTGGCCGCGTACGTTGCAGGCGCCGGCCACGCTGTCCGTCACGCAGGACGGCACGGGCCGCCCGTGGGCGACCGTCGAGAGTCTCGCGGCCGTGCCGCTGCGCGCGCCGTTCGCGGCCGGCTACCGGATCACGAAGACCGTCACGCCCGTGTCGCCCGCCGTCAAGGGCGTGCTGACGCGCGGCGACGTCGTACGCGTGCATCTCGACATCGATGCGCAGAGCGACATGACGTGGGTCGTCGTCAACGATCCGATCCCGTCCGGCGCGACGATTCTCGGCTCGGGCCTCGGCCGCGACTCCGAAGCCGCGACGCAGGGCGAGAAATCCCCGGACGGCGCATGGCCGGCGTTCATCGAACGCGACTTCGACGGCTACCGCGCGTATTACGACTATCTGCCGAAGGGCAAACTCTCGGTCGAGTACACGGTGCGGCTGAACAACGTCGGCACCTTCGGGCTGCCGCCGACGCGCGTCGAGGCGCTGTATGCGCCGTCCGTGTATGGCCTGTGGCCGAACCCGCCGATGACCGTGAAGCCGGCCGACGCGGGCAAGTCGTGAGTACGCGATGATCGATCTGGTTTTGCCGCGGCCGGCGCGTTTCGCCGGCCGCGTATTCGTCGCCGTCATGCTGGCCGCGCCGCTCGTCGCGCACGCGCTGCCCGGCTACGACGACGTGCGGCGCGGCTGGCGCAGTTCCGACTGGGTGCTGCTCGCGCGCGACGGCACGCCGTTGCAGCGCACGCGCGTCGATCTCACCGAACGGCGCGGCGACTGGGTGTCGCTCGCCGACGTGTCGCCCGCGTTCCGCGAGGCGATCGTCGTGTCGGAAGACAAGCGTTTCTACGAACACAGCGGCGTCGACTGGCGCGGCATCGCCGGCGCGGCGTGGGGCAACCTGTGGAACGAGCGCACGCGCGGCGCGTCGACCGTGACGATGCAGCTCGCCGGGCTGCTCAGCGATTCGCCGCGCCGCTCGGGTCAGCGCTCGCTGCCGCAGAAGGCCACCCAGGCGATGAACGCGCTGCTGCTCGAACGCGGCTGGCGCAAGGACCAGATCCTCGAGGCCTATCTGAATCTCGTGCCGTTTCGCGGCGAGACGGTCGGGCTCGCCGCGCTGTCGCAGGTGCTGTTCGGCAAGGCGCCGTCCGGTCTCGACGCACGCGAAGCCGCGATCGCCGCGGCGCTGGTGCGCGCGCCGAACGCGTCGCCCGCGAAGGTCGCCGAGCGGGCCTGCCGGATCCTGCGCGACATGCATGCGGAACAGGGCTGCGCGTCGCTCGACGGCTACGTGCAGCTCGTGATCGCACGCCCGGCCAATGTCGTGCGGGACGACGGCGCCGCCCTCGCCCCGCACTTCGCGCGCCGCATCGCGGCCGAGGTCCGACCCGCGGCCGGCGCGCAGGTGCGCACGACGCTCGACGCGCCGCTGCAGCGCTTCGCGCGCGACACGCTGACGCGCGCACTGACCGAGCTCAACGCGCCCGCGCACCGGCGCAACGTGCAGGACGGCGCGGTCGTCGTGATCGACAACGCGACCGGCGACATTCGCGCGTGGGTCGGTTCGTCGGGGGCGTTGTCGAGTGCACGCGACGTCGACGCCGTGCTCGCGCCGCGCCAGGCCGGCTCGACGCTCAAGCCGTTCCTCTACGCGCAGGCCATCGACGAGAAGCGGCTGACGGCCGCGTCGCTGCTCGACGACGCGCCGATCAACCTCGCGGCCGGCGGCGGCCTCTACATTCCGCAGAACTACGACAAGGATTTCAAGGGCTGGGTGAGCGTGCGCACCGCGCTCGGCGGCTCGCTGAACGTGCCGGCCGTGCGCACGCTCGTGCTCGTCACGCCGCACCGCTTCGCGCGCACGCTGACCGCGCTCGGCCTGCCGCTCGCGCAGGAAGGCGATTACTACGGCTTCAGCCTCGCGCTCGGCAGCGCCGATGTCACGCTGCTGTCGCTGACCAATGCGTATCGCGCGCTCGCGAACGGCGGCGTCGCGCGCAAGGTCGTCGACCTGCCGGCGCCGGCGCCTGCTTCCGGCGCGTCGACACCCGGCCATGCGGACAACGGCACGCGCGTATTCAGCGAAGCGGCCAGCTTCGTCGTCACCGACATCCTCTCCGACAACAACGCGCGCGTGCGCACGTTCGGCTTCGACAACCCGCTCGCGACGCGCTTCTTCTCGGCGGTCAAGACCGGCACGAGCAAGGACATGCGCGACAACTGGACCGTCGGCTTCACGTCGCGGTATACGGTCGGCGTGTGGGTCGGCAATGCGGACGGTTCACCGATGTGGGACGTGTCGGGGGTGACGGGCGCGTCGCCGGTGTGGTCGGCCGTCGTCGGCTACCTGCATCGCGACCTGCCGAGCCGTGCGCCGAAAGTGCCGGCCGGCGTCGAGACGCGCCGCATCGCGTTCGAGCGCGACGTCGAGCCGTCGCGCAGCGAGTGGTTCGTCGCGGGCACGGCGCTCGACACGATCCGGCTCGCCGCGCCCGTCACGCCGGGCAAGGACGGCGCGCGCGCTCCGCTGGCGATCGGCGCGCCGACCGACGGCACGATCTTCGCGATCGATCCGGACATTCCGCCGAAGAACCAGCGGATCTGGTTCGAGCGGTCGTCCGGGCATGCCACGCGCTTCGCATGGCGGCTCGACGACAAGGTGATCGGGCACGCCGGCCGCATCGCGTGGATGCCGTGGCCGGGCCGGCACCGACTGGAGCTCGTGGACGCACGCGGCAACGTCGCGGATGCGATCGGCTTCGAGGTGCGCGGCGCGTTCGCGAAACCGGCCGCGCGCAAGCCCTGAGCGGGTGAGCCAGCCGCGTTCGCGTTCGGCGAGCGGCCGGGCGGGAGCTCGATTGCCGGTGCGCCCGGTAAATTCGCTTCCCTGCGTCAAACGGGCAAGCAACGCGCCGATTCGGCACCTAGAATGTGAGCAGGGCCGTATGCCCTGCGCTCACCGGTTGTCTTCTTCCCCCCATTGCCCGCGACCATGAACATTCGCCCGCCGCACTTCACCCGCCCCGCGCTGGGCGCACTTTGCGTCGCCGCGCTCGCGACACTGGCGGGCTGCAACGGCGAGGCCTGCTTCGGCGTCGATGCCTGCTTCAACGACAACAACACGCAGACCGTCGCGCTGTCCGGCACGGCCGCCACCGGCGGCGCGCTCGCGAGCGCATCGGTGACGGTGAGTTGCGCGCAGGGCTCCGCGACGACGCTGACCGACGGCGGCGGCAACTACCGCGTGACCGTCAACGCCGTGCTGCCGTGCGTGATCAGCGTCGCGTCGGGCGGCACGAGCCTGCACTCGCTCGCGTATGCGGGCGGCACCTTCAACACGACGCCCGAAACCGAGCTGATGCTCGTCTATCTCGCCGCGCAGCTCGGCACGAACACGGCCGGGCTGATCGGCAATTTCCAGGGAAGTCGGCGCTTCCAGCAGGTGATGGGCGATCCGGGCACCGTGCAGGCCGCGCAGTCGGCCGTCGTGACGAATCTCCAGCAGCGCTACTCGGTCACGCTCGCGACGCCGGCGTTTCTGACCACGCCGTTCGTGGTCGGGCAACCGGGCGTCGACGCAGACCTTGGGACACTGGCCAAGGCCGGCGCGATCGGTTCGAACGGGATGCCGGATCCGGTTGCCGTTTCGCTGTTGACGCAGGCCGGCGCCGCGCATCCGCTATAAACGCAAAGCTCCCGCGCGGTACCGGTTGATGCGGCTTACGCCGCCTCCCCGCTCCCGCAAGCGACGCTCGCGGCTTGCTGCTGCGTCAGGTAGCGCAACAGCTTCGTCACCATCCATACGACGATGAACGACAGCGCGACGAAGAACACCGCGAGCGGCGTCAGCACCTGCACCGACACGAAGCCGGCCAGCCCCATCATCGCGGACGACACGAGCAGCAGCGCGCACCCGAGGATCGCGCTCGTCAGCCCCGCGATATGCGGAAACAGCGAATTGCCCTTCGCCATCAGCGTCGGATACATCGCGCCCGCGCAGAGGCCCATTACGAGCACCGGCGTCGCGAGCGTCCACACGCGCAGGCCGACGGTCAGCGCCAGCACGAGCATCACGACCGCCGCGACCGCCATCACGCGCGCGCCGATGCGCAGCCGCTGCTCGGGGCTCGGCAGCCCGCGCCCGTGAATCCGGTTCGACAGCCCGCCGAGGAAATACATCAGCCCGATCCCGAGCGCGAGATAGCCGAAGAAGGTCGGCGGCTTGTGCAGCGTGGTCTGCACCATGAACGGCCCGACGATGTTGAACACCAGCAGGATGCTGTAGCACAGCCCCTGGGCGAGGAAGCAGCTCTGGAACACTGGGCTCCCGAGCACCTTGCCCGCGTTCGCGATCAGCGTGCGCGGCTCGAGATGGACCGGTTTCGGCAAGGTTTCCCGGTAATGCCACCACAGCGCCCACATCACCAGCGAATACACCAGCAGGAACACGAGGCACGCGCGCCAGCCGAACCATTCCTGCAGGTGCGCGCCGATCACCGGCGCGATGATCGGCGCGAGCCCCCACGCGATCGACATGTAGGTGAACGCATGCATCAGCGCCTGGCCCGAGAACGAGTCGGTGATGATCGCCTTCGCGAGCAGGTTGGTGGTCGCGATCCCGAAGCCCTGCAGGCAGCGCGCCAGTATGAACGTCTCCAGATTCGGCGCGCCGAGCGACAGCAGGCAGCCGATCGTGTAGATGACGAGCCCGAACGCGAGCACGCGCTTGCGTCCGTACGCATCGGCCACCGGGCCGAAGATCAGCTGGCCGAGCGCATACGCGGCCATGTAGCCGGACACGCTCGACTGGATCGCCTGCGGCGTGGTCGCGAACGAGCGCGCCATGTCGGGCAGCGCGGGCACGTAGATGTCGATCGCGAGCTGGCCGGCGGACGAGAACAGGCAAATCAGAAACAGCAGGAAGCGCGGCGAGTTCGATTCGCGCGCGGGAGTGAGCGAGGCGTTCATGAGAACCGGGAAGGATTTCGACAGCGGGGACACGCGCCCGCTTGTTCGAATCTCGAACAGCGGTGCGCGGCGAAACGAAGCGCGTATTGTGCCTGTTGTGGCGCGGCGCGACGGCAATACCATGGCGGGCGCGAGGTTGAAATGCCGATTGCGGCATATCTCGAAACGCGCAAAACGGGCTGTTCACGGGCGTCGGCGAATCGCCCAGCGCCCCACCCAGCCCTCGCTCCGCGGTCCCGCCCCGGTTTTAAGCCAGATTTAAGCCGGCGCTCGCATAGTCCTTCGTGGCTCAGTCCGTGAGCCGCACGATTCGTGCATTGTTGATTCGATCAGTCTCGTTTGATGGAGATCCGAACATGCGATTCCGTTCGTATATGGCGGCGGGCACGCTGGCGTTGATGCCCGTGCTCGCCCTGGCCGGGCAGGCCGACGCCGCTCCGGCAGCACAACCGATGTTCGTCAATGTCAATGGGCAGGCCGTGCCCGTGAAAACCGATACGCGCGTCGTCCAGACGGCCGTCGGCCCAATGCAGGTCCGCACGTGGAGCTGGCACAGCCCGCGTGGCGGCGCGAGCTTCGAGATGCAGACGTCGTCGTCGGGCAGCATGCCGCCCGCGGCCGCGTTGCGGCAGATGCAGGTCGCGCAGTATCAGATGCAGGCGGCCCAGGCGCAGATGGTCGCCATACAGCAGCAGATGATGGCGCTGCAGCACGTCGCGCTCGCCAACGCGTTCGCGATGCCGATGCCGCAACCGGTCGGGTTCGCGATGCCGATGTGGGCCATGCCGCAACCGGTCGTCGTGATCGTGCCGGCGCAGCCGTCCACGCGTGCGCCGGCGCCGGCGCCGGCACCGTCGGCTCCGGCCCGGCCGGCCGCACGCGGGCCGGAAATCAAGGCCTGACGCCCGGTTCCGTCGCGCGAGCGACCGGGCCGAAAACCGAAACCGCCGGCATGTGCCGGCGGTTTTTTCATTGGCGGCGCCGAACGTTCGCCCGCGCCGCCGCGATCGCGCCGCCACCCCGGCACTCGGTGCTTTCCACCGATTGACACACCTCCCCGCCTTCACCCTATACTCCGCGAAGCGCCAATATATTGTTGAACAATCCAGCATGAACATTGACGCGTGAGCGACCACCACAAAGGGCTACGGCCGGATCGCCGCACCTGACAACCTTCCCCGAGAGTACCGCGTCATGTCGAACTATCCCGCCGCCTACCAGGTCACCAAGGGTTCCGTCCTGAATGTCGACAAAGCCTTTTATTCCGCGATCGCCCGACGTCACGACGCGCGCGAACGGATCGCGTCGCACGTCGTGCCGATCCGCAGCGGCTTCGCGTGGACGGTGCCGGCCGGTCACGTGTTCCGGATCGTCACGCTCGAAGGCCCGCAAGTCGCCGACTTCAACATGTGGAACCTGCACAATCCGCGCGAACGCATGTGGGCATCGCGCACGCGCCAGTTGCAGGCCGCGCACGTGACGACGTTCGACCGGCTCTGGTCGACCTTGCCCTACCTCCGTCCGATGGTCACGATCACCGACGACACACTCGCCGGCTACGGCGTCGACGGCGACGGCGGCCGCGTGCACGACCTGCTCGGCACGCGCTGCGACCCGTACGTGAACAAGCTGCTGACCGGCGAGGATTTTCATTTCCACTGTCATTCGAACCTCGTGCGCGCGGTCGCGCCGTACGGGCTGACCGAATTCGACGTGCACGACGTGCTCAACGTATTCCAGTGCACGGGCCTGAACGACGACGACAAGTACTTCATGAAGGCCTGCCCCGCGCAGCCGGGCGACTACCTCGAGTTCTTCGCGGAAATCGACGTGCTGTGCGCGATGTCCACGTGTCCGGGCGGCGACCTGTCCGTCCCGATGTGGGGGCCCGACGCGCGCGACCCGATCGACGTGTGCCGGCCGCTCGGCGTCGAGGTGTACCGGCTCGATCCGAGCCTGCTCGAAGGCTGGACGTCGCCGCCCGTCGCGCCGTACCGCGGCCTGCACGGGATGCAGCCGCCGCACGCCGATTGGCAGCACGACAAGACGGCGTAACGACGCCAGAGGAGCGAACGAAACGAATGGCAAGCGAAAAAGCGCGAGGACAGTCGGTCGCCGACCGGATCAGCCATCAACTGCGCGAACACATCATCAGCGGCAAGCTGCCGCCCGGCACCGCGCTGATCGAGATGGACCTCGCGGCCGAATACGACACATCGCGCAACTCGCTTCGCGAAGTCCTGCATCAGCTCGGTCGTGAAGGGCTCGTCACGTTCGTGCGGCACAAGGGCGTGGTCGTGCGCACGCTGAATCGCCAGGACGTGCGCGATCTCTACGTCGCGCGCCGCACGCTCGAACTGCATGCGTTGAACACGGCGGAACTCGCGCAGCCGGCGCTGCTCGAGAAAATGCAGAGCGCGATTCGCGCGGCCGAACGCGAGCTCGCCAAGGAAAACTGGCAGGCCGTCGGCACGCACAGCCTGCGATTCCACCAGCACATCGTCGCGCTGCAGAAGTCGGCGCTGCTCGACGAGTTCTTCCGGACCATCTCGGCACAGCTGCGCCTCGTCTTCGCCGCCGATCCCGACGAGAAGCGCGTGCAAACGCCCGACTGGATCCAGCGCGAATACCAGATCTACGACCTGCTCACGCAGAACCGTCGCAGCGAAGCCGTTACCGCCCTCGCGCGCTATCTCGACGATTCCGAGCGGATGCTCGTCGACGCGATCAAGCGCAGCCACCGCGAGGCGGCCTGAACCCGAACACGGTGCCGCCATTGCGCCGCATGAAGCGGCGCGTAACGGCCCGTCACGCTTGCTGTTCCGTCGGCAACGCGTAACTGCCGTCTTCCCGATGTGTCTCGAGCCCCGTCAACGGCGGGTTGAACACGCACACCAGATGCAGGTCGCCGCGCGTCGCGCGCAGGATATGCGGATCGTTCAGGTTCAGCGCATAGATCGTGCCGGGCGTGATCCGGTGCACGTCGCCGGTGGCCGTATCGACGACTTCCCCTTCCCCGGCCACGCAGTAGTTGGTCTCGAAGTGATTCTTGTAGTGCAGATGCAGTTCCGCGCCTTCATGCACTCGCGTCTCGTGGACGGAATAGCCGACGCCGTCCTGCTTCACGATCATGCGCTTGCTGTCCCAGCCCGGGCCGCGCGCGTGGCGTTCGGTATTGGCGATATCGGTCGATTTCACGACGATCATAAGCACCTCTGATGAGTAACGAGTAATGGTGAAAATGGCAAGGCGATCCCTGCCGCGGGAAACCTGTCATGTGGAATCGGTCAGCGCGCGCTCGACCATCGCCGCGACATCGAGCAGCCGCGCGTCTTCGTGTCGACGCCCGGTGATCAGCAAGCCGACGGGTTGCCAGTTGCGCAGGTCGCCCGGCACGCTGATGCTCGGCAGGTCGAGCCGGTTCGCGAATTCGGTCAGCCGGAACGCACGCGCGTTCTGCTCGAGGTACGCGGCTTCGTCGGCCAGATCGGCCACGCGCGGCGGCAACATCGACACCGTCGGCGTCAGCACCGCGTCCGCGTCGCCGAGTTCGGCGTGATACGTGTCGGCCAGTGCAGTCAGACGCAGCAGCGCCGCCGCGTAATCGTGCGCGCGCACCTGCTCGCCCGCGGCAATGCGCGCGCCGACCAGCGGATCGTAACGGTCGGCCGCCGTCGCCAGCCGCGCACGATGGAGCATGAACGCCTCGGCCGCGATGATGCCGCCCGCGCGGGCGACCGCGCCGGCCTCGGCCACGCAATCGAGCCGCGTGCGCCGGATGCGCGCGCCGTGCGCGGACAGTCGGGACAGCCACGCGTCGAATGCGCGTCCGACGACCGGATCCACGTCGTCGGTGGCGAATGGTTCGGGCACGACGAACTGCAGATCGCGGATCGTCGCCGGTCGTCGTCGCCGCGCATCGCGGCCGTGCAACGCGACGTCGGCCTGCCGGCAAAGCTCGACCGTCGCGGCCAGCAGGCCCGGCACGTCGAAGCTCGTCGACAGGAGCTGCATGCCGTCGCTTGCATAGCGCCCACGCGACGGCTTGAATCCGGTCACCCCGCAGAATGCGGCCGGAATGCGTGCCGACCCGCTCGTATCGGAACCCAGCGACAGGTCGCCCGCGCCGAGCGCCACCGACACCGCCGCGCCCGAACTCGATCCGCCGGCCACTCGCTCGCGCCGCACATCGAGCGGTGTCGTCGGCGTACCGTACGCATGATTCACACCGAGCGCGCCATACGCGAACTCGGTCATCGCCGTCTGCGCGACCAGCACCGCGCCGGCCCGGCGCAGCATCGACACCATCGCGGCGTCGGTGCGTGCCGGCGGCTCGTCGGCCAGTACACGCGAGCCGGCATGCGTGATCCACCCTTCGCAATCGAAACAGGCCTTCACCGTCAGCACGGCGCCGGCCAGCGGCGCATCAACCGCACCGCCGCGCAGCGCTGCATCCCATGCACGCGCGTCGGCAAGCGCGGCGGCGTCGCGCCGCGCGAGCCACGCGGTTCCGATGTCGCCGGGTGACGCATCGGCGCGTGCGAGACACGCGCTCAGCCGCTCCGCACACGAGCGTGCGTTCATGTCGCCCAGCCGAAAGCCCGTCGGGTCCATTCGTGCTCCGGTCCAGTCGTTCGTCATGCGATGTGTACGTGTTTCAGAAAATCCTTCACGCGCGTGTCGCCGCTGCCGCGAATCCGCTCCGGCGGCACGTCGTACAGGATGCGCCCGCTTTCCATGAACACGATCCGGTCGGAGACCTTGAACGCGAAGTTCATTTCGTGCGTCACGATGATCATCGTCATCCCTTCCTTCGCCAGCGTCTCGACGACCTTCAATACTTCGCCGACGAGCTCGGGATCGAGCGCGGAGGTCGGCTCGTCGAACAGCATGATCGACGGCCGCGTCGCGAGTGCGCGTGCGATGGCCACACGCTGCTGCTGGCCGCCGGAAAGCTGGTGCGGATACTTGTTCGCATGTTCGAGCATCCCGACCTTCGAGAGCAGCGACAGCGCCTGCAGCCGGATCGCCGCCGCATCGGCCTGCCGGTGATAGCACGGCGCCATCATCACGTTCTGCAGCGCGGTGCGGTGCGGGAACAGGTTGAAGCTCTGGAACACCATGCCGATATCGAGGATGCGCTCGTGCGACACGCGCGGCGGATGCGAACCCGACGCGCGGATGAACGGCTCGCCGTACAGGTCGATCTCGCCCGCGTTCACCGGCGCGAGCCCGTTGATGGTGCGGATCAACGACGTCTTGCCCGAGCCGGACGGGCCGATGATCGATACGACCTGCCCCGGCACGACGTCGAGATGAATGTCCTTCAACACTTCGTGGCGACCGTAGCGCTGCTGCACGCCTTTCAGGCGAAGCGCGAATTCGGCGTTCGCCCGCTGCCTCGGCGCGACGGCCGGCGCCGAAGGCGGCAACGCAAGATCGATGTCGTCGGCCTGGACGGGCGTGCGCCGACTGACGTCGAGGTGCCGCTCGAGATAGCCGAGCAGCCGGCTGAACACAGTCACGATCAACACGTAGTAGAACGCGACGGCCAGCATCGTTTCGAACACGAGGAAATTCTGCGTGTACAGCCGCTGCCCGACGAGCAGGATCTCGGCCAGCGAAATCACCGACACCAGCGACGTGAGCTTCACGATCGTGATGAACTCGTTCGCGAGCGCGGGCAGCGCGATGCGGATCGCCTGCGGCATCACGATCAACCGCTGGATGCCGGCGAAGCGGATACCCAGCGCGCGGCCGGCCTCGAGTTGCCCGCGCGGCACCGACAGGATCCCGCCGCGATGGATTTCCGCGAAATACGCGGTCTCGCTCAGCACCATCGCGATCAGGCCTGCCGTGAACGGATCGGACAGCACCGCGCTGGTTGCGGGAAAGACTTGCGGCAGGTTGTAGATGAAGACCAGCAGCACGAGCAGCGGCAGGCTGCGGAAGAACCAGATGTAGACGGCCGCCGCCCGCTTCAGCAGCGGGCGGTGCGACTGTCTCGCGAGCGCCACCGGAAACCCGAGCAACACGCCGAGCAGCCATGCGACGACGCTGAGTTCGACGACCACGACGCAGGCGCGCCAGAAATCCTTGTCCCACAAGAGCTGAAACGCATAGTGCCAATCGAACTGCATCGATGACTCCTCAACCGCGGATGGAGATGCGGCCGCGCGGCGCGCGGTGGTCGGGTCGTGCTTGCTACAGCCTTGCTGCGTGCCTACTTCGCAGTACCGAGCGCATTGGCGACGTCGGCGGCCGTCGGCTCCTGCAACCCGTATTTCTTCACGAGGCTGCCGTACTCGCCGCTGCGCTTCGCATCGTTCAATGCGCGCTCGAGCGCACCCTGCAGGCCGCTATCGCCCTTCGTCATACCGAGGCCGATGACGATCGGATACAACAGCGTCGTCGAACTGATGTCGACACGCCCGTTCGTCTGTTTCGGAATCCCCTGCGCGACGGCCGCGTCCTCGATCTGGACATCGACCGCCTTCGACATCAGCGCCGACGTCGCTTCCGGCGACGTCGGGAACTCGAGGATCGCGATCTCGTCGCGCCCGGCCGCCTTGCACGTGTCCTGCGACACCGCACGCAGCTTCGGCGTCCACGACGCCCCCTTGATCGAGCCAACCCGCTTGCCGCACAGGTCCTGCGGCGTCTTCGGCAGGAACGCGCTGCCCTTCGCGACGAGCAGCGATGCGCCCGTCTTCAGGTACGGCACGAAATCGACCTGCTTCACGCGATCGGGCGTCACGTACAGCGCCGATGCAACGACGTCGAAACGGCGCGCCTTCATGCCGAGGATCAGGTCCGGAAACCGCGTGTCGAGGAACACCGGCTCCAGCTTCAGGTGACGTGCGAGCAGCCGCGCGAACTCGGCGTCGAAGCCGGCTGGCTTGCCGGCTTCGAGGTACGCGTAAGGCGGATACGTGAGGTCGGAGCCCACCAGCAAGGTGCCGGGCCGCACCGTCTGCAGCGGCGCCGCGGCCGCGAGCGAGCACGCGAATGCAAGCGGCACGAGCGCGCCGCGGAGGAAATGTCGAAGCGGGAAACGAGCGGACATGGCGAAGCTCCTGGGTTATTCGGCTCCCGCGCTGAAACGTCGCAACGCCTCCCGCGGGCCGCCGTATGCGGCTTTCCGGGATTTTCCGCCGAAAATTGTTGAACAATTTCGGCCGATTCTGACCAGTTCAAATTGAAATCTGAATTCGGGTTTACGCGGCAGACGACATCACCGGACGCGAGTCGGCACGCACACGCGCACCACGCGTCGGCACGAGCATGCGTTGGGGGAAGGAGGGAAAAGACCGGTGGAGACGGGCCCCGGATCGAGGCCCTTTGAAATGCGGCACGACACGCGCGACGCGTGCGGCGAGGGATCAGAGGACGGATTTCAGCATCCGGCGCGATGCGCACGGACCCCACTACGGCCGCAGGATGCGCGCCGCGACGCCGGCCCGCAGGCCGGACAGATTCGATCGTGCAGGGCCGAGCACGCTACGTGTCGGCCCGCACGCTAACTCGACATCCTGCTCAGTACTGCGCCTGATCCGTCGGATTCCTGAACAGCTGCTTCATCTCCGGCGACAGCGGATAGTTAAGGCTCACGCCCTTCGGCGGAATCGGCTGCATGAACCACTGGTCGTAGAGCTTCTCGGCCGCGCCGGAAGTCTGCAGCTTCGCGATCACGCCGTCGACCACGTGCTTGAACGCAGGATCGTCCTTGCGCATCATGCAGGCGTAGTTCTCATGGACGAGCGGCGTGCCCGCCACCGTGTACGCGCCCGGGTTGCGGTCCTTCGCGATCTCGCCGTACAGCAGCGGCTCGTCCATCACGAACGCGACCGCGCGCCCCGTCGTGACGTTCATGAACGCTTCGGCGTGGTCCTTCGCGCTGATGATCGTCATGTTCATCCCCTTCTCCTCGTTGAGCTTGCGCAGCAGGCGCTCGTCCGACGTGCCGGCCGTCGTCGCGACCGTCTTGCCGGCCAGGTCCGCGAAGTCCTTCACGCCCGAATCCTTGCGCGTGCTGAAACGGATCCCGTACAAGAAGATGCTGTTCGAGAATGCGGCCTGCTTCTGCCGCTCGAGCGTGTTGGTCGTCGACCCGCACTCGAAGTCGATCGTGCCGTTCTGCAGCAGCGGAATCCGGTTCTGCGACGTGATCGGAATTTCCTTCACCGTCAGGTTCGGCGCCTTCAGCTCCGCCTTGAGCGCGTCGATGATGCGCGCCGCGATGTCGCGCGAGTAGCCGATGTTCTTCTGCTGGTTGTCCGAATACGAGAACGGCACCGACGATTCGCGGATACCCAGCGACACGATGCCCGTGTCCTTGATCTTCTTCAGCGTGCCGGTGAGCGCCTGCGCGTGCGCGGTGCCTGCCAGTGCGCAGGTCAGCGCGACGGCCAGCCAACGGAAGCGGCGATCCATGCTTTTCTCCTGACGAAACGTTGATCGAATCGCGATCGTACGCCCGACAAAATTCGCGTCGCATCAGGGAAAGCGTAAGGAGCCGGCGCCCGCGGCAGCTGCATTTGCCGTGGCGCGCAAACGCGCGTCGCTCCGCGCTCGCGCCCGATCGGCGGCATGCGGTCGCGTCCTGCCTGCCGGCTCATGGCCATCCGACCCGCAATATTGCTGCAACGCAGCATCGCAATCGTTTGCGGTTATCTCACTTTTTCTCCTACAACGACTCAAGAAGCGCCCGCAGTAGCCGTTACCCAATCCATGGCGCGTCGCAGCAACCTCGCGGCAGACGTCAGACAAAAACGACATTGTCCGGTGTTCCTCCGGACCAGGTACGACCGCCGGCACGACGGTTATCTACGAGGATCGCTTCACCCATGAGAGCCACACGTTTCAATATCGCGCTGGCCCGCTCCGCTCACGCGCGCATGCTTGCCGGCATGCTCTCCGCCGCGGCCCTGCTTCCCCTCGCCGGCTGCGGCGGCGGTGGCGGCGACGGCAGCAAACCGTCTTCGTCCAATGAAGCGCCGGCCCCCGCGCCGTCGCCCGCTCCGACGCCGACTCCCGCACCCCCGACGACCCCGCCCGCCCCCAGCGGCGGCAACGCGTGCACGACGCAGCAGGCCGCCGCGCAGATGGCCGCCCAGACCACCGCACCGGCCGAGCCGCCGGTCGATCACCTGATCGTGAAGCTGAAGACGCTGACGGCAACGCGCGCGATGGCGGCCCTGGACACCGGCACGCGGCTCGACGCGGTGATCCAGCGCTCGATCACGCGATGGTCGGCGCCGACGGCGACGAGCGCCGCCCGTGCGTATGCCGCCGTGACGGCGTCGCAGGCATCGCTGAACGTGCAGGTCGAGCGGACGCTCTCGGATGGCGCGGCCGTGCTGTCGATCGGCCAGCGTATCGCGTCCGGCGACGCGGCGGCGCTCGCGCAGGCATTCGCGGCCGACGGCGACGTCGACTACGCGGAACCGGATCACCCGATGCGAATCCGCGACACGCCGAGCGACCCCTCATACAGCCAGCAGTGGTATCTGTCCGATGCGAGCGTCGGCATCAACACGCCGCCCGCGTGGACGCGCACCAAGGGTTCACCGACGGTCGTCACGGCCGTGCTCGATACCGGCTACCGCCCGCACCCCGACCTCGTCGGCAACCTGCTGCCCGGCTACAACTTCATCTCGAACATCAACACGAGCAACAACGGCCAGACGCGCGGCACCGATGCCACCGATCCGGGCGACTGGGTCACGCAACAGGAACTCGACGATGTCAACGGCCCGTACTATCACTGCGCAAGCGAACCGAGCACCAGCAGCTGGCACGGCACACGCGTGATGGGCGTGATCGGCGCGAACGCCAACAACGGAATCGGCGTCGCCGGCGTGTCGTGGCTCGGCCGGATCCTGCCGGTGCGCGTGCTCGGCAAGTGCGGCGGCAAGACGAGCGACATCGCCGACGCAATGCGCTGGGCGGCCGGCATTCCGGTCGTCGGCGTGGCGACCAACCCGAATCCCGCGAAGGTCATCAACCTGAGCCTGGGTGGTGTCGGCGCATGTAGCGCGACGTTCCAGCAGGCAATCGACGACGTGAACGCGAAGGGCGTGACCGTCGTCGTCGCCGCCGGCAACGACGGCCTGTCGACCGCGTTCGACCAGCCCGCGAACTGCCGCGGCGTGATCAGCGTCGGCGCGACCGACGCGACCGGCCGCCGCGCATCGTTCAGCAACTTCGGTTCCGACGTCGCGCTGAGCGCACCGGGCGTCAGCATCCTGTCGACGGCCAACGGCGGCACGACGACGCCGGGCGCGGACACGTACGGCACCGCGAGCGGCACGAGTCTCGCGACGCCGCAGGTATCGGGCATCGTCGGGCTGATGTTGTCGATGAACGGCAACCTCACGCCCACGCAGATCCAGCAGAAGCTGCAAGGCGGCGCGCGTGCGGCGATGCTGCCGACCAGCACGTCGTGCACCGCGCTGCCGGCGGGCGCCGGCATCGCCGATGCAGGTGCCGCCGTCATGGCTGCCATCCAGTAAGCCGCACGCTGCGTCGACGCGACCGCGCGCATGCATTGCCATGCGCGCGGTTTTTTCATGCGCGCAGCCGATCTCGTCGCGTTAAGTCGCGCTAACGTTCTGCAAGAATTGCCGGAAAATAAAGGGCGGAAAAAAGGTTGACGCTTCGCACGACGAGCCATTACCATCGCCCCGTCTGATTACATGGAGTGTTCTGTGAACACCGATGCGAGTTGTAGTTGGTCCTCGACCAACTTGACTGCTGCCTGAGGAAACCGCGCAGAGCCTCGTCTTCTGCCGCATCCCGGGAAGCAGGATGCGGCGTCCTTCCGGCCTGATTACCGGCCAGAATCCCCCGCCGAATTTTTTCGATATCGCCGAATGCCCGCGCCGCGTAACCGTACGCTGCCGCGCGTGTGTTCGTGCTGCGCGCCGCGCGAGCTGCGCGCGTGTTCCGTTCGCGTGCCATTGCGCCGCGCGCCTTCGTGCGTGCGCGGCTGCCGATCGCCCGCGCCCGCTACCCGCAACCGACAGGAGTGCAGATGAACTCGGACGACAGTAGTCGATTATCGCTCGCCGGTGCGCCGCTGCGCATCGATCCTCCGACCGCAACACTCCGCGCGCCGGCGAGCGTTCCCCTCTTTACTGATCCACACCCGATCGCGCCTGACGCGACGCGGCGGGGAGCGTTCGTGCGTCGATAACGTCACGGTCGCTCCCCGCCCGCCGCCTCGTGCGCAAGGAGCGACTCATGACACAACGCAAACCCACGCAAAAGAAACAGCGCGGCTTCATCAACGCCGGCCCCGGTCAGCAGAACGAACCGCGCGTCATGCGCGCCGCGCAGGAAGCGGCCCGCCCGCTCGAAGAAACCTTCAAGTCGCTGCGCACCAGCACGCGCGGCCTGACCTACGACCAGGCCGCCGATCGTCTTCAGCATCACGGTCCGAACGAAATCGCGCACGACAAGCCGCCGCACTGGACCCGCCAGCTGCTGCACGCGTTCCACAATCCGTTCGTCTATGTGCTGCTGGTGCTGGCCGCGATCAGCTTCTGCACCGACGTCTACTTCGCGGCGCCCGGCGAGCGCGACTACGTCGGCATGACGATCCTGCTGACGATGGTCACGATCAGCGCGCTGCTGCGCTTCGTGCAGGAATTCCGTTCGCTGCGTGCGGCGGAAAAGCTCAAGGCGATGGTCCGCACGACGGCGACCGTGCAGCGCGCGGTGACCGACACGTCCGAGCCCGCGCGCCGCGAGGTGCCGATGCGCGAAGTGGTGGTCGGCGACATCGTGCACCTGTCGGCCGGCGACATGATTCCCGCCGACGTGCGCCTGCTCGCGTCGCGCGACCTGTTCATCAGCCAGGCCGTGCTGACCGGCGAAGCGCTGCCGGTCGAGAAGTACGACACGCTCGGCGCGGTCGCCGGCAAGTCGGCGCACACGGGCATGGCCGGCGCGCCAGGCGCGGCGAACGACACGTCGACGTCGCTGCTCGATCTCGAAAATGTGTGCTTCATGGGCACCAACGTGGTAAGCGGCACCGCGACGGCCGTCGTCGTCGCGACCGGCGAGGACACCTACTTCGGTTCGCTCGCGCGCAACGTCGTGAGCCACAAGCGGATCGAGACGAGCTTCGATCGCGGCGTCGCGAGCGTGAGCTGGCTGCTGATCAAGTTCATGTTCGTGATGGTGCCGATCGTGTTCATGATCAACGGCCTGACCAAGGGCGACTGGCTGAGCGCGCTCACGTTCGCGCTCGCGGTGGCTGTCGGCCTCACGCCCGAGATGCTGCCGATGATCGTCAGCGCGAACCTCGCGCGCGGCGCGATCGCGATGGCGCGCCGCAAGGTCGTCGTGAAGCGGCTGAACTCCGTGCAGAACTTCGGCGCGATGGACGTGCTGTGCACCGACAAGACCGGCACGCTCACGCAGGACAAGATCATCCTCGAACACCATCTCGACCTGTCCGGCCACAAGAACGAGGACATCCTGCGGCTCGGCTGGCTGAACAGCTTCCATCAGAGCGGCCAGAAGAACCTGATCGACATCGCCGTGGTCGCACGCGCCGACGAGATCGGCGAGCGCGTGAAGCCGCAAGGCTACAAGAAGATCGACGAGCTGCCGTTCGATTTCGTGCGCCGCCGCCTGTCGGTCGTCGTCGAGGACACGCACGGCACGCACCAGCTGATCTGCAAGGGTGCGGTCGAGGAAATGCTCGCGGTGTCGACCCATGTGCAGGATGAGGACGGCGTGCGACCGCTCGACTTCGTCGCGCGCAAGCGGCTGCTCGAACAGGCGAACGCGTACAACGAGGACGGCTTCCGCGTGCTGGTGCTCGCGACGCGCACGATCCCGCGCGGCGACGAACGCGAGCAATACCGCACCGCCGACGAGCGCGACCTCGTCGTGCGCGGCTTCCTGACCTTCCTCGATCCGCCGAAGGAATCGGCCGCGCCGGCGCTCGCCGCGCTGCGCGAGAACGGTGTGTCGGTGAAGGTGCTGACGGGCGACAACCCGACCGTCACGATGAAGGTCTGCCGCCAGGTCGGCCTCCAGCCGGGCAAGCCGGTGCTCGGCGCCGAAATCGAGGCGCTCGACGACGCGACGCTCGCGCAGGTCGTCGAACGCACGACGGTGTTCGCGAAGCTCACGCCACTGCAGAAGGCGCGCATCGTGAAGGCTCTGCAGGCGAACGGCCACACGGTCGGCTTCCTCGGCGACGGCATCAACGACGCACCCGCGCTGCGCGACGCCGACGTCGGCATTTCGGTCGACAGCGGCGCCGACATCGCGAAGGAAACCGCCGACATCATCCTGCTCGAAAAGAGCCTGATGGTGCTCGAGGAAGGCGTGATCAAGGGCCGCGAGACGTTCGGCAACATCCTGAAGTACCTGAACATGACCGCCAGCTCGAACTTCGGCAACGTGTTCTCGGTGCTCGTCGCCAGCGCGTTCCTGCCGTGGGAGCCGATGCTCGCGACCCAGCTGCTGGTGCTGAACCTGATCTACGACACGTCGCAGATGCTGCTGCCGTGGGACCGGATGGATCCGGAGTTCCTGAAGAAGCCGCGCAAGTGGGAAGCCGGCAACATCAGCCGCTTCATGCTGTGGGTTGGCCCGACGTCGTCGGTGTTCGACATCACGACGTACATCCTGATGTGGACCGTGTTCGGCGCGGGTGCGATGTATCACCTGCACGGCGGCACGGGCGGCCAGGTCGTGATGAACTCGGGCTGGTTCATCGAGAGCCTCGTGTCGCAGACACTCGTCGTGCATCTGCTGCGCACGCAGAAGATCCCGTTCCTGCAGAGCACGGCCGCACTGCCGGTGCTGCTGTCGACATTCACCGCGATCGCCATCGGCTGCTGGCTGCCGTTCTCCCCGTTCGCAGATTCGCTCAGCTTCATGCACCTGCCGGGCACCTACTGGCTGTGGCTCGCGGCGACGATGGTCGGCTACATCCTGCTCGCGCAGATCGTCAAGACGATCTATGTGCGTCGCTACAAGCAGTGGTTCTGATTTCCTCCGGACGACGGCGTGCCGGCCCGCGCGGGGCCGGCCGCCGCCGACGCACCAAGGGTAACGTGATGAAAAGAATGCTTCCGCTCGCGGCCGCGAGCGCCCTGCTCGCGCCACTCGACGCCTTTGCCGCCCACCCGCTCGTCAGCGACGACCCGGGTACCCAGGGCAACGCGAACTGGCAGTTCGAGCTCAATGCCGAGGAAACCTCGAAACAGGACGAAAACGGCCGCCACCAGATGTGGAACGCGACGCTCACGCGCGGCTTCGGCGAACGCGTCGATGTCTACGTCAACGCGCCCTACACGCATCTGCAAACGCGCACCGACGAGAACGGCGCCGGATTCGGCGATGTCGAGATCGGCATGAAGTGGCGGTTTGTCGAACGCGGGCCGCTGTCGCTCGCGCTGAAGCCGATGGCGACGATGCCCACAGGCAACGACCGGCGCGGGCTCGGCACCGGCCGCGTGGGAACCGGCGCGACGCTGCTCGCGCAAATCGACGTGTCGCGGTTCTCGTTTCTCGCGAATGCGGGCATGACGTACCAGCCGAATCGCCAGGGCGACCTGACGGCGATCTGGGCCTTCTCCGGCGCGGCGATCTACAAGGCGACCGACACGCTGCAGATCGTGGCGGACGTCGGCACGTCGCGCAACGCGGAAAGCGGCGCCGGCGCGAATCCGGCGTTCGTGATCGCCGGTGCGATCTATTCGCCGAAGCCGTGGCTCGATCTCGACATTGGCTATCGGCACGGACTGAACGACCAGACCTACCGTCACTCCGTGATGGGCGGGTTGACGGTGCGGTGGTGATACCGCGGTGATGCGGCCGATGCCGCATGTCGCACCGTCATGCGACGGACCGCCTTCGGGCGGTCCGTTTTTTCATTCGGCGTCGTTCGCGCCGAACAGCTGCGCGCACACGGCGCGCCCCTCTTCGGTCAATGCGGCGCTGCCGGTGCCGTCGTCGCTCAGCGTCGTCGCGCTCAGGCCGGCGGCGTCGAGCTGCGTCAGCACTCGACGCAGCGTGCTCATCGGCAATTGCGTGCGCTTCGCGATCTTCGGCAGCGACCAGGTCTTGCCGGACGGATCGGTCGCGGCTTCGTGCAGCGTCGCGAGCGTCGCAACGAGTGCGGGATCGAGCGGAGCGTCGTCGGATTCTGAAGTCATCGGGTCGGATTCGTGAGCCGGCGCCGGGCCGGAATGCAGGAAGAATGCCATCGCGAGCACTATACGCCGCCGTCACGCGCCCTTGATCGCCGCGCGCATGAACGACACGAAACGCGTGGTCACCGGATCGTCGCGCTCGGACAGCCATGCGAGCCCGACGCGCCATTTCGCGTCCCTGCCGTCGAGCGGCAGGACGGTCGCGTCGCGCAGCAGGTACTGCGCGCCCGACGGAATGAACGCGACGCCCACCCCGGCCGCGACCGACGTGAGCACCGATTGCACGTCCTCCGCCTGCTGCATGACCTGCGGCACGAAGCGCCGCTCGACGCACCACCGGTCGATCTGCGCGGCGAGCCCCGGGCCGCGCGCGCGCTGCAGCGCGATGAAGCCGATCTCGTTGAGCACGTCGAGATCGGCCGGCACGCGCTTGAAGCCGAGATGCGGCGGCACCGCGAGCGCGAGCGCCTCGTCGATCACCTTGAACGACGACAGCCCTTCATCGGACGGCAGACGCAGAAAGCCGGCGTCGAGCTTGCCGGCGCGCAGCCGGCGTGTTTGCTCGGACGACGACAGGTCGCTCAGCGTGACCGCGATACCCGGATTGCGGCGACGGAATTCCGCGACGAGCTTGGGCACGAGCGTCAGCACCGACAGGCAGATGCCGAGCCGCAGATGCCCGCGTTGTCCGCTGGTCGCCTCCCGCGCACGCGCGAGGATTTCGTCGGCATCGCGCACGAGCGCCTGCGCATCGGGCAGGAAGCGTTCGCCGAACGGCGTCAGTTCCGCGCCGTGCCGGCCGCGCTCGAACAGCTTGCCGCCGAGGCTCGCCTCGAGCGCGCCGATCTGCTTGCTCAGCGCCGGCTGGCTCATGTGCAGCGCGTCGGCCGCGCGGCTGAAATGGCTGAGCTCGGTAACCGTCAGGAAGGTGCGCAGCAGTTTCAATTCCATTCTTTAAAGGAATCGTATCGATCGAAACATTCATTTTACTGATCGAACGGCGTGACGTTCAATACGGACATGCCCTCTTCTGGAATTCACTTTATGTCCGTTGATCATGCGGCCGAATGCCTGACCGATATCTCGTGCGACACCGCGGTCGCCGACGAAAGCCGTGTCGAGCCCGATGCGCCGGCGCCGGAGCGTCGTGCCGAACGTGCTGCACATGTGGACGGACGCAGCCGCCGCTTTCGCTTCGGCGATGCGCTGGACGACGCGCCGCCGCGCGCCATCACGGGTTCGATCGCGATCAGCTTCGCGGTCGTGTCGCGACGGAACTGGCCGCGCTGAGCCTGCTCGTCGCGCGCATTGCGCTGGACGCGCATCTTCGATCACCCGCAAAAAAACAGCAGGAATCCGCCCGCATCACGCATCATTGCGTGCACATCGATCGTCATCGCCGTGCGATCGACCTTATAATTTCCCGCACCCGCTCACCGCCCATGCATTTCGCGCCGCCGCAACGCGCGTGAAAAGGAGACTTTCGCTTGACCGGCCTCATCGCGCGCCTGCCTCGCGCCCGGACCATCCTGATCCTCGCCCTCTCGTTCCTGACACTCGCGTTCGCAACGAACGCGTCCGCGCAGCGCGCGCAGCCGCATCGCACCGCGGCGCCGCATGCGCATGCAAAAGTCGTCAAGAAGGCCCCCGCCCACCGCAAGCACAAGGCCGTCAAGCACCGCCGTCCACGCGTCAAGCATCACTCGGTCAAGCGTCACGCCGCGCCCGCGCCGCAGCACCGGCGCGCGAAACGCACGAACGCGGTTCGTCCGCGCCCCGCCGCGAAGCCGCGCCTGCTCGCGAGCTGCGGCTATAGCCCGCGCGCGGTGCGCTCGCTCCACTCACGCGCGGCCTACGTGCTCGACGTCGATTCCGGCACGCCGCTGCTGGCCCGCAACGCACGCACCGTGCGGCCGATCGCGTCGATCTCGAAGCTGATGACCGCCGTAGTCGCGCGCGACGCGGACCGGCCGCTGAACGGCGTGCTGCGCGTCACGTCACGCGACCGCGACACGATCAAGTTCACCGGTTCGCGGCTGCCGATCGGCGCCGAACTGTCGCGCCGCCAGATGTTCCATATCGCGCTGATGTCGTCGGAAAATCGTGCGGCCGCCGCGCTGAGCCGCGACTATCCGGGCGGCCGTGCCGCGTTCGTGAAGGCGATGAACCGCGAGGCGCGCCGGCTCGGGATGCGTCAAACGCACTTCCGCGAACCGACCGGGTTGTCGCCGCACAACGTGTCCACGGCCGAGGATCTCGCGCGGCTCGTCGGCGCGGCCGCGCAGGATCCGCTGATACGCTACTTCTCGACGGACACGTCGACCACCGTGCAAGCCGGAGACGGCGAACTGCTGTACGTGAACTCCGATCCGCTCGTCCGCAGCGGCAGCCTGCCGATCCGGCTGCAGAAAACCGGCTTCATCAACGAATCGGGGCACGGCGTGGTGATGCGCATGCGCGTGAAGGGCCGCCGCGAAACGATCGTGCTGCTCGGCGCACCGACGCGCGCCGGCGTGTCGAGCGATGCGGTGAAGATCCATCGCTGGCTGAACTGCTCGATCCAGTAAGCACGGCGCGCGCGGCCGGCGCGCTCATTCACGAAGGAGCGGTGCCATACAGGACGAATACCGTTTCAACGCATTCGGGCGCCTGCTCGCCGTCGTGCGCTCGAACGACCGCTGGACCGTGTTCGATCTCGGCGCCGAGGGCAAGCGGCGGCCGGCCAATCTGCAGATTCCGTCCGCGCTCGCCGCGGATGAACTCGCGCAATATCTCGGCGATTTGTTGCACGAGGATGCTTCGCCGAAGTACCACGACGTCGTGACGGTTCCGGTTCCGTCGCCGCGCCGGGCGTAGCGCCAGGCTGCGCTGCTCGCCCGCTCGCCCCGCTCACCCGCTCGTTCAGCGGACCGGCCGCTGCCGCACCGACGCTCGCCGTTCCCCACCCGATCGCGCCAACGCACCGCACATCCCGGCCTCATACTCAATTCGACAGCTAAACTTGCAAGTTTAACTGTCGTGTTCTATGCTCCTTCGCATGACATCACCACGCACACCCGGCGTATCCGCCGACACCGTCGCCACCGACCTGACCCTCGCGGTCGGCCAGCTGATCCGCCGGCTACGCTCCGAGATCGACTCCGAAGGGCTCGGCATGTCGCAGACGAGCGCGCTCGCGCGGCTCGAACGACAGGGCCCGATGACGACCGCCGACCTCGCCCGCGCGGAGGCGATGAAGCCGCAGTCGATGAAGGCGATTCTCGCGAGCCTCGAGGAAGACGGGCTCGTCGAACGCGAGCCGCACCCGACCGACGGCCGCCAGATCCTGTTCCTGCTGACCGCG
Organism: Burkholderia sp. SIMBA_051; assembly: GCF_046534915.1. Classification (NCBI taxonomy): domain Bacteria; kingdom Pseudomonadati; phylum Pseudomonadota; class Betaproteobacteria; order Burkholderiales; family Burkholderiaceae; genus Burkholderia; species Burkholderia sp. SIMBA_051. The sequence continues at coordinate 161,219 of NZ_JAWRXS010000005.1, read as the reverse complement.
GCCGGCCGCGAAGGACGACGCAAGCGCGACACCGCGAAGCACAAGTGGCTCGGCGCCGCGATCGAGAAACTCGACCCTGAAGAGATCCGCACGCTCGCCGCCGCGATTCCGCTGATCCGGCGCATCGGCGAGCAATGACCGCCGCGCGCGTGCGGCGCGGCATCCGCGCACGCGTTCCTTTGCCCAATTCACGGAGCATCAGCACCATGAGCACAACCCGTCTCGACACGAACACGGCGCTCGTCGTCATCGACCTGCAAAAAGGCATCGTCGCGCTGCCGACGTCCCATCCGGTCGCCCCGGTAATCGAGCGCACGCGCGAACTGCTCGACGCATTCCGTGAGCGCAGGCTGCCGGTCGTCCTCGTCAACGTCGCCGGCGGCGCGCCGGGCCGCACGCAGCAGCAGGCACGTCTGGATGCCCTTCCTGCCGACTGGACCGACCTCGTACCCGAACTGAACCGCCAGCCGGGCGACCACGTCGTGACGAAGAAGACCTGGGGCGCGTTCACCGCGACCGGTCTCGACGCGTACCTGAAAGCAGCCGGCGTCACGCAGATCGTGCTGACCGGCGTCGCGACCAGCATCGGCGTCGAATCGACGGCACGCCAGGCGCACGAACTCGGCTACAACGTGACGCTGGCGATCGACGCGATGACCGACCTCAACGCGGACGCGCACACGAACAGCGTCGAACGGGTGTTCCCGCGTCTCGGTGAGACCGGTTCGACGCAAGAGATCCTCGCGCTGCTCGACCGGCGCGGCGCATGAACGACACACGCACTCAGCCGGCGCCGGGTCATGCGGCCGGCCGGCTCGATCCGGCGATCTGGAAAGTCAGCGCGGTCGCGACGCTCGGCGGCCTGCTGTCGCAGCTCGACGCGACGATCGTCAACGTATCGCTGTCGAGCCTCGCGACCGACCTGCACGCGAGCCTGTCGACGATCCAGTGGGTGACGAGCGGCTACCTGCTCGCGCTCACGCTGGTGTTGCCGCTGAACGGCTGGTTGGTCGACCGCATCGGTGCGAAGGCGCTGTACCTGTGGTGTTTCTCCGCGTTCACGCTGACGTCGGCGCTGTGCGGGCTCGCGTGGTCGGCGCCGTCGCTGATCGCGTTCCGCGTGTTGCAAGGCGTCAGCGGCGGGCTGCTCGCGCCGATGGCGCAGATGATGATCGCGCGCGTGGCCGGCCAGCAGATGGCGCGCGTGATCGGTTATGCGGCGGTGCCCGTGCTGATCGCGCCGATCCTGGGGCCGGTCGTCGCCGGTGCGATCCTGCAGCACGCGTCGTGGCGCTGGCTCTTTCTCGTGAACCTGCCGGTCGGCGCGCTCGCGCTTGCGCTGGCCGTGTGGTTCCTGCCGGGCGATCGCGACGACACGCAGCGACGCGAGCTCGATTGGGTGGGCCTCGCGCTGCTGTCGCCGGCGCTCGTGCTGTTCCTGTATGGCGCGGAGCGGATCGACGCCGTGCCGGGTATCGCGGCAATCGCTGTTTCTGTGCTGCTGCTCGCGGCGTTCCTGCGCGTCGAGCGACGCAAAGGCGCGCGTGCGCTGATCGACGTCGCGCTGTTTCGCGCGCGCGTGTTCGGCGCGGCCGCCGCCACGCAATTTCTGTCGAACGGCGCGATCTACGCAGGCCAAATGTTGATTCCGGTATTCCTGATCCAGGCGTGCGGCCGCTCGCCCGGCGAGATGGGTTGGCTGCTGGCCCCGCTTGGGCTCGGCATGCTCGTCACGTATCCGTTGATGGGTACGCTGACGAGCCGGTTCGGCGTGCGCCGGCTGGCCGCCGCCGGCGCGATGCTCGCGCTCGTCGCGACGTTGCCGATCGTGTATCTCGCGCTGGCCGGCTACGATCCCTACGTGCTGGTGCCCGCGCTGTTCCTGCGCGGGATGGGCCAGAGCGCGATCGGCATCCCGTCGATGTCCGCCGCGTATGCGTCGGTCGAACGGCGCAACCTGCCAATGGCGACGACGTCGCTCAATATCGTCCAGCGCCTCGGCGGCCCGACGTTCACGACGATCTGCACGCTGTTTCTCGCGTGGCGACTGCAGGCCGAATCCGTGTCGACGGGCGGCACGCACGGCGTCGCCTACGCGTGGGCGTTCGGCCTGCTTTGCGCGCTGCATGCGGCGAGCTTCGTGACGACGCTGCGGCTGCCGCGATGGTCGAGTGGCGCGGGCGCACGGCCGACGGGGGTGCGCGGGTCGGTTCGCGCTGAATGACGGGGCCTGCCGCTACACCGCACGCGGCTCCTGCTGGGCCGGCGTCACGCTCCGCTGCTTCCAGCGTCTGATGCAGTGTCGGGAAGATGGACGACGCGCCGACGATGTCCGTGATCCGGTGGCGCGCCATGTCCGCTTGCAGGTAACGGTTCACGCGCCCGAACAGCACGCCGATCCGGCGCGCGTGCAGCGCGTTGACGAGCTCAGCGAAGCCAAATTGGAATTCTCGCTGCTATCCAGTCGATCGTGGTGGGTGGCATCGAAATCGATCGCATGCCATCGTACTGATCCGACGCATCGAAGTAGAACAATTTGCCATCGTGAATCTCGATAGGCTCGTAGCCCGGTCGCCCGCCCCAGAACACGAAAAACAGCCGGGTTGCCAGCGTCGATCCGTGTGCATCGGCCACGACGATTTTGACTTGCTCATTTTGATCGGCGAAAAGGCCGTTGCCGTGGCCGCCGCTTCCGCAGATGCTCACGATGTAGGTCGTGTCGCCGACCTGCTTGATACCGCCATTCAGTTTGGTGTTGTAGTCGTAGCGCTCACAATCGGTGTCGTCAGTCGCGATCCCGCGAACGCTGACGAGGTAGAAGAATCCCAAAAATCCGAGCATGACGATGGCCATGCCTATGCGCTTCGCCCGACTCAAATGGCCCGGCCTTCTAGCAAGCCGGTAGATGGCGAGGACGAAAACGATCGACGTGATCCCGAAGATCGTGGGCTTCGCATTCTTGAATGAGAAAAGCGTGATCGCGTTCCTCACGTTGGCCGGCAAGAACATCAAGGCGATTGCGACAACCAGGCATACGGCGACCACGGCCAACGTCACTTTGAGGATGGCAATGATTGCCTTCATTGCTCGGCCTGGAGGGTTCTGCATATAGTGTCAATTGTCAGAATGATGGGCTTGTCCAGCTTGAGGAGTTTGGGCTTACTGTAGATCATGAAGTCGCCGCCACGATTATGCGCCGACCTCCAGTCGCGGTACGTCTTGTTATGAACTGGCCAGTAGACATCCTTCGCCAGAAATTTCCGAAAGAGACTGGTGCGTCTGTCAATCGGCTTGTTGACCTCGTCCCCCTCAGGTAGATAACGCCACTGCTCAATGGTCGAGTCCCCGACCTTCAAGTTGCTGCTTTTGAAAAAATCATTGACGACCGCGACGTAGGACAGAACCATGCCGTTCTTGTTCCAGTGGCCGAGGTACTGACTCTTGGCCGGCGAATCATCGTTGAACGAGTAGCTGTCTTTGATGTAGACATAGACGTGTGTAATTTGCACGACCGGTTCGAGACAAAAGATCTTGTGCTCGCCTTCGTACTTGTAATAGCGCTCCCCGGTAACGGTCGCCTTCCCTATGGCCGCGTAGAAGTTGAAGTTCGCCAAGGCACCGGTCAGGTCGGTCATCGCGGTACCATCGAGTGTATCGATAGATGATACCGGCTGGTATTGGAACCCCCAACCGATGTGAAATTGGAGCGGATCTTTCACAAACGGGGAAGTGTCGATAGAGACTCCCGCCGCATTCACTCGCCCGGCCGAGAAAATTTTCTCGATTACGGGCGCCAAGACTTGAGAGGCCGCTCGTAGAGCATTCGGTGTGTAAATCGCTTGTCTGACGAGCTGATTGAGTCGCGCGGATGCGCCGCGAAATTTCAATGCCCAATCCAGGGTAACTGTCGTATCGTCGAGCGGCTGTACAGAGTTGATATCGTTGTTATAGACATGCTTTGGACTCGCGAGCCACTCTCGGGCAAGCTTGGCCGAAATCGGCCAACCCATCTTGTCCATCGCTTTGGGGATATCTTGCAGATCGAACTCCGGCAGCTTATCAGCTCGCTCCGCGTCTTGATGCTTATCGCTCGGTGGAGGCTTGGCGGGCGGTTTCGCAGATGCTGGTACCGCAGGGGGCGGCGTGTGTGGCGCTACCGGAGCGGCTGCCTTCGGCGGTGGCGGCTCGTTCGGCGCAAGCCTATCGAACGAGATTTTCTGCTGCGTATCGATGGGAACGCATCCGACTACGCCCGAGTAGCATTTCCAATGCTTGCCGGAATATAACAGCCGCGATTCCATTTGATAATACGGGACTTTTCTCACAACCGGCATAGCGAATAACGCCTCTCAACGAATTCATCCCAAAATAATGGAGGTCTAGGGGAGTCCGAGAACAATGATGAATCAATTGTTAAGTCGGCCCGAGAACACGGAGATCATAAAGATATAGAAAGCCCCGGTTCGCGCGCAACTTAGGTTCATGGCAGGGAGCGTGGCCAACTGAACGAGTCAGCGATTCGCTGTGTAGCGTGGATGAATTTGAATGGCGTAAGGGCCATCGCCAAGCCACGGTGGTAGTTGATCTGGTTGGGCGGCAAGTGCTCCGGGTCAGCTCCGGACGCTCACGCAAAATGGCGCGCGCCTTCTTAGAACAACTTCCTGAGAATGTCACAAAGCATTGCAATAGACGTTTGCACGCCGACACCCGCGAGAAAGCCGACCAGCATCGTGCGCAGCAGGATATCGGCAAGAAAGCGGAGCTTGACCATCGGCGCATAACCGAGCACCTGTGGGATATCCCTCGACGCGAGCGAGATGCCCGCGCACACGTCGCGAATGGCCGACGCGCGGCGAACCGGCAGAAGGCCCTTCAGCAGCCGCCCGCGTGCCGGCCGGCTTTCATTGGAATCTTGCATGCGTGAAATGCGTGGATGATGTCCAGGAGCCCCACCTCATGCATTCGCGCCATCCGCCCGGAACCCGATGGCACAATCACGGTCCCTTTCATGTGCCCTTCATCGGGCGCGCGCCGCATCGCGGCGCAGATTCAACGCACAAGAAAGACCCTGCTTGCCCTTATGACCCTGAACGAATCCTGGTTTGCGCCGCTCGTCGGCCTCCTCATTCTGCTCGCCGCCGCCGGCGCGATCACGGCCGCCGTCCATTTCCTGTTGTTCCGCGTGGTCGCGCGCCTCGCGCGGCTGTCGGCCACGCGCATCGACGACGCGCTGTTCGAGTTCGGCGCATTCAAGTGGCTGAACCGCATCGTGCCGTTCGTCGTGATCAAGCTCGGGCTCGCGGCAGTGCCCGGGATCCCGGCCGCGGCCGCGCAGGCCGCCGACAAGGTGCTGTTCGCGCTGATCGTGTTGGTGGTGTCGATGACGATCAGCGCGACGCTGTCCGCGCTCGAACACACGCATCGCATGAGCCATCGCGACCAGCCGCGCCTGTCGCTCAAAGGCGCGATGCAGCTCGTCAAGCTCGTGATGTACATCACGGCCGCGCTCGTCGTGATCGGCGACGCGACCGGCAAGCAGATCGGCTTGCTGCTGTCGGGCATCGGCGCGATGTCGGCAGTGCTGATGCTGATCTTCAAGGACACGCTGCTCGGCCTCGTGGCCGGCGTGCAGCTGTCGTCGAACGACATGCTGCGGATCGGCGACTGGATCACGATGCCGTCGGCCGGCGCGGACGGCACCGTCATCGACATCACGCTGAACACGGTGAAGGTCGCGAACTTCGATCACACGATCATCACGGTGCCGACATGGAAGCTGATCACCGAGAGCTACCAGAACTGGCGCGGGATGACCGAAGCCGGCGGGCGCCGCATCAAGCGCGCGCTGTTCATCGATGCGACGAGCGTCCGCTTTCTCGACAACGACGAGATCGCACGGCTCGAACGCCTGACGCTGCTGAAGGACTACCTGGAAGACAAGGTCGACGCGATCGCGCAATGGAACGGCACGCTCGGCACGGCGGGCGAATGCCCGGCGAACCGCCGCCAGCTGACGAATCTCGGCACGTTCCGCGCGTACGTCGCGAACTACCTGAAGGGCCATCCGCGAATCCGCCGCGACATGACGTGCATGGCGCGCCAGCTGCCGCTGACGGCCGAAGGCATTCCGCTCGAACTGTACTGCTTCACCGACACGACGAGCTGGGTCGACTACGAGACGATCCAGGCCGACCTGTTCGATCACCTGATCGCGGTGCTGCCGGAATTCGGGCTGCGCGTGTACCAGCACCCGTCGGGCTTCGACATGCGCCGGATGGCCGGCGCGGCGCAAGGCGAACTGCAGGCGCCGCACGCGCTGTAATGCTTGACGCGACGGTCCGCAACGGGCCGCCGCGCGCCACCGCGCAGCGCAGCGCGGCGCCCCGTGCGCCGCTCACCGCCCCGCGCACTCGGACGCGAGCCGCCCCACCACCTTCAGCGCGTCCTCGATCTGCCGCGACCACGGATAGCTGTAGTTGAGCCGGATGAAATGCCGGTAATCGGCGCTCGCCGAGAACATGTGGCCGGGCCCGATCGTGATGCCCTGCGCGAGCGCGAGCGCATACAGCTTCATCGCGTCGACCCGCGGTGGCAACTCGACCCACAGCACGTACCCGCCCTGCGGCTGCGACAGCCGCGTGCCCTCCGGGAAGAAACGCCGCACCATCGCGCTCATCAGGCTCGCCTGCTGCGCATACTGCTTGCGCATCCGCCGCAGGTGGAAATCGTAGCCGTCGTGCTTCAGGTATTCGGCGATCGCGAGCTGCTCGATCGCGGGCGTCGCGAGCGTGTTCAGGAATTTCAGCTTCTCGACCTGATCGCGATAGCGGCCCGGCATCGCCCAGCCGATCCGGTAGCGCGGCGACAGGCTCTTCGTGAACGACGCGCAATGCAGCACGAGCCCGTCGCGATCGTACGACTTCAGCGCGCTCGGCGTCGTGTCGCCGAAATGCAGCTCGTGGTAGACGTCGTTCTCGATCGCGGGCACGCCGTGCTTCGCGAGCAGCTCGACGAGCGCGCGCTTGCGCGCATCGGGCATCTGAAAGCCGAGCGGATTCTGGAAATTCGGCATGACCATGCACGCGGCGATGCGCTCGCGCTCGAGGATCCGTTCGAGCGCGTCGAGATCGATGCCGTCGCCCGGATGCGTCGCCACCTCGAGCGCGCGCATGCCCATCCGCTCGATCGCGTGGAGCATCGCGTAGAACGTCGGCGACTCGACGGCGATCGTGTCGCCCGGCCGCGCGACGGCCTGCAGGCACAGGTTGATCGCCTCGGTCGCGCCGATCGTCATCACGATCTCGCCGGGCTCGACCGCGATCCCGCGCTCCGCGTAGCGCCGCGCGATCTGGCGGATCAGTTCCTGGTTGCCGGGCGGCAGGTCGTCGATCACGCCCCAGCGCGTGCGCCGCCGCCCGATCGCCTGCGCGTAGCGCGCAAGACGCTGCACCGGAAACTGCGACGCGTCGGGATACGGCGAGCCGAGCGGCACCGCGTCGTCACGCGCGATCGAGCGCAGCGTCGACAGCACGAGCCGGCTCACGTCCACCGCCGACGGCTCGGCCGCCGGCGCCGACGTGTTCAGCTCGGCCTCGGCCGGCTCCGTGACCCGCGCCCGCACGAAATAACCCGACTGCGGCCGGCTCTCGATCAGCCCGCGGCTCTCCAGCACGAGATACGCGCGCAGCACGGTCGTCACGCTGAGCTGCTGCTGCCGGCTCGCCTGCCGCACCGACGGAATCCGCTCGCCCGACCGGTATACGCCGCGCTCGATCTGCGCCTGCAGATCGTCGGCCAGTTGTTCGTAACGCTTCACGCGCCTCCCTTTCAACTTCCCTTCAAAAACACAGTTGCGGCCCGCACTGCCTGAATGGCCGAAACTGTACTCTTTTTTGAAGTCGAAAGGTGTACACACAGCAGCCCGGGCGCCGCGCGTACTCTCACTACATCGCCCCTGAACACCCGCATCATGAAAAAGAAATCCGCCGCCCCGCGCATCGAACCGTACCACCACCCGGCCGCCGGCTGGGGCGCGCTGAAAGCCGTCGCGATCAACCTGATCAAGGAAAAGGTCACCGGCGGCAACTACCGCACGCTGCTGCGCCAGAACCAGCCGGACGGCTTCGACTGCCCGGGCTGCGCGTGGCCCGACCGCCAGCATGCGTCGACGTTCGAATTCTGCGAAAACGGCGTGAAGGCCGTGGCCGCCGAAGCGACGAGCAAGCGCGTGACGCCCGAATTCTTCGCCGCGCACACGGTCACCGAACTGCTCGAACAGACGGATTTCGAACTCGAACAGCACGGCCGCCTGACCGACCCGATGGTGTACGACGCCCGCACCGACTGCTACGTGCCGATCGCGTGGGACGACGCGTTCGAGCTGATCGCGCGCCACCTGCGTGCGCTGCCGGATCCGAACCAGGCCGCGTTCTACACGTCGGGCCGCGCGAGCAACGAGGCGGCGTTCCTGTATCAGCTGCTGGTGCGGCGGTACGGCACGAACAACTTCCCCGACTGCTCGAACATGTGCCACGAGGCGACGAGCCGCGGGCTGCCCGATTCGGTCGGCGTCGGCAAGGGCACCGTCACGCTCGACGATTTCGAGCACGCGGACATGCTGCTGATCTTCGGCCAGAACCCGGCGACCAACCATCCGCGGATGATGGGCGAGCTGCGCGAATGCGCGAAGCGCGGCGCGACGATCGTGTCGATCAACCCGCTGAAGGAACGCGGGCTCGAGCGCTTCGCCGATCCGCAAAGCCCGCTCGAGATGCTGACGATGTCCGGCACCGCGATCGCGTCGACGTTCATCCAGCCCACGATCGGCGGCGATTTCGCTTTGATCAAGGGGATGGCCAAGCGCGTGCTCGAACTCGACGACGCCGCACGCGCCGCCGGCGCGCCGCGCGTGCTCGACACCGCGTTCATCGACGAACACACGGCCGGCTTCGATGCGTTCGCCGACGATCTGCGCAACGAAAGCTGGCCGGCGCTGACGGCCGAAAGCGGTGTGTCGTACGAGCAGATCGACGCGCTCGCGCAGCGCTATGCACGCAGCGAGCGCGTGATCGCGACGTGGGGGATGGGCATCACGCAGCACAAGCATTCGGTCGCGACCGTGCAGATGCTGACGAACCTGATGCTGATGCGCGGCAACATCGGCCGCCCCGGCGCCGGCCTGTGTCCGGTCCGCGGCCACTCGAACGTGCAGGGCAACCGCACGGTCGGCATCGAGGAAAAGCCGTCGCAGGCGTTCCTCGACCGGCTCGGCCACGTGTTCGATTTCGAGCCGCCGCGCCATCACGGTTACGACGTCGTCGAGACGATCGAAGGCATGCTCGAAGGCCGCGTGAAGGTGCTGATCGGCCTCGGCGGCAACTTCGCGATGGCGACGCCCGACACGCCGCGCACGTGGGAAGGCCTGCGCCGCTGCGCGCTCTCCGTGCACATCACGACGAAGCTGAACCGCAGCCACCTGATCCACGGCCGCGACGCGCTGATCCTGCCGACGCTCGGCCGCACCGAGATCGACCTGCAGGACAACGTGCCGCAAGGCGTGACGGTCGAGGATTCGATGAGCATGGTCCACGTGTCGTACGGGATGAACAAGCCGGCTTCCGCGAACCTGATGTCGGAGCCGGCGATCGTCGCGCACATGGGCCATGCGCTGTTCGGCAGCGGCAAGATCGACTGGCTCGCGTACAAGGACGACTACGCGAAGATCCGCGACGCGATCGAGGCGACCCTCGACGACTTCTACGACTACAACGCGCGCATCGCACGGCCCGGCGGCTTCCATCTGCGCGTCGCGTCGCGCGATCGCGAATGGCTGACGCCGACGGGCAAGGCGAACTTCATCGCGCACGCGCTGCCGACCGACACGCCGATCCAGCGCGCCCGCGCGCTGCACGGCGAGCGCCTGATGACGCTGATGACGACGCGCTCGCACGACCAGTACAACACGACCGTCTACGGTCTCGACGACCGCTATCGCGGCGTCTTCGGCCAGCGCCGCGTGGTGTTCGTCAACCGCGACGATCTCGCGATGCTCGGCCTGAAGGCCGGCGACTGGGTCGACATGGAAACCGTGTGGCACGACGGCATCGAGCGGCGCGCGAACGGCTTCCTGCTCGTCGAATACGACATCCCGCGCGGCTGCATCGGCGCGTACTACCCGGAAACGAACCCGCTGGTGCCGCTCGACAGCGTCGGCGACGTGTGCAACACGCCGACGTCGAAATCGGTGCCGGTCCTGCTGCATCGCGCGGCCGCGCCGGCGTCGGCTGCCGCCTGACGGAGCGCCGCGATGATCGTTCGGCCGCGCGAGCACTGGCTGCGGATGCTGCTCGTCTGGAACGGATCGGTGCTGCCGACCATCCTGCCGCAGCTCGTGCTGACGCTCGCGATCAGCCTCGTCGCGGTGTGGGGCGGCGGCCGCGTGCTCGGCGAGAAGGTACCGCTGAACCCGACGCCGTTCACGCTGATCGGCCTCACGCTCGCGATCTTCGCGGGGTTTCGCAACAACGCGAGCTACGAGCGCTACCGCGAGGGCCGGCAGCTGTGGGGCGGCGTGCTGACCGCCACGCGCACGCTGGTGTCGCAAGCACTCTGCTACGGCGCGATCGATGACGACGACGCCGCGCGGCACGCGTTCGTGCGCAAGGTCATCGCGTTCGTCCATGCGCTGAAGCATCAGCTGCGCGGCACCGACCCGGCGGCGGACCTGCGCGCGCTGCTCGACGACGGCACCCACACGCGCATCGTCGCCGCCCGGTATGCGCCGATCGCGATCGTTCATGAACTGCGCGAGGCATTCGCCGCGCGCGCCGACGCCGGGCATCTCGCCGATACGCGGCTCTGGATGCTCGACGCACGCCTCGACGATCTCGTGTCGATGGTGAGCGGCTGCGAGCGCATCGCATCGACGCCGATCCCGTTCTCGTACGACGTGCTGCTGCACCGGACCATCTACGCATACTGCGTGCTGCTGCCGTTCGGCCTGGTCGACTCGATCGGCGCGGCGACGCCGTTCGTCACCGTGTTCGTCGCCTATACGCTGATCGCGCTCGACGCGATCGCCCATGCGATCGCCGAGCCGTTCGGCGACGGGCCGAACCAGCTCGCGCTCGATGCGATGACGCGGATGATCGAGCGCACGCTGCTCGAACTGAACCGCGAGCCGCTGCCGGCGGAAGCGACGCCCGGCCCCGCGTATCGGCTCACCTGACGGGCCGCGCACCGTCGACGCCCCCGTCGCCGCTGCTCGTTCAGCCGCGGCGGCCGCGCAGGAAGTGGCCATGCCCGGCCACCGCGTCCGCGATCCGCCTCAGCAACACGATGCCGCGCAGCAGCGCGCGTGCGTCGTCGCTGTCGACATCGGCCACGCGCCGCCGCAGCAATCGCGCGGCCATATCGCAACTGCGCTCGAGCCGGGCGAAATCCGCGAGCGCGGCGCGGCCGCGCACCACGGCCACCGCGCGACGCGCGGCCGGCTCCCGGGCCGCCAGTTCCGCGAGCGACAGCAGGCTGTCGCCGATGCCCCAGATCGCCAACAGGTCGCGCATGTCGCGCTCGATCAGCGTTTGCGGCAGGCTGCCCGCGAACCCGGGCTCACGCCGGAGCCGGTCGGCCGTGCGACTGAGCCACGCGCTTGCCGACCAGCCGCGCGGGTTGCGGGCGATAGCCGCCAGGTCGCGGCGCACCGCGCGATGCAGCCGCCGCCGGCTCGTGCCCGGATCGCCGGGAAACACGAGCGCGAACACCAGCACGCCGAACGCGATGCCGAGCAGCGTCGACAGTGCGCTGTTGAGGAACGCCGCATCGCCGATGCGCGCGGTGTTGTCCGGCGACGTGAAATTCCAGAAGAAGATCGCGAACGCGCTGCCGAGCGCGGCGGTGCGCGGATGGCGCATCGCGAGCCCCGTGCCGATCATGAACACGCCGATGATGTACGCGAGCGTCTCGAAGCCCGACACCGCCGGCAGCAGGATGAAGTTGCAGACGATCCCCGCCACCGCCGCGCACGCCGTGCCCTTGAGGAACCCGATCGCGGCCCGGGCCGAATTCGGCCGGGTGGAGAACAACGCGCCGACCACGGCCGTGATCGCAACGAAACCGGCGCCCGACGGCCATGCGGTGACGATCCAGATCGCCGACGCGGCCAGCACCGCGATGAACGCGCGGATGCCGTTGTGACACGCGAGCACCGCGTCGCGATGAAACGCATAGCGGACCCGCGACGGCGGCGGAACCGGCAGGTCGACCCGCGCCTTGTTGGCGAACGCGTCGTCGAATCCGGCGAGCAGTGTGCTCAGCCGGTCGAGCGTGAGCAGGCGGGAGTCATCCGAGCCGGTCGGCTCGACAGCCTCGATGTGCAACGCGTGATCCACCCGCGCACGCAGCACCGCCATCTCGGGCCCCGCCTCGCCTGATGCCGCGACGCCGTCGAGCACCCGCGCGGCCTCGGCGACCAGCGGGTCCGGTGCGTCGCCGCTGCGCGCCGCATGCGCTTCGATCGCCTGCGCGGCCGCATGCGCAGACAGCACGCCCAGCGCCGCCGCGCGCAGATGGCCGATCGCGTTGCGCACCGGCGGCGCGCCGGCGGCCGCATACTCGGCCGCGGTGTCGAGATCGAGCGCCTCCGCGAACAGCCGGTGAACCGCCGCGGCGTTCGGCTCGCGACGCAGCGCGGCCGCGCCGACAGCCACCGCGCGCCCGAGATAGCGCGCGAGCCGCGTGCGGACGTCGCGCAGCGGCGAACCCGGCGCGAACACCGTTTCGAACGCGGCGGCGCACAAGATGCCCACCATCACGTAAAGGAACCGCGCGGTCGCGATATCGAACGCGTGCAGCGGCGCGGACGCCGCATCCATCGAGACGATCGCGGCCGTATAGCCGGCGAGCACCGCCGCGTACGCACGGAAATTCCGCAGGAACGTCGCGACGCCCGCGCACAGGCCGATCCATGCGGCGAGCGCGGTCAGGAACAGCTCGGGCGTCTGCGCGAATGCGCCGGTCAGCGCGAGCGCGACGGCCGCGCCGATCGCGGTGCCGAGGATCCGGTACTGGCTCTTCGACAGCCCCATGCCGCGTGTGCCCTGCGCGACGATCCACACGGTCGACGCGGCCCATTTCGGATCGTCGAGGTTCATCCGGAAGGCGATGTAGAGCGCGAGCAGCGACGCAGCGGTGTTGCGCAACGCGAACCCGAGCGCGCCGGGCGGCAACGTGGGCCATGCGTCGCGCAGCGCGGTGCGCACGACCGCGAACGGCGGCAGGCTGGGAAAAGCGAATTTCATGCGGCGAGCATACGATCGCGCCACGGCCGCCACTACCGGCCCTACGGGATGCGTTATTGCAGCGGGCGGGATAATTGGGATGACCGACATGAAGCCATTCCGCCGGCGACGGTAAGATGCGCGCAGGCCAAGCACTGAAAACAACCTGTATGGACTTCGAGAGCATCCGGATATTCTTGCGCGTGGTGGAACGCGGCAGCTTCACGGCCGCGTCCGTGCAACTCGACATGCCGCTCAGCCGCGTGAGCCGCAAGGTCAAGCAACTCGAGGACGATCTCGGCGTGCAGCTGCTGTACCGGACCACGCGCCGCGTGTCCGTCACCGAAGGCGGGCGCGACTATTACGAGCGCTGCCTGCGCGCGGAGGAAATCCTGCTCGACGCGGACCGCCAGGCCCGCGCGCTGCGCACCGATCCCGAAGGCACGCTGCGCGTGCTGGTGCCCTACTCGATCGGCCTGTTCGAACTGGAGCCCGCGCTCGCGGAGTTTCACCGGCGCTACCCGCGCGTGCAGCTCGTGCTGATCTACGACAACAGCCCGCTCGACCTCGTCGAGCACGGTTTCGACGTCGCGCTGCGCGCGGGCATGCTGACCGATTCCGGCTACGTCGCGCGCTCGCTCGGCTGGTCGCACGCGAAGCTCGCCGCGAGCCCCGCCTACCTCGAGCGCGTCGGGCGCCCGCGGACACCGCATGAACTCGCGCAGCACGACATCCTGTACGTGGGACGCGACGCGCCCGGCCTGACGCTGCGGCTCACCAACGCGGCCGGCGACGTGGCCGACGTGCCGATCCGCCCCGTGCTGATCTCGAACGAATCGATCACCGTGCTGCGCCAGGCCGCGAGCGGCGGCGGCATCGCGCTGATCTCCACGCACTACATCGCGCGGCGGCTCGAGAAGAACGAACTCGAGATCGTCCTGCCCGACTGGCACCGCACCGACGACGTCGAACTGCACGCGCTCTATCCGCGCCGCGCGACGCTCGACAGCAAGGTGCGCATCTTCGTCGAGTTCCTGACGGAAGTGTTCACCGGTTGGCGGAACGCGCCGTAACGGGCATCGCACGACCGGCAATCGACGCGTACCGTCCGGATTATTGCGGCACACGAAAGGAATTAATGAGTAGGCGAGCGTTGATCGCCGCTCGTCGCATCGTTAGCCTGTTGCGATGCAAAACCACGCCGCACACACCACACGCTACGGCAGCCATGGGCCGGCTGCGCGCCGACGCGTCACGCGCGTCGCGCCTTCCTGACCGGTACTAGCCCGCCTGCCGGAGCCCGTCACGGCTTCGCGCCTCCGATTCAACGCCTGAACCGCACGCTGCAACGCGTCGCCGCCGCCTGGCGGACGGCGCGCGGGCAGCGTGTGTCCGTCCGCTTCGTGGTGCTCCCGCGCAGGCGTCGCGCGCGTACGCGTGTGCGACGCGCAGTGCGGACCACCCTTCATCACGCAGGAAGCCCATGTCCTCTTCATCCCCTCCAGGCCCGCTGACGGGCGCCCGGCTCGCGATCGGCACGATCGCGGTTTCGCTCGCGATGTTCATGAACGTGCTCGACTCGTCGATCGCGAACGTCGCGATTCCGACGATCTCGGGCGAGCTCGGCGTGTCGGTCGACGAAGGCACGTGGGTGATCACGATCTTCGCGGCAGCGAACGCCGTGTCGATTCCATTGACGGGCTGGCTCACGCAGCGCTTCGGCCAGGTGCGCCTGTTCGTCACGTCGATCCTGCTGTTCGTGTTCGCGTCGTGGCTGTGCGGGATCGCGCCGAACCTGCCGACGCTGCTCGCCGCGCGCATCCTGCAGGGTGCGGTCGCCGGGCCGCTCGCGCCGCTGTCGCAGGCGCTGCTGCTCGGCGCATGGCCGCGGCAGAAATCGGCGACGGCGCTCGCGCTGTGGTCGATGACCGCGCTCGTCGGCCCGATCGCGGGGCCGTCGCTCGGCGGCTGGATCACCTACGACTACAACTGGTCGTGGATCTTCTACATCAACATTCCGGTCGGTTTCTTCGCGGCGGCGGTCACGTGGTTCGTGTTCCGCGATCGCGAATCGCCGGTGCGTCGCCTGCCGATCGACACGGTCGGCCTCCTGCTGCTCGTGCTGTGGGTCGCATCGCTGCAGATCATGCTCGACAAGGGCAAGGATCTCGACTGGTTCAATTCGCCCGTCATCGTCGCGCTCGGCATCGTCGCGCTGGTCGGCTTTGCATTCTTTCTCGTGTGGGAGCTGACCGAGGCCAATCCGATCGTCGACCTGCGGCTCTTCACGCAGCGCAATTTCGCGGGCGGCACGATCGCGATCTCGGTCGCGTACGGGATGTTCTTCGGCACGCTGGTGCTGCTGCCGCAGTGGATGCAGGGCTATCTCGGCTATCGCGCGATCGATTCCGGGCTCGCCACCGCGCCGCTCGGGATCTTCGCGATCCTGCTGACGCCGGTGATGGGACGCATCCTGCCGCGCACCGATCCGCGCTACCTCGCGACGCTCGCCTTCGTCGGCTTCGCGGTCGTGTTCATGATGCGCACGACGTTCTATTCCGACGTGTCGCACTGGGATCTCGTGCTGCCGACGCTGCTGCAGGGCATTCCGATGGCGATGTTCTTCGTGCCGCTCACGGCGATCATCCTGTCGGGGCTGCCGCCGGAGAAGATTCCCGCGGCCGCCGGCCTGTCGAATTTCGGCCGCACGTTCTGCGGCGCGGTCGGCACGTCGTTGATCAGCAATGCGTGGAACGACCGGACGATCCTGCATCACGTCCGGCTCACCGAACAGGCGAGCCCGGGCAACCCGATCTTCGCGCAGCAGCTCGACAGCGCGCGTTCACTGCTGCACCTGAGCCCCGATTCGGCGCTCGCGTTCTTCAATACGTCGGTCGATTCACAGGCGGCCGTGATGGGGCTGAACGACATCTTCTACGTGTCGGCGATCATCTTCATCGCGATCATTCCGCTGATCTGGATCACCCGGCCGTCGCGCTCGGGCGGCGACGACGCGGGCGCGGCGGCGGCGGGCGCGCATTGATCGCGCGCCGTTATCGTTGGCTTGCTCGCCGGCGTCATCGCTGTTCGAGGATGTAATAAAGACTTGCAATCGATACAGGCGGAAACGTCAACAGCCGGGGCCCGCACAGCGTTGTTTCGACAAGCGCCGACGATTCGTGCGCAACGACAGGAGAAAGTCGCACGCCCGGGCCGCGCGCCTGCACCGTGACGACCGCCGGATCCGCCAGGAAGAGCGGGACAGGGCCGCGCAGGTCGCGGCCACATTACGCAGAGCGAAAAGCACGTGCTGAACCGGCAGGACAACGCGGACAGCCACAAGATCGGCCAGTAACGCCGGCAAGCGTCGATTCGCCATCCTTTGAAACGCCCGCTGCCGCCGCGCGACAGCGGGCGCTTATGTATCGAATCGTTTCAGCATGCCGTATGCGTCAAGTGCCGCGGGTATACTCCGACGTCAGCCGCCGCCCGTATCTCAAAAACGGCACGATCCCGGCGGTTTCGTCGCGAAGCTCCGCGTTTCGCGTATCCCGCGCCCCAGCCTCGACACGACACCCACGACGATTCCGATCATGAAACGATTCCTGCTGCTCCTTCCCGCCGCCCTGCTCGCCGCCTGCGGTTCCGCGCCCTCGTCCGACTCGGCCGCGTCCGGCTCGGCGCCGATGATCTACGTGTCGTCGGCGCGCCCCGCACACGCGATCGCCAACTGCCTCGACAGCCGCCTGTCCGGCACCGAGCAGTCGCAGCACAACGGCGTGACCGACATCACCGTCGGCTCGCGCTCGTACTTCGTCACGCTCACGCCGTCGGGCCACGGCTCCGTCGTCAAGGTCGTGCGCGGCTCGGGCAGCGAGCCGGCCGAGGAAGCGATGCGCTTCGCGATCGCGCGCTGCGTGATCTGAGCGCTGCCTGCGCCGGGCGCCCCGCCCGGCCCGCAAGCCGTCCCGCGGGCGCCGTCATGCGCGCCCGTCGAATATTTTCATCCGGGCCGCCGTCGATGAGAGAATCGCACCACGATTCCCTTTCCACGGAGCCCGCATGAAGCATCTGCTGTCCCGGCTGTTCGTCAGCGCCGCGCTCGTCGCGCTTGTTCCGGCGCTGCCGGCGCAGGCCGCGACGCCGCCCGGCATCTTCGTCGTCGCCACCCAGCTCGGCGAATTCACGACTCTCGACCCGAGCGAAATCTACGAGCTCGTGCCGTCCGAGTATGTCGCGAACACCTACGAACGGCTCGTGCGGGTCGACCTGAAGGACCCGACGCGCTTCGACGGGCAGATCGCACAATCGTGGACGGTCGGCGCCGACGGCGTCACCTACACGTTCAAGCTGCGCCCCGGCCTTACCTTCCATTCCGGCAACCCGGTCACTGCCGACGACGTCGCATGGTCGCTGCAGCGCACCATCCAGCTCGACAAGGGCCCGGCCGGCGTGCTCGCCGATCTCGGTCTCACGAAGGCGAACGTGATGCAGAAGGTGCGCGCGATCGATCCGCAGACCTTCGTGCTCGAAACCGACCGCAAGTACGCGCCGAGCTTCGTGCTCAACGTGCTGAGCGCGTGCCCGGCGTCGGTGCTCGACAAGAAACTGCTGATGTCGCACCAGCAGGGCAACGATTTCGGCAGCGGCTGGCTGAAGACCAACGACGCGGGCTCGGGCCCGTACCAGCTCGTCAAGTGGTCGCCGAACGAGAGCATCGTGCTGCAGCGTTTCGACAAGTACCGCGCGCCGTACGCGATGAAACGCGTCGTGCTGCGCCACGTGCCCGAGGCGTCCGCGCAGCGGCTGCTGCTCGAGAACGGCGACGTCGACGCCGCGCGCAACCTGAGCCCCGACAGCCTCGCCGCGCTGACCAAGGCCGGCAAGATCAAGGTCGCGTCGTGGCCCGTGTCCGCGCTGCTGTACCTGAGCCTGAACACGAAGAACGCGAATCTCGCGAAGCCGGACGTGCAGCAGGCGATGAAGTGGCTCGTCGACTACGACGGCATCCAGCGCAACATCGTCAGCACGACCTACAAGGTGCACGAGACCTTCCTGCCCGAAGGTTTCCTCGGCACGCTGAATTCGAACCCGTACAAGCTCGACGTCGCGAAGGCGAAGGCGTTGCTCGCGAAGGCCGGCTTGCCGAACGGCTTCGACGTGACGATGGACATGCCGAACGATTATCCGTACATCGAGATCGCGCAGGCGCTGCAGGCGAACTTCGCTCAGGCCGGCATCCGCGTGAAGCTGATCCCCGGCGATGCGAAGCAGGCGATCGGCAAGTACCGCGCGCGCCAGCACGACATCTTCATCGGCGAATGGTCGCCCGACTACATGGATCCGAACAGCAACGCGCGCGGGTTCGCATGGAATCCTGACAATTCCGACCAGTCGAAGACGAAGATGCTCGCGTGGCGCAACAGCTGGGACATCCCGCAGCTGACGAAGGATACCGAGGCCGCGCTCGTCGAGCCGTCGTCCGCGAAGCGCGCGCAGCGCTACGAGGCGCTGCAGAAGTCCGTGCTCGCGAACTCGCCGTTCATCATCATGTTCGAGAAGGTCGTGCAGGTCGCCACGCGCCCCGGCACGACTGGGCCGGAGATCGGGCCGATCAACGATCTGGTGTCCTACCGGACGTTGAAAAAATAGCTTCACGGCATTGCCCGCGTGGCCGCTCGGGGCCGCCGCACGGGCGCGAGCGGCGTCGCCCCGCCTGCGCCGCGCGCGCCGTTCAGCTGAGCGCCGCCCACACCAGATACGCGTTCAGCCCGACGATCACGACCGTGGCCGTGCCCGCGACGATCCGCAACGGCATCCGCATCGCGTAGCACCCCATCACGTCGTTGCGTGCCGACAGGATCAGCAGCGCGATCATCGGCATCGGCAGCACAAAGCTCAGCACCACCTGGCTCGCGACCATCGCGCGTGTGACGTCGCAGCCGCACGCGACCACCGCGAACGCGGGCGCGATCGTCACCGCGCGCCGCATCCAGACCGACAGGCGGCGCCGCATGAAGCCCTGCATCACGACTTGCCCGGCCATCGTGCCGACCACCGAGCTCGACACCCCCGACGTCAGCAGCGCGACGAGAAACAGCACGCCGGCCGCCGGCCCGAGCACGGGGATCAGCGTGTGATAAGCGTCGCCGATATCGGCCATGCCCGGCGCACTGGCGTGAAACGCCGACGACGCCATCATCACCATCGCGAGATTCACGAACCCGGCGAGGCCGAGCGCGACGACGACCTCGCGGTTCGAGAAGCGCATGAGCCGGCGCCGCTCCGTATCGTCGCGCGGCGCGATGCGATCCTGCGTGAGGCCCGAATGCAGATACAGCGTATGCGGCATGATCGTCGCGCCGATGATCCCGACCGCGATCGTCAGCGCCGCACGATCGGGAATCTGCGGGACGACCAGATGGAACGCGGCCGCGTGCCAGTCCTGCGGCGCGATCATCAGCTCGCCGAGATAGCACGCGCCGATCACGCCGACCAGCGCCGCGATCGCGGCTTCCAGCGGCCGGAAGCCGCGCTTCTCGAGCGCGAGGATCGCGCAGGTCGCGAGCGCCGTCGCGATCATCCCCACGAACAGCGGCAGGTGGCACAGCAGCGCGAACGCAAGCGCGCCGCCGAGGAATTCGGCCAGATCGGTCGCCATCGCGGCGATCTCCGACGCGATCCACATGCCCCACACGATCGGCGCGGGAAAATGGTCGCGGCACAGCTCCGCGAGATTGCGACCGGTCACGATGCCGAGCTTTGCCGACATCGCCTGGAACAGCATCGCGATCGCGTTCGCGGCGAGCACGACCCACAGCAGCCGGTAGCCGTACGCGGCACCGGCCTGGATGTTGGTCGCGAAGTTGCCGGGGTCCATATAGCCGATCGATGCGATCACGGCCGGGCCGACGAACGGCAACAGCGCGGCGATGCCGGTGCGACGCCCTTCCAGCGCGGCGCGTGCCGCGCGATCGGCGCGATCGGCGCGATGGGCGCGATGGGCGCGATCGGTGGACAGATCGGGCAGCGAGAAGCCGCTGCTGGATTTGCTCGTGACGGGAATCATGGTCGGGTTCCGTTCGAATGAGAAAGACTGGCCCGGGAGCGGGCCCGGCGGCCGGCCTGCCGCTTGCCGGCCGCTGCGGCGTTACAGCGGCACGACGTCCGGACGGTTGCGCGGAAACCGCGCGAGCACGTCAGGCGCGATATTCAGGTGTGCCTCGACGAGCTTCGGCGGCGTGTGCGCGAGCCAGTCGGACAGCGACACCTCTGCGTAGCGGTCGGTCTTGAAGATTTCGAGGAACACGAGGTCGGTGTTGCCGGTGTTCTGCACGTAGTGGCCGAGGCTCTTTTTCACGTAACCGACGTCGCCCGCGCGGAAGTCTGCCGTCTGCGCCTTCGGCCCCGTGTCGAACACGGTCATCCGCGCTTCGCCCTGCAGGTAGTACTGCCATTCGTCGGCATTCGGATGCCAGTGCAGCTCGCGCATGCCGCCCGGATGCACGGTGACGAGCGCCGCCGCAATCGTTTGCGATACGTTGAAGTTCGTGCTGTCGGCGATCCGCACCTCGCCGCCACGCGTCTTCTTGAACGGCTTCATCGCGCCGAGCGAGAAGATGAACGGGTGCGGCGGCGCACCGGCCGAGGACGCGGACGCACGCTGGGCGTCCGCGAGCGGCCCCGGCTCGTCGCCTTGAAAGATCCACAGGTTGTCGAGCGGAATGTTCTTGAACGCGTCGGCCGGCACGCCGAAGTTGAGCGCGAGCACGTCCGGCGGCGTATGCGCGACCCAGTCGGTCAGCAGCAGCGTATTGAATTCGGACGCGCGGCCGTTGTCGAAGGCGAGCATGAATTCGGCGCCGTCGGTGCCGATTCCTTGCAGCGAGTGCGGCAGGCCGGGCGGGAAATACCAGAGATCGCCGGTTTTCACGTCCTGCACCGACGGGCGTCCCAGTTCGTCGAGCACGGTGATCCGGCAGCGGCCGTCGAGCATGATTGCCCATTCGGCCTGCTGGTGCCAATGCATCTCGCGAATGCCGCCGCGCGTCAACCGCATGTTCACGCCGGAAATGGTTTCCGAAATCGCGAAATCGTCCTGCGTGACTTCGCGTGCCCATCCGCCGTTTTGAATGCGTTTATGCGCGTTATTGAATGACGCCCAGAATAACGGCATGCCGTTGATATCGGTGGCCGGCGGATCCTGGAAAGACGGGAATTGATTCGCCAATGCGGGATTCTTCGGCCCCGGGTCGGTCAATCCCTGCTTGTTGCGCGCGTTGATCGCCCCTTCCGGCGGGCTGTCCGGATTGCCGAACGAAGCCGCCTTGGCCGTTACCGCAATGCCGGCGGCGGCAATCGCGCCGGCCGTACTCGTCAACATCCTGCGTCGAGAAAGATTCGTCATGTTTCCCTCTTCATCATTTCAATTAATCGAATATTCGCTACCGACGTTCACCGCTTTTTCGTTTTTCGAAAATCGGCATGCCGTGACGCAAGTTAAATACAAGTCGACTTAAAAATTAAATGAATTATTAATCTGGATTAATGAGTTAAGGTGATCGAGTTGGGGTTTTGTAATTGTTGCGGTGCAAGGACGTATGCTGCGATGTCGGGCGGGTACAGAGGCGCCAGCCGGTTTGCTGTGCATACGACGGGCGCGGGCCGCGGCGCAGTCCGATTTCGGCGAGATCGAACTCACTAGTACTGCAATCTATTCGCATCACTTATCAACTAAGCAGACGGGATACACGCACACCGATGCGCACGCATTTCAATCGCCGCGGCATGCGGCGGCCTGCGGTTCAGCTGCGGGGCATGTCGATGAACCGCCGTGCGGCGAATGTCGGGTCGCCCGGGAAGTTGCAAGCGCCTATCACACGCCAAATGGCTGGGCCGGCGCGGGATCACGTCCGTGGACAGGCTATTCCCAGCGCCGATCGCATAGCTTTTTTTATCTGGCGCCGCTTTTTTTGGCTCTGTCAGATAGATGACATTCGTTCAGCAAACGACAAAGATCTAACAGCCGATGACCTGCGCCTTCGCCCGTACCGTCGAATCCCGCTTTGCCGAGCTGACGCCGACGGCGAAGCGCATCGCGAGCTACATGCTCGCGAACCTCGACCGGCTGGGGCTCGAGACGGCCGACCAGATCGCGCAACAGGCCGGCACCAGCGGGATTTCGGTCGGGCGCTTCCTGCGCAGCGTCGGCTACCGCAACCTCGACGACCTGAAACGCGAGCTGCGCGGCGGCGCCGACCGGCCGTGGATGATCACCGACCGCCTCGACGAATACCGCCGCACCAACGGCACCCCCGGCACCCAGCCGGCCGCCACCCACAGCGGCGACCGCGCGCTCGCGTCGTCGCTCGATCGCGAACTCGACGCGATCCGCCACGTGTACCGGCTCGCCGAGGAACCGGTGTTCGCGCAGGTCGCGGACCGGATCGCGCATGCCGACGCGGTGTTCATCCTCGGGATCCAGTCGACCCGCGGCATCAGCAATGCGTTCAGCAGCTATCTCGAGTACTTGCGCCCGCGCGTGTTCTATTCGGACGGTCAATCGGGCTCGTACGTCGACTCGCTGAATTCCGAGTTCGAGCGGCCGTATTGCATCGTCACCGACGTGCGCGCCTATTCGCGCAGTGCTCGCCGCTATTGCCAAGCGGCCGCGGAGCGCGGCCAGCCGTTCGCGCTGGTCACCGATCTCTATTGCCCGTGGGCGCGCGAATGGCCGGCCGATCTGCTGCAGGTAAAGACCGACGTCGGCCAGTTCTGGGATTCGCTCGCGCCGCTCACCTGCCTGTTCAACCTGCTGATCACCGCCGTGGTCGATCGCCTCGGTCCCGCGATCGACCGGCGCGTCGCGCGCAACCGTGAACTGCAGCACACCTTCGACCAATTCGAATCCTGAACGCACCACTGCCGATGAACCCGCCCCGCCTCGTCGAAATCACGCCCGCCACGCATCGCGTCGAGATCGATCTCGTCTACGCGACCGAGCGCAACCTGACCGGCAAGCCGATCTATCGCCGCGCGCACTGCCTGCTGCTCGAACCGGCCGAGGCCGCGCTGCGCCGCGCGGTCGACGTCGCCGCGCAGGCCGGCTTCACGCTGCGCATCTACGACGCGTACCGGCCGCCGCAGGCGCAGCAGGTGCTGTGGGATTTCCTGCCCGATCCGAACTTCATCGCCGATCTCGGCCGCGGCTCGAATCACAGCCGCGGCACCGCGCTCGACCTGACGCTCGTCGGCGCGCACTGCGAGCCGCTCGACATGGGCACCGGCTTCGACGAGATGGTGGCCGCGTCGGGCCACTTCCACGCGGGCTTGCCCGAGCCAGTGCAACGCAACCGGCTGCTGTTGCTCGGTGTGATGCATGCGGCCGGCTTCGCGCATATCGACAGCGAATGGTGGCACTACGAACTACCCGGATCGCATGCGTTGCCGCCGATCGACAACGCGGCGAGCGGCCCGTGGCGGCTGATGTGACGACGATGCACGTTCCCCTCATCGTTCACGCTGGACAACTTCGACAACCTCAACGATTTCAACGACAGACGGAGAAGCGCCCATGAAACTCCCGACCTCCCGGCTCGTCGCGGCACTGGCCGCCGCGTCCGTTCTCGCCACCGTTCCGCTTCGTGCCGCGCACGCGGAAACGCCGAAGGACATGTTCGTGATGGCCACGCTGCTCGACGAATTCACGACGCTCGATCCCGGCGAGATCTACGAGCTGGTGCCGGAGGAATACGTCGCGAACACCTACGACCGGCTCGTGCGCGTCGACCTGCGGGATCCGTCGAAATTCAACGGCGATGTCGCGCAGTCGTGGACGGTGAGCCCCGACGGGCTGACCTATACGTTCAAGCTGCGCCCGGGGCTCAAGTTCCATTCGGGCAACCCGCTGACGGCCGACGACGTCGCGTGGTCGATCCAGCGCGCGGTGCTGCTCGACAAGGGCCCGGCCGCCGTGCTGACGGGCATCGGCCTCACGAAGGCGAACGTCGCGGCGAACGTGAAGAAGCTCGACGACCAGACGGTGTCGATCACGACCGACCACAAATACGCGCCGACCTTCGTGCTGAACGTGCTCGGTTCGTGGCCCGCGTCGGTGGTCGACAAGAAGCTGCTGCTGTCGCACCAGCAGGGCAACGACTTCGGCAACGCCTGGCTGAAGACCAACGAGGCCGGCTCCGGCGCCTACAAGCTGGTCAAGTGGAGCGCCGGCGACAGCATCGTGCTGCAGCGCTTCGACGGCTACCGGCTGCCGCTCGCGATGAAGCGCATCGTGCTGCGTCATGTGCCGGAAGCGGCGAGCCAGCGCCTGCTGCTGGAAAACGGTGATGTGGACGCGGCACGCGACCTGAGCCCCGACGATCTCGCGGCGGTCGTGAAATCCGGCAAGGCGAAGGTCGCGGCATCGCCGCAGGCGACGCTGCTGTATCTCGGCCTGAACACGAAGAACCCGACGCTCGCGAAGCCCGACGTGCAGGAAGCGCTGAAGTGGCTGGTCGACTATTCCGGCATCCAGGCCAACGTCGTGAAGACGACCTACAAGGTGCATCAGACCTTCCTGCCCGAAGGCTTCCTCGGCACGCTGAAGGCGAACCCGTACAAGCTCGACGTCGCGAAGGCGAAGGCCCTGCTCGCGAAGGCCGGCGTGTCGAACGGCTTCTCGGTGACGATGGACGTGCGCAACGATTATCCGTACACGGAAATCGCGCAGGCCGTGCAGGCGAACTTCGCGCAGGCGGGCGTCAAGGTGCAGTTGATCCCCGGCGACAACAAGCAGACGCTCGCGAAATACCGCGCACGCCAGCACGACATCTACATCGGCGAATGGTCGGCCGACTACATCGATCCGCACAGCAACGCGCAGGGTTTTGCATGGAACCCCGACAACTCCGACAAGTCGAGCTATAAAATGCTCGCCTGGCGCAACAGCTGGGACATTCCGCAATTCACGAAGGAGACCGACGCCGCCCTCGCCGAGCCGACCGCCGCGCAACGCGCGCAACGGTATCAGGCGATGCAGAAGGAGATGCTCGCGCGCTCGCCGTTCGTGATCATGTTCGAGAAAGTCGCGCAGGTCGCGACGCGGCCCGGCGTGAGCGGGCTCGAAGTCGGACCGATCAACGATCTCGTGTCGTACCGTAACCTGAAGAAGCCTTAAGATTCGCCGCATGTCGACTCCCGCCTCCTCCCTCGAAGCACTGCGCACGCTGCCCGCGCGGCGCCCGGCCGTGCGCTGGGCGCTGCGCGTGCTGCGCTGGGCGCTCACGCTCGCCGTCACGTTCGCCGGCCTGCTCGCGCTGACGTTCGTGATCGGCCGCAAGGTGCCGATCGATCCCGTGCTCGCGATCCTCGGCGATCGCGCGTCGGCCGAGGCGTACGCGGCCGAGCGCATCGCGCTCGGTCTCGACAAGCCGCTCGTCACGCAATTCCTGATCTACGCGCGCGACGTGCTGCACGGCAATCTTGGCATGTCGCTGCTGACGTCGGACCCGGTGCTCGACGACATCAGGCGCGTCTTCCCCGCCACGCTCGAACTCGCGACGATCGCGACCCTGATCGGCATCGCGCTCGGCGTGCCGCTCGGTGTCGCGGCCGCGGTGAGGCACAACCGGCCGATCGACCACATCGCGCGCTTCGTCGGCCTGATCGGCAATTCGGTGCCGGTGTTCTGGCTCGGGCTGATGGGGCTGCTGCTGTTCTATGCGCGGCTGCACTGGGTCGGCGGCCCCGGCCGGCTCGATCCCGTGTACGACGGCATGGTCGACCCGCGCACCGGCAGCCTGCTGATCGACTCGGCGATCGCGGGCGAGTGGGACGTGTTCCGAAACGCGGTGTCGCACATCGCGCTGCCGGCCGCGATCCTCGGCTACTACTCGGTCGCGTACCTGAGCCGGATGACGCGCTCGTTCATGCTCGACCAGCTGAGCCAGGAATACATCGTCACCGCGCGCGCGAAGGGCCTGTCCGAGCGCCGCGTGATCTGGCGGCATGCGTTCGGCAACATCGCGGTGCCGCTGCTCACCGTGATCGCGCTCACGTACAGCAACCTGCTCGAAGGCTCGGTGCTGACCGAGATCGTGTTCGCGTGGCCGGGGCTCGGCTCGTACCTGACGGGCGCGCTGCTGAACGCCGACATGAACGCGGTGCTCGGCGCGACGCTCGTGATCGGCGTGATGTTCATCACCGTCAACCTGCTGACCGACGCGCTGTATCGCGTGTTCGATCCGCGTGCGCGCTGAGGGCCGCTTCGACATGACCGCATCCACCCTGCTTCTTTCCCCGTCCATGCCGAAGGTCGTCCGATCATGAATGCCGAGCGTCTCACGCTGCGCGCGTGGCTTCTCTCCGATGCGCCCGCGTCGCGCTCGCAGGCCGCGTTCGGCCTCGCGTACCGCCGCTGGCGCCGCTTCGCGGGCAATCCGCTCAACCTGTTCGGACTCGCGATCCTGGTCGTGCTGATCGTCGTCGCGATCGTCGGCCCGCTGATCATGCCGCACGATCCGCTGCGCCAGGTGCTGTCCGACCGCCTGCTGCCGCCCGGCTCGGCATCGCACTGGCTCGGCACCGACCAGCTCGGCCGCGACATACTCTCGCGGCTGATCGGCGGCTCGCGCCTCACGCTCGGCATCGCGCTGCTCGTGGTCGTGATCGTCGTGCCGATCGGCCTGATGATCGGCACGACGGCCGGCTATTGCGGCGGCTTCACCGACAGCGTGCTGATGCGCATCACCGACATCGCGCTCGCGTTCCCGAAGATCGTGCTCGCGCTCGCGTTCGCGGCCGCGCTCGGGCCGGGCGTGATCAACGCGGTCGTCGCGATCTCCATCACCGCGTGGCCCGCGTATGCGCGGCTCGCGCGCGCCGAAACGATCCGCATCGCGCAGGCCGACTACATCCATGCGGCGCGGCTGCAAGGCGCATCGGGCCCGCGGATCCTGCTGCGCTACATCGTGCCGCTGTGCATGTCGTCGGTGATCGTGCGCGCGACGCTCGACATGGCCGGCATCATCCTGACCGTCGCGGGCCTCGGCTTCCTCGGCCTCGGCGCGCAGCCGCCGAGCCCCGAATGGGGTTTCATGGTCGCGTCGGGCCGCAACGTGCTGCTCGACGCGTGGTGGGTCGCGACGCTGCCCGGCGCGGCGATCCTGCTCGTCAGCCTCGCGTTCAACCTGCTCGGCGACGGACTGCGCGACGTCTTCGATCCGCGTCATGGAGCGTGACATGCCACTGAATTCCACCGACGCCGCCGCGCCGCTCTGCGAGATCGACGGCCTGAAGATCGGGTTTCGCGGGCACGACGGCGTCGTGTCCGATGCGGTACGCGACCTGTCGCTGACGCTCGCGCCGGGCGAACGGCTCGGCATCGTCGGCGAGTCGGGCTCCGGCAAATCGCTGACGGGCCGCGCGCTGCTCGGCCTGCTGCCCGACGCCGCGCGCTGGTCGGCCCGCACGATGCGCTTCGCGGGCCACGACCTGCTCGCGATGTCGGCCGGCGAGCGCCGGCGCCTGTGCGGCAGCCAGATGGGGATGATCCTGCAGGATCCGAAGTATTCGCTGAACCCGGTGATGACCGTCGCGAAGCAGATGGGCGAGGCGTTCCGGCGGCACGAGCCGAAGTTGCGCGGCCGCGCGCTGCGCGAGCGGATCGTCGATGCGCTCGCGGCCGTGCAGATTCGCGATCCGGCGCGCGTGGCCGATGCGTATCCGCACGAGCTGTCGGGCGGCATGGGCCAGCGCGTGATGATCGCAATGATGGTGTCGACCGGCCCGCGCCTGCTGATCGCCGACGAACCGACCTCCGCGCTCGACGTCGCGGTGTCGATGCAGGTGCTCGCGGTGCTCGACGCGATGATCGCGCGGCACGGCACGGGTCTGATGTTCATCAGCCACGACCTGCCGCTCGTGATGTCGTTCTGCGATCGCGTCGCGGTGATGTATGCGGGCCGCGTCGTCGAAACCTGTGCCGCGCGCGACCTGCGCGATGCGACGCATCCGTACACGCGCGGGCTGCTCGCGGCGAATCCGCCGCTCGCGAACCCGCCCGACGAACTGCCGGTGCTGCGTCGCGATCCGGCGTGGCTGAACGCGGCTTCGTCCGCGCCATCTTCGAATCAATCCCGGGAGGCCGCACGATGATCGATGTCGACCACGCGTCGATCCGTTTTCCGACCCGCACGGGTCATGTCGACGCCGTGCGCGATGCGAGCTTCGCGGTACGCGACGGCGAGGTGTTCGGGCTCGTCGGCGAATCGGGCTCCGGCAAGTCGACGCTGCTGCGCGCGCTGACCGGCCTCGTGCCGCTCGCGGGCGGCAGCCTGTCGATCGACGGCCGGCCGGTCGGCGGCACGCCCGAGCGCGCATTCCGCCGCCAGGTGCAGATGGTGTTCCAGGATCCGTACGCGTCGCTGCATCCGCGCTTCACGGTCGACCAGACGCTGCGCGAGCCGCTGTCGATTCACGGGATCGGCGACGCCGATGCGCGTATCGCTCGCGCGCTGTCGGAGGTCGGGCTCGGCCCGGCATTCCGCTTCCGCTATCCGCATCAGTTGTCGGGCGGGCAGCGCCAGCGCGTCGCGATCGCGCGCGCACTGATCGTCGAGCCGCGCGTGCTGCTGCTCGACGAGCCGACCTCCGCGCTCGACGTGTCGGTGCAGGCCGAAATTTTGAACCTGCTGCGCCGCCTGCATCGCGAACGCAACCTGACGATGATCCTCGTGAGCCACAACCTCGCTGTGATCGGCTTCCTGTGCCAGCGCGTCGCGGTGATGCAGCACGGCGAGATCGTCGAACAGCTGCGGATCGAGGACGTGCGCGTCGGCCAGGTCGCACGCGACTACACGCGCACGCTGCTGCGCGCGACCGAAGGCTATCGCCGCCTGGATCCGGCGATCGACGCGCCGGCTGCCTGACGAGCGGCGCTCGATCGCTCGACTGCTCGACCGCCCGACTGCTCGACTGCTCGACTGCTCGAGGATAGTGCGACGCGGCGCGCGCAGCCGCGCGCGTCGCATCGCATGACCCAGGCGCGGCACGCTATGCGGGCCGCCCTCATGCTCCGTCGGCCGGTTATTCCAATCCCGCTTCGCTTCGAATAGCGCCCCGCCGAAATCGGCCCCGCGACCGCTTTCCGGTATCGCATGCTCGCCCACGCGAGCCCTTCCTGCCGTCCCCCCTCCGCCTGCCAACTCCGGCAAAAAACAAATTAGTACGAGTACTAGATCAAATCGACATCTATTAGTACCTGTCAAATTACAAACGCCTTACATAGATCGCATAATTTGATCCGAAACGCGCCATTCTGAGATTTAAATTCAATCGGCGCCTTCAAAAACCGAAGTTTATTTGGAGATTTAACTATGCGAATCATCAAGCGCAGCGCCCTCCCGTTCCTGCTCATCGCCGCCGGCGCGGCCTTTTCGTCGGCCGCCCACGCGGCGGACGGCACCGTCACCTTCCGCGGCAACATCATCGCGTCGACGTGCAGCGTTGACGGCGGATCGGATCTCACCGTCCCGCTGCCGCCGGTCAGCACCACCGCGCTCGCCGATGTCGGCTCCGTCGCCGGTCGCAGCGCGTTCTCGCTGGCGCTGACCGGCTGCACGGTCGGCGACGACAACCCGGTGAAGGTCGGCGTCGTGTTCGAGAACGGCACGAACGTCGATCAGGCAACCGGTCGACTGACGATCGACTCGGGCGCCAAGGCCGCCGAAGGCGTCCAGATCAACGTGCTGGATTCGCAGCAGAACCACATCCCGGTCGGCGCGCAAACCGGCGCGAACACCGAGATGGTCGCGATCGATGCCGACGGCAAGGCGAAGGTGAACTACTTCGCCGAGTACTACGCCGCAGGCGCCGTGAAGGCCGGCGACGTCACGTCGCGTGTCGAGTACTCGCTCATCTATCAGTAAGGGCCGCGCGTGGAGATCGCCGCTCCGGCGATCTCCGCCCGTCACGCCGCGCGACGCGGAACCCGCTGTTTCCGCCCGCTCCCTGCCCCCAACGATCCGATTCTCACGCCCATGAAACTGTTGAAGCTCTTCCGTACGTTGACCCTCGCGGTCACAGCGTTCGCGTCGCAGGCCGACGCGAGCGTCGTGATCGCCGGCACACGCGTGATCTTCCCGTCCACGGAGCGCGAAGTCACGATCCAGCTCACGAACGACAGCAAGCGTCCGGCACTGGTGCAGGCATGGCTCGACGACGGCGACAGCCGCGCGTTGCCGGAGAACATCGACGTGCCGTTCACGCTCACGCCGTCGATGTTCCGGATGGAAGCCGGCAACGGGCAGACGCTGCGTCTCGTGCATACCGGCGAACCGCTGCCTGCCGATCGGGAATCGCTGTTCTGGCTGAACGTGCTCGAAGTGCCGCCGAAGGCCGCCTCGACCGAGAACCGCAACCGCATCCAGTTGGCGTTCCGCTCACGCATCAAGCTCATGTATCGCCCCGCCGGGTTGGCCGGCAACGCGGACGACGCCCCCATGCAAGTCGACTGGCGCGTGGTTCGCGGCGACGGCGGCTATGCACTCGAGGCCAGCAATCCGACACCGTATGTCGTCAATTTCGGCAACGTGCAACTGAAGTCCGGCGGCCGCAAGCACGACGCCGGCATGGGCTACGTGCTGCCCCAAAGCACGCAGCGTTTCCCGATCAAGGATCTCGCCGGCGCGCCCGCCGCGGGTGCAACCGTCGAGTTCGGCAGCATCAACGACTGGGGCCGTGCAACCGACATCGAACGTCCGGTCAGCGTCGAACCGTAACGCGACCGAGGCCGGCAGCGCCTGGCAACGGCGCGCGCCGAGCGTTCTCGCCGTTTCGTGCGCCGTCGCTTCGGCCGTTCCGACCGACCGCCACGAAAACCTCTGATTCGCCATTCGCCGCCGCGCGGTGCGGCACCGTCGCGCCTGGGCCGACGAAACGCGCCCGCTCGCCCCGAACCTTTGTGGAGTATTGCGCATGACCCCGACCCGACTGCCTCGCCGCGGCGCGGCCGACATGCCGCACGTCAAGCCGATCCATCTGCTGGTGGCGGCCTGCGTCGCCGCGTGGTCCGCCCATGGCCGCGCGACGACGCAGGCCGCCGCCGAAAGCACGCTCGCGCAAGTCGAGTTCGACGGCGCGTTCCTGCAGAGCCGCCTGGGCGAGCATGTCGACGTGTCGCGCTTCGCCCAGCGCAACGTGACGGCGCCCGGCGTGTACACCACCGACATCCATGTCGGTCCCGACTGGATCGGCCGCTACGACGTGCGCTTCGTGGCCGCGCCCGATTCGGGCGACGCGCGGCCGTGCTTCGACCGCACGCAGCTCGAGCGCGTTGGCGTCGATTTCGGCAAGCTCGCGCCGGAAGTGCTCGCGCGACTGGACGGCGACGGCGCCTGCCTGCAACTCGACCAGGTCGTGCCGGGCGCCAGCGCGGCATTCGACTTCCCGCGACAGACCCTGCGGCTGTCGATCCCGCAGGCGTCGCTCGTACGCAAGGCGCGCGGCTACGTGAGCCCCGATCAATGGACCTCCGGCGAAACCGTCGGCCTGCTCGGCTACAACTTCAATCTCTACACGTCGAAGGCCAGCGGCCACACCACGCAGACGCAAGGCTATCTCGGCCTGAACGGCGGCGTGAACCTCGGCAACTGGCGCTTTCGCCACGAAGGCTCGTATTCATGGTCGTCACGCGGCGAGAGCCGGTATCAGGACATCGCGACCTATCTCCAGCGCGACTTGCCGTCGCTGTCGTCGCAGCTCGTCGTCGGCGAAAGCTACACGTCGGGCGAACTGTTCGACTCGACGCAGTTCCGCGGCGTGCGGCTGTCGACCGATGACCGGATGCTGCCCGACTCGCTGCGCGGCTATGCGCCCGTGGTGCGCGGCATTGCGAACAGCAACGCGAAGGTGACGATTCGCCAGAACGACGTGACGATCTACGAGACGACGGTCGCGCCCGGCAATTTCGAAATCGACGACCTCTATCCGACCGGGTACGGCGGCGACCTGCAAGTATCGGTTGCCGAAGCCGACGGCTCCGTGCACTCGTTCTCGGTACCCTACGCCGCCGTGCCGATGTCGCTGCGGCCGGGCATCGGCCGCTACAGCTTCGTCGCGGGCACGCTGCGCAATCCCCACGGATCGAGCCAGCCGCTGTTCACGCAGGCGACCTACCAGCGCGGCCTGACCAACCTGCTGACGGCCTACGGCGGCGTCACGCTCGCGGGTGGTTACGCGTCGGCGATGCTGGGCGGCGCGTTCAACACGTCGTTCGGCGCGTTCGGCGCGGACGTCACGCATGCGCTGACCTCGATCCCGGGCGCGAAGCGCTACAGCGGTTCGAGCGTGCGCGTCAGCTATGCGAAGTCGGTCGATGCGACCGGCACCGATATCGCACTCGCCGCGTATCGCTATTCGACCGACGGCTATTTCGGCCTCAACGACGCGATGCAGGCGCGCGATGCCGCGCGCGACGGCCGCTCGGCGCAGTCGGTCTGGCGCCAGCGCAATCGCGCGTCGCTGGCGCTCACGCAGCGCCTGGGCACGACCGGCGGCCGCATCAATACGACGGCATCGGCCGTCAACTACTGGAACCGCCCCGGCTCGGACGTCAATTACTCGGTGGGTTACACGAACCAGTTCCGCAATATTTCCTACAGCCTGACGGCCACGCGGCAGCGCAATGCCGGTGGCGACATGGGCACGCTCTATTACGCCAGCGTCACGATCCCGTTCGGCCGTGAGCGCCCGATGACCGTGTCGGGCAACGTGTCGCGCGACACGCTGGGCCGCACGCGGTTGCAATCGACGCTGTCCGGATCGCTCGGCGAGGACCACGCACTGTCGTACAGCGTCAGCGCGAACCACGCGTCCGGTCCGAACTCGGGCACGGACGGCAGCGCCAACGTCACGTACCGCACGCGCGTCGCGGAAGTCAACGCCAGCGCGGGCGCGAGCACGGACTTCCAGCAGGGCTCGCTCGCCGTGCGCGGCGCGCTGGTCGCCCACCGCGGCGGCATCACGTTCTCGCAGCCGGTATCCGAGACGTTCGCGATCGTCGAGGCACCCGGCGCGGCCGGCGCGCGCGTCACGAACGCGGCGGGCGTCAAGGTCGACGGCAACGGCTACGCGGTCGTGCCGTACCTGACGCCATACAGCCTCAATACGGTCGCACTCGATCCGAAGGGCATCCCGATGGATGTCGAACTGAAGGAAACCAGCCGGCAGATCGCGCCGCGCGCCGGCGCGGTGCCGCTCATCCGGTTCGCGACCGACACCGGCCGCGCGGCCCTCGTTCAGGCGCGCCAGGCCGACGGTACGCCGTTGCCGTTCGGCGCCGCCGTGCACGACGAGACCGGCAAGGAAGTCGGCGTCGTCGGCCAGGCGAGCAGGATCTTCGCGCGCGGGCTCGCCGACAGCGGTTCCCTGACGGTCCAATGGGGCGCCGACGACCATCGCTCGATCTGTCGAATCGCATACGAGCTGCCTGTCGCGCAACATCGCCGGCCATCGTCCGGCATTCAGATCGTCAAGAGCATCTGCGAGCCCGACGCCACGGCCGCCGGCATTCAATAAGGAACCCTCATGTTCAATTTCCGTCCATCGTTCGTATCGATCCGAGTGACGAGCCCGGCACGCATCGCGCACACGCGCGATGCACGCAGCGGCACGGCCCGACGCTGCGCCCGCATGAGCGCGGTTGCCGCGGCGGCTCTGCTCGCATGCATCACATTCGCGGCCGACGCGAGCGCCGCCTCCCTCTATGCATTCGGGCAGGCCACCGTTTCGAGCCCCGGCAACGCCACGCCGGGCACGGTCGTCGCGCGTCATTACTTCACGCCGCAGGACGTGTGCGGCGCGAGCACCTGCCAGATCACGAGCGTCTCGATGTACGCCAAAGGCGGCGTGTGGGTATCCGACGGTCCCGATCTGGAAACCAACGTGTCCGGCCTGTCGACGCGCATGATCGTCGACGGTAACGTCGCCGTCTCGTCGACGAAGACGACACTGCGCAACACGCTCGAAGTCATGCTGTTTCGCGACAGCCGGCTGCCACAGGACGGGTCGCTCAATTCCGGCATGCTCGGCGCCTATTTCACGATCAATTACAAGTCCGGCATCTTCGGCGCCTCGTCCCCGGTCTACCTCGCCGCGAAGGTCAGCTTCATCAACGGAACGTGCTCGATTGCCGACCAGACCGTCACGCTGCCGTCCGTGCAGCACAACGTGTTCAACGGCATCGGTTCGACCGCCGGCGCGACGGATTTCCAGGTGCAGTTGAACAACTGCCCGGCCGGTTACAACCGGATCGGCTATCAAGTTGCTCCGCTGGACGACGTGGTCGCCGGCACGCAGGGCGGGATGCAGTTGCGCCCGGATGCGACGGCCAGCGGCATCGGCATCCAGGTCGCCGACGCCACGACCGGCCAGCCGCTGACGCTGGGGAAGTCGCATACGGTGACCAGCTACAACCCGGCCACCGGCGGATCGCCGACGATCCGGCTGCGTGCGTCCTACCTGCAGACAGGCGCGAAGGTCGGCGGCGGTTCGGTTCATGCGGCCGCGCAGGTTCTGCTCGACTACCAATGAACGATGGGCCGCTGTGGCGGCCCTGACATCCGCACGACGCGGGCGGCATGCGATACTCGGCACGCCCGCACCGGTTCGACTCCACGGGGAACCCCGGTGCGCCAGGCGAGTCCATCTCCTTTCGTCAACAACTCAACAGCATTAGGGAGGCGTTCATGCTGCAATTCATCGAAACCCTGGTAGTCGGGCTCATCGTCGGCCTCCTCGCCCGCGCGCTCAAGCCCGGCGACGACAAGATGGGCATCCTGATGACCGTCGTGCTCGGCGTCGTCGGCTCGCTCGCCGCAGGCTACATCGGCCGCGCCGCCGGCTGGTATGCGCCGGGTCAGGGCGCAGGCTGGATCGCGTCGATCATCGGCGCGATCGTGCTGCTCGTGGTCGTCGGCGCGGTGCGCAAGCGCGCCGGCTGATCGCCACATTTCGCTGCGATGCGATACGGCCGCTCGTCATGAGCGGCCGTTTTCGTTTGGCATCGCGAATCACCGGATCGGCGGCTCGTTGAGTCCTCAACGATCGAGCGGCGGCCTCCCCCTCCATCGACGCTCTTCCCGCCAGCCTACGCCCCCCCGGCAATACCCTGCCTTGCGCCCCCACAAATTTGAGATAAATTGATTGGAGGAATACGGCGTCGTTTGCCTATGTCCGTTATTTCCGATATTTCATTCAAGAGGTCCGATGGATTTGCCGTTTACGCATACAGCATCGCAGCGTTGACGGACTGCCATTCGAGCGGCCCGGCTGCGACGCGCTTGCCCTCTGGAGCCCGTCATGAAGCATCGCCCGTTTGCCGCCTCGGTTGCCCTGGCTGTCTCGCTTCTGGCCTCGTCCTCATCATTTGCCGCCGGCACGGGCGGCATCATCCACTTCACCGGCATGATCATCGAACCGCCGTGCTCGTTCGAACTCGACACGGCCGACGCCGTGCATGCGCACGTGCGCCCCGAGTGCCCGCGCCCGGCCGCGGGCCAAATCGCGTTCGTCGACGCGGCCAGCCTGCGCACGATCAAGACCACGAACTTTACGCAGGCCTCGCGCGCAATCGTTTTACCTGGCCGTCCGGGCAACGCGCCTGCGCGAATGATCGCGGTCGTGACCTACCAGTGAGACGTGCTGCCGGAGCGTCATATCAGTCGCGATTGCAGGCGATCCAGTCGCTGAACGCGCGGATCTTCTGCTGGCTGGCGAGGTTCTCCGGATAGACGAAAAAGTAGCGGGCGCCGGTCTCGAGCACGATGTCGAACGGCCGTTCGAGCCGGCGCGCGCTGACGTCGTCGTCGACGAGCGTCACGTCGCCGATCGCGACGCCGAAGCCCTGCGTCGCCGCGTTGGTCGCGAGGTCGAGCGTATCGAAGGTCGGCCCGCGCTCCGCATCGACCGCGCGCTCGCCGGCGTAATCGAGCCACGCGCGCCAGTCGCGATGGTCGCGCGTCGGATGCAGCAGCGTATGGCGCGCGAGATCGCCGACCGCATCGAGCGGTGCGGCCTGCCGCAACTCGGGCGCGCACACCGGCGTCAACCGCTCGTCGAACAGCGGCAGCGCGCACACGCCGGCGCCCGGCGACGTGCCGTAGACGACCGCCGCATCGAACGGCTCGGTCGAGAAATCGACGACGTGCTGCCACGCGGTCGTGATCTGCACATGGAGATCGGGATGCTCGCCCTGGAAGCGCATGATCCGCGGCAGCATCCAGCGCATCACGCAGGTCGGCACCTTCAGCGCGAGATCGGTGCGCTGCCGCGTGAGCTTCATCGAGATGTCCTCGATCCGCGAAAAGCTCTCGTCGACCACCGGCAGCAATTGCTCGCCCTCCGCCGTCAGCGTGAGGCCCTTCGCGTGCCGCTTGAACAACGGAAAACCGTAATGCGCCTCGAGCGTCTGGATCTGCCGGCTGACCGCGCCTTGCGTGAGACACAGCTGCTCGGCCGCGCGCGTGAAGCTGCGGTGGCGGGCCACGGTCGAGAAGATCTGCAGCGCGTGCAGGGGCGGAAGTCGGCGCATGACGAGGCAGGTAGACGAAACATCCGCGCCGAAGCACGGCGCGGCAAGGCCGCGCGCCGGCTCCGGCGCGCGCTGATCGACACGATAAGCCAAACGCCGGCTTTACGCGAGGTGCGTCGGACGCTCAGGCCGTTGCGGTGAGCGCGCCCGTCGCGATGCGCACCGCCGACGCGACGACATCCGCGCGGGCCGCCGCGTCGGCACGCGGCTGCGTGAACGACACGGCCAGCACGATCGGCGCGCGCGACGGCGGCCACAGCACCGCGACGTCGGTCGTCGTGCCGTAGCCGCCGGTGCCGGCCTTGTCCGCGACACGCCAGCCGGGCGGCACGCCGGCCGCGATCCCGGTCGCGCCGCGCGCGCCGCCGGTCATCCATTCGGTGAGCTGCGCACGCTGCGGCTCGCGCAGCGTATCGCCGAGCAGCAGTTGCTGCACCGTGTCGACCATCGCGACCGGCGTCGACGTATCGCGCTCGTCGCCGGGCGCGGCCAGGTTCAGTTCGGGTTCCCAGCGGTCGAGCCGGAACACGGTGTCGCCGCTTTCATGCGCGAACGACGTGACGGCCTGCGGGCCGCCGAGCACGCGCATCAGCAGGTTGCCGGCGCCCTTGTCGCCCGACTGCAGCATCGCCGCGCACAGCTGCGCGATCGTCATCCCCGTGTCGACATGACTTTCCGTCACCGGCGAGCCGGCCACGACTTCATAGCGGCGATACAGGATGCGGCGCGGCAGCAGCGATGCGTCGAGCGAACCGCGCGCGAGGATCGCGGCGGCCGCAACGACCGCATAGGTGCCGCACACCGGGAAGCGCTCGCGCGCGTGATGCGCGATGCGCGTGCCGTTCGACGTATCGAGTACGGCGATACCGAGCCGGCCGTTCGATGCCTTTTCGAGCGCGGCGAGTTCGGCCTGGGCGGCATGGGCGTGCACCTGGTCGGCGACGGGCGCCGACGAGCACGCGGCGACGAACGGCGCGGCGACGGCGGCGAGCAACAGCGAGCGGCGTGTCGGAGAATATTCCATGGATGAGTGGTGTTCTGTCGGAAACGGTGGCACGGAGCAACGTACGCATCATCGATACGCACGCGTTCACGCCGACGGCCGGCTCGCGACGGCATGTGCCGCGCATCCCCAAAGACGCCCGTCGGCCCCGCGGACGCGGGACTCGCATGAGGCCCTAGCGTAACAGCGAGCGCGGCCGCGTTCCAGCGGCGCGGCCCGCTTCAGCCTTGCGACGAAGGCAGGTACGGCATCGGATTGACGGGCTTGCCGTCGCGCCGCACCTCGAACAGCAACGCAACACGCGAGTTGTCGAGGTCGCCCATCTCGGCGATCTCGTCGCCCTGGCGCACGATGTCGCCGGTCTTCACGAGCAGCTTGCGATTGTGCGCATAGGCGGTCAGGAAATCCGCGTTGTGCTGGACGATGATCAGGCTGCCGTAATCGTTCAGGCCGGTGCCCGCATACATCACGCGGCCGTCGGCCGCCGCGCGCACCGGGTCGCCCGGGCGGCCGGCGATCTGGATGCCGCGGTTCTGCCCCGGCCGGAACGCGTCGACGATCTTGCCCTGCGCGGGCCATCTGAGCGCCACCCCGCCCGCATGCCGCTTGGTTTCCTTCACGACCTGCCGGTCGCTCGCCGTCGACGCGCTCGCCGGGCCCGCGCTGGTCGAACTGTTCGCGGCGACCTGCGTGCCGGCGTTCGCCGCCGGCGCCTGCAACGGTTGCGGCCGGACGATGCGGAGCACCTGCCCCATGCGCAGCTTGCCGCGACCGTCGAGCGTGTTCCAGGTGCGCAGGTCGGCGACGCTGCAATCGTTCGCGGACGCGATGCTCGACAGCGAGTCGCCGCGTTTCACCACGTACTTCTGTGCGACGAGAATTGGCGCAGGCGGCGTCGTCGCGGGCGTGGGCGCGCGCGCGACGGCAGGCTGGCCCGATGGCGCGCCCGCCAGCGTGTCGCTCGGCGGGACGGGCGGCGCGCTGGCACAACCGGCCATCACGAGCACCGCGGCCAGGCCGGACAGCCACGCCGACTTGCGGCAAATCTCGTGCAGTTTCATGGACGATCGACTCCGGTTTGACAATCTTTCAAGCATCTCAAAAACGGAACGGCCGACGTGTAACCGGATGCAAACAATGATGACAAACGATCACGCGCCGGGCGTCGGCAGACGCTTGTTACCGGTAATACGGTCGAATTCGGAAAAACTTGACGGCTTTGGGCGCACGATGCGGCAAAAATTTCGCATCACGCCATTATTTCGAACGGCTTTCGATGCGCGCGTGGCCCCGGCGGACAGATGAGCCGGCCCGCGCCGCCCGTCCCCTCAGCGCAGCCAGTCGACCAGCTCCGCGCACGCCCACGCGACACCGATGCACAGGAACAGCACGTGCAAAGCGATCTTGAACGACACGCCCCACGACGAATCGATCCGCATGACAGTCTCCTCCGGTGATATGCGGCCATCATCCGGCTTCGATCCCGCCCCGAAAATGCGGAAGCGGCGAATGGCGCCTCAAGCCCAGCCTGAGACCGGCGCGGCGGTTCCTGCTAACGTATCGGCCATTCCAATCGTTACGCGCCCCCTGCTCCCATCATGCGCTTCGACCTGACCGACCTGCGGCTCTTCCTGAACATCTGCGAGGCCGGCACGATCACAGGCGGCGCCGAGCGCACCCACATCACGCTGCAGGCCGCGAGCGAGCGCATCCGCGGGATGGAGGACGAGCTCGGCGTGCCGCTGCTGCACCGGGCCAAGTCGGGCACGCAGGTGACCGACGCCGGCCGCGCGCTCGAGCACCACGCGCGCACGGTGCTGCAGCAAATCGACCACATGCGGGGCGAGCTGCAGCAATACGGCCAGGGGCTGCGCGGGCATATCCGGCTGCTGTGCAACACGGCGTCGCTGAGCGAATACCTGCCGGACGCGCTCGCCGCGTATCTGCCGCATCATCCGAAATTGTCGATCAGCGTCGAGGAGCGCTCGAGCCAGGAGATCGTCCATGCGATCCGCAACAAGACGGCCGAGGTCGGCATCGTCGCCGATTCGGTCGGGCTCGGCGGGCTCGAGCAGAAGCCGTTCCGCGAGGACTGGCTGATCGCGGTCGTGCCGGCCGGGCATCCGCTCGCCGCGCGCGACAAGGTCGCGTTCGACGAGATCGCCGACGCGGATTTCGTCGGGCTGACCGACGGCAGCGCGCTGCAGGTCCATCTCGCGGACCAGGCCCGTGCGCTCGGCAAGCGGATTCGCTACCGTGTGCAGTTGAAGAGTTTCGATGCGATCTGCCGCGTGATCGAAAGCGGCGTGGGTATCGGCATCGTGTCGCGCCATGCGGCCGAGCGCGCGATGCAGACGATGGACGTGCGGCTCGTCGAGCTGTCCGACACGTGGAGCCACCGCAAGCTGACGCTCTGCGCGCGATCGTTCGATGCGCTGCCGAAATACACGCAGGCGTTCGTGTCGTATCTGTCGGGCGAGACACCGCCGCGCTGAACGACACGCGCCATCACCATCCGGAACCACCGCGCGAAACACGAGGAGGAAACCGCAGCCATGACCGCAACTGACCTCGCGATGCGCTACCGCGCATACATCGACTGCCTGAACCGGCAGGACTGGGCGGCACTCGATCAGTACGTCGCCGACAACGTGATCCACAACGACCGGCCGCTCGGCCTGGCCGGGTATCGCGCGATGCTGGAGCAGGATTTCCGCGACATTCCGGATCTCCATTTCGAAATCCGGCTGCTCGTGTGCGAACCGCCGCGCGTCGCCTGCCGGCTTCGCTTCGCCTGTGCGCCGAAGGGGACCTTCATGGGGCTCGCCGTGGACGGCACGCGCGTCACGTTCGCCGAGAACGTGTTCTACGAATTTCACGACGGCAGGATCCGGCAGGTCTGGTCCGTGATCGACAAGGCCGCGATCGAAGCGCAGCTGTGACGATGCGGGCCGTCCCGATCCGGGCCTGCCCCATCCGATCCGGGCCGGGCCGATCCTCATCGCAATCCGGTCACGGCCATGTAAGCACCGAGCGCGATCATCCCGACGAAGAAGCAGCGCTTGAACGCCCGCTCGCTCATCACGCGCCGCGCGTATTGCCCACCGACCATCCCCGCGAGCGCCGGCACGAGCCCCAGCGCCGATACGCCGAGATCGACGGTCTGCAGCGCGCCCGTCACGCGCAACTGCAGGCCGAGCGCGATCGTCGACGCGGTAAACGACAGCCCGAGCGCCTGGATCAGGTCGTCCTTCGACAGGCGCAGCGCCTGCAGGTACGGCACGGCCGGCACGACGAACACGCCGGTCGCGGCCGTCACGACGCCCGTCAGGTAGCCGACCGCGGCCGACAGCCACTTCTCGTGACGCCCCGGCGCAGGCAGCCGCGCGGCGGCAAGCCCCCAGCAGCCGTATGCGACCAGCACGATGCCGAGCGCCGCGTGCGTCCACGTGCTGCCGGCCGCGAGCGCGGGCAGCCCGCCCGTCAGCGTGCCGATCGTCAGCCCGGCGAGCAGCGGCCACAGACGTCGCAGCAACGGCCCGAACGACGGGCCGAGCCACAACTGCCACACATTGGTGATGAACGACGGCACGAGCAGCAGGCTCGCGGCGTCCGATGGCGGCATCGCGAGCGTCAGCAGCCCCATCGCGATCGTCGGCAGCCCGAGGCCGATCATGCCCTTGACCGCGCCGGCCAGCAGAAAGACCAGCACGATGATCGTCAGCGTATGAATTTGCATGGCAGGCGTTCCGTCCGGTCGAATACGGCGCCGATGGTGAACCACCACCCCGCCGCCCGCCATCTGGTTTTGCCTGAGGCTGGCTCGGGCCCGTCCATCCGGGCCCGTTCGCCCGGGGCCCCGCCACGCGCGCCGCCCGGGCGTTCACGCGCCGTGTGCCGGCCCCCGTCCCTGCTCGCTGTCGAGGTGCGCCATCTGCGAGGCCGGATAACGCTCTCCGGCAGCCGCCCCGGCGGGAACCGCCGCTTCGATGCGGGCGAGATCATCGACCGTTAGTTGCAACTCAGTGGCGCGCACTGCGTCCTGAAGCTGGGTGCGCTTGCGCGCGCCGACCAGCGGCACGATGTCGTCGCCGCGCGACAGCACCCATGCGATCGCGACCTGCGCCGGATTGCTGCCCTTCTCGTTCGCGATCGCGCGCAGTGCGTCGACCAGCGCGAGGTTGTGCGCGAGGTTCTCGCCCTGGAAGCGCGGGCTGGCCGCGCGGAAATCGCGCTCGCCCTGCCGTGCCGCGCTCCAGCCGCCGCCGAGCAGCCCGCGCGACAACACGCCGTACGCCGTCACGCCGATCCCGAGTTCGCGGCATACGGACAGGATGTCCGCCTCGATCCCGCGCGACAGCAATGAGTACTCGATCTGCAGGTCGGCGATCGGCGCGACGGCCGCCG
This sequence comes from Burkholderia sp. SIMBA_051, assembly GCF_046534915.1. Classification (NCBI taxonomy): domain Bacteria; kingdom Pseudomonadati; phylum Pseudomonadota; class Betaproteobacteria; order Burkholderiales; family Burkholderiaceae; genus Burkholderia; species Burkholderia sp. SIMBA_051. The sequence goes on along the minus strand of NZ_JAWRXS010000005.1, from coordinate 118,945 downwards.
CGCGGCGGATCGTGTCGGCGCCGAGCTCCGACAGGCCGATGTGGCGCACATAGCCGGCCTTCACGAGATCGGCGATCGCGCCGACCGTCTCCTCGATCGGCACCGCCGGATCGACGCGCGCCGGCCGGTAGATATCGATATGGTCGGTGCCGAGCCGCTTCAGCGAATACGCGACGAAGTTCCGGATCGCCTCCGGCCGTGCGTCGTAGCCGGCGAACGCACCGGCCGGATCGCGCAGCGCGCCGAACTTCACGCTGATCAGCACCTGGTCGCGCGTCCGGCCGCGCAGCGCATCGCGGATCAGCATCTCGTTGTCGCCCATCCTGTAGAAGTCGCCGGTATCGAGCAACGTGATCCCGCTGTCGAGCGCCGCGTGCAGCGTCGCGATGCTTTCGTCGCGATCGGCCGGCCCGTAGAAATCCGACATCCCCATGCAGCCGAGTGCGATCGCCGAAACCCGCGGGCCCGTGCGGCCCAGTTGACGCTTGTCCATGTCCGTTTCCTTGCGGTGGTGAGTGAATGAACCGGATTCTCGGCGCATTGCGGCGCGCGATAAACGCGAAACCCGCAACCAAATCATTCGACGCTGATTAACAATGGAGGCTATTCCCCCTCCGTACCCAGCCCGCATGGACCATCTGCATGCAATGCGCATCTTTGCGCGTGTCGCCCACCTCGGCAGCTTCACGAAAGCGGCCGAACAGTTGCAATTGCCTCGCCCGACGGTCAGCAATGCCGTTCAGTATCTGGAGAAGCATCTGCGCGTGCGGCTGCTGCAACGGACCACCCGGCGCGTCGCGCTGACCGCCGAGGGCACCACGTACTACGAGCGCTGTACACGGCTGCTGGCCGATCTCGACGATGCCGAGACGCTGTTCGACGACGCCGGCGCGGCGCCGCGCGGCGCGATCCGCGTCGACCTGCCCGAGCGCTTCGCGCTGAACAAGGTGATTCCGGCGCTGCAGGATTTCCACGCACGCTATCCCGACCTGCGCGTGGTGCTCAGCACGACCGACCGCTTCGTGGATCTCGTCGCCGACGGCATCGACTGCGCGGTGCGGGTCGGCGTGCTGTCGGACACGTCGCTGGTCGCACGGCGCATCGGCGAGCTCTCGCAGATCAACTGCGCGTCGCCCGCGTATCTCGCGCGGCACGGCACGCCGCGCTCGCCGGACGATCTGCCCGACCACGTCGCGGTCGGCTATTTCTCGAGCCGCACGGGCCGCGAGCTGGACTGGGAATATGCGGACATGGATACGGGTGCGCTGCAGACCGTGAAGATGCGCAGCGTCGTCGCGGTGAACAGCTCGCAGGCGTATCTCGCGTGCTGTCTCGCGGGCCTCGGGCTGATCCAGGCGCCGCGCGAGGGGCTCGCGCCGCTGCTCGAGGATGGCTCGCTGGTCGAGGTGCTGCCGGAATGGCATGCCGAGCCGCTGCCGGTGTCGGTCGTGTTCCCGAACAGCCGGCATCTGGCGCCGCGGGTGCGGATCTTCGTCGACTGGCTCGCGGACACGCTCGGCGACCTGCACCGGGACGAATGACGGCAGCCGGCGCCGGGGCGATCAGCCGCCGGCCCGGTGTCGCGCGCTCAGAACTTGTGGCGGATCGCGGCGCGCACCGCGAACTGGTTCGACGACGACGACGGGCCATCCGTCCCGACCACGTAGCCGCCGTCGGCCGCGGTGCCCGTCTTGTCGCCGGCGACTTTCTGCCACGCGCCCTGCAGATAGACGTCGGTGCGCTTGGACAGGCTGTAGTCGGCCATCAGCCCGACGGTGTGGTATTTCGGCTTGAACGAACCCGTCGCGGCGTCGAACTTGCCGTCCGTGTACACGTACTGCGCGCCGAGATAGAAATCGGACGTGAGCTGGTACTTGCCGTTGATCTCGAAGTTCTCGAACTTGGTCGCGGTCAGCCCGAGGCCCGAGAACGTCGACGCCGGCAGATAGACGGTCGACACCGGGTTCTTCACGTCGGTCTTCGTATAGACGAAGCCGACCGTCGCCGGGCCGAACGTATAGTTGATGCCGCCGCCGAAGATGCGCAGGCGGTCGGCGACGAAATTTGCGTCGTCGGCCGCGATCGCGCCCGCGTTGCCGACGCCCGGGCTATTCGCCTGCAGGTACGCGGCCGCGACCTGCAATCCGGCGAGCGAATACTGCGCGCCGAGGCTGTACTGGCGGTTGGTCGCGAAGCCCGTGCTGTTGCTGAAGCTGTAGGTGCCGCCGAACGACAGCCCGTTCCAGTCGGGGCTCGCGTACTTGACCGTGTTGTTGACGCGGAACGAGTTGTCCGTGTTGTCGTTGTCGAACGGGTGCGAGAACAGCGTGCCGCCCCAGTTGCCGTTCGCGGTCAGCGGCGCGAGATAGTCGACGACGGAATCGTACTGGCGACCGAAGGTCAGCGTGCCGAAATGCGACGCGCTCAGCCCGACGAACGCCTGGCGGCCGAACATCCGGCCGCCCTGGTTGAACCGGCCGTTGTTCACGTCGAAGCCGTTTTCCAGCGTGAAGATCGCCTTCAGGCCGCCGCCCAGTTCCTCGCTGCCCTTCAGGCCCCAGCGGCTGCCCTGCGCATAGCCGCTCGCGAGCTGGTAATCCGTTTTTCCGACCCCATGCACATTCACGTTGTTCGTGTAGTTGAAGCCTTCGTCGATCAGGCCGTACAGCGTCACGCTGTCCTGCGCGAAGGCCGGCGCGGCGAACGCTGCCAGCGCGGCGGCAAAAATGACGTGCTTCTTCATGACGGATTCTCCGGAGCCGTTGCCGGGCAGGCGTTGCGCCCGGCGCTTGTTTCGTCTGTTTTATAGAGGTGGCCCGCAGGGCGGACTGCGCGGTGTGCGGCCGCGAGGACAAAATGGTGTCACGTCGCAAACCACCCGTCCATCGGGGCGTGGGCGCGGCGCACAAAGCGTTGCGCTCGTCCAACTGCCCCGTTCCGCACGCTCCCCGATCGGGCTTGCCGGCAGCGGCAGATCGGCCCGCCATTCGCGTAAACCCGGACGGCGTCGCATCGGTGGCACAATGCGCATCCATTCGTCATTTCTTCACGAAGTCATGCTTCACCCCGATTCATGCGCGGCCGGTGCCGGGCGCGCTCGCGGCGCGCGCCGGCAGGCGGCCCGATGACCGCCGCAGCCCGGGCCGGCCGCTACGCCGAGCTCGATTTCTTCCGCGGCCTCGTGCTGCTCGTGATCGTCGTCGACCACATCGGCGGCAGCATCCTGTCGCGCGTGACGCTGCATGCGTACGCGCTGTGCGATGCGGCCGAGGTGTTCGTGTTCCTCGGCGGCTTCGCCACCGCCATCGCGTACAACTCGCTCGCCGAGCGGCACGACGAGGCCGCCGCGCGCCAGCGTTTCATCCGCCGCGCGTTCGAGATCTACCGTGCCTTCCTCGTGACAGCGGGCCTGATGCTGCTGATCACCGCCGTGCTCAACGCATTCTCGATCGACGGTCCGAACATGCCGACCAACGATCTCGACGGCCTCCTTCACAAGCCGCTCGCCGCGCTGCGCGACATCCTGCTGTTCCGCCGCCAGCCGTATCTCGCGTCGGTGCTGCCGATGTATGCGTTCTTCGCGCTGCTCGTGCCGCTCGCCCTGCCGCTCGCGCGCACGCAGCCGTGGCTGATGCTCGCGTTCAGCGGGTCGCTCTGGTACGCGGCGCCGCACGTCGCGCGCTTCCTGCCGACCGTCGAAGGCGCGCCGTGGGACTTCAATCCGTTCGCCTGGCAGTTCCTGTTCGTGCTCGGCGTGATCGCGCGCTGCCAGCCCGTGTACCAGACGCTCGCGCCGAAGCCCCAGGGCTGGCTGCTGACGGCCGCGTCGCTCGCGATCGTCGCGGCCGGCGCGTACTATCGGCTGCGCATCGAGCCATTCCCGACCGATCCGTCGATCAAGCAGAACCTCGGCGCGCTGCGGCTCGTGAACTTCCTCGCGATCGCCTGGCTCGCGGCCAAGCTCGTGCACCTCGGGTGGATGAAGAAGGTCGCGCATGCGATGCCGTGGATCGGCACGATCGGCCGCCAGGGGCTGCTGTGCTTCGTCGCCGGCACCTGCATCTCGCTTGCGGTGGACTCGCTGCTCTACCAGGCGACCGAAGGCTATCTGAACGTGCCGCTCGGCCTGGCCGCCGACGTCGTCGCGACGGGGCTGCTGTATCTCGTCGCAAAACTCTACGGGCCGCTGGTGTCGCGGCTGCCGTTCCCGTTCCGTTCGCGGCAATGACGCGCCGCGCCGTCATGCGCCGCTGCTACGATAGCGGGCGCCTTTCCTGAAACGATTCGCCATGCGCCGACTCGCCCTTCCATTCGCCGTCGCCCTGCTCGCCGGCTGCCTCGCCACCGCCCACGCCACGCCGGGCGGGCCCGCGGTTTCGCCGGGATCCTCCGCGCCCGCGGGCGCGATCGTCCCGCCCGCAACCGTCGGGCCGGCTGCCCAGGAGCCGCCGCTCAACCCCGGCAGCAGCGTCGTGCTGCGCGCGTTCCGCTCGGCGTCGCTCAAGCGCGACTGGTCATACACGGTCTATCTGCCGCCCGGCTACAACCCGGAAGGCGCGCGCTATCCGGTCATGTATCTGCTGCACGGCAATGCCGGCAACGCGAACGACTGGATCACGCAGGGCCGGCTGCAGGCCACGGCCGACACGCTGATCGAGCGCCACGAGATCCCGCCTGTCGTGATCGTGATGCCGCAAGGCGGCACCGACTGGTACGTCGACCGCAAGGAGAAGATGCAGAGCGCGTTCCTGAACGAGCTGTTGCCGGAAGTCGAAGCGCACTTCGCGGTGTCGAACCAGCGCGCGGGCCGCGCGATCGGCGGCGTATCGATGGGCGGTTTCGGCGCGCTGCGTTTCTCGCTGCTCGAACCGGGCCTGTTCTGCGGCGCGATGCTGCTGAGCCCCGCGATCTACGCGAACGAGCCGCCGCTCAATTCCGCCGCGCGCTATGTCGGTGTGTTCGGCGACCGGCAGTTCGATCCGCGCGTATGGCACGAGCTCAACTACCCGGCGCTGATGCGCGGCTATTTCGCGCGCAACTGGCGCGTGCCGATGTTCATCGCGGCCGGCGACGACGACCTGACGATCCAGGCCGAGTCGAGCGTGCTGTACACGCACCTGCGCCGCGCGCAGAACGCGGCCGAGCTGCGCATCGTCGACGGCGGGCATACGTGGGAAGTGTGGCGCGGGTTGCTCGGGCAGGGGTTGAAGTATGCGTTGGAGTGCGTGAAGTAACGGAGGCGGATACTTCCACCGCACCGGATCGTGCAGCGTATGCGTGCGCGCATCCGGCCGCGTGGTGCCGCGACATCGAACGGGTCAAGCGCGATGCGGAACGGGTGGCCGACCACGCTTGAGCGCGACACGAGCTGTGTCGGCCCGCACGGAGGCCGGCGTTCCCGACGAACGACCGCACGACCGCCACCCCGCTCGATCACCCAACACGAGCGCCAATCGCACCGCGTCTTTCAGCTCAAAGCCACGTCCCGCCCTGCCGCTCATCCGGTTCATCGGCGAGCGCGTCGAAATCGTGAATCCAGTCCAGGTGATGCAGCACGCTGTCGCGCTCGCCGAGGCGCGCATTGCGCGCCTGCGCGGCCGACCCATCGGGCAGATGCAGCACGTCGGCCGCGGAGATCGACGCGTACTGCACCTTGCGCGTGCGGCCGCGCCGCAGCCGCTCGTACCCCTCCTGCGCGTCGCGCCAGTTGCCGGGCCCGGCCTTCGCCAGTTGCGCGGCCAGCACCATCGCATCCTCGATCGACTGATTCGCGCCCTGCCCGTGATGCGGCACGAGCGCATGCGCGGCATCGCCGATCAGCGTCACGCGCCCGCGGCTCCAGCGGCCGAGCGGCGGCCGGTGAAACAGCCCCCAGCGCTGGCTGATCGGCACCGCCGTGATCATCTGCACTACCGCCGGATGCCAGCCCCCGAACAGGCGCAGCTGCTCGCCCTCCTCAGCCGGCATGACCCAGTCGCGTGACGGCCACGGCGACGGATGACGCTCGACCAGCAGGAAGTTCTGGTCGCCGTTGTCGCCGATCGGATAGTGCAGCAGATGCCCGTGCGGACCGACCCAGAACTGAATGGTCTCGGGATCGGGCAGCAGGTTCATCCGCTCGGCCGGCACCACGCCGCGAAAGCCCGAGCAACCCGAATACAGCACGTCGTCGTAGCCGAGCATCCAGCGCCGCGTGAGCGAACGCGCGCCGTCCGCGCCGATCACGAGATCGGCGTCGACGCGCTCGCCGTTCTCGAAGGTCAGCGTGACGCGCTCCGGATGCTGCGCGAGTTCGACCAACCGATGGCCGAGATGAATCTGCTCGACCCCGACCGCCTTCGACAGGATCGCCTGCAAGTCCGCGCGGTGCACGCCCCAGTACGCGCCGCCGAACTGCCGGCGATAGTCGGGCTCGCCGCGATGATGGCCGATCACCGCGCCGCTGCGCCCGTCGCGATAGACGAGACCGGGAATCTCCGCGCACACCGCATCGAAAGCCGGACGCAATCCCATCCGTTCATAGAAGCGCGTGGCGTTGGCCGACAGCGCGACGGCCGCCCCCACCTCGCGCAGCACGTCGGTCTGCTCGTAGAGCTGCGCGTCGATGCCCTGCTCGCGCAACGCGAGCGCCAGTGTCAGGCCGCCGATGCCGGCACCGACGATCGCGATCCTCAAGTTCGTCTGCATGATGAACGTGTCTCCGATATTCAGATGATGAGTGGTCGAGGCCGCGGCGCGCGTGACCCGCCCGGCGCGCCGGTCGAATGCAGGCGCCGTGTCGGTATTTTCAGCAGCACACCCTTATCCCACAATAAAATACCGGAAATCTGCTTCATCACTGAACGCAATGATCGGAGGCAACGCCGAACCATGGAACTGAGCGAGATCGACCTCAACCTGCTGTTGCTGTTTCAGCGGTTGATGCAGGAGCGGCGTGTGTCGACCGTCGCCGAGCAGATGAACATGAGCCAGCCGGGCGTCAGCAACGCGCTCGCGAAGCTGCGCCGCCGGCTCGGCGATCCGCTGTTCGTGCGCGGGCCGGGCGGCGTCGTCCCGACACCCTTCGCGTTGCGGCTGGCCGAACCGGTTGCGCAGGCGCTGTCGACGCTGCATGCCGCGCTCAATCCGGAGACCGGTTTCGATCCGCTGTGCGCGTCGCGCACGATGACGATCGGCATGACCGATATCGGCGAAGTCGTGTTCCTGCCCGCGTTGCTCGAACATCTGGCGCGCACGGCGCCGGGCATCGCGCTCAACACGGTGCGCAACACGAGCGTCAACCTCAGCGACGAGATGGCCGACGGCCGCGTCGACCTCGCGATCGGGCTGCTGCCGCAACTGCAAGGCGGGTTCTATCAGCGCCGGCTGTTCGATCAGCGGTACGTGTGCCTGTTCCGGCGCGGTCATCCGCTCGAAGACGCGCCGCTGACGGTCGACGCGTGGCGGGATGCCGAGCATCTGGTCGTGGTGTCGGCCGGCACCGGTCACGGGCAGGTGGACGACTGGCTGAAGCGGCGCCGCGTGAAGCGCCGCGTGCGGCTGACGGTGCCGCATTTCATGAGCGTCGGCTATATCCTGCAGCGCACCGACCTGATCGCGACCGTGCCGGAACATCTTGCGCTGCAACTGGCGGCTCCGTTTTCGCTCGGCTGGCGGGCGTTGCCGGTCACGCTGCCGGGCGCGCCGATTCACATGCTGTGGCATGCGCGCGTGAATCAGGACGAAGGCAACCGGTGGCTACGGGAGGTCGTGGTCAGCCTGTTCGCGGACACCGGGACACGCGCGCGAAAGGCCGCGCCGGCGCGCAAAAAATAGCGGCGCGAGCGGCGCAACCCGCGGTGCGCGGTACGATGGCGCTTCACCCGGCGCACGATGTCGCCTCTTTTCCTCACCCCAACCCGCAGGGAATCAAGCCATGTCTGCCTCGAAGAAGTTCGCCGCCGTCACGGGCGCGGGATCCGGCATCGGTCGTGCCGCCGCCATCGCACTCGCGAACGCCGGCTTTACCGTCGCGCTGATCGGACGCAACGAAGCATCGTTGCTTGAAACGAAAGAGACGATCGCCGCCGGGCATGGCGACGCACATGCGTTTCCCGCCGACGTCACCGACGAAGCGTCGGTCGAACATGCGTTCTCGCGGATTTCGCACGAGTTCGGCCGGCTGGATGTCCTCTTCAACAACGCTGGCCGCAACGCGCCGGCCGTCCCGCTCGACGAGTACGAATTCGGCGTGTGGAACGACGTCGTCGCGACGAACCTGACGGGCGTCTTCCTGTGCGCGCGGGCAGCATGGCGCCTGATGAAGGCGCAAACGCCGCAGGGTGGCCGGATCATCAACAATGGCTCGATCTCCGCCTACACGCCGCGCCCGAACACCATCGCCTACACGGCCACCAAGCATGCGGTGGCCGGCATCACCAAGTCGCTCGCGCTCGACGGCCGTGCATACAACATCGCGTGCAGCCAGATCGACATCGGCAACGCGGCGACGTCGCTCACCGACCGGATGACGGACGGCGTGCTGCAGGCCGACGGACGCATGGCGCCGGAGGCGCGCATGGACGTCACCCATGTCGCGAACGCGGTCGTTCAGATGGCAAGCCTTCCGCTGGATACGAACATCCTGAACATGACGATCATGGCGACCACGATGCCGTTCGTGGGGCGCGGATAACGGGGCGCGGCGCCCGTTTCGGCACGCCGGCCTGCGCTGCCGGTCACGCTGCCCGACGCTCCGGCGAAACGTAAATCCTCCTTGACAAGTTGCGAGGCGCAACTAATATTGCTTGCGACTCGCAACTTTTTTTGCGGACGGATCATGGACCTCATCGATATTCCGGCAAAGCCTCGCGACGCGACGATCCTCGAGCTGCGCGATTTTTCTCGCAAGCTGGTTCGCGAACTGGGTTTCATGCGCGCGACATTGGCCGATAGCGATCTGGCGCCCTCCGCGGTTCACGCCGTTCTTGAAATCGGAATGGCGCCCGGCATCAGCGCGAAGGATCTGGGCAGCATTCTGCGGCTGGACAAATCGAATACGAGCAGGCAGCTTTCCCGGCTCGAAACGGCCGGCTTTGTGACGCGCCGCATCTCACCTGACGATGCGCGTGCGACCGAGTTGTACCTGACTACCGACGGGCAAAAACTTCGCAAGAAGATCGACCAGTTTGCGACGCGCCAGGTATCGAATGCGTTACGACGGATGGTTCCGGCCGACCAGCAAACCCTCGTCCGCGCGCTCGCGCTGTACAGCGATGCGCTCGCGCAAGACAACAGTGCCGAGGCACCACCCGCGCCGAATCCGGACGCCGGGCACATTGTCGACGGCTACCAGCCCGGCTGTATCGGCGACATAGCAAGCCTTCACGCGCGGTTCTATTCGGAACACTGGGGATTCGGCGCCTTCTTCGAGAAAAAAGTGGCGACCGAGCTCGCGGAATTTGCCGGCACGCTGCCCGCCGAAGGCAAGGCTCTGTGGCTCCATGTCGAAAACGGCCGCGCGCTCGCCTCTGTCGCAATAGACGGGAACAAGGCCACGGGAATCGCACACTTGCGATGGTTCATCGTCGACGACGCATTGCGCGGTGCCGGTATCGGGCGGCAACTGATGACGCGCGCAATGCAGTTCGTCGACGAGCAGCGGTTCGACGAGACCTATCTATGGACGTTCAAGGGCCTGGATTCGGCACGTCACTTGTACGAATCGTTCGGCTTTACGCTGACCAGCGAATCGGACGGTGCGCAATGGGGAACCCATGTCATCGAGCAGCGCTTCAGCCGGCGCGGGCCGGGTCGATAAGCGGATAAGCCACCGCGCGATTCATCGATCGTGATAGATCGCGAGCCACACCGACGGTTCTTCCGGATGTGTCCACGCAACGCGATGCCGGCAATGCGGTTCGATCAGCACATGGTCGCCGGGGCGCATGTCGTGCAGCGTCGCGTCCGCTTCGAATTCGAGCACGGCCGCGCCTGACAGCAGCACCACCCATTCGGCACGGGGATCGTCATACCAGAATCCGTCGGGACTCGCGTGCCCCATCGACACGATGCGCTCGACGTTCAGGCGCGGGCCCGCGACGAGTATGTCGATCCGTTCGTCGTCGCCGCGCGCCGCTTCGGTGCTGAACAGGTTGCCGGTTTGAAGTTGCATGGTTGGACCCTCGCGTCGCCCGTCGTTCGACGGCGGTTGACGTCCACTGTAGCGCGGCGGCCGGCATTGCGGCGAACTCGTTTGCGCGCGCCGGCAAGACCGACACTCAGGCGGCCGCCTCGTTATCGATATCGCGCGCCGTCGGTTCATCACGCGCGATCGAACGAGGGGTACCCGTCATCAGCAGCAATGCTGCAATGCTGCGATGCGTCACACCGTCACGCCGGCGGCTGAAACGCGGCGACCTTGTTGCGGCCCGTTGCCTTCGCGTAGTACAGCGCCTCGTCGGCGGCCTTGATCACGCTGCCAGCCTCCACGTCGTCGTCTGGCGTCCAGCTGGCGAGGCCGATACTGGCGGTCACGTGCCCGTGTTCGCTGCCCGCGTGCTCGAGCGCCAGTTCGTCGATCGCCGCGCGAATTCGCTCGGCGATCTGGGCGGCGCCCGTCTCGGGCGTATCGGGCAGCAGCACGACGAATTCCTCCCCGCCGTAGCGCGCCGCGGTATCGGCGGGCCGGCGGATGTTCTCGCCGATGCAGCGCGCAACCGCGGCCAGTGCGTCGTCTCCGGCCTGGTGGCCGTAGGTGTCGTTATAGGCCTTGAAGCGGTCGACATCGACGAACAACAACGAGAAAACCGAGCGCGATCGACGTGCGCGACGCCATTCGCGATCCAGCACTTCGCCGAAGGTGCGGCGATTGTTCAGCCCGGTGAGACCGTCGGTGCGGGCGAGCAACACGAGTTCCGACTCGGCGCGCATCCGCCGCCGCAGTTGCGTGCCGAGCATGACGGACACCGCGATGAAGGCAGCGCCGAACGTCGCCACCAACGCGCCGATCGTCGCGGCCCGGTGCCGCCATGCCGCATAAATGTCCTCTTCCGCTTCGGCGACCATGATCAGCAGCGGCAGCTTCGGCAGATGCCTGAAGTAGTAGAGCCGGCGCACCCCGTCGAGCGACGAGGTTTCCGAGAACACGCCTTCCCGCGCGGTCTGAAACCGCTTGAAGGTCGCGGCGTGGCTGATATCGCGGCCGATCGTGTGGGCGTCGTACGGCTGACGCATCACCATGACGCCGTCGCTGCCGATCAGCGAGATCGAGCCGTGCTGCCCCAGCGACAGGCCGGCAAACAGATTATGGAAATACTCGAGGTTGACCGCGATGAGCACGACGCCGCCGAACGAGCCGTCCGGGTTCGAGATTCGCCGCGTGAGCCCGATGCTGGGCGCCCCGCCACGCAGCCGCGACGTGAACGGGTCGCTGATAAAGAGTCCGGCATTCGGATTGTCACGATGGACGACGAAGTATTTACGGTCGGCGAAATTGCCGCGGCGCGGCACGTCGTTGGCCGAATCCAGCACGATGTTGCCGCCGGCATCGAGCACCAGCATCGAGCCGAGAAATTCCGCCGTCATCGCATTGTCGAACAGCACCGAGCGCCGCAGGCTCGCAGGCGCATTCATCACGTCGGAACGTTGGAGGCCGTTGATGACCGCCTGCAGCGAAAGGTCGTAGAGTTCGAAGTTGCGTTCGATGTCGCGCTCGGCGATGAGGCCGAGATTGCGGGACGTTTCGCTCGCCCGCTCCCGCGCGTCGTTGCGGCTCTGGAACAGCTGCAGCACGCACAGACCCATCAGCGCGCAGGCGATCACGATACCGACCACGACGATGGTATAGGGAGCCGCCGACCTGGATTGCATGTGTCTCCTCGATGATCAAGCGTGTGCGCGGGCGCGGGCGCACCACATGATTACTTCATACTAAAAAAGGCGCGGCGGCATGGCAAGCGGGGGATGCACCGAGGGCGGCGCGGCAGCGGTGCGTCGGTGCGTCGATAGCGGGTCGTTGCGCACCCGACCATCACGCACCCGAATCCGGAATCCGAAAGAGATCCGATTCCTCGATGTCGATCGAGATTCCCACATCCGCTCGAAAGCCTAATCTACAAGGCTTTCCCGGAAATCTGATGAACTTTCAGGTTGACTGAAGTCGATCGATTTCCGTAGCATTTGCCTACATGACGCCTACATGGACGGCAAATGACCAAGCAGAACTTCACGGCCGCTCGAGTCGCCGGATTCGAGTGCGAGCCCGGAAAGCAGCAAACGATCTACTGGGATGCGAAGACGCCCGGTCTCGGACTTCGCGTCACAGCTGCAGGCGCACGATCCTACATTTTCGAGTCGCGTCTGTTCGGCAAAACTATGCGGCTGACCATCGGAAACATCCAAGTTTGGGATTTGGGCCGGGCACGCACCGAAGCCGCCCGGCTCAAGACCTTGGTTGACGACGGCAAAGATCCGCGCGAAATACGGGCAGAACAGCAAGCCGCTCACGAAGCCCGACAATTTGAAGCACGACGCCGAGACGCGACTTTCGGTGAAGCTTGGGAGCAGTACATCGAAGTTCGCAAGCCGTTTTGGAGCGAACGCAGCTACATCGACCATCTGCAACACTCCCAAGTGGGCGGACTCCCCAAAAAACGTGGAAAAGGAACAACTCGCCCCGGCGCACTAGCTGAGCTGCGCCCGCTGAAAATGTCCGAATTGACCGGCAACCGGATCGCCAATTGGTTGATCGCCCAATCCTTGCATCGCCCTACCGTAACGGCACATTCGTTCAGGTTGTTGAGAGGATTTATTCGCTGGGCGGAAGATACCCCTTCGTACCAAGGAATTATCCCGCCCGACTCCTACACGATGCGAGAGGTCCGTGACGTCATTCCTCGGGTAAAACCCAAGGAAGGTGATTCGTTGCAACGCGAACAACTCCATGCGTGGTTTCGGGAGGTCCGAAAAATCGAGAATCCAATTCGAAGCGTCTACCTACAAGGCTTGCTGATCACCGGTGCTCGCCGTGAGGAATGGGCAGCGCTACGCTGGGAGGATGTCGACTTCCGCTGGCGAAGCCTCCGGCTTGACGACAAAGTCGAGGGAACCGGTGGACGCGTAATTCCGCTTACTCCGTACTTGGCCGAGCTCTTGCTCGAGTTGAAACGCTTGAGCGAAACGCCGCCCAACAAAAGGCAAGCCGCACGTCTTGCCAAACTAGGAGAGGACTGGAGACCATCCGCGTGGGTATTCGCTAGCAAGAAATCTGCTGATGGCAAGATCGCGGATCCCCGCGACGCGCACATCAAGGCATTGGCATCGGCAGATCTGCCTCACGTGACGCTCCACGGATTGCGCCGGTCCTTCGGCACACTGTCGGAATGGGTCGAAGTCCCTGTCGGCGTCGTGGCTCAAATTCAAGGGCACAAGCCATCCGCGATCGCGGAGAAGCACTATCGGCGCCGCCCTCTTGATCTCCTTCGAATGTGGCATGACAAAATCGAGCACTGGATGTTGGAACAGGCGCAGATCAGGTCCGAGCCATCCCAAGCATGAGATGAAGTATGCTACCCGTTGACTCGTAAGTTGGTCGAGGAAAAGAAGATCATGAGCCAAGATTGTCCCAATCGAGCGAACATGGAAAAGCGAACGCTATCTGCCGATCTGTCGACGTGCTCTATGAGCAGGGATCCGAACTCGGCGTGCTTGAGAGACACGCACTAGCTCCGCGTTCGGAGTCGCGACCGACAGAAGTTGCGGGTGCAGATCCTTGCGGACGATCAAGGCTCGCAAGTAGAGCGCGTCGAAGAAGTTGAGGCTTCCGCCGCGACTTTGAGCCGCGGCGAGCTGAATCTCTAGATTTTCGAGCAGTTCGGCCAGTGTTCGTACACCCTTCAGCCCCTTAAGAATGGCACTGTGAAGGTGCTCCACTTCGCCCTTTGCACGCTCAAGAACGTGAAGGCGATTGAGATGAAACTCGATAGCACGACGGGTCGATCTCGACAAGCTCAGGCGTGGTGCGATCGACACCAGTGACGGTGCGCCTCGAGCGCCCATTTCGATGTGGGCGATGAGAACTCGCTCGGCTAAGAAACGATCGAAATATGGATGGAGAATCCGCCTCTCACTTGTTCTGAATCGATAAGATCGTTCCAGCAGCTCTGTCGCGCCCACTTGCCGCCTATTGCGCACGACCCGTCCAGTTGTTGGCGCGTAATAGGTCAGTTTGTGCCCCTGGCAGTCCCCACACGCCGGCACCAAATTAGCGGAAAAAATCGAGAAATGCGGGAATTCTTTCCTGCTTCGTGGAAGGTAGTGATCGACCGTCATTGATCCCTTGATTCCGCAGTAGGGACAGCATCCAACGTAACCAGGCTTCCGGGGCGCGTTCTTATAGCGCAAATAGCTCGCCTTGGAGTCATAGAGGCCGTACATTGCCTGCGCAAGCTTGCGATCCGACGCCTTAAGGAGCAAGCGGCCGGGTTCAATGTATCGCTTAGGGTACTGCGCGAACGCTTTCGCGACTCTGGGAAGCACCCGGTGGATGTCCTGCCACCCATCGCCTCGCTTGGTGATGTAGGTCCGAACCGCGGCCAAGTCTTCCTGTGCTGTCCGCGTCAGGGCGAGATAGGTAGGCATCTCAGACCTTTGCGAGGACAGCTTGCGCGTGCAGATAGCGCGCGCCGTCATTGCCCAAATCCCTCTCAAGCTCGTTTGTCACGATCTCGGCGCCCTGTGCTACTCGCTCGGCAATGACGGCATCGATGCGGCGTTCGTAGGCCTTCTTAATGCTGCCGTCCTGAAAGACGTGGTCAACGATCATAGAGACATCGCCACCTAGGGTTTGGAGAGAGGGGCGATACAGCTCTGGCAGACCCTCTGCGTTGCGCTTCAAAATCAGTACTGCGCTGCGATCCACCTCTCTGACAACAAACGGCGAGTGAGTGACAACCACGGCTCGCGACTCGGTTGCCACGAGCGTACTGACAAGGGTCCTCACGAGCAGAGAAATAAAGGCCGGATGGAGATGATTCTCGGGCTCATCGATGAGGACAAGTGCTCCCCCGCGGGTCAGAAGGAAGGTCGAGAGACAAAAACTAAGAAGGCTCTTTTCCCCGGAACTCAGCGAGTAGCCGCCCTTCGTGCGCGACTTCATGATCGGTGCCTTCGTTAGATCTACCGCTGCCAGTAGGTTAGAGTTCAGCTGTTCGATAAATTCGCGGAGATGGATTCTCGCGACACCGCCAAACTCGCGTGCTATCAGCGGGAGAAAGAGTTCGTCGGTATAAATGAATTGGCCGAGTATTAGCTCAATTTGGCGAAGATTGTCCTGACCATCGTCGGTCGATGCGATCTGATGAATCAACCACGTGACGCGACGCCAAGAAGCTGAGTCAATTCCCATCGACTCCACTTCAACACCTTTTCTTCGGAGGCGACGCCAGTGGGACGCCTCGTACGTAAACGCGACGATCTTAGGCGGACCGGATTCCAATAATTCAGTGCCGACATCATCGTGCATCGATAGCATTCTGCTCTGGGCAGCCTGCGCGAGTCCGATGAGTAAGCGTGTCTTCCCTTGGCCATTCGAGCCGATGATCACGTTGATCGGGTTCAAAGAATGGAGTGCTTCTCCGAAGTTCAACGACACAGGTAGGTCAAGGTCCGCAGCCACCGGAACGTCAGCTTCAATAGACGCAGCATTTGTCAGTGGCGATCTACGCGCAAGCACGTTCAAGATGGAACGAATGGCTACGAAGGCGAATAGCTCTTCGTCGCCTTTGAGCAAGATTGAACGAAAGGTGGCGAACGCTCTAGCTCGGATCAGGCTCTTTGCGTTGGGGTGATAGGCGTTTAGAACCGCGATATCGTGCGCTTTCGCGAGCAGGCGCTGTGCAGCTCCTGCTAGTTCGGAGACCACTTCCCGATACGCGTCGCGACCTGACAGTGACAGTACGAAGTCGCCAAATTTTTCAACAAATTCGTCGGCAGTTTGCAGTTGCCCGTAACTGGAAGCCCAGGCGGCTAGCGAACTGGGTTCGAGGGCTAACGAGCCGTCGGGTCTGTCTTCATCTACTAGCAGGAACAGCTTGCCATCTACACGAGCCATGGCTGCACCGAAATGATCGACAGGGAATACCTGCACATTAACTAGGTATCCGCCATCGACGCGCCGGGCATCTCTGTCGGGCACGATGACCAGACAGTCTTGGTACTGACCTTGTAACTGAATCTGACTCGGAGATCCGGCAAATAGGACCTCGTCTCGTGCGTACCCGTCTTTTCGCAATTCCCACCTCGCCTTCACCTCCGCACGCTCGGTGCGGTGCACTTGCATCACGCGTAACTTGGCAGATCGCCGATAACCCGCTGGATGGCCTCAACAACGGGTGCATCGCCGGTCGGCCTGAATTGCCGAATTATCAGACGATTCTACGTCGAATGGAGCTGGTAATTGAAAGAAGCATCACGTCAAATAGCAACCAAGCCACAAAAGGGAGAGCTCGCTCGCTCACTTGCCGATTACACGCTGGCCCGCTGACATGTCACACGGGCGCTCACCCTCGTGCCTTAGCAACGCCGCTCAAGCGCTTGTTGACGCCATCTCTCCACACAGCCAGCCGCTCGATGTCCTTCTCGAGTTCGTCTGGATCAGGAACTGGTAATCTGCCAACTGCTGTCGCAGCATCGTGCTCGAACTTCGAACTTTTGGTCATACCCGCTTCGACTTCTCGATAGTCATCATCTGTCACGACGACAGACTTGAGGCGCTGAGTTGACACTCCCTCCCCAAACCGCTGAACTGAGCCGTTGAGCAGAACCTCCTCGACACCTCTCTCCCATGCGAGGCGTAGTCGGCCATAGCAAGCCGCAGTCAAGCGGCGATGTTCATCGTCGTCGCCTTCCTTTTGGGCTTTGCGAACTTCGACCAACATCTCTCTAAGTCGCGCCAGACGATCCTTGGTACCTACTACATCAAAAGGTAGATCCTGGGAGTGAACGCCATAGCCATCCGCCGTTCTCCGGATGTAGTTTTTGGTCAATGCCGCTCCGAGCTCTTCGGCTTTTTGCTCGAGGATGCAGAGGAAATAGATGTCGTGAGTAAAGACGATTACTTGCCGCACCCGCGACTCGACGGCCAATCGCTCGGCAACCTCCCAGCGGCGCCTGTGATCAAGCGACGATACAGGGTCGTCGAATACGACGCCGCCTCGCCCCTTGCCAAGCTTTATCTCCGCAAGAAAAGACGCGATTGCGATAGCTCGTTGCTCTCCCTCGCTCAGGATCGCGGCTGGGGCTCCGCCACCGGGCAGTCGCAAGGTCAGCTTGAACTGGGTCCTGCCGCCCGGTGACTCAGGCTTCATTACGACCTTGAGGTGATGAACTTTAAGCTTCTCGAGTTCCTCGTTCAGGGCGTCTGCAAGCTCCTTACTCGCCGTCGTCCGGGACAGTTCCGTGGATTTCCTCGATATGCCGCGCGTATCCAGTGCATCAATACAGGCTTGGAGTTTGCCGCAAATCTTGTGCTTCGCTATTGCCTCCAAGACAGCAGCCTTGACCTCGCCGAGCCGCACGCGTGCATCGAACTCCGACTTTTCGATAGCCATGGCGGCCCGCACCTTTTCGTCAGCCGTAGCATCAAGCGCCTTGGCCTGCTCCTGCAAACGGTCTATGATGCCCGCAAGCTCCGACCGCGGATCTGCCGACAGTTTGGGGATTTCGCTCCACTCAAGCTTTCCAGCAGCAGCTAGCAATACGGCCTTATGAAGCGCGTTAAGGCCACCTTGAATCACAGTGCATGCGGCTGCCACGGCCGGTGCAATCTCGCTCAACTCCTCGACCAATGCATCGCGAAACATCAGATCCAAATTGGCTAGTTGAACCGTTCTGTAGGCCGTAGCAGCAAGCTCGCGAGCGTCCTTCGCCGCCTTTTCGGCAGCCTGTTGGATAAAGGCGTCGAATCGCACAAGCCGTGCGGCACCATCCTGCCCAAGTGCATTCTGGCACAGTGGGCAGGCCGCATCGTTGGGCAAACCAGGAAATTCATGGTCTGGATGGCACACTTTGTTGAACGCACGCGCAGCGTCGAACAGCACCTTCCACTCTTCTCCTCCAGTACCGATCAGTTGGCCGGGAGTCTGCTTGAATTCGGTCGCAGCAAGTTCCGCGGCAATCTTGGCGGTCTTGGCCTTATCGACCAGCGTCTTGAGCTCGTTGACCTTGTCGTCGTCGATCGCAGCAATCGCAGTTGCAATGCGCTCCTTCAGCCCGTTTAGACGCGTGGCCTTCTGGCGAAGTGCCAGCGCCTTTTGCTTCGGATCTACTTCGGCCAGGACCTTCGTCAGGAGCGCGTGGCGTTCCTGCTCGACTTCGGAAAGCGTTGCCAGGGCCTCAATCTCTTCGGGCGCGGTATTCCCGGAAATACCAAGAAGCAACTCCGCCACTGCAGTCTTCTGCTTAGTCAACGCTACGTAGGCAGCATCACTCGGAGCATTCGCTTGCTTCTCCTGAGTGGCGCGAGCCTTGAGATTGCTGCACGCGCCAACGAGTCCCTCAAGGATATCTAATCCGTACGGGACATATGCGAAATCACCGTGATTGTCGATATAGGCGCGAGCGCAATGCGTGTCAAAGATGGAGATGTCCGACAATGGTTCCGGCGACGGATTGCCATAGCGCCAAGGCAAGTCGGTGACGATCCCATCGATTACGGCCTCAAATATGGCCTGAGCCACATTGGCCGCATTGGGCTCGATATTCGCGTTCGGGAGAATCGGCTCCCGCCGGTCTCTAGCACGGCAAGCCTGCTTGAACACTCTCGAATAGCCCGACTTACCAGCGCCGTTCTCGCCGTAAATGATCGTCAAACCAGCTGTCGCAATGGGGAGGCGTCCGCCATGTGCCAATGCATTGACATGAGCGAGATCCTTGATGCCAGCCAGTTGAACAAGTCGAGCAGGATTAGCCTGCGGTGCGACTTGTGCGTCCTGAAGCGCCCTCGGCTGACGCCCCTGAGGATCGGCAATTCCAGCCTCAACTTTGGCCAGGGCGTAGAGGTCGTCGAGATCAACAGCGCCCAGCGTTCGATCCTCGTAGAGTCGAGCGATGGCGTCTTGTTGCCAAGCCGCGAGGCCCTTGGACCACTCGTATATTTCTTGAAGAATTGTCATTGGTCTCCTTCATACCACCGGAGATTGCCGAAGGAGTTTGGCTTGTTGTCTTCGGCTCAGTGGCAGTACCCAAACTATATCTCAGCCGCGTGGTTAATGTTCGCTGATACAGCGAACGCGTCCCCACCGCATCGGCATTAGAAGGTAGTGATACACCACACCGTTATCGATAACACATTGACCTATGGCCATATCCTAGAAAATTTCAACTACATATCACTTCCACGAGCACGGCTACCTACAGCCGCTCCGCCTCGACAATCCCGTCGGGGCGCACTCCGCTCGGAGGTTTCATGTACCTGGCCTATCTTCTTATCGCTACGATCGCAACGGTGTTTGCGCTCGTTGTAATCGTTATTCTCGTCGTTTGGCGGCAGCGCACCAAACCAACGCCGCCGACCACGCCCACAACTGGTTCTGCCGCGCCTGCACTAGCGACTATCCCTTCGCGATACACAGCGGATGACGAGTGGGAAGCTCAGGCACCATACCCTGACCATGCTTTGCATGCGATCCGGACAAGCGAGTGGGCATTACGACACGCACCGCCACACGAGACACGCTATCCGTCGCGCAATCACTTCACGTTCGACGACGTCGAACCGTTCGAACTGGACGAATCCCGCTCGTTTCATCGGCCCACTGAACGATCTGAGGCCGATGCTGACTTCTTCTCTTATGCGCCGCCGAATGCCCATAGCTTGTCGACGTTCGCACCCAGCGAAATCGCCCAACGCTGCCCACACTGCAATTCGTCACGCATCACCACGTTGAACATCGGCCGCAAAGCAGGCAGCACGATCGGCAGTGTCGCCGGCGCGACGAGCGGCATGGCAATGACCCTCTCTGGCGCCGAAGCCGGCGCGGCCGTAGGCGCAATTGGCGGGCCGCTTGGCTCTGTCTTTGGTGGACTCGCCGGCGCGGTCATCGCCGGCCTACTCGGCAGTGCAGCAGGCTGCGCGGCTGGATCCGCGGTCGGTGCCGCCATCGACGAGAACGTCCTCGACAACTATCGGTGCCTGTCGTGCGGCCATACCTTCAGCGCGCAGCACGATTGATCCTCGCGATCGCAGTCCTCATCCAGCCGTTCCACCGCATCCGCTTCCCCCTTCTCGATTTAGTCCTGCCCGGCATGCGCCGGGCATTATGCCATTTCAATTTTTCAGGAGTTCACCATGCATCTCGTCCAATCCATGGCCTACGTCGGTCAAATGCCTTGGCATGGCCTCGGCAACCATCTCGCCGCCAACCAGCCGATCGAAGTCTGGGCAGACCGCGCCGGCATGAACTGGACGATCGAATCGTCCGAGGTCCGGTACGTGTCCGGCTCCGCCGGCATCGGCTCAATTCACGCCTTTCCCGACCAGAAAGTGCTGTATCGGTCGGACACCAAGGCACCGCTATCCGTCGTCTCCGCCCGGTATCAGGTCGTCCAGCCCCGCGAGATTCTCGAGTTCTACCGCGACCTGACGGAAGTCGGCGGATTCGAACTCGAAACGGCGGG
The DNA here is from genome assembly GCF_046534915.1 of Burkholderia sp. SIMBA_051. NCBI lineage: Bacteria > Pseudomonadati > Pseudomonadota > Betaproteobacteria > Burkholderiales > Burkholderiaceae > Burkholderia > Burkholderia sp. SIMBA_051. Next base: position 98,290 of record NZ_JAWRXS010000005.1, on the reverse strand, counting down.
CGTGCTCAAGGAGGGCCGCAAGTTCTGGGCACTCGCCAAGACCGGTCAGTCCGGCATGTTGAAGGGCAAGGACCACGTCAAAGGCTATCTGCTACTGGCGACGGCCTGCGACGGCACGCTCGCAACGACCGCGCAGTTCACTTCAGTCCGCGTCGTCTGTAACAACACATTGGCGATCGCGCTCGGTGACGGCACCGGTGTCGTCAAGGTTCCGCACCGTTCTCAGTTTGATCCGCAAGCAGTCAAACGTCAGCTCGGTATTGCCGTGTCGTCGTGGGACGCGTTCATGGTTCGCACGAAGGCCTTGGCAGAGCGCAAGGTCACCGATACCACCGCCGACGCATTCTTCCGGCGCGTGCTCACCTATACCGTCACGAGCCCGGGCGAGCGCGACGGGCAAACCGTGAACGAACGTGCCATTCGCGCCGCCAGCGAACTCTATGCAGGCCGCGGCAAAGGTGCTCAGCTGGCTTCGGCGTCCGGAACCGCCTGGGGCTTGCTGAACTCGATCACCGAGTACGTCGACCACCATCGGCGAGCACGCAGCGAGGATCACCGGCGCGACGCCGCCTGGTTCGGGCAAGGTGCGCTCATCAAGCAACGAGCCTGGGACGAAGCGCTCAAGCTCGTCGTGTAATCACCGTCCTTCATTCCCCTACTCCTCGACCCGGTCAGGTTCCCCTGCCGGGCCTTTCTACTTCTGGAGGTTTCATGAGCGTTATTCCATCCAGTCGGATTCGACGGCAACGACCTGCGTTGAAGCTCGTCAGGACCGACGAACTATCCCGCGACGACTGGCTTGCTGTCCGGCGAGCCGGCATCGGCGGATCCGATGCAGCAGCGGCCGTCGGCCTCAATCCGTACATGAGTCCACTCGAGTTGTGGCTCGACAAGACGGGACGGGCAGACAGCCTTCCTCGTCCAGACCCAGACGACACGACGTCGCCAACGTACTGGGGCACGCTGCTCGAGCCCATCGTGGCCGCGTCCTACACGAAGCAGACGGGCAATCGTGTTCGGCGCGTCAACGCAGTACTCCGTCATCCCTCGATCCCGTGGATGCTGGCGAATATCGATCGCGAGATTGTCGGCGTGCCTGACGTACAGATTTTGGAATGCAAGACGGCGGGAGAGCATGGCTCTCGCCTTTGGCGAGACGGCGTGCCCGACTACGTGACGATCCAAGTTCAGCATCAGCTCGCAGTCACCGGCAAATCGGCGGCGCACGTCGCCGTGCTGCTGTGTGGTCAAGCACTCGAAGTGCATCGGATCGATCGTGACGATGCGCTGATCGGTCGGCTGATCGATCTCGAAGCTCGTTTCTGGCAGTTCGTGGAAACCGACACGCCTCCACCGGCCGACGGATCGGAGTCGGCTGACCGTGCGCTACGACACCTGTACCCGGGTCATGGCGCAGCGATCGACTTTAGTGACGACGCTTGCCTGTCCGCGATCTTTGCCGATCTGATTGCGGTACGGGCCGAGATCGAAACACGTCAACAGCTCGAAGCGCAGTTCAAGCAAACGATCCAGCAAGCGATGGGGGATGCGACGCGTGCCGTATTCCAGACCGGCGCCGTGTCGTTCAAGCGTAGCAAGGACTCGTCCTCGATCGACTTGGCGCGACTGTTGGCCGATCACCCAGAGCTCGAAACACAGTACGCCACCTCGAAGCCCGGCTCCCGGCGCTTTCTTGTTTCCACCTGACGGGAGTCTGATCGTGAGCCAATACACGACAAACCTCGAATGTCTCACCGACATCATTGAATTCTCGCGCTACGGCGCGCTCGCGCAGGCGTTCGTCATGGATGCGCTCAGCAAACACGCCGAACGCGTCGCCAAGCTCCCCCTCGACGAGTTACAGAAGCAGCTTGGCAATCACCCGCTGGTCAGCGCACGCGCCTGGCATGGCGTCGCTCAAGAGATCCACAGCAAGCTCGAGTCGCATTTCACTCGAAAGCCGGCATAGCTCGTCGGCTATCGCAATCCACTCCCCCTTTCTATCTAAAGGAGCAGCATGCTCAAAGGTCTAGCCATTACCCCGCCCGTTGTCGGCAGGATTTCGATCGGGCGCGTTGTCGAGAAGAGCGGCAAGCGCGTTCCCGCTGCCGACGACCAATTCACGCTCACCACCCAGGTACAGCAGCGCGGCGAATGGATGTTGCATCCGCTGAACGAAACCCTGCGCAAGGCAGCGTCCGGCAAGTTGCGATCGATCCCGGTCCGTATGCTGTTCAGCGATCCGGATCTCAATCTCCGCGCCGATTACTCGCTGTTTGACCGCGACACCGGACGCCCCACGTGTGTCGGCAACGGAGAAACCTGTCGGCGCGCCGGTGACAACGGCATCGAAAGCCTGCCGTGCCCGTCGCCGGATGGATGTGCGTTTGGTCAGCGTGGCGGCTGCAAGCCCTACGCACGGCTGAACGTGGTCGTCGGCGACGAAGACGAGATGGGCTCGTTCATCTTCCGCACCACGTCGTATAACTCCATTCGTACGCTCGCAGCGCGGCTCCTCTACTTCCGCGCCGTGTCAGGCAACTTGCTCGCCTGCCTGCCGCTGGAACTCCGGCTACGCGGCAAGTCGACCACGCAAAGCTATCGGTCGGCGATCTATTACGTGGACTTGGGTGTGAGGCCTGGCAGTACGCTCGAGGAAGCCCTGATGCACGCACGCGAGCTCGACATGCGCCGCCGGGCAGCGGGTTTCGATCAGGCCGCACTCGACGCCGCGGCTCGGCTCGGTTTCGCAAACGGGGCATTCGAGGATAGTCCGGACGAGCGCGCCGCCGTGGCCGCGGAGTTTTACCCCAATGCATCCGGTCAACCGGCGGTCGAGAGCAGCGATTCAGGCACGCAGGCGACGCTGCGTGACAAGCTGGAGCACAAGGCGGTGCTCCTGGGCGGGAAAGCCGCATGACCGGCGCCCGTCGATGGCCGATCGTCCTGGCGACCATGGCCACGACCACCGCGCTCTGCCTATCCGTGTTGGCCGGGTGGCAGCGTGGCGGCACGTGGCCGGAACAACTCGTCTGGATCGCAATCGGCATGGTGCTCGTAACCAGCGCACATATGTTGCCGGCACTGATCCGGGACAGGCCGTTTCTTGTTCGAGCGATTGGTAGCTTGCTCTGGATAGCCTGTTTGGCGACCACGTGCTACGGACATGTCACGTTCTTCCTGCTCAGCCAGCAACACGTTAGTGAACGGCGGGTATCGAGTGCAGTCGTCATGCCCTCGCCTCCCGCGCGCAGTCTGACGGTCTTGATGACCGAACGGGCAGCGATCACACAACAGCTCGCGCGAATCGATATGCGTCGCTGTGTGCGTGACTGCGCATTACGGGAGTCGCATCGTGCGACGTTGGCGGCGCGACTTGATGTCCTGAGTGCGGAAGCTGACGAAGTCCGTCGTGTCGACGCCGAACGTGACCGCCTCATGTCCCGGCGCGACGCCCTGCGCGACGATCCAGTCACGTCGCGACTGGCGGCATTACTCGGCACGACGACAAAGCACGTCGATCTGCTCTCCGGCTTGACGTTTGCCGCAGTGCTGGAAGGTGTGGCGTGTTTGCTGTGGACGGTTATTCTGGGGCGGCCGTCGATACCCGAAGCGACAGGTACGGCGACTACTGCTGATGCGCCAACCGTCCCGTTGCAGACCGAGGCGACTTTGCCTGCCGTGACGACGGCCTCGGAGACGCCTGCTGAGCAGACCGTTAGTCGCAAAAATAACGATTCAGTCCTCCCGCGACTTGACTCAGTCCCGCCCAATAGCGAGTTAGCTCGTCTCGCTCAGGACGTTGCTACCGGCTTGGTCCGGCCCACCGTCGCCGACATCCGCCTACACCTCGGCTGCTCCCAAGCCAAAGCTCTGACGCTTCGGCGGCGCCTCGCCGAGCTCAACTTACTGGCATAAACCGGGCTTTCGCCCGGCAGTCGCTTCCCTCTTTCAATCGGACGTCCTTTTATCCAGCGCTGCTGGAGGCCTTTGCACGTCCATCCATTGGAGAAACACCATGAATTTGACACCCAACCACCCGCCTCGTCTGCGCTTCAAGCTCGGTCGAATCCTTGCGACGCCCGCTGCGTTGAGCGTCATGACCAACGCGAACGTCTCAGTCATCCATCTGCTGATCCGGCATGCCTGCGGCGACTGGGGAGATCTGTCCGAATCAGACCGGGAACAGAACGAACTGGCGGTAGAGGCTGGATCACGGATCTTGTCGAGCTACGTCCTCGCTGGCGGCCAGACCGTTTGGCTCATCACGGAATGGGATCGGTCCATGACTACGCTCCTGTTACCGGGTGACTACTGACGTACGGGACCAAGACACTAAGTAGCGCCAGACGGACCGCTGCCATGCTGGCTGCGGTCCGAAGTGCCTCAAATTACCGTAGTCGCTGGCGCTTGATTTCCGGAGGCGTAGCAGCATTCGCCCGACGCTCGCCTGTTGGCTTGAGCGATACGCCGTCCAATGGAGCAAACAATTCGGCCAACGTTACGTTCAGCACATAGCAGATGTTAGCCAACGTTTCGACCGACGGATTGGCAATACCACGCTCGATCGCCGAGATGTATGTGCGGTCGACGTGCGCCTCGAAAGCCAGCACTTCCTGCGATTTCTCGGCTGCATGTCGGCACGCCTTGACCCGTTTGCCGAGAGCAATTGAGATCGGGGCTGGTCGTGTTGCGGAAGGTGTTGAGCGCCTAGTAGCCATGGCGTGCAGAATGCCCGCCCGTCGACTGATTAACGACGCTGTAAACACTTCAATTATAGTCGTATATACTCTACATTACGAATCTCAACTGATGTCCGGGCTGGCTGAGGTGCTTAGCCGGCTTGAGCACGCGCCACCTCGGCTCCTTTGGTGCGCTCGTCTTTGTTGAGTAAACACCACATCAATTGATGTGCCCATGCGTGCTGGACCGGCACGTCAAACGGAGAAAACAATGAAAACCATAAAACATACGGGGTTCAACAAACACATCCTGGGCCTGTCCATCGCAACTGCCCTCGCTGCTTGCGGCGGCGGTGGCGATTCAGGATCTAGTCAACCATCATCGGGCGAAGGAAGCACTCCGACAACGCCCACGCCAGCAGTCACGGGCAAGGCCATCGATGGATACCTTGCGGGTGCCACGGTCTGCCTCGACCTGAACAACAGCGGAACTTGTGAGTCGGGGGATCCAAGCACCGTCACGGATGGAAACGGTCAGTTCTCGATTCCGTACAGCGGCGACGCAACAGGGAAAACGCTCCGGGTCGAGATCACGCCGACCACCAAGGACCTCTCTCGTCCGTCAGGTTTCCAGTTCCCGGCCACCTTCACGCTGTCGCAGATCGTCCAGCCAACGTCATCACAAGTCGTCAGCCCACTCACGACGCTCGTCTCTGCACAAATGCAGACCGGTTTGAGCCGATCGCAGGCAATAGCCACCGTGCAGGGACTACTCGGCGGTCAGGTCGATCCCAATGCGGACTACCTCGCGAACAAGGACGCGACAACACAATCGCTCGCTGCCCAAGTCGTCGATAAGCTCGGAACTTTCGCGACGAGCGGTGCCATCGACGCATCGACCGTTCGCAATGCCCTGAACGCGATGGTCACCAAGGGAAGCGTCTCGTCGATCACGCAGGATGATCTTACTGCTCAAGCAAAGAAGCCGGTCTATCAGGTTGCGGATGCGTCGCAGGTTCTCGCCAATCCGACCTATAGCTTCGTGGACTATCTGATCTCGTTCTTTGGCGGGTACAACCAGACACCCGGTTCAACCAATCAGGCTTTGGTCCGCGATGTCCGCCAGATCGTCGGCACCGCACTACAAGTCACTCAGCAAGAGAATCTGCCGGCCGGAAGCGACTCATGGGCCAGCGTCGGTCTCGGAGCCTACAACGGAGGAAAATACGATGGGTTGGCTGGTGAGTACGTGCTGAAGTCTGACGGAACATGGTCGAATCTCATCCCGGAGACGCAGCGGCTCGCCCCGCTTCCGCTTACGCGCGTCGGCACAATCCTGTCGGGCACAGATCCGGCGTCGGGTATCGGGTTTACGTACGAGGTCCGCTCCGTCGACTTGTCCGGCCAGCCGCTGTCGCTTGCGGCTCCCGCCGTACCGGGTTTCTACGATTTCGCGCACGCTGCACAACTGACCAGTACTGCGTTCCCCAGCGGCACCGGCGCCTATCTCGGCCGTCAAACTTATTCCACTGATCGGGTCGTCATCCCGGTATCCGTCCCGATGTGCGACAACCCCGTCGTACAGAACGGCTTGGTCTGCGGTGGGGTTCCTGCGTATGTAGACGGCAGCACTATCGTCATGACATCGGGTGTTTCGAGCACGACTTACACCTCGATTCAGCAGGCAGTTGGTGTTGAACTTGCGGCGCTGAACGTCGGATTGAGCTCCATCCGTTTGTCTGCAGACCACAGTGCAACCGTCGATGCCAAACCAGGCACATGGTCGGTCTACGCAAATAACCCTAACGTCCTGGTGCTCGACTTCGCTCCTGCGGACATCGTGGCACTCGCGACAGCCAACGGTCGGATGCAACCGCTCGTACGGGGCGCAAAGCTGATTCTCGCGCAGCGCGCTGGCCGCTTGCAGGTCGGCTGGTTGTACCCCTCGACATACACCGAGCAATCGCTTCAATTCGCGAACGGCCTGCCAGCGGCACTCATGGCGGCGCTCAACGCGGTGATCTCCTCTCGATAGCTGATCTCAGCCTCTTACTGTTTTGGCCCGGGTTCTGGCATGTACCCCCTCGGATCGCCAGAACCCACTTTGCCGACCGGTTCCCCGGTCGGTCTTTTTTTGCTCCCTTTCTCGTAATAACCCGCCGCCCCATCACTCACGGGTGCCGGAAATCATCCTCTTTGACGAACTCACACCATGAAACCTATTCGTTCTTGCCGTCACGCGGCGGCCCTACTCATAGCTTCGCTCGCAGCAGCTTTGCTCGCTGGCTGCAAAGGTGATGTACTCGATTACCGCAACGTCCAGCTTGTCAACGGCAAGGTATACGCGGGCGACGCCAACTCGCCTTTCTCCGGGAAAGTCACCAGCGTGCCCGCCCCGAGCATTCTCAATAGTCAACCGGGCTATCAGCGAATGATGCAGAACAGTGCGTATGTCGTGCCTGAAGCCTATCGCGGCGGCATCGATTCGATGATGATTCACGGTCTCCTCTGCGACGCCAAGGTCAGTGCGGGGATGCTCGACGGCGACGTCGTCTGCAAGGCACCACAATCCGATACCGTTCGCATGAAGATGTCGTTCAGCGGTGCAGCACTCACCGGCCCAATGCAGATCTTCGACAACTCGGGCGATCAAACTGTCCTCGATGCGAATTTCAATAAGGGAAATCCGGACGGTCCGGAGAAGATCTACTACGCACCGACCAAGCAACTCATTGGAGAGTTTCCCTGGAAGGACGGTCGGCTGAATGGCGTGGTCAAGACGTACGACGGGAAAACCGGAAACACGCTTGTGGAAGCACACTATGAAAACGGTGCGGCCAACGGCGAGATAGTTCGCTATTCGCCTGATGGCAAGCACGTGATCTATCGTGCGGCATTTGCCAACGACCAACTCGACGGTGCCGAGGACCGATTCGATCCCAACACGGGCGAACTCGTCAGCCACAGCGTCTGGAATTCAGGCTCGCGAGTCGCCACTCCTGAGGAAGCTCAAGCCACAGCACAAACTTTGGCAACAATTGAGCGTGGCACGCAGGTGAAAACGTGTATCCGGGAGCTTCGCAACGCTACGCCACCGAATCCGATGGATGTCGACGACAAAGAGGCAAAGTGGTCGGCACAATGTGAGCAACGCTTTCCGACTGTCGCAAATAGCGCAACCACCTCGACATCGGCTTCCTCATCTGCTCGTACCGAGAATCGTAGCGAGTGGCCAACCGAGGACAACGCCTGTACTACAAGCTGGCTGAACCACTTCAAGAGAGAACGAGGGGCGGATGCCGTTGTGACCTACGATATGGCGTGGGAATGGGTCGACAACTGTCGGGCCGGAAAGCAGCCGTCGTAAAACTTACGATTCCAGCAGATCTGCGGCACGTCACCCGCAGATCCGTCATCTCATTTTGTTGACACTTCACGTGAAATTGAGTGGGGGAGCACATTACCTTCCGGCTCAGAACGGCTGATGAGAACAACCAACAGCACTCTTGTCCCTCCGGCACTGATCGTCGCGACGCGTGTACTCTACAGACACCCGATGTCATACCCGGATGTCATACCCGGATTCAGATGAGAGTGTTAATTATGTCAACTTGCGGTGTGGTGTTTGCTCGTGGCTAAGCAAAAAGCGGAATGATCCGCTGCGTAGCGATATCTGTATCATCAGACTATCGACTCGCCAACAACGACAAATAACGATGAACGCCCTTAACGGCCGCGTGCAAGGAACATCCGTCAAACGGATGACAGTAGATGCTCTGGTCAGGTCGCTTGCTGTTTCGCGCGACAGGCCGCTCATGCTATTTCTCGGCGCCGGTGCGTCCATGAGTTCGGGAATGCCTTCGGCCGGGCAATGCATCTGGGAATGGAAACGCGAGATCTTTCTCTCCAATAATCCTGGCCTCGAGGAGCAGTTCAGCGAGCTTTCGTTACCCTCGGTTCGGGCGCGAATCCAGTCATGGCTTGATCAGCAGAGACGCTTTCCGCCACTGGGTCATGCCGATGAGTATGGCGCCTATATCGAGGCCTGCTTTGCCCGTAGTGAAGATCGTCGTCTGTATTTTGAGAGATGGGTGAAGCAGTGCAAGCCTCATCTCGGCTACCAGCTCATGGCGCTGCTGGCTGCCGACGGGCTGGTCAAATCTGTATGGACGCCTAACTTCGACGGCCTTGCGTCACGCTCAGCGGCAGCTGCCAACGTTACGCCGATCGAGATCGGGATTGATTGCCAGCAACGCCTGTACCGTGCGCCGGGAGAACGCGAGTTGGCATGTATCTCCATGCACGGCGATTATCGGTACGACAGCCTCAAGAACACGCCGGGTGAACTGGTAGAACAGGAGGCCACGCTTCGCGCGTCATTCGTGCAGTCGCTCACAAGCCACACCGTTGTCGTTTGCGGCTATAGCGGTCGTGACGACAGTGTGATGCGTGCCTTTGCTGAATACGCGGCCAACACGCCGACAGGGTCCTCCCGCCCACTCTTTTGGACCCAGTACGGCGACGACGAACCGCTTGACGCGGTTAGTTCGCTCCTGTCGACACCGGAGAATGAGGAAGCAAATCGTTTTCTTGTCCAGGGCGTTTCCTTTGACGATTTGATGCGTCGACTCGCCCTTTACCTCTCCAAGGGCGATGCGCGACTGCGCGTTACCGAAATCCTTGACCGGTACCAGGCGGCACCTGTTGATCAGAGGTCGCCTTTTGCCTTGCCCAGGCTACCGGTCACGGGGCTTATCAAAAGCAACGCGATTCCGATGACCCCGCCCCGAGAGCTCCTAGAGTTCGACCTTCATCAGTGGCCGGCAGTTGGTACCGTTTGGTCCAGACTGCGTGACACGGGGGACGAGTATGGATTTGTCGCAGCTCCTTTCCGTGGGAAGGTATATGCCGTTGCATCACCCGCCCAGATCCAGACCGCGTTTGGCAAAAACCTGAACGGGGAAGTCAAACGTGTACCGCTCAACGACGAAGACCTCCGCTACGAAGGCGGCGTCATCAACCACTTGGTTCGCCGCGCGACAGTACGCACGCTTTCGCGGCTGGCCAAATGTTCTACGGACGGTGACTCGCTCGTATGGGATAACGATTCGGGCAAATCGCATCGGGTGAATGGACTCAGCTGGCGAGTTTGCGATGCGGCGCTCCTGCAGGTACGTTCTCTTGGCGACAAGCTCGCACTTGTGATCAAGCCAACTCTGCATGTAACCGACGACGGTGGTGCGCTGGCACCGAAGGAAATCGAGCGCCTGGTCAAGCAGAAGGTGCTTGGCTACCAGCACAACAAGGAGTTCAACGAAGCAACGGAATTCTGGCGCAAGCGATTACTCCCGAAAAGAGATCTCGCGCTTCGGTTTCCGGACAGCGAGGATGGTATCTCGTTCGTCATTTCTGGCCGCCCTGTCTTTGCCCGCATCACCGACGAGCGTGAGCGTACCGTCAGCCTCACCGAGTCGCAGGAGGTTGCCGCCAGTCAGAGCGGACTCCAGTTATCCGAACCGCGGTTGCACTTCGCGCAAAAGTCTGCGAATGGCGTAGCGCTGGATACGCATCCTGTCCGCGGACTGGTGCAGAATCGTCCGTTTGACGCCGCGCTGACGGCGTCAGGCATTGCTTCAAGGATACGTGTGGCCGTGATCACACCTTCACGCGATGCAAAACGGATCCGTGAATTTCTCGGCCGGCTCCACGACACGGCGCAACCTGGCAAAGATTCCGATTACCTGCCACCGTTTCCCGGGTTTGGCTCGGCGTTCCATTGCCCACTGGAACTGCCCGATCCCGCTGTCCCGATGTTCGTCACGCTGGGCGAACCAGACGACACCACTCCAGAGGCAGCGCGCCTGCTTGCCGGACGCATCACTTCCGCCCTATCTTCACTTGCAGCTTCGGCACGACCAGACGTCACCCTTATCTACATACCGTCGCGCTGGCAGCCGTATCGCGGTTACCAGTCCGACGATGAGGATTTCGATCTGCATGACTTTGTGAAAGCAGCGGCCATTCCGAACGGATGCGCGACGCAGTTTATCGAGGAGGATACACTTCAGAACCCACAGCAGTGCCGGGTCCGGTGGTGGTTGTCACTCGCGCTGTACATGAAAAGCATGCGCACGCCGTGGACGCTTCCTGGGTTGGACAAAGACTCCGCATATGTTGGTCTGGGGTTCAGCGTCAAGCGAAAAACCTCGGCCGATGCGCAGGGGCATGTCGTTCTCGGTTGCAGTCACTTGTACAGTCCAACGGGACAGGGCTTACAGTTCAGACTGAGCAAGATCGAGAATCCGATCATGCGAAGTAAAAATCCGTTCATGAGCTTTGATGATGCCCGCCGGCTCGGTGAAGGTATCAGGGAACTATTCTTCAACGCTCACCTGCGTCTTCCCAACCGCGTCGTCGTGCACAAGCAGACGCCCTTTCTTGAAGATGAACGCAAAGGCCTGCAAGTGGGGCTCGACGGCGTCGCGTGCGTCGAGCTTCTGCAGATATTCATCGACGACACGTTGCGCTACGTCGCATCGCATCCGACCGCCGACGGCAAGTTCGACATCGACGGGTATCCCATCAGGCGAGGTACCACCGTTGTGATCGACGACATGACCGCGCTACTTTGGGTTCATGGCGTTTCGACTGCGCTGAACCCGCGGCTTCGTTATTTCCAGGGGAAACGGCGCATACCGGCCCCGCTCGTCATTCGTCGTCATGCAGGTACAACGGATCTCATGACTCTCGCTGAGGAAGTTCTTGGTTTTTCAAAAATGAACTTCAATAGCTTTGATCTCTATGGACAGCTTCCAGCCACGATCGAGACTTCACGTCGTGTTGCCGGTATTGGAGCGTTGCTCGACAGATTTACGGACCGCTCCTATGACTACCGGCTTTTCATGTAATTTTCCAGGTCAGGACATTTACTGCCCAGGACCCTTCAGTACCTTTGTCTTCAGATCCGTCTCGTGAGCGACGTCTCTTGCCGATATTCGTGAAGGTATGTCCATTCTCAGCGAGCGACGTGCGGTGCGAGTTGCTAGCGAATGCGCGCCAAGTAGTAGTCGCCGACCGAGTGGTCGACGACTTGTCCCGGCGTGGTGTGATGTATTGCAGGCCGGCGCAGACCGAGATAGCGGTCAAGCGCCGACACGAAAGGCTTGTGGATTTGCCCAAGTTGTGTAGTGCAGCCCGTTCGACACGCGCATCACCTACCTGCTGCCGAAGCCACGCCAGTGCCTAGCGGTCAGCTTGGGTCTTGCCAGCTGGAGGGCTCAACCGAGGTTTAAGCCGATGTCGGCGCGACGCGCCGGTGACCGATCGTGGGGGATGAACAAGGCAAGCGTTCATGCTCTGTAGAGCATGAACGCTTGCCTTGTTCATAAGCCCTGTTCGGCGTCTGGGCCGCACTGGTACCGGGCTCGGCGATTGCAGCGTCATCGTCAGCGTGAACAGTGTGCTCGACTGTGGTCGATGGGACGGAGGGCACACGATGACTGAAATTGTACTGACCATTGACCGTCTGTCGATCGCTTCCGCACGGACGTCCACGCCCGTGCTTGACAATGTGTCGATGTCGATTGCTCGCGGCACAATCGTCGGTGTGATCGGCGAATCGGGTGCCGGCAAAACGACGCTCGGCCTCGCGCTGCTCGGCGCATTGCGCACCGGGATGTCACGGCGCGACGGCCGCGTGACGCTCAGTGACACGGAAATTCTCGGGCCGGCCGCTCGTGATCCGCGAATCCTGCACGGCACGCGCATCGCCTACGTCGCTCAATCGGCCGCTGCGGCATTCACGCCGACCCAGCGACTCATCGAGCAGGTCATCGAGACGGCCGTCGTACGCCGTGTGCTCGATCGTGATGCCGCGCACCGCCGCGCGATCGAGCTGTTCGCGCTGCTCGGCTTGCCCGATCCGGCACGGTTCGGCGAGAGGTACCCGAATCAGGCATCCGGCGGCCAGTTGCAGCGTGCGATGGTCGCGATGGCGCTATGTGCGTCGCCGGACATTGTCGTGTTCGATGAGCCTACCGCCGCGCTCGACGCCGCAACGCGCGACCAGGTTTAGCGGTCGCCCGCTCGACGCTGGCATCGAGCGGCACCGCCGCGCTGTTCATCAGCCACGATCTGCCGGCCGTCGCTCGCATCGCCGACACACTCATCGTGCTGCGCAACGGCCGCATCGTCGAACAGGGACTGGCGCGCGACGTAGTCGCGGCACCGAAGCACAAATATACGCAACGGCTGCTGACCGTATCGATCGGGCGCCGCGAGCCGGGTGCCCCCGTTCCGGAGGGCTCGCCGGTGCTGCGCGACGTGTCGCTCACACTCCAACGCGGATAGACACTTGCGGTAGTCGGGCCGTCAGGTTCCGGCAAGTCGAGCCTCGCGCGCGTGATAGCTGGCCTGCTGCCGCCGCGGCGCGGCGCGATCCGCCTGCACGGGGCATTGGTCCCCCGGCAGCTACCGGCAGCGCGGCCGGGACGCGTTGCACGCAATCCAACTGATCCATCAGTTTCCGGACCTCGCACTGAACCCGCCCGAGACGATCGGCGCGGCGATCGACCGCGCGCTCGCCCGCCATTCCGGAGGGCAACGCGCCGGCCGCCGCGGGCGCATCGTCGCGTTGTTGACCGAGGCCGGGCTCGAGCCGGCGATCGCCACCCGACCACCCGCGCAATTGTCGGGCGGCCAGAAGCAGCGCGCGTGCATCGCACGGGCGCTGGCTCCCGAACCGGCGGTGCTCGTCTGTGACGAACCGACATCGGCACTGGACCCGTTTGTCGGACGGCGGGTACTCGACCTGCTCAAGCGGGTGCAGCGCGAGTCCGGGCTGGCGATCCTGCTGATCACGCATGATGCCGCGGTCGTGGCTGCAATGGCCGACGACGTCCTGACACTCGGTCGCTCGACCAACGTCGCAAAGAATACGGAATATCGAGTCAAGCCTGACGTTCTCGTCGCCCACTAACCTCCTGCTCATCGACGCTTCAAGTGCGACGTGCCGCCGAAATGCTCCGGTACGTCTGGTACGCCTGTAATCGGCATATCGAATTGAATGTAGGTGCCCGAAATCTCCCGCGCGAACGATAACAAGAAAGGCTTCTCGGTCCCCATAACATCAAGTCATGTTCGCCACAACAATTCCGGCATTGTTCCCGCGAAATTGACTCACTATAGTCAATCAAAACAACGCTCGATCTCTGTCGAACGGCCATGCCAATGTACCGGCGAACCGTTGGGACGATGCTCCCACCTCAACCGTGTCAAGGAAAAGTCGTGATCTCGATAAAGTGCTTGAGCCGGGTAGCCATAACATTGGCGATCGGCGGCGTGACCACCACACCCGTCCTCGCCGGCGGCAAGATTACCTTCGTCTCCCAAGGCGGCGCCTATCAGGAAGCACAGACGAAGGCAATTCTCGCCCCCGCCGCGAAACTGCTCGGTATCACGATCAACCAGGACAGCATCCCCGATGCCTGGCCCCAAATCAAGGCACAAGGCGCGACTGGAAAGCCGATCTGGGACGTTGTCGACACGCCGACGTCGAACTGCCTGCGCGGTGGTCGCGAAGGGCTGATTGAGAAGCTCGACTTTTCGAAGATGCCGAACGCCGGCGCGATTCCGGAAAAGTACCGTACATCCTGGTCCGTGCCCTACGAGTTCTACTCGAGCGTCATTGGCTACAACAAAAAGACCCTGAAACACGTGCCGCGCAATTGGGCGGATTTCTGGAACGTCAAGGATTTCCCCGGTACACGGGCGTTGCGCAACGATCCGCAGACGGTTCTCGAGGCCGCACTGCTCGCTGACGGGGTGCCACGCGACAAGCTCTATCCGCTCGATGTCGATCACGCGTTCCGTAAGCTGGCACAGATCAAGCCCAGCATTGCCGTGTGGTGGACCTCAGGCGGCCAGTCCGCGCAGTTGCTGCACGACGGAGAAGTCGACATGGAAATGATCTGGAACGGCCGCGCGAGCGCCGTCGCGAAAGACAATTCCGACATCGCATTCACCTACGAAGATGGCATCCTGCAGAACACGCAACTGTGCATCCTGAAGAACGCACCGAATCTCGCGGACGCGGTGCGTTTCGTCGACGCGGCGGTCTCTCCCGATCTGCAAGCGAACCTGCCGACCTACATCGACTATGGCCCCGGTAATCCAACCGCGTACAAGATCGGCAAGATCTCGCCTCAACGGGCAGGCGAACTCCCCAGCTCCCCGCAAAATGCCGCGAAGCAGGCCCTGCTCTCCGAAGAATGGTGGGCGTCGCCCAACGGTATCCAGGCGAAAGCCCGCTGGCTGAAGTTCATGCAGCAATAGTGCCGGAAACGCGCGACGGGAGACGCTGCAGCCTCTTCACATGCCGGAACGTTCCGTGCGCCTCGCGCGCAAAGCCGTGGCGCCTCACTCCCTTCGGTTCCGCTCGATAGTGTACGACTACCTGATTCTCGGCGGCGGCTCGGCGGGTTGCGTGCTGGCCGCCCGGCTGTCCGAGGATGCCGGTCGCTCGGTCTGTCTCGTCGAGGCGGGCCGTGACATCGCGGCGGCAACCATGCCACCCGACATTCGCAGCCGCTACCCCGGCCGAGCCTATCTCGACACACGCAACCTCTGGACGCGTCTGCACGCGAAGATGCGTGCATCGAGCGCCCCGCGCCGCTATGAGCAAGCTCGCTTGCTGGGCGGTGGATCGGCGATCAATGCGCTGATGGCCAACCGTGGGGCGCCCGCCGACTACGACGAATGGGACGCGCTCGGTGCGACCGGATGGAACTGGGCGAATTGCCTGCCATACTTCCTGAAGCTCGAACACGACGCCGACTTCGCCGGCCCGCTGCACGGCAAGAACGGGCCGCTTCGCGTGCGACGTACCTCGCACGACAGGTTCTCCCCGTTCGTGCGTGCCGTGATCGAGTCGCTCAGCCGACACGGACATCCGCTTCGCGCGGATCAGAACGGTCCGTGGGAGGACGGCGTATTTCCCGGTGTCATCTCGGTCAGCGAGCACGGCGAACGGATTCCGACCTCGGTTTGCTATCTCGACGCCGCCACCCGAGCGCGGCGCAATCTCACGATCGTCGCTGATACCCAGGTGGCACGCCTACGGTTCGAGGGCCGCCGCACGACTGGCGCGGACATCGTGCGTGCCGACGGCAGCGAGGCGATATTGCGAGCGCGCCACGTAATCGTCAGCGCAGGCGCGATCCACAGTCCCGCCCTGCTTATGCGTAGCGGCATCGGGCCGGCTGACGAGTTGCGCAGGTTCGGCATCGACGTGTTGGCGCCACTCGATGGTGTGGGACGCAACCTGATGGAGCACCCGTCGATCGCCGTGTCGGCATTTCTGCCGCGCGCACTGCGCTCGCCGTTTCCCGACGAACATCACGAGCAAGCGATCGTGCGCTACTCGTCCGGCCTCCCCGACACACCTCCCGGCGACATGCACGGTGCGATCCTGTCGCGCTCGGGCTGGCATTCGGTCGGCTACCGGCTCGGCACGATGTTCTTCTGGGTCAACAAGTCGTATTCGCGCGGACGCGTCACATTGACCTCCACCGATGTGCGCGACGAACCCGACGTCAACTTTTCCATGCTGTCGGACGCACGCGACCTCCAGCGTCTGAAAGATGCGGTCCGATTCGGCGCCTGGACGCTTGCCCAGCCCGTGCTCGCCGCCCGACTCGGTCCGCGCTTTCCGTCGAGCTACTCGCCGCGCGTCGCGTCGATCGCACGTCCTGGCGGATTGAACGCGTTGCAGCGCGGCGCGCTAAGCGGGTTGCTCGACGTCGCCGGACCGCTGCGTGCAGCGTTGATCGGGCGTGTCGTCACACAAGGAATATCTCTCGATGCGCTTCTTGCCGACGACACCGCGCTCACCCACTTTGTCGCGCATGCCGTGGGCGGCACCTGGCATCCTTCGGGAACGTGCCGCATGGGCGCTGCCGGCGACCCACTCGCAGTGACAGATCCGGACGGTGTGGTACACGGTATCGACGGGCTGACGGTTTGCGATGCATCGCTGATGCCGTCGATTCCGTGCGCAAACACGAATGTCCCGACTATCATGATCGCAGAGCGTATCGCGGACCGACTGCGCAGTCACTCAGGAAACTGAACGCACGTTACGTCGATCTCGGGCTTGCGCGATTCATTCGCGTGTCTCCGCATCTGACAGCGTGTGCATCGCGCAACGCTCGGCGCGCTATATGGACGTGCCCCCGACGCGATTCCGCGTGATCTCCGGTGTCGCGCGTGTTTCCGGCTCCTTCATCGGCACCGGATTTTCAGAGCACAGGTGCGCCATTGGTCCCGGCGTGGGCCACCTGATCGCCTACCTCGTCGCCAACGATACACCGCTTGTCGATCCGTATGCCTCTTCGCTCGCCAGCTGCTCCCACGGTACGAAAATCGTGATCGATGCCGGGCGCAGATTCGGGTCGATTCGGCAAGCGTGTGCTAACACTTGCGCGATCGGCGATGCGAAGCACCTCACTCCGGAATTCGACCGCACGCGTCATGGATGTTTCACAAGCATCGGGGAGCACCACCGGTCGTTCGATTCGTTAGCGGCCGTGCCCCGTGTCGCGCCGAGAACCAGTCACGGCTTCCTCAGCCGGTTGCCATACGCGCCGGGCCGCCGCGGCGGCTGATCACGACAACAAGCACGAGGGCGAGTGTCAGTGCGGTAAGCATCGTACTGATCGCCGCAATGGTCGGATCGATCTCGTCGCGCAGCGTGACGAACATCCTGCGCGTGAGCGTCTGGCTCGCGCCGCCCGACACGAAAAGTGCCACGACGGTCTCGTCGAGGGCCTGAATGAACACGAACACCGCGCCCGCGATCACGCTCGAGCGGATTTGCGGCAACGTCACCGTCAGGAAGCTGCGCAGCCGGTTCATCCCCAGACTCCGGGCCGCCATCTCCTGAGTATGGTCGAACGTGCGCAGATCCGCGCCCACGGAGATCAGCACGTAAGGCAGGCCGAGCATCGCATCCGCGAGGATCAGTCCGCCGAGCGTATTCACGTAGCCGAGCTGCGAATAGACGAAAAACACGCCAACCGCGACGATAATGATCGGCACCATCAGTGGCAGCATGATCGCGGTGCGCAGCCAGCGAATCAGCGGATGCTCACCGTGCTCGACCGCGTAGGCCGCGGCGACGCCAACCGGCGTTGCGATCAGCACTGCACCGCAGGAGGCCACGAGCGTCGTCCGCGCGGCCGCGAGCCACTCGGGATTGTCGAAGAACGCCCGATACCAGCGTAGCGAAAGCGCGGGGGGCGGAAACGTCATGAAGCGCGTGTCCGAGAACGACATGGGCACGACGATCAGCACCGGGATCATCAGGAATGCAAGGATCAGCAACACCGTGGCGACGAGCAGTGCGCGCGCGAGTGGATTCGGTCTCATTTCGCCCCCAAGGTTCTGTCCAGCGGAATCACGCGGCTTGCCGCATAGAAGATCGCGAACACGCACATGAGCAGCACGACGCTCACCGAACTGGCTGCCCCCCAGCTGTTGTAGATCTCGACGTTGCGGCTCACGACCATCGATACCATGATCGAGCGCCCGCCGCCCATCAGCTCGGGCGTAATGTAGAAGCCTAGACACAGCACGAACACCAGTGTGACGCCCGCCACGACGCCGCCCATCGACAGCGGGAGAAACACGCGCAGAAAGCCGTGCATTGGCGACGCACCGAGACTCGCGGCCGCCTGCGCAAGGTTTTGCGGAATCTTCTGCATCGCGGAATAGAGCGGCAGCACCATAAACGGCAGCAGGATGTGCACCATCGCGATAACCGTTCCCAGTTCATTGTGAGCGAGTTGCAACGGGCGCTCTGCGAGTCCTGTCGCGAGCAGCAGCTTGTTCACAACGCCGGTGCGCTGCAGCAGCACAAGCCACGCATAGGTGCGCACGAGCACGCTCGTCCAGAACGGCAGCACCACCATCCCGAGAATCAGCGTTGCGTACCTCGGCCGCACCGAAGCCGCGAGATACGCGACCGGATAGGCGAGCAGCAGCGTGACTGTCGTGACAAGCACACTCAGCCGGAACGTCAACGCGAAGGTCTCGAGATAGGCACCGCTGAAAACACGGCGATAGTTGCCAAGCGTAAAGCCACCGTCCTGCCAGATCGACTGCCAGGACAGCCACGCAAGCGGCACGACGAGGAGCAGCACCACGACAGTGAGCGCCGGCGCCAGCAGCAACAGCATCGTCCGATCCTGGCGACGCCGATGGTGGCGTGCGACGCCCTCCTCCTTCGGTCGCATCAGTTCGATTTTCGAAATAATAGTCTTGACCGTTGTCATCATACCCCCAGCGCATCGAGAAGCTGATACCACGCTGCAACGAACCGCACGCCGGGCGCTCTCAGCGCCCGGAGCGGAACCGGCCGCAGGCCATCCTGCGCGAGCAACGCGAGATCAGGCATCTCGCCGAGCGCAAGCGCCGCCGCGTGCTGGCCCACGAGACTCGCCATCGCCACGCCAGCACCGTTGTAACCGACACAGAACACGGTTGAGTCGTCGCTGCGACCAACGTGCGGCAATGCGTTGAACGTCATGCCGACATAACCTGACCAGCGGAATTCGACGCGCACGTCCTCGAGCGCCGGAAACAGTGCGACCATCGCACGACGCAGTGCCTCGAAGCCGGTGTTCTGCCCCTCCTTGCCGAACGCGTCGCGCCCGCCGAACACCATCCGGCCGTCCGCACGTCGAAACCACCTCATCATGCGTCGCGTCTCGGTGTAGCTGCGGCGCTGCGTCATGAGTGCCTCGTCGAGCACGGACGGCAGGCGCTCGGTTGCGATCATCGCGCTACGAAATGGCACCAGCTCGCGCTGATAGCGGGCGGTCGCCCCGGTGATGTCCGAATACGCATTGGTCGCGACGATCAACCGCTTCGCGCGCACGATCGCACCAGGGGTACTCAGCGTGACGCCGGGCGCGCCCGGCTCGCGCCGGATTGCCACCACGGGCGTGTGCGCATGGATCGGCACGCCGCGCGCCGTCAACCCGCGCGCCAGGCCAAGCACATACTCGAGCGGCAGGATCGTGCCCGCGTCGGCACTCAGCACACCGCCGACGAAGCCTGTCGACCCGGTTTCCTCTGCGACCTGCGCGCCCGTGAGCGAGGTCATCGACGCGTCCCCGAGCGATTTGCGAACCCACTCTGCTTCGGCGACGCACGCCGCCAGCGCGCGCTCAGTGTGTGCGCAGCGCAAGCTGCCGTTGCGTTCAAACTGCGCTCCCGCAAGTCCGAACTCGCTGACCAGCGCCTCGATGGTCCGCACGCCGTCGTGCGCGAGCCGGTGCATCCGTTTCGCGACGTCGAGTCCGTGGCGCGCCGCGATCGTCGGAAAGGACAGCCGGAACTTGGACGACACCACGCCGCCGTTGCGCCCGCTAGCCCCCCAGCCAACCGGATTCGCGTCGAGCACGACGCATGGCACGCCGCGCCGCTGCAGCGCATAGGCGGCGCCGAGGCCCGAGTAGCCGGCGCCGATCACCGCAACCTCGGTCTGCACATCGCGCATCAATGGACCGGCGTCGACCCTCGCATCGAGTACCCCCGACCGGGCAGCAAGATGCCGCCACAGAGAGTCGGGCTGCGGAGCCGTGGAAGCAAGCGGCGCGAGCATCGTCAGGCCGCGGCGCGTTCGGCGTCGACCGCATCCGCCAGCGCGGCAAGCGTCGGGAAGCAGAACGTCGGCGGCGTCACCGCATCGGGCACCGGCGTTCCGCCGAAGCCATGCTGATCGCGCCGCCGTTCGATCCAGCATGTCGCATAGCCGAGCTTTGTCGCGATACCGATATCGTGATACTGGCTCTGCGCGGTATGCAGAATCTCGCCGAATTTGTAGCCGAACGCGGCCTGACGCCCGCGGTTGTACGCGAAAAACTGCGGATCGGGTTTCGCGACGCCGGTTTCGTCGCAGCAGACGGTATCGTCGAATGGATCGCCAAGCGTGTGGGCATATGCCGAGAGCGCGACACGGTCTGCGTTTGTCATTGCGACGAGACGAAAGTGCTTGCGCAGGCGCTTGAGCGCCGCTACCGAGTCGGCGAACGCGGGCCACTCGAGAACATCGCGCTGGAACGCGGCGGCAGACTGCACGTCGTCGGGCAACCCAAGCTCCTTCGCAAGCGATCGGTAGACGTTCGCCATCTCGCGGCTCGAGCGGCCGGGGAACGCTGCGCGGCCCCGCAGGTACGGTTCAAAAATCTGGTCGTCGGAGAGATCCTTCGCGGCGACCCCGCCGAGGCGGCGCACCGAGGCGAGCACGCCCTGTTCGAAATTGATCAGCGTGCCGACGACATCGAACGTCAGCACCTTGAAATCGGTAAGCTTCATGGCCTGGATCCTTGATTACATGAAAATTGAGCGAAACAACTGAAACAAGCACAAACCGGACGCGCGCCCGTCAAGCGGGCACGACGATCGTGTCGTGCGGATCGAGCGCGACGGCGACGGAAGCGCCCGGCGGCGGAATACGCCGCCGCGCATCATGGTTGCCCGGCTGACGCAAGCTGAGCGCGGTACCGTCGGACAGCGCCCCGAACACACGCAGGCTTTCTCCCTGATAGAGCACCTCGGTCACGCGCACGCTCAAGCGGTTCGCGCCGGACGGTGCGCTGCCGTCGTCGATGACGAGCTTTTCGGTCTGTACCGCGAGCAGCAGCTTGTCCGCACGCGGCAATGGCGAGCTCGTTCGCAGCACGGCATCGCCGAGCCGCACGAGGTCCTCCCCCGCCCGCTCGACGGGCAGTAGCGTGGCCTCGCCAATAAAGCTCGCGACAAACGCGTTGCACGGCCGATCGTAGAGGCGCTCCGGCGTATCGATCTGGACAAGCTTGCCGTGCCTCAGCACCGCGACACGATCGCTCATCGTCAGCGCCTCGCGTTGATCGTGAGTCACATAGATGATCGTCGCGCCGAGCCGTCGATGAAGACGACGCAGCTCGATCTGCATGGTCTCGCGCAGTTGCTTGTCGAGCGCGGAAAGCGGCTCGTCCATGAGGATCAATTGAGGTTCGAACACCATCGCGCGCGCGAGCGCCACGCGTTGGCGCTGACCACCCGAGAGCTCGCCGACACGTCGGTCCTCATAACCTGCCAGTTCGACCATCGCGAGCGCATCCGACACTCTGCGCGCCCAACCGGCCTTCGGCTCGCCTCGCGCACGCAGCGGAAATGCAATGTTCTCTCCGACCGTCATGTGCGGAAACAGCGCGTAGTTCTGGAACACGATCCCGATGTCGCGCTTGTGAGGCGGTGCAAATGTAATGTCCCGGTCGCCGACCCAGACGCTGCCGCTCGTGGGTTGCACGAATCCGCCGAGAATGCCGAGCAGCGTTGTCTTGCCGGACCCGGACGGGCCGAGCAACGAAACGAATTCGCCCTGCGCGACCTCAAGAGACACGTCATCCAGCGCCGAAACGTTGCCATAACGTTTGACCGCCGACCGAACCGAAACGCCCGCCTTCACTCTCGCGTCCATCTGCCGCTCCCGCATGTCAGACCGTGTTGAGGAAAATATAGGCGCCGTCATTTTTGGCGGCAATTCCCAAATTGTTGGATCGGGCATAACATCAGGTCATGCCGAACCTTCGTCGCAAACTCCCCAGCGCGAATGCGCTGTTCGTCTTTGAAGCAGCCGCCCGTTGCGGAAACTTCACGCGCGCAGCACAGGAGCTCTACGTCAGTCAGCCGGCTGTGAGCCGTATGCTTTCACGCATGGAGGAACACCTGGGCGTGAGGCTGTTCGAGCGCATACACGGCGGCATTTCGCTCACCGAGGATGGCAGGATTCTGTACCGCAAGATCTCGGAGGGCCTGAACGGCATCGAAGATGCAATCCACGAGATCGAGGCCCGGGCAACGGGCGTCGAACCCGTTACGCTGTCGGTGTCGACAGCGTTCACGACCCACTGGCTGATGCCGCGAATGAGTCGGCTGAACGCGGCGTTCCCGTCGGTCGACCTGCGGTTCCAACTCATTTCGGGCCGCATCGGCGGCCCCCTTGGCGACGTCGACCTCGGCATGCGCTTTCTGCATGAAAGCGAACTCGGGGACAATAGCGTGCGGGTCATGCCCGAACTGCTGCTACCGGTATGCAACGAGCGCTATGCGGAGATTGCGCAAAGCGATGCATGGCGCCAGCACGGCGACACGGTAATTGTGATGGACGCGGAAGAGCGCGGCTGGCACACGCGCTTTTCCGCGTTCGCGAGCCAGGCGCGCACTGTCACCAACGTGCTAAGCCTGAACGATTATGCGATCGTCATCCAGGCGGCGCTGCTCGGCCAGGGGGTCGCACTCGGCTGGGTGAACGTGCTCACGCACTGGCTCGCGGAGAAAGCGCTCGTGCCGGCCGAGTCCGAGCTGATTGGTACTGATCGCCTGTGTTGCCTGTCCTGGGCGCCAGGCCGCCCTCTCAGGCCGATCGTCGCCGATGTAAGAGACTGGTTGCTTGCGGAAATGCAAGCGGATCTCGTAGCGGTTGACCGTGCGTACCCGGCGCTCGGCTTGGCAGCGGCGATCTCCGGCTATGCGGTGTCGGGCGCAAGACGGCAGTGAATTGTCTCGCCGGCGGTTGTCTCCCTCTTCTGCCGCGGCGCGGCCGGCCATGATCCCGTCTCTGTCCACGGACCTGCATCGTGCGCGATTCGTCACACTTATCGATGGGCGTCTTATGAGATGCATCGAACGAGGAAGCGCGATCACGTGCAGGGACTATCGTCGGTTCCGGCCGCCCACGCTGCTGGCTGCGACTGGAAGTACTTCCCGCGTGCATTGCGAGAAGTACCACCGTGTCCACTTCATCGAGCGTTCGACTTCGTCAGACGACCCGGTGCGACATGGAAGGCAACAGTCCGTGACAACGCTCTCGGGTCGCGAGATGAACCGGCCGCCAACAGCTTGTAGCTGCCACCGTTGATTCGCCACAGATGCGCATCGACGTCCCAGATTGCGAAACGTTGTGCGGGAACCGAAATACTGACCTGTTGTGCGCGACCCGGTTCGAGCGACACCTTCGTCCACCCCACGAGTCGCTGCGGCGGCTCCCCTGTTCCCGGCGGAAGAGTTGCGTACACCTGTGCGACCTCCGCCCCTGCACGCGACCCGGTGTTCGTCACCGTGAAGGTGACGACTACATTGTTCGCTCCGTCAACCCGAACAGTCATGTCCGAGTAAGCGAATGCCGTATACGAAAGTCCGAACCCGAACGGAAACAATGGCTCGATGGCTTTCGCGTCGAACCAACGGTATCCCAGCAACAGTCCCTCGCGGTACTCGACGTTCAATGCCTTCCCGCCGATAGCCTGTTGAGGAAGATCGGCCTCCTGTCTGGCGAACGTAATCGGGAGCTTGCCGGAAGGATTGACGTCGCCGAACAGCACGTCGGCAATCGCTTGCCCGCCCCGCACGCCCGGATACCAGGTCTCGAGGACGCCGTGCACATTGGCGAGCCACGGCATCGTCACCGGACTACCGTTTTCCAGCACGACGATGATGCGCTTTGCCCGGGATGCCACCGCAGCAATCAGTGCATTCTGATCGTATTGCTGGTTGTACGGATCCGCCTTCGAATCAGGTAGTGAAAGACTGGCCAGATCGAATCCCTCCGTCTCCCATTGAGTCGCAAACACGATCGCGACATCGGCACGCGCGGCAGCATTCGCGGCGGCCGTCGTATCCGTACCATCGAAGTAGCTGACGGTCGCATTCAGCGCCTTCGCCTTGATCGCAGCCAGCGGAGAAGACTTGTACCAGGTCGCGCATACATTTATCAATGCTCCGGATGGCGATTGGCACGTCGCGACGGCGTTGCCGTCCGCTGCAGGCACCGCACCGGATCCACCGCCCGAAAGCACGCCCACATCCGCGTGCCCACCGATCACCGCAATTGACGAAACACCACCTGATGAGAGTGGCAACACCGGGTTCTGCGCTCCCGAAGCTGTCGCATTCTTCAACAAGACGAACGATTGCTGCGCAATCGACAGCGCATCGGCGTTCCCCGCCTGACGATCGACCGTGCCTCCGGGCGTCGGCGGAGAATCCATCACGCCCGTCGCAATGAGGGTTCTGAGCTTTCGCTGAACCATGTCGTTTAGTCGTGACATCGGCACGCGGCCGGTGGCAACTGCATCCTTAAGCTTCGACCCGAAATAGGAGACGATCGGAAAATCGGCAATCTTGTTTGCATCTGCTCCTGCATCCCCAGGTTGCTCCTCGTCAAGACCGGCAAGTGCCGAAGCAACGGTGCTGTGCGTAGCAGTCCAGTCCGACTGAGCGACACCCTTGAATCCCCATTCGTTCTTCAATACCGTCGACAGGAGATACGAGTTCTCGCAGGCGTAAACGCCATTTACAAGGTTGTACGAACACATGACATTGCCGGGCTGGCCGTCCTTGATCGCGATCTCGAACGCAAGCAGTTCCGTCTCCCGCATCACGCGCTCGTCGATGACGGAATTGCTGGTCATCCGATTCGTTTCCTGACCATTCATCGCCAGGTGTTTGATTGTCGCGATGACCTTCTGCGACTGAGTTCCGGCCGTTCTGGCTGCACCCATTACGCCAGCCAGGACCGGGTCTTCTCCCAGGTACTCGAATGTCCGGCCGCCGCGGGGTTCGCGCGCAAGATTGATCCCGCCGCCGAGCCCCTCCGCATAACCCAATGCGCGGAGCTCGATCGCAATGCGTTTTCCGTAGGTACTGGCCAACTGCGGATCCCAGCTTGCCGCCAGCGCGATCGGCGCAGGTAATGCGGTCGCACCCGAATCGACGATATTCACACCTCCCGCGGAGTCTGCGCTCGAAATCGGCGGAATCCCCAGTCTGTCGACGCCAGGGATATAGCCGGCGCCCTTCGCCCACGCGGGAAAGGGGCCTCCAATCGACAGCGCGGGCAGCCCGGCGCCGTGAACGAGCTGGATTTTCTCGTCCGTCGTCAATTGCGCGACCAGCGCTGCGGCGCGTTCATCGATGGCCGCATCACCGACGCCATTCGAAGTCGCATCACCTCCGCAAGAAGTGAGCAACAACGCCAACGGGCAGGCGCCCGCGAAGGCTAGGTATCGCAGGGAATTTCTCAAGCGAATGTCTCCGATTTTCGAGTTATATGTATTGACGTACACGCTACATGTGCAGCGCCACAACAAATTGCCACGCAGTCACATGCGGCAAAATAAAAATCCAACTTATTTATTCGGATTCCATATTAATTATGTGAGGGAAACCACCTCACTCACGAGGAATGTCGTTATGCCGGTAAATTGAAGCGTGTTGTTCGATCTGGTTCCAGATGCGAGCACCCGTGAGGCCGAAGCAGCAATTTCGCCGGCGGCGCTATGCATCCATCGACGATGGCGACGCCAGGATCGAGATGCCGCCTCCACTCATTCCGAGCGCGCGCAAGATAGAGCGCCTACGATCACCCATTCGACAGCGTCGCAACTTGCGGACGGCAACCGCCTGTGACGTTCGATTCGAAGCGACGCCTCGCTCCAGCCGTCCCTATTCGCCCTCAACACGCTCGATCTTTGCGTTGAACGACGACGTCTTCGTCAAGATGTCGAGCCCGGAGACAATTCGCCCGAGGTTGATCAGAGATCTCGAGTACCCGAAGTCGTTATAGAAGATGGCAAGATTTCCCCACGGCGCGTAGTAGGCAACGGTGCCGACGGATGGATCGAATCCATCCGGCGCGCCTGACGTCGACAATGTGCGTGGGAGGTAACTGACCTTTTCTGTCGCGTGATAGTCCTCGAACTTCAACGTCAGTGGCAGTTGGGATACGAAATCCCTGCTTGTTGCGTTGTCTTCCAGTTCGGCAACGATCCTGCGACCGTCGACGTTGATCGCGACCTTCACCTTCCTCTCTCCTTGGTTACCGCCACCGTTCGAGTTCGCATTTTTTGCGGGTGTCGCGGCATTCACCGCGCCGGAACACAAAAACATGATCGTCGTAGCCGCAATGGCCTTTGTCATCAAACGCCACGTCATCGATTGCCCTCTTTGTATGCGTCTCGCATCAATCCTCGTGCCTGTGAATCAGCGCCTGTTCGTTTTTTGGTCAACGCAGTAGTCGTAAGCACCTCGACCGCAGTCGTCGCGGCCTCTGTTATGAAACATCATAAATCAGCTGGATCATCCAATTGATGACCCGACGTGAATACGGGTATGAACGCCACTCACGAGTCACGCGTGCGTCGCTACTGCACAATGCCGCGCTCGTCATCCGTCAAATTTTTCCGCCTGCACCTTCCTGCATTCGGAAGTTACGCATTTCAAATTGTCTTCGGCCTTGCTCCGACGTGGCCGAACGCGGCAGCCCGATGCATCGCGAAAGGCGGCGTGGCACATACCGCCTCACTGCATCTACAACACCTTGAAGTTTCACTGATCGGAACTCGTGCTATCTATCAGAATACGTGCTAGTATGATTTCCATCAGAGGGAGAAGTGGTCTGTGCGGTCTGCGCACCATCCGCTTCCGTACAGACCCCGATGGCAGATACATGAGAGGTGACATATGGCAAGCAGTGATCTCATCGCGCCTGACTACCGATACTCACGGGTCGATCGCCCGCTCCCGACGTTCGTCCATGCCTTCCCTGAAGCGCCCTCGCCTTTCTTTACATGAGCGACTGGGAGACTCCTTTTCCATCCTCGAATCACTGAACAAGTCGGTCACGCGTGCCTGAGCGGCCGTCGATCGACTCACCGAGTCGCCTGATACGGTCTGGCAGCGATCCGTCGCCGCCATCGAGCGACGAATTACCATCCACAGGAGAACAAAAGTGTCGTCTTCATCTGTCAGTGCATCGCCGATCAGCGCAGGCCATCAAAAGGCGCTCGACTGGCTCAAGTCCGGTCCCAAGCGCCTGCTGATTGGCGGACAATGGGTCGAGGCCGTCTCCGGCCGAACCTTCGACACGAGCAACCCGGCGACAGAAGAAACGCTCACCACGGTGGCGGAAGCCGACAGCGCCGACATCGACAAGGCCGCGATTGCCGCACGCAAGGCGTTCGAATCGAAGACGTGGAGCGGGATCTCGCCGCATACGCGCGCCCGCTATCTCCTCAGAATCGCCGATGCCGTCGAGCAGCACGCTGACGAGCTCGCCGTACTCGAAAGCCTCGACATGGGGGCGCCGGTCGCGTTTTCCGCAGGTCGCGTCGCATCGACGGCCGAGCTCTTCCGCTACTACGCAGGGTGGGTCACGAAGATCCACGGAACGACCAACCCGACCGACGATGCCAAGTTCATCTACATGTTGCGCGAGCCGATGGGCGTGTGCGCGCTGATCAACGCATGGAATGTCCCGCTGGTCATGGCTGCTTCCAAGCTGGGTCCCGCATTGGCTTGCGGCAACACCGCCATCCTGAAGCCCGCCGAGCAAGCGCCGCTCTCGACGGTGCGGCTGGCGGAACTGATTCACGAACTTGATCTGCCGCCTGGTGTCGTCAACGTCGTTCCCGGGTTCGGCGCGACCGCTGGCGCGGCAATGGCAGCCCATCCCGACATCGACAAGATCGCGTTCACGGGTTCAACCGGCGTCGGCCGGCAGATCCTGCAAGCCTCCGCCGGCAACATGAAGAAGGTGACGCTCGAGCTGGGCGGAAAGTCGCCGAACATCATCTTCCCGGACGCGGACCTCGACAAGGCGATCGAAGCGGCCGTCGTCGGGTTCTGCCGAAACTCGGGGCAGATCTGCTCGGCCGGCACACGGCTTTTCGTTCACGAGAGTCTCCACGACGAAGTCGCGCGACGCATCTCGGAGATCGCGTCCGGCTACCGAGTCGGTTCGCCGCTCGCGAACGATACTCAATTGGGCCCGCTTGTCTCGCGCAGGCAAATGGATCGCGTGATGTCCTATATCGATGCGGGGAAGACGGAAGGCGCCACGCTGAACACCGGTGGCAAACGCATTGGCGATCTCGGGTATTTCGTCGCACCCACGGTCTTCTCGAACGTGTCGAACAAGATGCAGATCGCGCAGGAAGAAATCTTCGGGCCGGTACTGTCGATCATTCCGTTCCGCGACGAGGAGGACGCCATTCTCAAGGGCAACGACACGCTGTACGGGCTGGCGGCTGCCGTCTGGACGCGTGACGTGAGTCGCGCGCATCGTGTAGCGCGCGCCCTGAAGTCGGGACGCGTGTGGATCAATACGTATGCGGAAACCGATCCCGTCATGTCCATCGGCGGCTACAAGCAATCGGGCTACGGCCGCGAAATGGGCGCGGAATCGATCGAAGCGTATACGCAGACGAAGTCGGTCCTGATGCGGCTTTGATCGCTGGACGTCGCACGCACGCGTACACGCGTGCGTGCGCGAAATGGAAGGGACGCAACACTCGTCCGGCACCAAGGCGCGGTGCCGGACGAGGTCGAACCACCACGCCGGGTCTGTGACAGTTCGACCGAATCAGGCCGAGCCTGCACGACCTTGCGCGATGCGCCATCACAGGATTCAATGAAATCCCCGCAAATGGACACGCACGACTATATCGTTATCGGTGCAGGGTCGGCTGGCTGCGTACTCGCCCGTCGGCTCAGCGAAAACAGGGAGAATCGCGTACTGCTGCTCGAGGCCGGCCCGAGTTCCGACAAGTTTTGGGTTCGAACACCTGCCGGCATGGCGAAGCTCTTCTTCAACGAGCGGTTCAACTGGAACTACTACACGGAACCGATGCCGACCTTGCTCGACCGGCGCATGTACTGGCCGCGCGGTAAAGGGCTCGGCGGGTCAAGCTCGATCAACGGCATGGTATACATCCGTGGACATCGTCAGGACTTCGACTACTGGCGCAGCCTCGGAAACACCGGTTGGGGTTACGACGACCTGCTGCCGTACTTCAAGCGAATGGAGCACAACGAACGCGGCGGAGATCATTACCGCGGCACAGGCGGCCCGCTGTGCATCAGCGATCCGGTCATCCGGCACCCGAGTTCCATCGACTTCGTCAAAGCAGCAGTCAACAGCGGCATCCCCTATACCGATGACCTGAATGGCGAGCGCCACGACGGTGTCGGCTTCATTCAGCACAATATCCGATCCGGGCAGCGCCATTCATCCTATACGGCGTACGTAGAGCCGGTCCGCGACCGAGCGAATCTCGAGATCCGCACCGGGTGCATGGTGCAGCGAATCGTGTTCGAAGGCCGCGAAGCGGTTGGTGTCGAGGTCGTCGAGCAAGGCGAACGCCGCATCCTGCGTGCATCCCGCGAGATCATCCTTGCCGCCGGTGCGCTCAATTCGCCGCAGATCCTCATGTTGTCGGGAATCGGTGCCGGAGCCGAACTGCAGCGTCACGGGATACCGGTGATCAACGAACTGCCCGGCGTTGGACGCAACTTGCAGGATCACTTCTACGTGCACTGCAGTTTCATGTCGACCCGCGACAGTTCGTACAACCACGATCTCAGCGGCCTGCGAAAGTACTGGCAAGGCCTGCGATACGTAACGACCCACACCGGTTATCTTGCGCTCGGCTCGTCCCAGGTGGCGGCGTTTGTCAAAAGCCGACCGGACGAGCCCTACGGGGATCTCCAGATCAGCTTTCGTCCAATGACCTTCACCTATCACGAGAACGGGAAGATCGAGGTCGACCCGGTCCCTGCGATGTCCGCATCGGTATACCGCGTTCGCCCGTCCGCGACGGGGACGGTAACGCTTCGATCCGCTGATCCCGCGCAGGCGTCGGCATTCACACCGAACTTTCTCTGTCATGACGATGACATCCACGCGATGATCCAGGGCGTCCGGCAGATTCGGCAAATCATGTCGACGGAGCCGATCGCTTCGCGCGTCGTCAACGAACGTTTTCCCGGCGCCGGCGTGGAGACGGACGATGCCCTGCTTCGCTTCATGGAGCAGCACGGCAATTCGGCGTTTCACCCGGCAGGAACCTGCAAGATGGGGCGCGACGAGATGGCAGTCGTCGACGAGCGCTTGAACGTCAGAGGTGTCGAACGACTGCGTATCGTCGACGCATCGATCATGCCCCGCGTGACGGCCGGCAATACGAACGCGCCGTCGATGATGATCGGCGAGAAAGGAGCGGACATGATCGCGCGCGACTCGAAAGCACGCCGCGCCAACGCGGCTTAGGGAGCGATCCGGTTTACCGCATGACGACGCATTTTTTAGTTTCATTTCATCACCATTTAACATAGGAGTACGAATAAATGGTTTAAAGGAAATCAGCCTCTCGCACAGGATGTGGCCCGGAATAACCTGTTCTCGACGGTTCCCAGGCCGCTCCTCACATCGTAGCTATGCAAATCACGGGCGCCCGTCCATTGCTGACACTGCGTAAACCAGGGTCCGCATATTGCGTGGTCGCCGTAGATTGAAAGAACATACCCCATGAAAGGGAGGAGACAATGTCCAGATCCAGTCCTTGGCGCACGCTTGCCGCCGGTTCGATCGGAAATTTCGGCGAGATCTACGATTTCGCGGTTTTCGGCTTCTCGGTGCCGATTCTCGCGACACACTTTTTCCCCGGCAGCAACCGGACCGCAGCCATACTGAGCACGTTTGCCGTATATGCCGTCGCATTTCTGGCCAGACCGCTCGGCGGTCTGATGTTCGGCATGGTGGCGGACCGGATCGGCCGGGTCAAAGTCATGGCCATGACCGTATGGCTGATGGCGCTCGGCACAGCACTGATGGGGCTGTTACCGACGTATGCCGAGATTGGCATTGCGGCGCCAATCCTGCTCGTGATGTGTCGCTTCGCCCAGGGGCTCGCGCTGGGCGGCGAGACTTCGGGCACGACAAGCTTTATCGTCGAAGCGGCACCGGACGATCGGCGGGGACGGTGGCTCGGCTTCACGCTGATTTTCTCCCACCTGCCGAACGCGGTCGTCGCGGGTCTTCTCATCGCCGTCCAGGCAGCCGGCTCGACCGCCTATGCCGAGTGGCTCTGGCGCATTCCCTTCCTGATGGGTGGCCTGATCGGTGTGGTTGGCTTCTGGCTCCGCCGAAACATCGACGAACCTGAAGAATTCAAGCAGGCAGCCCGCAAGAGCAAAGTCGACAATCCTTTACGCGCCGCCCTGCAATCGGGCGGATTGAGAGGTATGTTGAATGTCGTGATGATTCAGCCCGTCTATTCGGTCGGGGCGTACCTGTTGCTGGGATTCATGTACACGTTTCTCGTCCGGGTGGCGAAACTCGAACCGATGTCTGCGCTCGTTTCAAATGCGATCGCGGTGGTCGTTCTGTCGCTCCTGCTTCCGCTGGGCGGCATCCTGAGCGATCGACTCGGACGGAAACGCGTGCTGACGTTCGGCGCGGCATGGCTGGCGCTCGCGGCCTATCCGGCGATGCATCTCGCAGCCTCCGGCACGTTCAGCGGTGCGGTGATCGGGCAAGTACTGCTCGCGATCGGGCTCGGGATCAATGGCGGCGCCAACTTCGTCGCCGCGCCGGAATTCTTCCCGACTTCGTTCCGGGCAACGGGGCATGCGATCTCGTACCAGATCAGCGTGGCGACATTCGGCGGCACCAGCCCGTTCATTGCCACCTACCTCACCCAAGCGATCGGTACGCCTCTCGCCCCGGCGCTCTACGTGACCGCAATCGCACTGGTATGCCTTATCGCCACGCAATTCGTGCCTGAGACGCGAGGCATCCGACTTCGCACGTCGGTCGAAGGCACACCGAATGACGCGAGTGCCGCGGTGTTGCATGATGCTCGCTGAGCACGATTGAGTTGGTGGAACCGCGATGGCCGAGAGGTCATCGCCGGAGACGCGTGGAAATCAGGCGCCCGGCTTTGACAGCGGGCGCAACTGAATTTGAGTGATATGTGGTCCTAATGCGGAAATGACACTGCGGGATCCGTTATCGGTCAAAAACACAGAACGCGAGCGATGTAACGGAACCGTGGCCGAGCAACCCTTGACGGCGGCGTCCGATGTCACGATTCGTTGGATGCCGCCGTGCGCCGGTGCAATCTATCGGATGGACTCTACGCCCGACGTGAATGTCGCGTTTCGGCATGCACGCGAGCCAGTCCGCACGAACAACCAGATTTCCGTTAGATCAATCGGTACGAAGTCCACACCGACGTCGATGGGCAAATATTCCGGCACTAGCCGACACCGCCAGCGACCGGAACGGTGCATTTAGATAGACTTGTGTTCGATGCCATTCCAGCATCAATGCGTGCATCGGGGATAAATCCCGCGCGGCGACGTGTGGTTCAATCCGCTGCACGAACCGTTCGTCTGCTCCTGGGCGGCGACACGCTCCAGCACCCGTCTTCACCGCGAAAGAAGAAGATCGTCATTTCCCGCCCCGCCACCGTTGCGTCAACACGCACGCAACGCACGGCGTGGGGATGACCGAGGCCCGATCGGGTCAATCGTATCGAGCGCCCATGCGTTGCGCCAAACCATTTGCTGACGATCCAGCGTAGCGATTGCCCGTGCCCCATTGCCTGCTCCCGATGCTCCGAACGCCGACATCCTGGCGCTGCGCCGGACGCGATTCACGGCGTGCCGACGCTGAACGCCTTAGATCTCGATCATCTCGAAGTCGATCTTCGTCGCGGAACACTCCGGACAGATCCAGTCGTCCGGCACATCCTCCCAGCGCGTCCCGGCAGGAATGCCTTCGGCCGGCATGCCTTCCGCTTCGTCGTAGACAAAGCCGCACAGGACGCATTGCCACAGCTTGAACTCCTGTTGCACCGATCCGCTTTCCGGCGCTGCGCCGCTTTCGGTCGTTTTCACGTTTGCACTCATCTGCTTCACCATTTCATCGATCTTCAATACCCGGCGGCCGCCCGATCGCGACCGCCGGCGTCAACGATGCAACGCACGCGTCGCCGTTCAGCTCCCCGCCTTCGCATCACGCAACAAAGTGCCGCTATCGGCCACCCGCGACAGCAGTTCGCTCGGCTGCCAGCGCTTCCCGTAGCGTTCGTGCCATTCGCAAACCTGCCGATGGATCTCCTTCGCGCCGATCGAATCGGCCCAGTACATCAGCCCACCGCGATGTCGCGGGAAGCCGAAGCCATAGAGCCACATGACATCGATGTCGCTCGCCCGATATGCCTTGCCGTCCTCGAGGATCTTGCAGGCCTCGTTTACGGACGCGAACAGCATCCGTCTCAAGATTTCATCGTCAGTGAACTCCCGTTGCGGAACGCCGAGCTCGCTGGCGACTTCCGAGATGATTCGTCTGACCTCGGCGTCCGGACGCGGGGTGCGATCTCCTTCTTCGTACCGATACCACCCGGCGCCAGACTTCTGCCCTTTTCTGCCCAGTTCCACCATGCGGTCGGGAACGTGCAGCTTGCGGTAAGTGGGATCCGCCGCGGCACGACGCTTGCGCGTGTCGTAACTGACGTCGAGCCCGGACAGATCGCTGACGGCGAACGGCCCCATCGGATACCCGAACTCGACCATGACCTTGTCGACCTGCTCGGGAAGTGCCCCCTCCTCGAGCATCAGCATCATCTCGGTAACCAGCGGCGCACGGCTGCGGTTCGCGGCAAAACCATCGCATGTACCCGACACGACGCTGACCTTACCGAGATCTCGCCCCATTCGCGATGCGCGGACAATCGTCTCGATCGAGGACACGTCGCCCCGGACGATTTCGCACAGCTTCATGACGTTCGCCGGCGCAAAGAAGTGGGCGCCGGCAACGTCCTGCGGACGATTGGTCATCGCTGCCATCGTATCGATGTCGATCGCGGACGAATTCGTGAGCAGCAATGCACCACGCTTCATCACCGCATCGAGCTTCGAAAATACTTCCCGCTTGAGATCGATGCGCTCGAATACCGCCTCGACCACCGCATCGCAATCGGCAATTTCCTCGTAGCGTTCGGCGGTCCGGATACAGGCCATCCGAGCATCCATCTCCGGCTGCGTCAGGCTTCCTCGCTTGACTCGGACCGCGTAGGTATCACGAATGCGATTCAGACCGCGCTCCAATGCCTCGGGTGTGGCTTCTAGTACCTGCACCGGAATACCGGCATCCGCGAAGCACATCGCAATTCCGCTCCCCATCGTTCCGGCGCCGATCACGGCCGCCGATGCGATCTGCGACGGCTTGAGATCGGCCGGCACCCCGGGAATTTTTGCCGCTTCCCGCTCCGCAAAGAACGCGTAACGCAATGCGCGGGCTTCGTCCGATCCTTCCAGCTCGGCAATCGAACGCTGTTCGAGCGCGAGGCCCTCGTCGAACGGTTTGTCGATCGACGCCTCGACACATGCGATCGCATGCTGAGGCGCCTGCAATTTTCGGGCTCGCGCGAGCGCCTTCGCGCGCGCGGCATCCCAGCGAGTCCTGTCGCGCCGCGTCTCCTCGATGCGATCCGATCGATCCCGGACGCGCGGAAGCGGCCTCGCTTCGGCAACGCGCTTTGCAAGGTCAAGCGCAGCGGTGCGCAGAGCGTCCGGACTCACGATTTCGGTGACGATGCCGAGACGCAATGCTTCGTCGGCACCGACATGACGCCCAGTCACGATGATGTCGAGCGCCGCTTCCGGTCCGATCAGGCGCGAAAGCCGCTGCGTGCCGCCGCCGGCCGGAACGATTCCAATCGACACCTCCGGCAAGCCAACCTTGGCATCCGTCGATGCAATGCGGTAGTGACATGCGAGGGCATGCTCGAGCCCGGCACCTAGCGCATAGCCGTGCACTGCGGCAATCACCGGCTTCCGGCTCGCGTCCAGCTCGGCCGTACTCACGCTGCTGGTAACCGATCGCGCCTTGCCGAACTGCCGAATGTCTGCACCGGCAATGAAATTGCGCCCGGCGCCGATGAGGACAACCGCATCGATGCCAGGGTCGGCATTCGCACGCGCAACGCCATCGATGATGCTCTCCCGCATTCCCGGTGCCAGCGCATTGACGGGCGGATTGTCGATGGTGATGACGGCAACGCCGTCCTCCACGTCATATTTCACAAGCTGAAGGTCGCTCATCTCGTTTTCCATTTCGTAAGAACCATCCGGAGTTGCATGCGCGCTGCGCACGCAAATGCAACGTGTTCCGGGTGCAAGCGGGACGCCCCGTTTCGCTGGCCAGCATGTTCACGCATCCCTGTGCAACGTCGATCCGATGGTATCATGTGTTTTACTCAGTAGCATCAATTCCACTCAGTGAAACCAAAGAATCACACTGCGTCACCGGGTAAATAGACGTGTACGGCGATCTACCGGGCTAGTGAATACATTGCAGCAGCACTGGAAGCTCGTGCCACAACGCCCCGGCCGATCCGGCCGTTCCGTTTCGCAAACATGGAGGAGTGTCAACACATGACCATCAGAGGCAAGGCCTATATCGTCGGCGCGTACGAGCACCCGTTGCGCAAGGCGCCGGATCATTCGGTTGCACAGTTGCACGCGGAGGTCGCCAAGGGCGCGCTCGAAGATGCCGGCCTGGCGAAAGACGACATCGACGGGTATTTCTGTGCCGGTGACGCGCCCGGCGCGAATGCGTGGTCGATGGCCAACTACCTGAACCTGAACAAGCTGAAGCACATCGACTCGACGGATATGGGCGGCTGCTCGTATCTGATCCACGTTGCGCACGCGGCGGAAGCCATTGCAGCCGGGAAGTGCAACGTCGCGCTCATCACGCTCGCCGGCCGGCCCAACTCGGAAGGTATTTCCGGCACGCAGGTACGCGTGCGCGGCGTCAATCTTCCCGACGCGCCCTATGAGATGCCGTACAACCCGGTGACCGTAAACCTGTACGCAATGGCAGCCATGCGGCACATGTACGAATTCGGCACCACCAGCGAGCAACTCGCGTGGGTCAAGGTCGCCGCATCGCATCATGCGCAGCACAACCCGAATGCGATGCTGCAGAAAGTGGTCAGCGTGGAAGACGTCCTCGCTTCGCC
Organism: Burkholderia sp. SIMBA_051; assembly: GCF_046534915.1. Lineage (NCBI taxonomy): Bacteria > Pseudomonadati > Pseudomonadota > Betaproteobacteria > Burkholderiales > Burkholderiaceae > Burkholderia > Burkholderia sp. SIMBA_051. The sequence goes on along the minus strand of NZ_JAWRXS010000005.1, from coordinate 61,692 downwards.
CATGATCTCGGATCCGCTTCACCGGCTCGACTCGTGCGTCGTCAGCGATGGCGGCGGCGCCGTGATCGTCGCGCGCCCGGAAATTGCGAAATCGCTCAATCGCCCGCGCGTCAAACTGCTCGGCAGCGGCGAATCCACGAAGCATCAGATGGGCGGCAAGATCGATCTCACCTACACGGGCGCCGCGTGGACGGGCCCTCGCGCGTTCGAGGAAGCCGGCGTCCGCCCGTCGGACATCCAGTACGCGTCGATCTACGACAGCTTCACGATCACGGTGATCCTGCAGCTCGAGGATCTTGGCTTCTGCAAGAAAGGGGAAGGCGGAAAGTTCGTGGCCGACGGCAATCTGATATCCGGGATCGGAAAGCTGCCGTTCAATACGGACGGCGGCGGGCTGTGCAACAACCACCCGTCGAACCGCGGCGGGATCACCAAGATCATCGAGGCCGTTCGCCAGTTGCGCGGCGAGGCCCACCCGAAACTGCAAGTCCGCGATTGCTCACTGGCACTCGCCACTGGCATCGGCGGCGCGATCGGGCACCGTCATGGCGCCGCAACGCTCATCATGGAAAGAGAGTAAGCAAATGGCCACCCTGTATACAGACCGCAAGATCAACGATCCCGCACTGAACCCGGGCGACGAACCGTATTTCAACGCGGCGTCGGATGGCAGGCTCCTCGTCAAGCACTGCAACGCCTGTCACGAGCCGCATCACTATCCGCGATCGCTGTGCCCGTTCTGCTGGAGTGACGACCTCGAATGGAAGGATGCGCGCGGCCTCGGGACGATTTACGCATTCAGCGTCACGCGCCGCGGAACGGCTACGCCGTACTGCATTGCGTACGTGACGCTCGACGAGGGCACCACGCTCATGACGAACATCGTCGATACCGATCTCGATGCGGTGAGGATCGGCCAGCGTGTCAAGGTCGTGTTCAAGCAATCGGAAGGTGGCCATTCGATTCCGATGTTCACGCCGGTGGCCGACGCTCACGCATAAGACGTCGATCGCCACATCCACATCGGTGCGAACACGCCGGCAACGCGGCGGGCGTGTTCGGTCGTCTTTTAAGCCGGTTCCTGAAAACGGCGCTTATCTGGAGAATCCACATGGCAGGCGTAGCCTTATACAGCGCAGTCGGTGATGCGATGACGCACTATGACGTCGACGTCGACGCGGCGACCCTTTCGAAGAAAGCAACGATACGCGTGCCGGCCAAGGTACAGTACGCGTGGCCCCACCCGTCCCGTCCGCATCTGTACGTGTCCACCAGCAATGGCGGGCCGCGCGTGCGATCCGACTTCAACCACGTGAGCGCGTTCACGATCGCGGCGGACGGCGCGCTGTCCGCGCACGGCGAGCCGCAGGCTCTAGAACGCCGCGCGGTTCACATGTGTGTGGATCCTGCCGGGCGCTTCATCTTGAACGGCCACAATTTTCCGACGAGCGGGATTACCGTACACCGTATCGAACAAGACGGGACGATCGGCGCATCGGTCGCACATCCGGAAATGCTGGACTTTGGTATCTATCCGCACCAGGTCATGGTGTTTCCAGGCGGCTCGCATGCGTTGATCGTCGATCGCGGCAATCAGGCGCAGGGCGAGCGCGCTGAGGAGCCAGGGGCGCTGCGCTCCTTTGAATTCAAGGACGGCAAGCTGTCACCCGGTCAGATCGTCGCGCCCGACGGCGGGTACGGGTTCGGGCCGCGGCACGTCGACTTCCATCCATCGAAGCCTTGGCTCTATGCGTCCGACGAACGCACCAACCGGATCTATCTGTTTCGTTTCGCCGGCGGTGTGATCGATCCGCACCCGACCTGTACAGTCGACACGTTGGCGGAACCGCGCCGAGTCAATCCGCGCCAGCTCGGCGGCCCGATCCATGTCCACCCGAACGGTCGATTCGTTTACGTGGCAAACCGCGCCGACCATACGGTCGACTTTGCAGGCCGGAAGGTGTTTGGCGGCGGAGAAAACAACATCGCCGTGTTCCGCATCGATCCCGACTCCGGCAACCTCGAGCCGATTCAGCACGCCGACACGCAGTCGTTTCACGTCCGGACGTTCGCATGCGACCCGAGCGGTCGCCTCCTCGTCGCAGCCAGCATCAAGGCACTCGCGGTTCGCCGCGGCGACGACGTCGAGGTCACGCCGGCGGCGCTCTCCGTATTCCGGATCCTCACGGATGGACGACTCGAGTTTGTACGGAAGTACGACGTCGATACGCCGGATGACCAGCTTCAGTACTGGATGGGTATCGTCGGCGTCCGCTGATTTGCTGTTTGTGCGTGCATGCCTGATCGGGCACGCACGCACAATGGGACTGCGGGAACCGGGGTGATGCTCCACTCCGGTCACGCGAACCTCTTCAGATCCTGTTCAGGATGCGGCCGCCGTCGACCAGCATCGAAATACCCGTGACGAAGTCGGCTTCCTCCGATGCCAGAAACAGCGCGGCATTCGCCACGTCCCACGCGGTTCCCTGCCGGCCGAGCGGCACCTTCGCGTTACGTTCGGCCTCCACCTGCTCGCGCGGCTGGTTCCATTCGCGCACGCGCGTCTCGACGGCCATCGGGGTAGCGATCAGTCCAGGCAAGATGCAGTTCGCCCGAATACCGAAGGGCGCATTCTGCAGTGCCAGCTGTTCGGTAAATGCGATCACGCCTGCCTTGGTTGCCTTGTAAACCGCATACGGATATTTGCCGAGTGCGGCAGCCGACGCAACGTTGACGATCGCGCCGGAACGCTGTTCCCGCATGATCGCGACCGCATGCTTGCATGCGAACATCGTGCCGCGCAGATTGATGCGGCAAATGTTGTCGAATTTTTCCTCGGTGAGCTCCATCAGGTCTGAATCGCCGCCGCCGAGGCTCACGCCCACGTTGTTGTGCAGAATGTCGAGCGTGCCCCAGCGCTGCTTCGCTTGCAGCATGGCTTGCCCGAGCTCGCTTTCGCGCGTCACGTCCGCTGCCGCCGCCACCGCTTCGAACCCTTCGCTGCGGATCAGGGCCGCCGTTTCTTCAGCCGATTCGAAATTCCTGTCGACGGCGAGGACGCGGGCGCCCTCTCGCGCGAAGCGCATCGCCGTCGCACGACCGTTTCCGAATCCTTCGCCGGGGCTCTGCCCGGCACCGATGACTACCGCTACCTTGCCTTCGAGCCGCTGCGGCGGCGTCCAGCCGGGACCGTGATGAGTTGAATTCATGAGGCTCTCCTGTGCTCCTGTCTCCAAGGTTGAAATCGTCCGCCGTCCCGGCACGAGAAATACTCCGGGCCCCCCTTGCATCGTGCGTCGAATACTGCAGCGAACAAGTGTGGCCTGCTGCCCGGCCAGGCTCGAACATGCCGGTTTCCTGCGTTGAAAGTAATGCTATCATAGGTTCTGTTTATCGGTACCAGTTCCACTCATCAGAACCAAACGACCCAATCGCCCTGCCTGAATCGAACGACCGGGTGAGCGCGATTGGATATATGCTGGAGGAGCAATGACACACACCGCCTCGCTGCTCATCGCAGGAGATTGCGGCCCGGTTCACGGGCCGGACGAGGGTTTTCCGATCGATGGCTACACGGCGCTCGTCCGCCCCGCACTGGAGCGCGCCGACTTCCGCTTCATCAACTGCATGCGGGCGTATTCGGCCCGCGGCGTGAAAACCGAGCACGCGCCGCAAGTCTGCCAGCCGGTCGAAATGGCGCAGATCTTTACAGGCGGGCTTTTTGACGCGGTCACCCTCGCAAACAACCATAGCTGCGATGCGGGCGTGGACGCAATGCTGGACACCAGGACGTTGCTGAACGCACATGGCGTCCAGGTAACGGGCGCGGGCAAGAACCGCGAGGAAGCGCGGCGCGCCGCGATCGTCGAGAAGAACGGCGTGACCGTTGGCTATCTGGGCTATACCTCCGTCGCTGCCAAGGGTAGTGAGGCCGGACCGGACAAGCCGGGCGTCATGAACATCGGGATCGCAACGCAATACGAGACGCGCGGCCCGCATCAGTCGGTACGTGTACGCACGGAGCCCGACCCGCGCGATCTCGGCATGTTGCAGGAGGACATCGCGGTGCTGCGGAGTCAGGTCGATGTCGTCGTACTCGCGTACCACGCCGGCGTGATTCGCCTACCGCGCATCATCCCCGACTATCAAGTCGCCGTGGCTCACGCGGCGATCGATGCCGGCGCCGACCTCGTCGTCGGACATTCCCCGCACATCCCGAAGGCGATCGAGGTTTATCGAGGCAAGACGATCTTCTATAGCCTCGGCGTGTTCGCGATGACAAAGCCGTTCGCCGCGCCGTCATGGCACGACGAACCGGCCTGGGCGCACGGCGCCGTGCGCAACCATACGGATCTCGATCCCGAGTATCCGTTCATGCCCTACGGCAAGGCGTGCACGCTCGCGCTGCTGGCAAAAGCGACCCTTTCCCATGAAGGCATCGTACGCACCTCGTTTCTTCCGATGGCGATCGACAAGCAATATCGGCCGGAGATACTGCATCCGGCCGACCGCCGATTCGCGGAAGTTCTCTCCTATATGGAATGGGTATCGGAAGACATGCCGCATCGTTTCAGCGTCGAAGGCAACGAAGTCATCATTTCGGCCTGACCCGACCAATCCCCTCCCCGAGCATTGCGAGAACCTTCATGGATTTGGGAATCAACGGAAAAACTGCCCTCGTGACCGCCTCGAGCGGCGGAATGGGCAGAAATATCGCCCACGCCCTCGCGGCTGAAGGCGTCAACATCGTGCTGTTTGCACGGTCGGCCGACAAACTGCGTGCCGTTGCGGACGAGATCGAACAAAAGTACGGCGTACGGGCGCTTCCGGTGGCTGGAGACATGCGCGTGAGCAGCGACGTGGAGAACCTCTCGGCCGCGATCGAACGCGAATTCGGTGGCCTCGACATCGTCGTCGTGAATACGAGCCGCCCGCCCAACCCGATACGCGCGACGCTGGACGAAACCGACGAAGCCAGATGGAACGAGGCGTACCAGAATCAGCTCTGGAGCACCATTCAGGTTCTCCAGCGAATGACGCCGACGATGCGCGAACGCGGCTGGGGGCGCATCATCGCGATTACCTCCGCATCCGTGAAGTCACCGATGCCGCACCATAGCCTGTCGACCGTCTTCCGCGCTGGTGTCACTGCCTACATGAAGCACCTTGCCAACGAACTCGGCGATCGAGGCATCACGGTGAACTGCGTCGCCCCGGCACTCATCGAAACACCGCACCGCAGCGGCAGCGCTGCGTATACGGCCGAACAGGCGGAAGCGCGCAAGAAGCTCACGCCGCTGGGACGCATGGGTTCCCAGGAGGAACTGGCAGGGGTGGTGACGTTCCTCGCGTCCATGCAGGCAGGGTTCATCACGGGCTCGACCGTCGCCGTCGAGGGAGGCATGATCGGCTCGCTCTTCTGACTGCCATACGCGGCAACGCGCAGCCGCCGGCAACAATGTGCCGCTACTGCGCCTTGCCGCCGTACTGACGCGAAATATCGGCCGCCGACGTCACGGCGAGCTTGATGAACTCCTTTTCGTGCATTTGCATCCGGACGGTCGGCGCGCCGACCGACAGGCAATAGTGCACTTCCTCGTTGAAGTCCTTGATCGGTGCCGAAATCGCGGAAATGCCGAGGAGTCGCTCGCCATGCGAAACGGCGTAGCCTTGGTCACGCACCTGCGCGAGTTCCTCGAGCACGTCGGTTTTCGTCATTTTTCGCGCTCGTGCGACGCTGGCCACGATCGGCGTGAGGTCGGTCTTGGGCAGATAAGCCATCAACACCTTCGACGCGGAACCCGCCAGCAGCGGAATCTGCTCGCCGGCCTGAACGACCGCCCGCAGCGGTGCCGTGCCTGTGGACACGGCATCGATGCACACGCGGTTCCCGCCGTTGACCGTGTGAATCGACACGGTTTCCTTCGTCTGCTCCGCCAGTTCGAGCAGGAACGGCCGCGCAATCTCGCGAATCGTCAGTGTGCTTCGAACCAGGCCGGCCAGTCTCGTAAAACGAAATGACAGGCAGTACTGGTTGTCCTCCAGGCGGACGAGATACCCGGCACGCTCGAGACTCTGGACGATTCGGAAGGTCGTGGATTTCGGCAGATCGATACGATCGGCGATCTCCTGCAACGACAGGCTGCTTCTTTCAGCGCTAAAGCTCTCGAAGATGGCAAGGATACGTTGGACTGAGCGCATCATATCGGCAGCATTCCCTCTCGAAGGTTATTGGAAGTCGGTATGCTACATTGCGCGTTCTGGGGGTACCCGCGCCCCCACGGGCGTAATGTCTCTGTAACGCGCATGTTACCACGCAGTTTCAGTGATCGGCACGCGTTCCAATTGATGCGCGAAATTGCGGCGGGGCAAGCTTGCTCATGCCTGCGGTATCTAGATCAACTCTGCGAAGCCTGAAGCAGCTTACGAATTCATCGTCTCTGCCGCCCGCCGCGCCATGCACGCCGCGGTAGTCCTGATGTTGCGCGGCTGCGCCTGCATCGAGATCAGCCTTGCATATCCGACAAGAAGCGCTTGCAACATAAACGCGTCCGTTTCGGGTGCTCGCCGCGCCTTTGAATCGGTGCCGTCCTGATCAGCACGGGATTTCTTGATGACTTCAGAGAGGGCCTCGTGCATCTCCTGAAACAATTCTCCGACCAGAAACGCGGTATCAGGATCTTCGAGAAATACACCATAGTTTGCGATCCACCAGCCGATAGATGTGCCGTCGCCGAGCTTCATCCTACCGTCGGTTAACGTCATTCGACAAAAGCGGGTGACGTTGCGGGACGCCGCGGCACTGCTCGCGCACTGCGCCAGCTCAAGCAGATCCTGTCTCAGCCCGCGCTGCAATCTCACGAATATTTCACGCAGCAAATCGCTCTTGCTGCTGAAGTGCCAGTACACGGCACCGCGCGTGACTGTCGCGGACTTCGCAATGTCATCGAGGGTGACGGCCTGAAATCCGTGCTCGACAAATAGACGCTCACCCGCATCCAGAATAGCTTCGCGGGTGAGCAATGCACTGCGCTTGGTCTTACGAACCATCGGAAGCGACCGTCTGGTCCGGCGCGCGCGGCGTCTCGCCCGCACGCTGGATCCAGCCGCCGCCCAGCGCGCGATACAGCGTGACCAGGTTCGTCCAGCGGGCCAGACGCGCGTTGATCAGCGTCTGCTGTGCCGAGTACAGATCGGTTTGCGCGGTCAGCACCGACAGGTAGCTGTCGACCCCGTTCTTGTAGCGCAGGTCCGACAGATCGAAACGACGCTGCTGCGCGTGCTCGTTGCGCTCGAGCGCGGCGATCTGCTGGTCGTACGTGCCGCGTGCCGCCAGCCCGTCGGACACTTCGCGGAACGCCGACTGGATCGCCTTCTCGTAGTTGGCGATCTCGATGCGCTTCTGCACGTTCGCGAGGTTCAGGTTCGCGATGTTCTGCCCGCCTTCGAAGATCGGCATCGTGATCTGCGGCGCGAACGACCACGCCGCCGTGCCGGCCTTGAACAGCCCGCCGAGCGTGGGGCTCCCGGTACCGAACGCGCCCGTCAGCGAGATGCGCGGGAAGAACGCCGCGCGTGCCGCGCCGATGTTCGCGTTCGCGGCCAGCAGCGTCTGCTCGGCCTGCATCACGTCGGGGCGACGCGTCAGCAGGTCCGACGGCAGGCCGGCCGGCACGTCCGTCAGCAGGTTCTGCGCGTCGAGCGGCATGCCTGCGGGCAGATCGTCCGGCAGCGGCTCGCCGACCAGCAGCACCAGTGCATTCAATGCCTGCGCACGCGCGCGCGCCTGGGCCTGCTGGTTCGACAGCGCCTGCTCGACCACCGTCTGCGCCTGACGCAGCTCGAGCTCGGAGCCCGTGCCGTTGTCGAACTGCAGCTTGGTCAGGTCGTACGACGCCTGCGCGGTCTTCAGCGTATTTTCCGTGACCTTCAGCAGGTCGTCGGTCGACAGCAGCGTCAGGTACTGATCCGCGACCTGCGACACCAGCGAGATCTCGGTGGCCTGCCGTGCATACGACGTCGACAGGTACTGCGCGAGCGCCCGGTCCTTCAGGCTCTGCACGCGGCCGAACAGATCGAGCTCCCACGACGCGGACAGGCCGACGTTGTAGGCGCGCGAGATGTACGGCGCACCGGTCTGCGAAAGGCCCTGCGGCACGCGCTGGATATTGCCGGTGCCCGTGCCGTCGAGCGTCGGGAACAGGCCGGCGCGCGTGATCTGGTACTGCGCGCGCGCCGCCTCGATGTTCAGCACCGCGACGCGCAGGTCGCGGTTGTTCTTCAGCGCGATCTCGATCAGCCGCTGCAGGCGCGGATCGACGAAGAATTCGCGCCAGCCGATGGCGGTCGCAGCTTGCCCGTTCGCGCTGCGCGCGCCGGCAGCACCCGGCTGCGTCGCATAGACGCCGTCGGCCGGGTACGCCTGCGCGACGGGTGCGTCGGGCCGCTTGTAATGCGGCGCCATCGTGCAGCCCGTGGCAAGGAGCGCGACCGCGATTGCAGTCAAAGCGTGTTTTTGCATCATCACTGTCCCTTGTTGCCTTCGTCGCCGTTGCCCGGCTTCTCTTCGTGGTGCGAGTGCTCCTGAGCCAGGCGCAGCGCCTCGTCGACGTCTTCCTTCTCGCCGCTGAAGATCGCGCGAATCTTCACGAAGAACATCGGGATCATGAAGATCGCGAGGAACGTCGCCGTGATCATCCCGCCGATCACGCCGGTACCGATCGCGTGCTGGCTCGCCGAACCCGCGCCGTTACTGATCGCGAGCGGCATCACACCGAGAATGAACGCGAGCGACGTCATCAGGATCGGACGCAGCCGCAGACGCGCCGCTTCCAGCGCGGCCTCGATCGGCCCCATCTTCTCCGTCATCTGCAGTTCGCGCGCGAACTCGACGATCAGAATCGCGTTCTTCGCGGACAAGCCCACCGTGGTCAACAGGCCGACCTGGAAGAACACGTCGTTCTCGAGGCCGCGCATCGTCGCCGCGAGCAGTGCGCCCACGACGCCGAGCGGCACCACCATGATCACCGAGAACGGGATCGACCAGCTTTCATACAGCGCCGCGAGACACAGGAACACGACCAGGATCGAGATCGCGTACAGCACCGGCGCCTGCGAGCCGGACTGGATTTCCTGGAACGACAGGCCGGTCCACGAATAGCCGATACCGACCGGCAGCTTGCTCACGAGCCCTTCCATCGCAGCCATCGCCTGACCGGTCGACTTGCCTGCGGATGCTTGCCCCTGGATCTCGATCGCCGAGATCCCGTTGTAGCGCTCGAGCTTCGGCGAACCGTACGTCCAGTGGCCGGTCGCGAACGCGCTGAACGGAACCATCCCGCCCGAGCTGTTGCGCACGTACCAGATGTTCATGTCCTCCGGCGTCATCCGGAACGGCGCATCGGATTGCACGTACACGCGTTTGATTCGGCCATCGGTATCGAGGAAGTTGTTCACGAACTGCGACGCCCATGCGATCGAGAACGTCTGGTCGATCGCCGATGCCGTCACGCCGAGCGCATTCGCCTTCTCGCGGTCGATGTCGACCTTATACTGCGGCGTGTCGTTCAGGCCGTTCGGACGCACCAACGCCAGCGTGGGGTCCTTCTCGGCCATCCCGAGCAACTGGTTACGCGCCGCCATCAGCGCATCGTGGCCGAGACCGGCGTTGTCCGTCAGCTCGAAGTCGAAGCCGGCCGCGGTGCCGAGCTCCGGAATCGACGGCGGATTGAACGGAATCACGACCGCATCCTTGTACCGCGAATAATGCGCGGCGGTGCGCTCGATCAGTGCGGCGACCTTTTGTGACGCACGTTGACGCTGCTCATACGGTTTGAGCTTCACGAAAACGAGTCCGGCGTTTTGACCGCGCCCCGCAAAACTGAAACCGTTGACGGTGAATACCGAATCGACGGTATCCTTCTCCGCCGTCTTCATATGCTCGGTAATATTATCGAGCGTGACGCCGGTCGTTTCCTGCGTGGAGCCCGACGGTGTCTGCACGATCATGAACATGTAGCCCTGATCTTCGTCGGGCAGGAACGACTTCGGCAGACGCACAAACAGGAAGCCCACCGCGACGATCACGACCAGGTAAATGAGCATCCATCGGCCCGAGCGCTTGATCACGTGATGCACGCCGCCGGTATAGCGATCGCGGTTGCGATCGAACGTACGGTTGAACCAGCCGAAGAAGCCTTTCTTCTCTTCGTGATGCCCTTGCGGGACTGGCTTGAGGATCGTCGCGCACAGTGCAGGTGTCAGGATCAATGCAACGAGCACCGACAACACCATCGCCGACACGATCGTCAGCGAGAACTGACGATAGATCGCGCCGACCGACCCACCGGAGAATGCCACCGGCACGAACACCGCCGACAGCACGAGCGCCACACCGACGAGCGCACTCGTGATTTGCTCCATCGCCTTCTTGGTCGCTTCCTTCGGCGAGAGCCCCTCCTCGACCATCACGCGTTCGACGTTTTCGACCACCACGATCGCATCGTCAACCAGCAGGCCGATGGCGAGCACGAGGCCGAACATCGACAGCGTGTTGATCGAGAAGCCCGCAAGGCCCATGATCGCGAACGTGCCGAGCAGCACGACCGGCACCGCGATCGTCGGGATGATCGTCGCACGCAGGTTCTGCAGGAACAGGTACATCACGAGGAACACGAGCACGATGCCCTCGATCAGTGTCTTGACGACTTCCTCGATCGACAGCTTCACGAACGGCGTGGTGTCGTACGGATAATGCACCACCATCCCCGGCGGGAAGTACTTGGAAAGTGCCTCGACCTGACTCTTGAGCAGCTTCGCCGTGGCAAGTGCATTGGCGCCCGTGGCCAACTGGATCCCCAGGCCCGCGGTCGGCTGGCCCATATACTTCGTGTCGAACGTATAATTTTCCGAACCAAGCGCGACCCTGCCAACATCCTTCAGACGCACCTGCGAACCGTCCTGGTTGACCTTCAGCAAGATGTTCTCGAACTCCTGCGGCGTACGCAGCAGTGTCGCTTCGGTCAGCGTTGCCTGCAACATCGTACCGGGCTTCGCCGGCGTACCGCCAAGCTGACCCGCAGCCACCTGTACGTTCTGTGCACTGATCGCAGCCGTCACATCGGCCGGCGTAAGCTCAAAGTTCGTCAGCTTGTTCGGATCCAACCAGATTCGCATCGCGTATTGAGATCCAAGCAGGAAGGTACGCCCGACGCCGTTGGTCCGGCTCAACGGATCCAGCACATGCGACGCAACATAGTTCGTCAGATCGTCCTTGGACATGCTGCCGTCTTCGGAGTTGAACGTGAACCACAGCAACCAGTTGTTGCTCGATTTCGTCACCTGCAAGCCAAGCTGCTGCACGACCTGCGGCAGGATCGGTGTCGCGAGCGATAGCTTGTTCTGCACCTGAACCTGCGCGACATCCGGATTCGTGCCGGGCGCAAACGTAATGGTGATGGTCGAGTTTCCCGAGTCGTCGCTCGTCGACGACATGTACAGGAAGTTGTCGAGACCGCTCATCTGCTGCTCGATCACCTGCGTCACCGTGTCTTCCACCGTCTTCGCGGAGGCGCCCGGATAACTCGAGGTGATCTGGATCGCAGGTGGCGCGATATTCGGGTATTGCGACACGGGAAGCGAAAAAATCGAAGCGATCCCGGCCAGCATCAATACAATCGCGATCACCCACGCGAAGATCGGGCGATCGATAAAAAACTTTGCCATGAAACAGGCTCCCTGTTATTGCGCGCTCGAAGCAGCGGCAGCGCTTGCCGGCGCAGCACCCGATGCGGCGACAGCCGAAATGGCTGCGGCGACTGGCGCGGCGGATGCGGCTGCACCCGATGCCGGCAACTGCGCGGCGACCGACTTCACCGTCGCGCCCGGACGAACCTTCTCGACGCCCTGCACGATCACGCGGTCGCCCGCTTGCAGGCCGCCTTCGACGATCCAGTTCCGACCTTGCATGCCGGTCGTCTTCAACTGACGCGTCTCGACCTTGTTGTTTGTGCCTACGATCAGAGCGACCGGTAGACCCTTCTGGTCATGCGTGACGCCGATCTGTGGCACCAGGAACGCGTTCTCGTTCACGCCTTCCTCGATCCGTGCGCGCACGAACATCCCCGGCAGCAGCACGCGGCCCGGGTTCGGGAAGACCGCGCGGATCGTCACCGAGCCCGTCGTCTGGTCGACCGTCACGTCCGAGAACTGCAGCTTGCCGGCGTCGGAATAGGTCTTGCCGTCCTCCAGGATCAGCGACACCTTCGCCGCGCCCGGGCCGCTCGTCTTCAGGCGGCCGCTCTGCACGTCCTGGCGCAGCTTCAGCCCCTCGAGGCTCGACTGCGTCAGGTCGACATAGACCGGATCGAGCTGCTGCACCGTCGACATCAGCGTCGCCTGGCTCGCCTGCACGTAGGCGCCCGGCGTGACTTGCGAAATGCCGACGCGGCCGGTGATCGGCGACACGACGTCCGTATAGCCGAGGTTGATCTGCGCGGTATCGACCGCTGCCTTGCCGGCCGCGACGTCCGCCGCCGCCTGGCCTTGCGTGGCCACCGCGTTGTCGTAGTCCTGCTTGCTGACCGCGTTCGCGGCCACCAGCACCTTGTAGCGCGCGACCAGCGCGTTCTGCGTGACGAGGTTCGCCTGCGCCCTCGCGAGCGTCGCCTTCGCGCTATTCAACGCTGCGATGTACGGTGCAGGATCGATCTTGTAGAGACGCTGGCCGGCCTTGACGTCGGTGCCTTCGGTGAATTCACGGCGCAGCACGATGCCGTCGACCCGTGCGCGTACTTGCGCAACCAGGAACGCACTGCTGCGGCCGGGAAGTTCGGAAATGACCGGGACCGATTGCGGCCGAACTGTCACCACGCCCACTTCCGGTGTAGGCGATTCAGGCGGCGGACTCGCTTTTCCGCAAGCTGCCAGCGTTGCCGCCGCAGTCGCGGCGAGAATAAAGCGATTTGAGATCCATTCGATCTTCATGGTGCAACCTCTGAGAATTACAACGAATCGGTATCGGTCGGCGACGAGTACCCGAAACCGACAAGGTCAGGCCCCGCGAATTGACCCGGCATTTGCACTGCCCGCGCCACCGTCCGGCGTCACCGGCACACGACACCGCCGGTAGCGACTCGCAGTCACTACGAGACGCTCGTGTCATGAACGGCGCCACACGACTCGGGCGCGACGCATCGTCTAACCGCCAGAATCGCGAACGCTGCGCATAGGCTCGGAATGGCGACGCCTTGCTCCCGGACAAGTCCGGTGAGCATCGCGCCGCGCACTAGCGATATCGGGTTGAATTGGTACGGAAGGAACGCAAGCCGACGATCGGTCTGTCGGCTTCGTACGGGATGCGTTATTGGCCGATCATGTGTTGGTCATCGACAAGACGCCACTACATCGAGCGGAACCTGAACGCGGCATGCGCCAACGCAATCGATGCGATCAACCGATCGGCGATCCGGCGTGATGAAATTGAACCCTTGAAATTGACGCGGCCGGCGTTGCGGGAAACGAATCGATTCGGAATGCGCACGTGCAATTCCAACCGCCGCCGTAGATGAAAAACGCATTGTTTCAGCTCCAGAAAGCTCTTCCTTGCGCACGCTCGCGTGCACTGAACGTCATGACACCCGGAATCGCACGCACCTTGCGTACTGTCCGCTGCGTCACCTCGTCTCCTGCGCCTTGCGGCGCGAGCCTCCTGATTCCGAAATCGCGACGATGAATCTCGCGCGACACCGATGGATCATGCTTCTGCGACGGGATCGATCGCCCATCGTTTGAACGTCGCAGTCCTTACTTCGTGACTGTCGGCGCAAACACCTACGAAAAGTGCGTCGGCTTTCGACGACGAAAGAAATGTACCAGCGTCACGACTATCCGATAAGCCGCCTGGGGCCGAATGGTCCTATGAACGGAAATCATCAATCGATCACATTGGGATGGTTCGAGAAAACAGTGCGCGATTTGGGCGCAGACAACTCCATTGCGGGCACCCTGTCGACTCAAGCCCCGCCGACACCAGCCACCGAATAATGAAATCGCACGCTAAAGAAAACGGCAGAACGCATCGCACCGATCATCGAGCATCCGCGGCACCAGGCATGCACACCTGGCGATTTGATTACGGCCTGACGGGTCACAATCGCACCCGCCAGGCCGCTGATTCAACGCATCTGAAGGACGATTACGTTGCTGCTGGCCGGATTCGTCCGCTCGCGAAGGTGTTTCACCTCGTCAGCCTTCACCACCCCGCCGCGGTTACCCCACGACGTCCGGACGAACGTCAGCACGTCCGCAATCTCCTGATCCGAAAGCTGCTTGCGAAACGGCGGCATGCGATACGCGTCCGGAACGCCAGCCGCAACGACACGGCCTGAGCCGTTTAACGTCACGTTGATAGACGACACGTTCGTGCCGGCCATCGACGACGCGGCGCCTGACAAGGGCGGTATCCACTGCCCTTGTCCGCGTCCATCGATGCCGTGGCACGCGCTGCATTTCGCCATGAACGTCTGTGCGCCAGGTACCTTCAACCGCTGATCGAGCGCGAGATGTCCGTTGGATGCCGCATCGTATTGCCACGGGGCGCCGTCGCGTGCCGGATCGCCGGGCAGCGACTTCAGGTAGTGCGCGACTGCACGTAGATCGTCGTCCGTCATGTATTGCGTCGAGTTGTTGAACACGTCAGCCATTGAACCGAACACGACGGCATGCGGATTCCGCCCCGCCCTCAGGAAACGAAAGACGTCGTCTTCGCTCCAGCGGCCGAGCCCGGTGTTCGCGTCGCCCCGCAGACTCGGCGCATACCAGCCGTCCAGTTCGGCGCCGGCCAGATAGAGTGCGCTACGCTCGTCGAGTGCCTTCTCGTTCATCGCCACGCCGCGCGGCGTGTGGCAACTGCCGCAATGGCCGAGCCCCTGGACGAGATGGGCACCCCGGTTCCATTGTTCGTCGGCTGCCGCTTTCGACTGATAGGCTCCCGGCTCGGTGAATACGGCATTCCACAGCGCAAGTGGCCACCGCATGTTCAGCGGCCAGGGGATATCGCTTCGCTTGTTTTCCTGCCGAACCGGTTGCACACCGTGCATGAAGTACGCATACAGCGCGCGCACATCATCGTCAGCCAGCTTCGAGTAGGACGGGTAAGGCATGGCCGGATAGAGCCGATGGCCGTCGCGAGCAACGCCGTGTCGCAGTGCGCGGTCGAAATCCGCGAGCGTATAGCTACCGATGCCGGTTGCGCCGTCGGGTGTAATGTTCGTCGCGAAAATCGATCCCATCGGCGTGGCCATCTCGAGACCGCCCGCGAACGGTGCGCTGCGCGGGGTACTGTGGCACGCGACACAGTCGCCGAGCCGCGCGACGTATTCGCCATGCCTGATCAGTTCGGCCGACGGTACACCCGTATCGGCAGCACCGTCGAACGGCGACGCCGGCGAGCGGGTCGAGAACCAGGCGATGCCGGCCGCTGCGACAACGCAGGCCGGCAGCAGGATGGCGAGGACCTTCTTCAAGCAGTTTTTCGTCATTGTCTGGCGTGGCTTTCCGGGCAGGATGTCAGGTGTTGAAGGTGTAGCGCGAGAGCGGCATGCTGCGAATACGCTGACCGGTCAGCCGGGCAACCGCATTGGCCACTGCCGGCGGCACGGCAGGCAACGGCGGCTCGCCGATCCCGCCCATCTTTTCGCCACTCTCGATGATCCGCACGTGTACGCGCGCCATCCGGGCGGGCGGCAGGATCGGGTACATGTCGTAGTTGCGCGCGGTCGGCACACCCTTTTCGTACGTCACCTCTTCCAGCAGGACCTGAGACAGTCCAAGTGCCACTGCACCGCTCACCTGCGCCTGGACGATGGCCGGGTTGACGATGCTGCCAGGATCAATCGCCTCCCAGATATCGTGCACCTTGACTTGCCCTTGCTCGATCGACACCTCCGCAATCACTGCCGTCTCGGTACCGAAGGGACTTGCCATCGCAACTCCACGCGCGCGACGCGTTCCGTCGCTTGCCGTAAACGGTCCGCGCTTCCAACCTCCGGACTTTTCGCCCACCGCACGCAGCAGATTCGTGAGCCGCTTGTTGCCGCTCAACATCCGCATCCGCAAGTCATACGGGTCGTGCCCCCCCTCGTCGGCCAGTTCATCCAGGAACGTCTCATAGAAAAAGTCGTTCATCGAATTGCCGACCGAGCGCCAGTAACCTTGCACCATCGGACTCTTTACATAAAGCCGAGCGATCCGGCGATCCGGAATCGCATATTTCTTGCCGGCCAGCCCTTCAACGGCACTGTGATCGACTGTCTCGCCTCGCTTGTTGCTGAGCGCTTCGGTCGGACCTTCGGTGACCGTCACCGCTTCGAGGGCGATCGGCAGCCCCTGGGCATCGAGTCCGCCACGGAAGCGCACCGCGGCCATCGGTCGCAATGCATCGCGCAGGAACTCTTCCTCGCGACTCCAGATGACCTTGACTGGCCGCCCGACGGCCTTTGCCAGCTGAATGGCCTGCGGATACACGAGCGCCGTGTCGTAGAGAAAGTGGCGTCCGAAGAATCCGCCAAGGAGCGGGGAATGGATGATCACCTTCTCGGCAGGCAAGCCCGTACGCTTGACGATATCGGCCTGGAACATCTCGGGCGCCTGATTGGGTATCCACAGTTCGAGCGAGCCGTCCGCGTTGAATCGCGCGAGCGCCGACGGCGGTTCCAGTTGCGCATGATTCAGATACTGGCTGTGATAGGTCGCGTTGACGACCTTCTTCGCACGCTTGAATGCAGCATTCGCGTCTCCAACAACCTCGGCGTCGTCGCCGACGCCCGGCTCATTGGCGAGGCGCTGTGCGAATGCCGCGGTCGAGAAATCGGCCGGCATGTAACGCACTGCGGAATCCGCCCCCGGCTCCCGCCAGTCGACCTGAAGCGCCTCCGCCGCGCGCTTCGCATCCCACCACCGCTCGGCCACCACCGCGACTGCGCCCGGCAGACGGTGAACGGAATGCACACCTTTCATCGCGCCGACCTGGGCCTCATTGCGGATCGCACCCACGGTCAGTCCCAGCCGGGGAGCATGCTGAACCACCGCCTGCAGCATGCCGTCGACGCGACTGTCGATGCTGTACATCGCCTTGCCCGTCGATTTCTGATGCACGTCCACACGCTGGACCGGCTTGCCGATCCAGCGGAATTGCGCCGGGTCCTTCAACTTCACACTTGCGGGATCCGGCACGGGCAAGTCCATCGCATGCGATGCGAGCTGCCCGTAATCAAGCGAGCGACCGGACGCGCGATGGATCACCTTGCCCGGTTCCGTGCTCAGACCATCGACCTGGACGCGCAGTTGAGCCGCAGCCGCCTGCAATAGCATCTGCCGCGCAAGCGCGCCCAAACGGCGCATCGTCGGATAGCTCATGCGCACCGACATGCTGCCGCCGGTAATACGCATGCCGTTGCTCATCACCTTGTACTCGGCACCGGGCGGCGCGCTTTCTACGACAAAGCTGGCAGGATCGGCATCCAGCTCCTCGCCGACGATTTGCGCCATCGCGGTAAAGATCCCCTGCCCGCCTTCCATGAACGGACTGAGAAAGCGGATCGAGTTGTCGGGACGAATCTCCAGAAACGCCGGAACACGCGTCCCTGGCGTCGTGGTCGCCGCAGCGCCGGCGGCGCGCGCGGCGCGCACCGGCAAACCGAAGCCAAGAACCAGCGCGCCCGCAGCGGTTCCCGCACTCGCAACAAGGAAACGGCGACGTGAAATGTTCGTCGGCTCGTCGATCGGAAAGACGTCGCTCGGAGCGGACGTGTCAGCCAGCTTCGTCATGCGTCACCCCGCTCTTCTTCGCTGGTGCCGGAGGCCTTGCTCGCGATCGCCCCGACCGCCGCGATACCCGCTAGCGTCGCGGTCACTGCCGTGGCGGCATGCTGCGTCGTCGGATTGGACGGATGAGCAACGGCAGCATGTGGGTTGGAACCGCCCGATAGATCGTTGACTGCCGCGTGAATCGCGTTGTACGTTCCGCAGCGACACAGATTGATCATCGCTGCCGCGACTTGCTCGTCGGAAGGATGCGGCGTCTGCTTGAGCAGCGCGGTCGCTGCCATGACCTGACCGGATTGACAGTAGCCGCACTGAGGAACCTGGTGCTTGACCCACGCCGCGACGACGCGCTTGCCGACGTCGTCTTCTTCGATGGCTTCGATTGTCGTGATCTTGCGCCCCGCCACACCTTCGACAGGTGTCACGCAGGAGCGCATCAGCACGCCGTCAACCATGACGGAGCAAGCTCCGCATTGCGCGAGACCGCAACCGTACTTGGTTCCAGTCAGGCCGAGTTCGTCGCGAAGCGCCCATAACAGGGGCGTATCGCCATCGGAATGGACCTCGTAGGTCTTGCCGTTGATTTGGAGCTGCATGGCTCTCCCATCTTCTGAGAATGAAATCCCGGTACCACGTTGTGGCCAAGTGCCTCAAAACGGGGTACTCCGTGGTAGCGGTCGATCCTAGCACTCACGACCATTCCGATTAACTACACCGTACAGATAGATCCTATTAGCATTGCTCATGAGTCTCTTGCGGACGACCTCGATCCTCGCGGAATCAATCCAGATAAGTCCTTTCCGCATCTTGCTGAGCAAATTCAGATCACCCTTTATCTGTTTTTATGGACACCTTATTTATTTTTCTTATATGCTCGCTTTCTGAAAGCAGTTTTGACGCGCGCCGAGATCCACCTATGCCACGCCGTACAAGCGAAAACCCCGTGGGTTACACCAACTACGTCGCCAACGGGAGTCGAAGCTTACGGCCGGACCCCGTATATCGGCAGCATCAAAAAAGCGGAACGCCGGTCAGTTCGACAAGCGAGTTCATGAGCTTGTCCTGAAACCGCACATCCGACGCCTCCGCGGCAGGCGTCCGTAGCTGGCGGTGATGCCAGTAGCCGCCACTCGTCACCGCTGCCGAATCGTTGCTGGTAGCGAGCCAGGTTTGCGTGAGGTGCCCCAGTTCGAGATCGTCCGGCGCGCCAGAGCCGCCCATTCGCGTCGGCACCCAACCGGGATCGACCGCGTTGCTCAGGACGTCCGGCCAATGGCGTGCTACCGCAAGGGCCAGTGCCGTCACATACAGCTTGCTCTCCGAGTAGGCGAGGTCCGAACTCCATCGCCGCTCCAGCCAATCGATGTCGCCCAGCGCGCCGCGCACAACCCGGTGCATGCTGCTGCTCAGATATACCAGCCGGGACGGGCGCTCGATCAGCGCGGTCAACAGATAAGGCGCAAGGACGTTGACCGCGAGCGTGCCGGCGTGCCCGTCGGCCGTGGTATTGCGACCGGACAGATAGGCGCCGGCGTTGTGAATCACGGCATCCATCCGGCCCAGCGCGTTGACCCGATCGGCCATTCGTCGAGTCTCGACACTGCTCGACAAGTCACCGATCACCACACCGATCACGCGTCCGGCAAGATCGTTCACGGCGCGCGCCCGCTCTTGCGAACGCGCGTGCAGCAACACCTGATGCCCTTCTTCGATCAAGGTGGACGCCGCCGCGTGTCCGAGGCCGTCAGTACTGCCAGTGATGAATATGCGTGCCACAATACTTTCCCTTCACCGAGTCGGCTTCGAATCCAGTGCGAACGCCGCCGGCCCGGCCAGCCGACGACTGCAGATCAACCGCGGCCGTTGCGGAACTGACGGGCCGTTTCGGCAACCCGTTGCCCCAGATGAGCAGCTGTCTTCAGGTCGCTTTCGATCGGCGACAGTTCCGGCGACTCGTCCTTGGAGTAAGCCATGGCACCCAGCCAGCCGCCGATCCGGTTCTGTTCGTCATCGGATTTACCGGGGAACAGGTCGACGCCCACCCAGATCATCCCGTGCTGAGCGGCAAACAATGCCATCGAAACCAGCGAGTTGAGCTTGTCGCCGTGGATGGCGCCAGAGTTGGTGAACCCGGCGGCAATCTTGTTGCGCCACTTTTGCGGAACCCATGCAGTGCGGGTCGAATCTTCCATGAACTGCTTGAATCGCGCGCTGACGAGACCGTTATAGGTCGGCGAGCCGAAGATGATCGCGTCGCTGGCTTCAAGCACGTCCCATTGAACCGGGCCGTCCGCAACCGCGAACAATTGCACTTCTGCGCCCTGCACCTTGCGGACACCCTCGGCGATTGCCTGAGCCTGTTTCGCGGTGTGGCCATAGCCGCTGTCGTACACGATGGAGATCAACATCACGATCCTTTCGATTTACCAATACCGACCATTATCGCGATGGCGATGCTTCGCGAGAACGTATGTTCGGGTTGAACGATCTACAACGTAAGGTTGATAATCAAAAGACAAGCTACCGATAGACTGATGCCATGGACTCTTCACAACGTGTACGGGCAATACTCTCCTTTGTGCAGGCTGCGCATAGCGGCAGCTTCGCCGCCGCGGCCCGGAATCTCGGTATCTCCTCGGCTGCAGTCAGCAAAAACGTTGCAAGCCTCGAGCAAGCGCTCGGCGTACGCCTCGTCAACCGGACAACACGTTCGCTCAAGCTCACGTCCGAAGGCGGCGCGTTTCTCGAACAAGCGCAGATTGCCCTCGACGCACTCGATGCGCTCGACGCGGCCGTGGGTTCGGTATCGGGGCAACCGGTGGCCCCGAGCGGCCGTGTGCGCATCTCGACCAGCGCGGCTTTCGGACGCAACCAGGTTCTGCCTGCCCTGCCGACACTGCTGGCCCGGTATCGCGATCTTCGCGTCGAGGTCGATTTCGACGACCGGCGCATCGATCTGGTCCAGGATGGCTACGATCTGGCGATCCGAGGCGGGCGGATCGCAGACTCGTCGCTGGTTTCCCGGTCTGTATGTCAGTTGAATATGGTTCTTGTGGCATCGCCGGCGTATCTTGCCGAAGCGGGTACGCCACGCACCGTTCAAGAACTGGGCCGGCACCGGCTTATCGGCCGTCGCTTCCTGGCTGGACGATTGTCTCCCTGGATTTTTCGACAAGCAGACGGAACGCTGGCGGAGTTCGGCGTTTTCGCCCCTGTTGTCACCGTCTCGGCGCCGGAAGCGGCTGCGCAAGCCGCACTGGAGGGACTCGGCATCGCGCAGGTCGGTGTCCATCATGCCTGGACCCATCTCCGTTCCGGTGAGTTGAAGACCGTGCTGACCGACTGCCACCACCCCGGCACGTACGAAATGGTTCTGCAGTATCCGCATCGCGCGCTGCTGGCACCGCGCGTGCGCGTCACGGTCGATCACCTGCTCGAAGCGTTTTCGCGCGACGAAGCGCTACACGTCCCGATCGGCGCCATGGCCGACTTCCAGGCCTGATGCAGGCTAGGCGCGCGGATGGTGTTTGTCGGCCGCCCCGCTCACATCGCACAACGAGCACGTTCCTGTCAGCGATCGAACGGTTCGTTCCCGTAGCGATCGCTTAACTGCCATTCACCGCTCCCGAATTGTCGGCGTGGACAGCTGGCGAGTGTTTCCGTCTGCCCGCTAAGCGGGCGGGACATCGTTCACCAGGCCGGTTCGTCAGAACGTAACAACGACACCTTTACTTACCCTGAAATTTCGGCTTGCGCTTTTCTTTATAAGCTTGAATCGCCTCTTTGTAATCGTCCGTACATTGCACGACTGCCATCTGGGCCGCGACTGAATCGAGGCTCGTCCGCAGATCCGTTCGCATCGACTGGTACATGAGCTTCTTGATCTCTCGCAACTGAATCGGCGGCCCATCCGCGAGTTGGGCGGCGAATGCCAACGTTTCGTCGATCAATGACGCGTCGCTGAATACCCGATTGACCAATCCGATCTTCAGCGCCTCATCGGACGATACGAAGGCACCGGTCCACAACAGTTCGAGTGCCTTGGCAGGGCCGACCAGCCGCGGCAGGAAATAGCATCCGCCGTTACCCGGCAGAAGACCGACACGGATATACGCTTCGGAGAAACGTGCAGATTCTCCAGCGAATCGCAGATCGCACATCAGCGAAAGATCCATCCCCGCACCGACCGCCGCGCCGTTCACGGCCGCAATCAGCGGCTTCTCGAATGCCTCGACTGCAAGCGCCACCTGGTGCGTAACCTTCTGCAAGCGCAATTTTCGCTCGAGTGGCGTTGGATCGCGCGCCGCGTCTTCTGTGGATCGCCGCCCGAGATCACCGCCCGAGCAAAATGCATCGCCGGCACCCGTAATGACGAAACAGCCGATCGAATCGTCGTCGTTCGCCGATTTCAATGCGTTGCCGAGCTGTGCCAGCATGTCCTCGCTGAGCGCATTCTTTTTTTCCGGTCGATTCAGCCGTGCGACCATCACCCGACCGACCGTGCTGATTTCAAGATCAGACAATTTCACCTCCTTCCGTAGTGCTCGCCCGTCCACACCGCAGACAGGGCGAACGAGTGTTCGACGTGCCGTTACTTTGCGGCCTGCTGCCGGTGACGAGCGTGTTCGCCGCGCGCCTCGGCGAGCGCCTCTTTCAACGCGCGATTGATCCAGCGCTTGTTGTCGGCAAACACGGCTCGGTCTTTTGCGCCAAGGCCTGTCGCCACCGCGCTCGCCGCGACAGAGAGTTCTTCCCGCCTCACGACGCTCCTGACGAGGCCTCGACGTTGCGCTTCCGCCGCAGACATCCGGCGTCCCGTTTGAATCAGGTCCAGCGCCAGCGCTCGTCCGCCGATCACCGCGAGAATGTTCGCGCCCGAGAACGTCGCAATGCCGAGATCGATCTCGGGCAGCGCAAGGTCCGCCTCGTCGACGGCCACGCAAGCATCCGCAAGCAGCGCAAGCATCGCCCCTCCGCCGATCGCCGCGCCATTGAGAACCGCGATGACGGGCTTCGGCGCGTCCATCACAATGTCCTGCAAAGCCGCCAGCGCGTGCGAGCGCCGCTCCTTCTGCCGCGCCGTGTCACCGTCCTCGGGCTTCTCTCGCACGTCCACACCTGCCGTGAAAACCCGTTCGCCCGACCCGGTCAACATCACCGCCCGAATCTCCGGATCGTCGACACCCCGAGCGATCGCTGCGGTGATGTCCTGGACCATGCCGACAGTCATCGCATTCGCCTTGTCGGGTCGATTCACTGTGATCCAGAGAAAGGCATCCCGTATGTCGACCACCACGCTACTTGTTGCTGTTTCCATTTCGTTCTTTCCCGATTGCTGATTCACATTCACGTCGCCACGCCATTCTTCATGCCGGCGCTGGCGTACTCGACACGAACATGTCGGCATGAAACTCGTGTTCCGGAAGTCCGCAAGCCGCGGTGAAATCGCGCAGCGCCGCCTGAACGACTACCGGCGCTCCGCATGCGTAGACCTGATGACCGGACAAGTCCGGGTAGTCCTCCATCACCGCACGATGCACGAAGCCCGTCCGGCCGTGCCACTCGTCGTCGGGACGTGCGTCCGAAACAACCGGGACATAGTTCACGCCGTATTCGTCCGTCCAGGCATGCGGGAGCTCGTCCAGATAGAGGTCGGCGGGACGCCGCGCTCCCCAATAGAGCGTCATCGGCCTTCGGCTGCCCTTGCGTACCTCATGCTCGATCATCGACTTGATCGGCGCGAAGCCGGTCCCGCTGGCGACGAAGATGATCGGCTTGTCACTGTCGTCGCGTACGAAGAACGTGCCCATCGGACCTTCGAGACGCAGCAGGTCATTCACCTTCATCGCGTTGAACACGTGTGTGCTGAACGGGCCGCCATAGTTGCGCAAATGCAGTTCGATGAATACGTCGTCGTCCGGAGAATTGGCCATTGAAAGGCTGCGTCGGATGCCGCCGTTCATCAGAACGTCGATGTACTGGCCCGGTAGAAACGCGAGGCGATCCTTTGCCGCCGTCCTGAGCCTGATCCGCATTACGTCGTCGGCCAGCCGCTCGAGCCGGTCGACGCGGCAGGCCAACCGCCGCACGGGAACGCCTTCGGCTGCGTGAACAACCTTGCAGGCCACGGTAAGCGCCGACAGCGGCTTCGCCTGACACAGCAGCGCGTAACCTTCGCGCCGCTCAGCGTCCGACAATCCACGCTGGTCGCTTCCACCGTGATCGACCGAGCCTGCCACGATCTTCGCCTTGCACGCGCCGCATACGCCGTTCCGGCAACTGTGCGCCAACGGATAGCCGCTGCCGAGCGCCGCGCCTAGAATCGTGTCCCCACGCGGCACGTCCAGCGTGCGGTCGAGCGGCTCGAACGTCACCGGATAACTTTCCGGTATTACCTGACTGTCACTCATGGATAACTCACCTGGATCTCGAACGGAGTGGGATCGTTGCGTTACGTTCACGACGACCGCCCCTCTTTGGCGTCATGCGGAACAATGAGTGCGTCGGCGGCAATCACGCCGTCGGGCGTGGCGAACAGCGGATTGATGTCGATTTCCCGCACGCGGTCGCGTTGTTCCCACGCGAAGCGGGACAGCGCTGCGAGCGCCGAAGCAATCGCGTCCACATCCATAGCAGCACCACCGCGCGCGCCGTCGAGAATGCGGCGACATTTCAACTCGTCGAGCATTTCTCGCGCGGTTGTCTTGTCGAAAGGCGCCAGTCTGCAGGTCGAGTCGCCGAGCAACTCGGCATAAATACCGCCCGCGCCCACGACGATCACCGGCCCGAACACGACATCGTTTACCGCACCGGCGATGAGTTCGACGCCGCCGCGCACCATTTCCGATATCAGCACGCCGTCGATACGCGCAGTCGGCATGTAGTTGCGCGCATTCGCGAGTACCTCGTCAATCGCGGATTCCAGTTCGGCCCGCGTGCGGATGCCGACCTTGACGCCGCCCGCTTCGGTTTTATGCGGGATATCTGCTGACACGACCTTCACCACGAGCGGCGCCGTCAAGGCATCGAACACCGCACCATCCGCACGCGTGACAATGACGTCTCGCGTCACCGGAATGCCCGCGGCCGCCAGAATGGCCTTCGAATCCGTCTCGGACAACGCGCCTCCCGGCGCGATCGGATGCACATCCCCGGACGCACCGGCCACGAATTCGACATCGTGCACCCGGTTCACGCGACACTTGGCCTCGTGATAGCGCGCCAGCATGGCGATCGCTTTCGCCGCGCGTGACGGGGACGGCAACACGGGAATGCCGGCATCATCGAACCGTCGCAGCGCATCGCCGATCTCGCTGGCCGGTGCGGACGAGAACACGACGATCGGCTTCGTGGCATTTGCCGCCACGCGCGCCAGCACATCGGCCGCCGCGGTGCTACCCGCCTTTCCGGTCGTCGCAAGATTGACGCACACGGCGTGGACATCGTTGTCTTCCAGTACCGCCTGTACCGCAGTCGTCAGCTTGTCTGCGTTGCTCGCGGAGAAATAGCCGGCGGTAAGATCGATCGGATTGTGAACCGCGCCGATATTCGGCACGACGGCCTGGAGCTTGCGCTGCGTGTCTTCGCCGAGCTCGCACAGCGTGAGCCCCTGCGGCTCGCCTGCATCGGCGAAGACGATGGCCGACCCGCCCGACACGCCCATCACGGCGACTCCGTTGCCGGTCGGATACTTGGCGCCGGCCAACGCTTTCAGGTAATCGACGGCCTCGTGGATCTCGCTGATTTCCACGATACCGGTCTGCTTGAACATCGCTCGGTAGAAATCGTATGTCCCCGTCATGCTGGCCGTGTGCGACGCCGCGGCGCGCGCGCCCTGCTCCGTGACGCCGCCCTTCCACAGCAAGATCGGCTTTCCGGCCACCATGGCCCGACGCCCGACGTCGAGCAGCGCGCGGCCATCTCGGGTTCCCTCGATATACGCGACGATGATTCGGGTTTGCGGATCGTCAAGCAATGCATCGATGAGCTGCACCGTGTCGATATCGGTCTCGTTGCCCGTTGCAATGACATGACGGAACCCGATATCCGCGGCGGAACAGGCGAGCGCGAGGCTGTAACCGAAGCCGCCGCTCTGCGTCACGAGCGACACGCCGCCCGCCTTCAGCTTCGGCTCGCGCGTGATGCTGCCGAATGCCGCATAAACATTCGAATGAATGTTGGCGAAACCGAGGCAGTTCGGCCCGATGATGCGCATGCCGGCATTGCGCGCCAACGCAAGCATGCGCTGCTCTCGCTCGATACCTTCCGGTCCGCTTTCGCGGAAGCCGCCGCTCAATACGACCGCGAACGGCACGCGCTTTTCGGCGCAACCATCCAGAACCGGCAACACCCCCGCCGCGGGGACACCGATGACCACGAGATCGACCGGCTCGTCAATCTCGGCCACCGAGCCGTAGCACTTCAGTCCCTCGAACTGTTCGTACTTGGGATTCACCGGGAAGATCTTTCCCGCGTACCCGTTCTTCAGCAACGCACGGACAGCCTGGGAACCCGGCCGTCCCGCATCGTCGGACACACCTACCACCGCGATCGAGCGCGGTTCGAACAAATGTCTGAAGTCGTTGTGGTTCATATCGTTACTGGCTAACACACCATCGATGAGAAATTGGGGGATTCGAAAGCGCGCCTGCTCGGGGGCCTCACAACGCCGCGCGATCCGATCGCAGCACTCGCGGACGGCGGTCAATGCGACGTCGCCGACAGGAAACACTGTAGTCCGCACGGTCGCACGAGTCAAATAAAATGGAACTCGTTCCATTGTTCGGAACCGCAAGCGAAGTCGCAAAAACCGCTTCGCACTGTCGACTACGTGCGGCTACCGACAGGAAATGGCTTTGTGGCATCACCACGCGAAACGCGCGTGGCAATGCGAATGCATCGACGGATTCGAAGGATTGACAAACCACCGGCACACTTCGGCGGTCGTACGATCCGCAGGAAAGTGGCAGAACTGCTTGCGAGAACGGTCAGGCCCGGCACAGCGGTCGCCCTTGGACGCGCTGTCGATGCGCCAGGCGGTGCCCCGAGAAGTTCATGCCGCGGGCACGACATTGCTGGAATTGCGGCGCCTACGATCAGACAAGCGGAGTCGTAGTCGTGGAGCGTCGTCTCGTGGAGCGTCGTCTCGCGGCAACGCTCACCGCGAGACGATGGCTCATTGCAACGCCGGCACGTCGACCTGAACGGTCAATACAGCAGCGTTTCGCTTACGAGCGGACAGTTCGTCCAGCGTACCGCGATAGACGGTGCAAAACAGTTGCCGCCCGTCGGCACCACCGAGCGTGCACGATACGGCACGGCCGTCAAAAGCGATCGCATCCGTGATGACGCCGCCGTCCAGCACGCGAAGAACCTCGCCGGTGTTGAAGCAGGCGACCCACACCGCGCCTGACGCGTCGGCGCATATCCCGTCCGGTTCGCGCCCGCCGAGATCCGCATAGATGCGACGGTTGCCGAGTTGCCCGCGGCTACCGATATCGAATGCAGTCAGCCGGTGAAGCCAGGTTTCCGCGACGATCAGAGTCTTGCCATCATCGACGATGACCGCACCATTCGGAAATTCGAGTTCCGTGGCGGCCACACTGATCACGCCATCGCGATCGACGCAATGCAGCGCGGTCAACGCCTTCGGTTCGCCGGCGTCATAGTCGTAACCGAAATTGCCGACGTAGATCCGTCCGTCCCGATCGATCACGAAATCGTTGACATCGCCGGCGGCGACCCCTGACAGATCCGCATACTCGACGATCGAGGTGCCGACTATCTTCATCAACCTGCGGTTCTTCGACGACACGACGATCGGCGTTCCATCCGGCAGAAACCCCAGCCCGGACGGGCGATGCGGCACTTCGCAGATCCTTTGCCGCATACCGTCCAGGCCGAGTGCGTAAACAGCGTGGTCGAAGACGTCCGAAACCCACAGCCGGTTATCGTGCCAACGCGGCGCCTCCAGGAAGATGAAGTCTTCCGCGAAAAGCGAGGGTTGGTATGTTCTCATGTGCTCCTCCTCATCCCTTCAGGCCACGGCACAATGCCGAGCGCGAACGACCGCCCTCGGCATTGGCGGGCCGCCGGGTTACCAGCCGCCGTCGATCTGGATGTTCTGCCCCGTGATCAGGTCCGACTGCGGCGACGAGAGGAAGACCGCGAGGTTCGCTACGTCGACCGCCTCGATCCGCCGCTTGAGGCTCTGACGCTCGAGGATCCAGTTGTGATACTGCTCGCGGGTATCCGCACGATCACGGAATTCGGCTTCGGACACCACCGCGCCTGGCGAAATGCCGTTCACGTTGACGCCGTGCGCGCCGAGTTCACGGGCCAGCCCCTTGATCAAACCGTACAGCGCGCCCTTGGACGCGATGTACGGCACGTATCCGTCCCACTGGCCAGTCAGCGTCAACGACGTCACGTTCACGATCTTCCCGTAGCGGCGTGCCTTCATCGCGCCGCTGCACGCCCTTGCCAGCGCGAAGGCAGCCGAGGAATTGATCCGCACCTGATCCTCGTACTCCTCGATCGAAAACTGTTCGAACGGCTTCATGATGACGAGCGCCGCGTTGTTGACCAGAACGTCGATCCCGCCGACCTCCTCGGCCAACGCCGACACAGCCGCCTCGGTCGCAGACAGCTGGTTCAGATCGCACCCGAAGTAGCGCACGTCGCTGCCGAGCTTGCCAAGCGTCTCCTGCGCGCCTTCGATACCCGGACGGTCCAGTGCGATCACCGTTGCGCCCTCTTCGGCGAAACGCGCGACGAGCGCACGCCCGATCGTCCCCAATGCGCCCGTTACAAGCACCTTTTTCCCGGACAACTGAGTCATTTAGATCTTCCTCCAATTTTCATTGCGTGGTTGCGTCCCGACGTGGTCGGAACCCGGTACACCGGGAAGCATGGGCTCCCCGCCGAATCTGCATCGATGTCCGAATGAACGCGCCACCGCATTGCGCGGCGCGTGCACGCGGAATCGATCACCATTCCGCCGGACAAGCGGCCAAGTTCTCCTTCGTGATTGCCGGCGTGTCGTACGTGACGAATTGCGCTTTCTTCGTGTTCTTTCCGGTTGCAGCGTCATACAGCGCCTTGGCCGTAAGGCGCCCGATCAACTGAGGGCGTGTGCAGACCGAGCCGTCGATACCACCGTTCTTGATCGCATCGTTCCCGAGCCGCGACCCGCCCGCCGTCGCAACGAGCTTCGTCTTGGCGCCGCTGGAGCGCAGCGCGCGCGCGCAGCCGAGTGCC
This sequence comes from Burkholderia sp. SIMBA_051, assembly GCF_046534915.1. Lineage (NCBI taxonomy): Bacteria > Pseudomonadati > Pseudomonadota > Betaproteobacteria > Burkholderiales > Burkholderiaceae > Burkholderia > Burkholderia sp. SIMBA_051. Next base: position 32,610 of record NZ_JAWRXS010000005.1, on the reverse strand, counting down.
ATGTCATCGGCATGGCTGTAAATCAGGTCGATGTCGGGATTGGCCGTCAGGATGTTCTGGCAGACGGATTCGCCCTTCGCAGGCGTCCAGTCCGTCGGTTGCGACGCGACGATCCGATACTTCACGCCCGCCTTGTCGAGCGCCTTCCTGAACCCGTCCGTCCGCTGCCGCACCACGGCGAAACCGGGCGCGCCTTCGATGATGCCGATCTTCGCGACGTGATCCTTCGGCAGCATCCGGGCGGCCAGTTCACCAGCGCGCTCGCCGGCAGCAACGTCGTCGGTGGTCACGAGCGCCGTCAGCTTGCTGTAGACCTGGCGAATCGGCACCTTGTTGGGATCGCCAATCTGTACCGCAGCCGCAACGAACGGAATGTTGCTGTCTGCCGCACGATCGACCCAGCCGCGCGCGACGACCGAGTCGACGGCGATCATCGAGATACCGTCAACCTTCTGTGCGATCAGATCGTCGACGGCGTTGCCCTGCCGTTCGACGCTCGCCCGGCCGTCCAGAACGACCGCGCGACAGCCGAGTTCCTTGCAGGCATCCTGAAAACCCTTGGCCAACGACACGTCGAACGGGTATTGCATGCTGTCCGCCACATACGCGAGCGTGATCTCCTTTGCGCCAGCGGTATTGAACGACAGCGACAGCATCGCCGCGAGTCCCGTCAGCCCGAGCCTTCTGAAAATAGCCTTCATGCTTGTCTCCTGAATCGTATTTTGATTTTGCAAAACGATCGGCATGGCCCGATCGCATCGAAGCATCAGACCGGCCTTCGTGCGCACTGCCACTCTAGACCGGCTACATCACGCCGTCAATAAATTTGGAACGCGTTCCACTGTTCGAAACCAAGGTGGCAATTTCAACGATATCCGGATGATCGCGATATCACGACGAAACCGCCTCGTCGGTCAGAACAGCGTCATGATCCCTGCGATTGCGCCGAACTGGCTGTGCCCGTAATTCGGTGCGACGTTGCCCGCGGCGCCGCCCTGTCTTGCATTCGGGCCGTACGGGTCGAGGAAGCCGTTCCCCAAGCCCAGGTTGGATGTCGAGCTGTTGTGGAGATAGGCAAGCTCGGAGTAAAAGAAAGTCCGCTTCGAAAGACTGTACGTGCCGCCGAGCGTATACATCGTCGCGTTGCCGTTGCCCCTGTTGGCATTGGCGTGGTAAACGCCGCTGGTCACGTTAATGAACGGATTCACGAGATAGGACAGCCCCACCCACTCGTGATCGACTGCTGTCGGCACACCGCTCACACCGGTGGGCAACGTACCAGGCGTCACCCCGTAACTCGCGGGGGTTGCGTCCGATGCGCTCAGATGCTGATAACCGACGTAGGCCTTGAGCGGGCCCCATGCATATGTGCCGCCGGCCATGATGGAGCGCGAGCTGACATACACGTTCGAGAACTTCCCGTTGGGATCGCGCGTTTCGTCGTAGATGGCAAGCAGTTCGAGATTGCCGGCGTTGTACATTGCCTTGACGCCATCAACCCGGCCCTGGGCACCGCCCAACTGATTCGGCCCCGAACCCGAGAGACCGGCACTCGACGCCGCCGAATTCCAGCCGCCCGGGTTGTTGGTCAGACTGTACTGCCCCTTGACCGTGAAACCACCCAGGCTCGGCGAGGTGTATTCGATCCCGTTGCCCGCCTGCGACCAGTTGCGCCCGCGCACTAGTGTCGAGACGGCGAACTGCTGGAACAGCTGAGGATCGAGATCGTAGCTGTCCTGCATGATTTCGCCGGCACCCGTGTTTCCCATCTTGAACGTGCCGAACCGGTCGTCCGTCATACCAACCCACGCGTGGCGGCCGAACAGGCTGCCGTTCTGAATGTTGCCGCTCAGCGTACTGATACCGGTTTCCAGCTTGAAGATCGCCTTGGTTCCGCCACCGAGATCCTCGGAACCTTCGATACCCCACCACGACTCACCGAATCCGCCGCTCTGCATGCCGACGAGTCGCCCGTCACCACGCCCGCTCCAGTAGGAGAAGCCGTTGTCGATCCGGCCGTAGAGCGTGACACTGCTCTGCGCATGCGCGCCTGCCGTCAATGCAAGCAGCGAAAGGCAAAAAATTCCCTTCTTCATATCCCTTCCTTGTGTTGATGTGTCTCCACCATATCCAGGCCGAAATACGCAGACGATCTGCATTGGTCGACGTATTTGCCTGTCCCGCGCGGCAAATTCTATTGACGCTTTTTGCCTCGAGCAGGCCTTCGGTGGATCAGGAAATCGATAATCAGGTTTCTCTTGCCTGGCTTTATTGGTTGGGATTCGGCAGGACGTGGCTACATTCGTTGACCAGTATTCCTTGTCGAGTTCGACGGTGTGTCAGGGGCGCTGCCGCAATCGATACGCTAGCCGTGATCAACGACTGAATACATAGATTCGACAAGTCCGACAAATGATATGCATCACTGATTATTGTATTGAAAACGCAACATTGAATTGCAACGCCCACCTCGACGAACACTTGCAAGACGTGGAGACAGGTGTGCACTACGCGACGATGCACGTCAATTCCATCGGCAGCAACGTCAATATCGTCCGACCGATCCGAAACGGGGAGCGTCCATCGGAACTTGACTACTGCCCGCATCGGTAGAGATTCGGAAAGAGATTTCGACGAGGCGCCGCATCCGATGTGGGATGCAGCGCCTAGTCGATCAAGAGGAGCATGCGGCGATGCCGAAGCCGAGTGAGTGAGCGCGCCGGATAACGCGAGAATCAGAAGGAAGGCCGTCGTGTGACGTGCTGGTCACCAGATCGACTCGCCATAGACGAGCGCACGCAAGTGCTCATTCGGGGTAACGAGCACGGCATTGACGGTGATCGCAGTGGCGGCGATCAACCGCATGTTCAAATCGAGTTCGGCGGGAAAGCTCGCGGCACGCACCGTAATGGCCATATCGACCGGCACGACCTGCAAGCCGTCGATCGACGCTAGTGTCGACAACCAGCGCCGCTTGTCGACCGATAGCTTCAGCCGTCCACTGTCGACATACTGCGACGCCTCGAGAATGCTGATCACTGAAATGGCGAGCGCTCCGGCACCCAGCTCCCGTTCGATCCTTTCGCGGATGGATGAACTCAGCGTGCCATGGCCGCTGAGCCACATCACCATCGCCGGCGTATCGAGGACGACCAAGGCGTCTCCGTTCAGGTTTCCGCGCACTCGCGGTTAAGCTCGGGATCGAAGTGCACGATCGCGGTACGCACCGACGCCACCGCGTTGCGTTTCGGCCCACCATATCGCCGAATTTCGATGGTCGGACGGCCGTGGTCCGTCACGATCACGCTTTCTCCGAGCATCTCAACCTGTCTGAAAAGTTCGCATGCCTTCGTCTTGAACATCGCCTTGGAAACGCGCTTTTCCATTTCTTTCCTCGCTGGCCGCGACATCGGCGCCACGCGCGCGATATCGCAACCTATGGACCCAGGTCTGCGGCACGAACACCAGCCCGCACCCATGCCGTACGATCTATCCGGCATCAATGCGCATTACCGCGCCGCCGGGATCCGCCCACGGTATAAATCGCCGCGGCGACGACAATGACCGTGCCTTCGATAACACCCTGGTAGTTGGCGCCGAGGTTCAGGATATTGAAGCCGTTCGCCAGCGTAACCAGCAGCAGCGCGCCCGCCAGTGTCTTGACGACACTGCCCGAACCACCGTAAAGCGACGTTCCACCCAGAATCGCCGATGCAATGACGGCGAGTTCCTGCCCCTGCATCGCGGTCGGATTGATTGCGCCGAGCCGGCTACCGAACAACACGCCGCCAACCCCGGCGACGCCGCTGCAAAGAACGAAAGCGGCCATCTTGTATCGTTTGACGTTGATACCCGACAGACGCGCGGCTTCCGGATTTCCGCCGACGGCATAGACGCGCCGCCCGGTCGTCGTGAAGGTGAGAACGGCCCAGACGACGGTCGTGAACGCGGCCATGTAGATTACCGGCTTCTGGACGGTCAGCTCCGCTCCGGCCCGCCACGACACGGCAACCAACACCACACCGCCGGTAATCGCCGCGACCGGCGCCACGATGCTCCGCCCCGCCCGCCGCGCGCGCGACACATACGACATGCCGCTCAGAGCGAGCAACACGCCGATGACGAGCAGCGGCCATGCGACATGTACTCGCCCGGATTCGAACGCCTGCATCGCAGCCAGCGCATCGGAGTCCGACACGGAGAGCGACCGTCCATCGGTCACGATCTGCACGACGCCGCGAATCGCCGTCAGCGTGCCAAGCGTGACGATGAATGCATTGATGCCGAGAAGCTGCACGATCGCCCCATTCAGCACGCCGACCAGCATGGCGACCACAACCGCCAGGCACGCGGCCGGCCAGAATCCCATCGAATCTGCACATCCGACCAGTACCGCGGCAGACAGGGCGGCGACCGAAGCGACCGACAGGTCGAAATTGCCGGTAATCAGGATGACTGTCATGGCCACGGCCATCATCGCGACCAGCGACGACTGGTAAAGCACGTTCGTGATGTTGCCGAGCGTGAGGTAGTTCGCACGCCCCGTATAGGCCGTGACGATCGAGAGTACGAGTACCAGAACGATCAACGCGTAATACACGCCCATTTCCCGCAGGCTCAGCAGACGCCGCAACGTCGTCGACGTATGCGACGCCGAGCTGGCTGCATCGTCTCCGCCGAACGACTGCACGGAATGATTTTTCGAAGTAGACAGATTCATGATCACTCGCTCATTGTTGATTGCTGCGCCGTGCATGTTGCGCGCTGGCCGCCGGCCAGCAATATCAATTCATGCTCGGAAGTTTCGTGTGCTGCGCGTTCGGCGATACATCGCCCATCGCGCATGACGAGGATCCGCTGGCTGACTGCCAGCAACTCCTCGAATTCGGATGACACGATGATCACGGCATTACCTGCGGCCGCCAACTCCCGTACGAGCAGCAGGATGTCGGTTTTGGCGCCGATATCGATGCCGGCGGTGGGTTCGTCGAGAAGAAAGATCTTCACGTCGCTGAACAGCCATTTCGCAATCGTCACCTTCTGGGCGTTACCGCCGCTCAGTTCCGTCACGATCGAATCCGGCGACTGCGCCTTGATCTTCAATCGCCTGATCGCCTCGGCCCCCCTTTCGCGTTCACGCTCGCGCTGCGGAAACAGTCGCCGCAGGGAGACGCATTCGAGCGCCGGCAACGTCGTATTGCGCCAGATTTCAAACCCCGGCACGAGACCCTGCGCCATGCGATCTTCGGGAACGAGACCGATTCCCGCCTTGACCGCTGCCATCGTGGAGCGCCGGATTGCCCGACCATTTACCCGGACTTCACCGGTTGCGTCCGGGTCCGCGCCGAAGATCGCGTGCAAAAGCTCACTGCGCCCCGACCCGAGCAGGCCAGCGACGCCTATCACTTCGCCGGCCGCGAGCGTCAGGGAAATCGGGGCGAGCTTGCCGGGAGACGCAACGTTGCGCAATTCGAGCCGCGCTCGTGTGTCTGCGGGATCCCGGCGCGTCGGTGTGCGCTCGAGAGCGACGAGTTGCCGCCCGACGATCGCCTCGGCCAGTCGGGATTCGTCGAGTTCGCTCGTTTCTGCCCGGACGACAACCTCGCCGTCGCGCAGGATCGTCACGCAGTCCGTCAGCGACATCACCTCGTCGAGAAAGTGCGAGACGAACACGATTGCCTTGTTTTCCGCGCGGGACAGATGCCGGACGATGCGGTAGACGACCTCGCGCTCCTCGGTTGCGAGCGACGCAGTGGGCTCGTCCATGATGATGAGGTCGGCGCCCGTGCCGAGTGCCTGGAAGATCGCGACCATCTGGCGCTGGCCGATCGACAGTTCGTCGACCAGGCGATCCGGATCGAGCCAATACCCCGTGCGTTCGCACAGCGCCTTATACCGGACGCGCAGCGACTCGTCGCATCGCCAGCGCCCCCGATCGCCGAGAAAGACATTCTCGAGCACGGACAACGTCGGGATCAGCGGAATATGCTGATGAATGGTCGCGACACCCGTCTCGTTCGCTTCCCGCGGGCTTGACCATTGAACGGGCGCCCCTCGCCACAGGATCCGCCCGCCCGTCGCCGCGAACGAGCCTGACAATATCTTGATCAGTGTCGATTTTCCCGCGCCATTCGCGCCCAGCAGCCCATAGACCTTGCCGCGGGCAATGTCGAGATCGACACCGCGCAGCGCTACCAGCCCATTCGGAAACGTCTTCGCGACCCGCTCGAGACGCATGAGCGGAACCTCCTCCGCTAGTTGCATCTTGCCTCCTTGTCTCTTCTTTTCATGCGTGGGCGGGAGTGTCATCGTTTCCCGTCCACGGGCGCGCCGATTTTCGGCGCGATCTCCGTTTTCCCGAAACGCCCTTTGCGGGCGACGCATCGTCCGCGTTGCATCCCGGGTGTTCTTCACTTCAACCCACATCCGAACGGCTTGCAGGTTCAAGCAAGCCGCCTAGGCATGACATCGTCGATGCGTCCGGGCAGCCCGCCCATCAAAATCGACTGCGCCTGCTCCGTCTCGCCCGGCCCTGCCTTCCTACGACCGCCTGCGCCACTTCCCTCGGGCGATTCGTGGATGGGACCGTTAGCGGGAACTGTAGCTCGCACATCATCGACCGTCAACGAAAATGAAATGCGTTTCGATGATTGAAACTTCGATTCGTTATCGCGCCCTGATACCGCACTCTCGTCATCTCTCATCCACGCATTATGCGTTCCACTGATTGGAACTTATTCTATTTAGTGAAACCTATGCTACGATGACTCATCGGTCACCGTCATGCCGCAACCCGCCCGTTCCGGCCCGGCCCGATTTGACATGCAGCGCAAGACCTAAGGAGAACGACTGATGATCTACACTCGAAGCGGCGCGGACGCGCTCGCGCAGCGCAGCACCATCGTTTCCCCCGGAACCGGAAACGAGCACTGGGGAACCACCTACTTCGGCCCGCGTTCGTCGGCCGGCTCGGCTCCCGGCCCGCAGGCCACGATGTCCGAACTCAGGGCACACGAAACGATCGTTCCGCACTTCCACGGCGTCACGATGTTCCAGTGTTTTCTTGCTGGCGCCGGAACCCTCGGCAGTCGAGGCCAGGTAATCGAACCGCTCACGGTGCAGTTCAAGGATCATCACACCGCGTATGGTCCGATCGTTGCCGGTCCGCAGGGGCTCTGCTTCGTCGCGATGCGCATGTACACCGGTAACTCCGAACCCGTGTATCTCGACAAGCCGGGCTATCGCGATCGGCTGCAAACCAGCAAGCGTCGGCACATCACGTCCGAACCCGTGCGCTTTTCCATCGCACCGGTCATGCAATCGCGCACCGAAGTCGAGTGGGAAACCCTGTTCAGCGACGAGAACGACGGCATGCATGCGCAAGTTGTTCGACTCGGTGCCAGAATGGCTGTCGAAGGCCCCGACCCGCGTGCCGCCGGTGGGTATTACGTATTGGTCGGCAATGGCAGCTTGCTGCATGGCGATGAAAATCTCCCGCTGTGGTCGATGATCGTCGTCGAGCCTAACGAAGAGCGATTCGAAATTCGCGCCGGCGATCAGGGCCTCGAGGCACTCGTGCTGCAGTACCCGCGCGAAGAACGGTAACGATTCCCGATCTGCCGCTTCCGCCCCAATGAACCGCGGCGGACTTCGAAATACACGAGACAGCTTGTACGGCCGTTCAGCGTTTTCAACGGCCGGAGCGAGCGGAACAACCGGACAGCGACCGGCAAAATTCGCCGCGCGCGTCCGGTCTTGTCAGTGCATGGCGGCCGACCCGGCCGGAAAGAGCGCCGAGTCCGGTTGAAATCAGGTCACATGAGAGGCGACGCGAAATGAAGATTGGCTACATCGGGCTTGGCGCACTTGGCAGCCAGCTCGCCCGTAGATTCCTGCCGGACCACAGCCTGTGTGTCTGGGACATCAACGTTGCTGCGGCGCAAGCATTGGCGGCACACGGCGCAGAGATCGCACCGACGGCCGCCGAACTGGCACGACGAAGCGACATCGTCTTCCTTTGCCTTCCGCGCAGCGCCGATGTCGAGCGTGTCGTGCTCGGTACCGACGGCGTGGCGGCTGGACTGTCCGCCGGCAAGCTCGTCATCGATCAGACCAGCGGCGTACCGGAAACGACCCGCCATATTGCCGACGTGCTGGCGAAATCCGGCATCGACATGATGGATGCGGCGGTATCCGCCAGTCCGCATGTCGTCGCCGCCGGTGGCGCGACGTTGATGGTCGCCGCATCGGACGGCGTGCTCGAACGTGCGATGCCTGCTTTGCAGGCGATTACCGGAACCATCTATCGATGCGGCTCTCGCGTCGGCGATGGTCAGGCGATGAAGATGGTCAATAACGCGATGAATGCCGGTTGCCGACTCGGGACGCTCGAGGTCGTTGCCACCGGCCGAAAAGCCGGATTGTCCCTGGCACGCATGTCGGACTTTCTGAGCCGCAGCGACGCGCGCAATCAAACCACGGAAAAGATGCTTCCTGCGCTTGTGCAACGGAAATCGTCGACGAACTTCGCCCTCTCGTTGATGTTGAAGGATGTGACACAGGCCGTATCGCTCGGTATCGCTCAGCGCGTACCGATGCCGGTTACGGGAATCGTCCGGGGCTTGCTGCAGATCGGCGTCAATACGCTCGGCAACAGCGCACAGCTCGAAGACATGGTCGGACTGATCGAGTCGATGGCCGGCACGCAGCTCGCCGATGACACCGCGTCGCCCGCGCCCGATCGTTCTATGGCTCGGAACGACGCCGAACACGATACCGTCGAGCTCGTCGCGAGCGCGATCGGGGCACTGTCCCGGCTGATCAGTTTCGAATGCATTGCCGCGGGCCTGCGGTATGGCCTGACGCTCGACGACATGGAGCAAGTCATCAACAAGAGTTCCGGATGGAGCGACGCATCGAAGTCAGTTTTTGCCGAATTGCTGGGTGGCGCCCGTCACAATAGCGCTGACCTGAAGACAATGATGGCTCGTATGGACGCGGCATGCGCCCTCGGCAACGATACTGGTGCACCGATGCTGATTGCAAACGCCGTTCGCTGTTTGCTCGAGCAGGCGCTGAATCAGATTGGCGAAAGCGCCCGGATCAGCGATCTCGCGGCGTTCTACGATGGCATGGCAAACATTCAACTGGGCCGAGCTCGTCGGAGCGGGCCGGACAACGCACGTCAGTTTCGCCCGGCCATCCACAATTGACACCGCTAGGGTGCGGTCTCGCACGGCGGCCGCCGATACGCTCGGCGGCGTGATCGCCCATGCCGCATCCGGACATGATTCATTCAGATACCCGGAACAACCATGGCAATCGACCTTGTTGTCAATGGCAAATCGCAGACGCTGGATCTCGATCCCGACACACCGCTCCTCTGGGTACTTCGCGACCACCTGGGAATGACGGGAACGAAGTTCGGCTGTGGTATCGCTCAGTGCGGTGCCTGCACGGTTCATGTCGATCAGGCTCCCGTGCGCGCTTGCCAGTTCCCGCTGCAAGCTGCCGCCGGACGGCATGTCACCACGATCGAGGGATTGTCGAAAGACGGCCCCCACCCGCTGCAGACAGTCTGGATCGAACACAACGTCGCGCAGTGCGGATACTGCCAATCGGGGATGCTCATGGCCGCTGCCGCGCTGCTCCGGACGACCGGCCACCCGAGCGATGCGGACATCGACGCGCAAATGACGAATATCTGCCGTTGCGGTACCTACCCTCGAGTGCGCGCCGCCATCCACGAGGCAGCGATTCGCATCAAGAACGCAAAGGCGTGACCATGAATCCGCATCGCAGGCAGTTCCTGATCAAGGCTTCCGTCGTGGGCGGCAGCTTCGTGCTTGGCGTTTTCCGCCCTCGCGACGCGGACGCGCTCGCATCATCCCGACCGTGGGACATGCCCGAGCAGCCGACTGGCGCGGAGTTCACACCGTGGATTGCGATTGGTCGCGACAATATCGTGACGGTCAGGGTCGCCACGCCAGATATCGGCAATGGCGTCATGACGCAGGCGTTGATGACCGTCACCGAGGAACTGCACTGCGACTGGAACCGGTTGGTCGGCGAGTACGCATCGCCTCATCGCAACTATGTCGAGAACGACGTCTATTCCCGGGGTATGGGATACAACGGCTTCTTCGCTCGCTCGACGTTACCGCGACGTATGGAATTGCTCCTGCAAGCCGGAGCGAGCGCACGGGAAAGGCTGAAGGCGGCCGCCGCCCGCACCTGGGGCGTCCCTCGCAACGAGATCGAAGCAAAGGATAGCGTACTGACTCACGCTCCGACCGGCAAACGCCTGACATATGGCGATGTGGTCGAAATGGCCGGTTCGATTTCGCTCGACGCCGAGCCGGCACCCAAGCCGCAGCGCGATTGGTGGTTTCTCGGCAAGGCGAACCCGCCGCGAGTCCAACAGCCGTTGATTGCACATGGCAGCGCCGTTTACGGCATCGACGTGAAATTGCCTGGCATGGTGCATGCGGCGCTCATGCAGGCACCGGTACACGGCGGCAAGCTCGCGCGCTATGACTTCGAGAAAGTCCGTACGATGCCTGGGGTACTCGGTGTCGCGGTTGTCGATCCGTCCGAGCAACGCGGGTTCGTCGATCCCGAGCGGGTCCCGTTCCCGATCGCGTTTAGTGCACCGCAAAGCGCGATCGCCGTCATTGCCGAACACTACTGGCAGGCAAGAAAAGCACTCGAGGCCATGCCGATCGAGTGGATCGATGGTCCGGGCGCCCAGTGGCAAACGCACGAGCAGGTCGTCGCCGCATGCCACAGCGCCGTCGAGCGCGAAGGCGACAAGATCCTGGTCGATCGCGGAAACGCGACGAGCATCCTGGCGTCCCATGCCAGTGTCATCGAGGCCGAGTATCACGCACCGTTTGCCGAACACGCGGCCATGGAACCGCTTAACGGTACGGCGCTGGTCACGGCCGATCGCGTCGATGTATGGCATCCCTCGCAACAGGCGCAACAGGGGCACATCGTCGCCGCGCAGGAAGCCGGCCTGCCGCCCGAGAAGGTTTACTTTCACCAGACTTATGTGGGTGGCGGATTCGGTCGACGCGTCACCGGCAACGACGTCCGCATGGTCGTGGCCATCGCGAAGCGATTTCCTGGACGCCCGGTGAAGGTCATCTGGTCGCGCGAGGAGACCATGCGACAGGGGCGTTACCGATCCATCGAATCCGTCAGGCTACGCGCTGCACTCGATGCGAGCGGCATGCCTGTCGCATTCCACGCGCGTGCCGCCGGCGCACCCGATTTTTTCCTGAACTATCTGCACGACGGCCCGCTAAGCACCGGTGTCGTCGATCACGTGCTCGTCGAATCGCGCACCGTGCCGCTTCATGTGATGACGGGCTCGTATCGAGGGCCCGGATACAACGCCCATGCAACGTTCATCGAAATGTTCGTCGACGAGTGCGCGCACGCTGTCGGTATTGATCCACTGGCGTATCGGCTCAAGCTGTATGCGAAATGGCCCGATCCCGGATGGATCAAGTGCCTGACCGAAGTAGTGAGCAAGGCGCACTGGGGCCGTGCGCTGCCGAAGGGATGGGGTCAGGGTATCGCCATCGCCAACTACGGCATGAACGGAAAGCCCGAGGCCGGCACGACTGTCGCAGCCGTCGTCACGGTCGAGGTTGCCCGCGATGGTAGCGTCCGCGTTGACTCCGTCGACATCGCATTCGATCCCGGGCACGTCGGCTATCCGGACGGGCTGGTGTCACAAATGGAAGGCGGTGCCCTCTTCGCGTTGAACTCGGCCCTCAATGAACAGATTACCGTTGCGAACGGAAAAATCGTCGAAAGCAATTTCCACAACTACCCGATGATGAGAATAGGCGACGCGCCGAAGCGCATCAGCGTGCATTTCGGCGGTGTATCCGGCCATTCGCGTATGGCCTGGGTCGGGGAATCTCCGATGGGTCCGGTGGCCGCGGCGCTCGGCAACGCGATATTCTCCGCCACCGGCAAACGATTGAGATCGATGCCGTTCCGAATCCATGATCTGAGCTGGGCATGATGTTCGTCTCGATACACCGCAGGTACGCCGTCGCATCACCTAAGCTCGCATCGCGCATATCCACCCCGACGTTCACCGTGCAGCATTAGCGTTGGCTCGACCATGGCATTCCTCGAATATGACAATTCCATCCGCAACTTGTTCGGACGACCGCACGATATCCGCGCTTGCGCCGCTCATGGCGGTCGTCCTCGTCGCGTTCCTGATCATCGGCATTGCGCTGCCGGTGCTACCGCTTCACGTCCACGACGACCTGGGCCTCGGCACTTTCTTTGTCGGTCTGGTGACGGGCAGCCAGTTTGCCGCGTCATTGTTCTCGCGTGTGTGGGCCGGCCACTTCGCAGACAAATCGGGCGCAAAACGCGCCGTCATTGTCGGGATGGTCTCGGCCTCGGTGGCCGGTCTCATTTACCTGTCGTCTCTCGCAGTCGCATCAATCCCGCTGGTGTCGGTCACCATCCTGATCGTGGGTCGCGCGCTTCTGGGTGCCGCGGAAAGCTTCATCATTACCGGCGCATTGAGCTGGGGACTGGCGCGCGTGTCTCCGGGCGTCTCCGGCAAGGTCATCGCATGGATCGGGATGGCAATGTATGCGGCATTTGCCCTCGGCGCGCCGCTGGGCACGATTCTCTATGCGAAGTACGGATTTGCGGCCATCGCGTGCGCAACCGTGCTGATGCCGCTCGCCACATTGACTCTGGTGCTACCGTTGACTGCCATTCCTCCCCTGGCGCGAAGCGGCCCGTCAATGACACGAGTCATCCGCGCGGTGGCGGCGCCCGGGATCGGCCTGGCAATGAGCAGTATCGGCTTCGGGTCGATCATGGCCTTCGTTTCGCTGCTGTTTGCGGAGCAAGGCTGGCAACCGACCTGGCTTTCGTTCACCGTTTTCGCGATCTCGTTCATCGCTGCACGCATCGTTTTCGGCCATTTGCCCGACAAGCTGGGTGGCGCCAGGGTCGCACTCATTTTCGTACTGGTGGAGGCCGCCGGACAGGCACTCATCTGGACCGCAACCGGATCGGTACCGGCGCTGCTGGGCGCCGCGATGACCGGCATCGGTTATTCGCTCGTCTATCCCGCGCTCGGCGTCGAAGCCGTTCATCGGGTGCCCCCGCAGAATCGTGGGCTGGCGATGGGCGCCTATACGGCGTTCCTCGATCTCGCGCTGGGAATCGCAAGCCCGGCACTCGGCCTGCTTGCCCACTGGGCAGGTCTGCGCACCGTGTTTCTCGTTGGTGCCGTCGTCGCATGCTGCTCTGCGGGCGTGTCCATCGCACTGATGAAGGCCGCACATTCTCGTTGAATCAAGCCGGGGTCGGGCCGGCACGAAACCTTCCAACTGCCGACCGTGCCATGCAAAGGTAGCGAGCCCGTTTCGGAATGCCGAGATCGTCGATCGAGAGCGCGCGGCCGATCAACGGCAGCGCGCTCCCAAATCTTGCTGTTACTCCTCGACCAGCAACTTCGATGGCCGGCGCTTCTCGATCGCCCATTTCAGAAGCGCGGCGGAGCGATAGATTCCGTGCGCGAACTTGCCATAGGGCAACGTCGCAAACAATGCCATCACAATCCCGAGGTGAACGGCCAGCAGCGTCGGCATCAGGTTCGTGCTGCGCAGCGCAAGGAGCGCCAACCCCGAGGCCGCCGTCAGGATCAGGAGCAGGACGAAGCCTCGATCCATGGGCTTTTGAGCAGGATCACCGTGAAGCGGATGACGCTTGAGGTTGAGCCATAGCAGACCGCAAGTGCCAGCAAGAAGACTCACACCGCCGACCGTACCGAGCACGACCGGCACACTCATATAAGCGTACGGGGCCTCGAGATGGAACACGTAGTGATACAGCGTAGCCACACACGTCGACGCGAAACACAGCATGAATCCATAGAACGTCAGATGATGAAACCGCCGACGGAGAAGCGAAAACGCATCGTCGGCATTGTTGCATCCGTCCCCGTGGCCGCCGCCGAGATATCGAAGCGACAGTACATTCCTCGTTGCCTCCAGTGCCGCATCGATCGACGCATCACCAGGATCTTCGTTGCGCCAGAATCGCCGTACCCCGATACCCAGAGCAAGCGCCGAAAACAGGAACACGGTACCGAACACCAGCGCGAGGAAGTTGTGCGGAAAGATCGCGTAGAAATTCGACCCTGCAATGTCGGCAGCCGATCGAGCGCCGCGGCCCGCCAGCATCAGGAAGAGCGTCAGCCCCGCGGCAAGCGCCAGGGCAAGCGTCATGCCGTTGCGCTTGTAAAGCGAACCCAATGCCGGCGGCCACGCATATTCCGTATACGTATTGAGGCGAACCTCTGCCATCGCGCGCGGAACGTTGACGGCAAATTCATGCGGCGGCGCATACTGGCACGAGTGGAGACAGGCGCCGCAGTTGTGACAGAGATTGGCGAGCAGATGAACGTCGGCACGACCGAATTCGAGGCGGCGTGTCATCGCCGGGAAGACCGCGCAGAAGCCTTCGCAATAGCGACACGCATTGCAGATCTGCATGATTCGACTGACCTCGCGCTCGCCGTCCGACAGCATGACGCCTCGCACGGTGGCCGGGGGAGTCTCCGCGAGCGCTTGCGCCTCGCGAGTAAGCGCTTCAAGCGACTGCATGATCCGATTCCTTTTCGTTGATTCGTTGCGCGGCGCGCGCCGCCTCGGCGCCGGCAATCCGGCCGAACGCCGTGCCGATCGCCATGCCGATGCCGGCCGTATAACCCTTTCCGAGGACGTTTCCGGCCATCATTTCTCCGGCGACGAACAGATTCGGCGAGGGCTTCCCGCCGAAATGCACAGCTGCGCGCTCGTTCGTTTTCAGGCCGAGATAAGTAAACGTGATGCCGGGACGCAGCGCATATGCAAAAAACGGCGGCTTATCGATCGGCTGTGCCCAGTGCGTCTTCGGCGGCGTCAGACCTTCGGTATGGCAGTCGTCCAGAACGGCGTGATTGAACGTGCCCGCACGACATGCGGCGTTGTACGTTTCGATCGTGTTGACGAACGTCTGTTCGTGCAAGCCCGTCGCCCGCGCCAGTTCGGCGAGCGAGCCGGCACGAATGCCGGGGAACACCGGGGGCATGAAGCGGCCGACGGCTTTTGCGTCGATGATCGAGTAGGCGATCTGCCCCGGCTGAAGCGCGACCAGGCGCCCCCATATCGCGTATCGCTTCGGCCAGAAATCCTCGCCCTCATCGTAGAACCGCTCTGCGTTACGATTCAGCACCACGCCGAGGGAAACGCAGTCGACGCGCGTGCATATTCCGCCATCGTAAAGCGGCGCGCGCGCATCGATCGCGACACAGTGCGATTGTGACGGATCGCCGATTGCGTCGGCGCCGGCGTCGATCATGTACTTGAGCACGACGCCTTCGTTGTAGCGCGTCCCGCGAATGAGGAAATTATCCGCGACCCATTCGCCATTGACCTCGCCCCACGCGTCGCGTAGCCACTCGCGGTTCGACTCGAAGCCCCCTGCCGCCAGCACGCAGGAATGCGCCTCGATACGCTCTCCACCCACGCGTGCCGCGACGAACCGGCCGTCTTCGAGCTCGATCGCGTCGACCGGTGCGTCATAGCGCACGCGCACGCCAAGTGACTCGGCGCTTCGATAGTAGGCGTTGACCAGTGCCTTCCCGCCGCCCATGAAGAATGCATTGGTGCGGGCGACATGCAACGCACCCGACAGCGGCGGCTGAAATCGCACCCCATGCTTGCGCATCCAGTCGCGACAGTTCGACGACGCGCGTATCGCGATTCTCGCGAGCCGCTCGTCGGTCAATCCGCCTGTGACCTTCATCAGGTCGTCGAAATACTCGTCTTCCGGATAGGCATCGACGAGAACATCCTGCGGCGCGTCGTGCATGCAACGCAGGTTGCGGGTATGCGACGAATTTCCGCCGCGCCACTCGCGCGGCGCGGCTTCGAGCATCAGCACCGATGCCCCGGCTTCCCGGGCCATCAACGCCGCGCAAAGGGCCGCGTTACCGCCTCCTATTACGAGTACGTCCAGCATCACCACCTCTTTCCCTTGATAGTCCGGGGCAGTGTAGGTGACGCAGAGGATGGCCGACAGTGGCGGGTAGTGAAGACCTCTTCACGAAACGTGAAGACCGGCGCCTGTCGAGTCGGGTTCGACGAGCGTTGCGCCCGCCCATTTCCCGGCCAGCACCAGTTCACGCGCGACCTCCAGCAGAACGACACGCGCGGCGAGGCCCGGCGGCGACAGTTCGTCGTCGCACAGACTTGCGAGCTGATTGAGGCGGGTCAATTGCGTGCTGTGAATGGGCACGACATGGAATGCAGCGGCGTCGCACCGGGCCAACGCCGCACCAGGCTGAATCGTCACGCCAAGGCCGGCACCTACCGCTTCCATGAGGGTTGCCAGACCGTCGATTTCGGCCACGACATTCATAGAGCGATTCGCTTTCGAAAAAGCGGAATTGATGAGCATGCGCAGCCCGTGATTGTCGCTGGGCAGAACGAGAGGACAGACCGCCAGCTCACGAATGGATGATCCCTTCGGATCCAGGGGGACCGTCAGCGAGGCGGAAGAAATGGCAAATAGCCGCTCGTCCAGAAGCGGCACTGTGCTGAACCGCTTGCCGGCGGAATTGCCGAACAGTATTGCAAGATCGATCTGCCTGGCGACAAGCATCGACTCGAGATTTCCGGACAAATTCTCGACCACGCGCAAACTGACATCCGGATATCGCTCGCGCATCGCGCGTATGAACGGCAACGCCACGACACCCGACGTGCTGGGCGCAAAGCCGACCGTCACCTGGCCGGCAAGGCGGCCGGTTTCTGCGGCGCGCACCGCATCATCGGCGTGACGCAGCACCAGTTGGGCTCGATGCCAGAATGCGAGACCGGCATTGGTGGGTTGAATCCCGGTTTTCGTTCGCTGCAGGAGCCGGACCGAGAGCTCGCTTTCCAGCCGACTGATTTGTTGGCTCAGTGTGGACGTCACGACGTCGAGTTCCAACGCGGCGCGGCCCATGCTGCCGCACTCGACAACGCGGACGAAATAGCGAAGTTGCCGGAGTTCCAAGAGATGCCTCGCTAATGGATAGCTAGTCGCTGAAAACGGCAGTGACGTAATCGTTGCCGGTATGCCGAACATCCGACTTCCGTACAGAACGACCACGCCGGGTCGCCGACATCCGGCAGAGCAATACAATGCGTGCGATCAACCCAAGCGTCAATCCGAATGGGCCCTTGCCACGGCACGTGGCAAGCGTAGGCGGTGCGGCGGCAGACTCAGCTGGTGAGCGAATGGTCGCGCATTGGCCGCGCATCACCCTGTTCTCTCCTTGCATATTGGCCGGAGGGAGGCGCGTTTCGCATGTCGTGATTTTGCAGAACGGGAACGTTACGCCGGACTGCCGTCATTTCGGCAACGATTGCCACCGCGATTTCCGGAGGCGTCTGCGCGCCGATGTACATGCCTATGGGTGCGTGAAGCCGTTCAATCTGGTCGACAGTGAGATCGAACAGTCCAAGCCGCTCCCGGCGCCGGGCGCAGTTCATTCGTGAACCGATCGCTCCGACATAGAAAGCGTCGGACTTCAGCGCTTCAAGCAGCGCCATGTCGTCGAGCTTCGGATCATGCGTCAACGCTACGATCGCCGTACTCGAGTTCACACCGATCCGGACCAGCAGGTCATCGGGCATTTCACGACTGAATTCGGTACGCTCCACGCGCCACGTTGTCTCGTACTCTTCTCGGGGGTCGCATACGATGATCCTGTATCCGAGCGGCAACGCCAAGCGCGCAACATATTCCGACAATTGCCCGGCCCCGATCAGGACCAGCCTCAACCTCGGTCCGAAAACAGATTCCAGATAGCGTCCATCGAACGATGTGCCAGCCAGAACCGATGCCTCGTGAAGCGTCGCTTCGCCGGTAACAATATCGAGCGTGCGCCGCACTGTTTTGCCAGCCGATGTCGCATCCAGCACTTCCGCCAGCGTCGACGCTTCGGTCAGCGGCTCGACAACCAGTTCGAGCGTACCGCCGCACGGCAATCCGAATCGATGCGCCTCGTCGGCCGTCACGCCGTACTTCAACGTTTGCGGGCCATCCGGTGCAAGCGCTCCGCTTCTGGCCCGGTTGGCGAGATCATCCTCGATGCACCCACCGGACACCGAACCCTTCATCGCGCCATCCTGCCTGACTGCCAGGATCGAACCGATCGGCCTCGGTGCGGAACCCCATGTGTGCACCACCGTCGCAACAACAACGGTGGCGCCCGTGCGCTTCCAATCCAGCGCCGTTGTCAGGACTTCGACGTCGACGCTATCCACGATTCGGTCCGCGCGGTGTCGGGAACTCGACCGGACAGGTCGCGATCTCGGTGTCTTCCTGATCGCACCACCCGGCGTCTTCTGCTTCGATCAATTGCACTGCGATGCCGCGCCGTTTTCCGCAAGTTGCGGATGTCCACTCGAATTCCGAGCGGCGACAATCTTGGCCGACGCAACCTGAGCATCGTTCACCCAGGTGCGGGGGTTCGCACGTGCCGGGTTAAAGCCTGCAGCCTCGTACTGGATCATTTCGTTGCGAACCTGCTCACGCGTAAGGCCTTGCGTCGTGGATTGAGCGGATGCCAGCAGCGGGCTGGAAATGGCAAGGGTGGCAACGAGAAGACGATGGCTGAATTTCATGATGTTCACTCCAGAAAGACGAATAGAGACTTGCCCGATATGCTGATGCGGCCGGTAGCGGCGCGAGCGGCATCCGGGGCCGTCGCGGCGTGGCCGATCACGATGGCCGCGCTTGCGTCAGCGAACCATTTGGCAAGTACGACGTCTCCCACACAATGTGTGTCCTTCTGAGCCGCGTGCTATTTATGGTGGTCGTCAAACCCGCGCGGCATGGTGACGACCTGGAAGCGTGAAGTTTACGGTTTACCGTCGTTTCGATTAAGTAGCCAAACTTGCTAGAACCTATTAGCATCGCTCATGAATCAATGACGGCACGACGCTCCTTTAGTGCTAGGATTCCAACCCTTCTATAGGGGAAATACCGGATGGCTCGGGAAAACTTCAATGACTTGCTCGTCTTTCTCGCCGTGGCGCGAGAACGAAGCTTCACGCGCGCGGCAGCAAAACTCGGGGTCTCTCAATCCGCGCTCAGCCACACGATCCGGGACCTGGAGGCACGTCTCGGAGTCCGCCTCCTGACACGCACCACCCGCAGCGTATCGACGACCGACGCAGGAGAAGAACTCCTGCAGACAGCCGCGCCGAGGATCGAGGAAATCGAGGCGAAGCTGGCGTCCCTGTCCGACTTCCGCGACAAGCCAGCAGGTTTGGTCAGGATTACTGCCACCGATCATGCGATCGATTCGGTCGTTTGGCCCAAACTGACGAAGGTCCTGCACGAGTATCCGGACATTCGCGTGGAACTGACGGTCGACTATGGTCTGGCGAACATCGTCGAAGACCGCTATGACATCGGCATCCGGTTCGGGGACCAGGTCGCAAAAGACATGATCGCCGTGCGCATCAGCCCCGATGTCCCGCTAGTGATCGTTGGCTCACCCGCCTACCTTGAAGGCCGATCGTTGCCCAAGTCGCCCGAAGATCTGCTCAACCACGACTGTGTGACTTTGCGACTCACGACCACGAAAGGCGTGTACGCATGGGAACTCAAGAAGGGCAAGCGGGAAATCCAGGCACGCGTGAGCGGTCAATTGACGTTCAACACCCAACAGCAGATGTTGCAAGCCGCGGTGGACGGATTCGGCCTCGCGTTCCTGCCCGAAGACGCAGTGCGCCCCTATCTCGAGCAGGGAAAGTTGCAAAGTGTCCTCAAGGACTGGTGCCCGGCATTTCCTGGCTATCACGCATACTATCCGAGCCGCCGGCAAGCATCTCGCGCGTTCTCGGTCGTGATCGACGCATTGAAGCAACGTCACTGACGTTCGCCGGATCGATATCGCTGCAATAGCGCCGATCGAATACCTTGCGCGCCGATCCTGACATTGCGCGCCGGATCGGGGCCGAAGACGCAGGCTTGCGGGCTTCGCCAACGCGTTAGGTATCTTCAAGGTATCTTCAGCATCAGCCTGGTTTTCTGCGACCTTTCGCACCTTCGCTCGCAGAATCTCCACACCATGTGGGGCCCCTCGCGTGGGAAGGACGCATGCCCACCCGTTGCTCCACGTCGACCGGCGCTCGCCCCACGTAAAACAAGCCGAATTCATTAGTCGTCTTCATGAGTTCAATCACGTTTTCGGGCGTAATCAATTACATTCCTTTCAGTATCATTTGAATCGACCTTGCACCGAGGTTCGCCGTCGGTTCAAGCGTTCCGCTCGTTGCCCGGCCATTGCCTTTCCGCTCCGGCAAGCCGTGCGTCGGCTCTTTCATGATTGCCGGTGCCATCGCCGGGAGTGGTAACGGGAGCCAATTCCTCGCCTCGCCGCTCGCAAACAGCGCGGGGCGCGAGCGGCAGGTCTGCATCAACCGATACCCCGACATTGGCGACAACTCGATCACCTGCTTAACGAAGGACAGATTCAATGAGAAAGTTCTTTATTTTCTTCGGATTTCTTATCAACTCGTTTGCCGCGATGGCTGCCGATATGTCTTCCGGCGCAGACAACTTTTACCGTAGCGATCGGGTGACCGCCCAAAAGGTCAAGTTCGCCAACCAATACAAGATGAACGTCACGGGAAATCTCTTCGTCCCGAAGAACCTGGACCGAAATCAAAAGCACGCGGCAATCATCGTCGGCCACCCGATGGGCGCAGTAAAGGAGCAAAGTGCCAATCTGTACGCGCAAAAGCTGGCTGAACGAGGCTTCATTACGTTGTCGCTCGACCTGTCGTTCTGGGGCGAAAGCGACGGTCAACCGCGTAACGCCGTCTCTCCCGACATCTATGCGGAAGACTTCAGCGCCGCGGTGGACTTTCTCGGCACTCGTCCGTTCGTCGACCGCAACCGGATCGGCGTACTTGGCATCTGCGGCAGCGGAAGTTTCGTCATCAGCGCGGCGAAGATCGATCCTCGCATGAAGGCGATCGCGACGGTCAGCATGTACGATATGGGCGCCGCGAATCGCAACGGGCTGCGCCACGGGCAAACGCTCGAACAACGCAGGCAGATCATCGCGGCGGCAGCCGAGCAGCGCTACGTCGAGTTTGCCGGCGGGCAAACTCAATATACGAGCGGTACCGTTCATGAGCTGAACGACGACACCCCTGCGATTCAGCGGGAATTCTTCGACTTTTATCGCACACCGCGTGGCGAATATACGCCGAAGAGCTCATCACCGGCCCACACCACACACCCGACGCTCACCAGCAATGTCAAGTTCATGAACTTCTACCCGTTCAACGACATCGAGACGATCTCGCCTCGCCCGATGCTCTTCATTACGGGCGAGAACGCCCATTCGCGGGAGTTCAGCGAAGAGGCCTATCGCCTCGCTGGCCAGCCGAAGGAACTGGTGATCGTCCCGGGTGCGGGACATGTGGATCTCTACGATCGCGTCAATCTCATCCCGTTCGACAAATTGACCGCCTTCTTCCGCGGTAATCTGTGACACCTCACCGCATTGATTTTCGCCATCAGCTGCAATCCTGGCCCCTCGCACGATAGGCGACTACACCGGCCGTACGTTGGCGGACCAGCGTACGGCGCCATGCGCCCCAAGCCACCGACGTCAATCGCCCCATTCCGAACAGCCACGAACACCTGAAAAGGTGCATTGGGTCACCTCTCCGGCTTCAAACTCGACTAATGAGCCAAGCTCATCAGTCCAATCACGCCAACCACCTTTATCGATCGCGCGCGTCACGGTTTAATACAGTCCTGACGGCACGAAGGCAGTTCGCTTCGTCCATGCCCGGTCGTCGTTCGGTACGCCCTCGCCCCAACGACTCGCGCATTCTTTTTCGCGAGATATTGCGTCGGCCCCGTGCCGCGTATGGCCCTCACCCGGCAACGACCACTTCCTACCGCTCGATGGCCCGCTTGACCGGGCCCCGTACTGCACCGACAGGCGCAGCGGCAAATCGTCGCCGTGCGCATTCAACCGTTCGCGTATTTCCGGCCCGGCAAGCGCGGACCCATGAGGAACACTATGTCGACATTGACAGCATCGCCGCAGAGTTCGCAGCGAAATATATGGAGCGCGGTCAGCTCGATGGCGATGTGCGCCGCGATGCTGATCGCTTCAGAATTCATGCCGGTAAGCCTGCTCACGCCGATCGCAACCGACCTTCACGCGACGGTGGGCATGGCGGGACAGGCGATCTCGATATCAGGGCTGTTTGCCGTGGCGACCAGCCTGCTGATTCCGTCAGTCACCGGGCGCTTTGACAGGCGACACGTGCTGACCGCGCTGGCAGCGTTGATGCTGATCTCGCTCGTGTTGATCGCCGAGGCAAGAGATTTCGCCACGCTGATGGCCGCACGCGCCCTGCTCGGTGTCGTGATCGGCGGCTTCTGGTCGCTGGCAACGGCGACCATCATGCGCCTCGTCCCGGAACAAACCATTCCCAAAGCGCTCGGCGTCCTGTTCACGGGCAATGCCGTGGCCACGGCCTTTGCCGCTCCCATTGGCAGCTACGTCGGTGGCATGATCGGGTGGCGCGGCGTGTTCTGGGCGCTGACGCCCATCGTTATCGTCAACATGATCTGGCTGTGGTCGAGCATTCCGTCGATGCCGGCACAGGGTAGCCATCCCGTCGGAAAGGTCCTCGGCCTGCTCAAGCGACCCAATGTGGCATTCGGGATGCTCGCGGTCATGCTGACCTTCGGCGGCGCATTCGCGATCTTCACGTACCTGCGCCCATTTCTCGAGTCGTACACGCACGTCGACGTGACCCAGCTGTCGATGCTGCTGCTGGGCCTCGGGCTGGCGGGCTTCGTCGGAACGTACGGGGCAAGCGCATTGATCGGAAAACGCCTGTATTTCCTGCTCATGATCCTGCCGCTCGCGCTGGGTGCCGTGACGATCGGCATGCTGTCAGTCGGCCACATGCTGTGGGCAGTTGCGCTTGCAATGATTGCATGGGGCACCGTGAACTCGGCCATTCCGGTCGCGTGGTCGACGTGGTTGACGCAAGGCGTCAAGGACGAACCCGAGAGCGGCGGTGGATTGATGGTCGCTGCGATCCAACTGTCGATCATGACGGGCGCGGAATTCGGCGGGATCTTGCTCGATCACGTGTCGATCGCCGCCACGCTCGTCGGCGGGACCGCGCTTCTCGTGCTTTCCGCAGCAATCGTCGGTAACGGCGCACGACTGCAGCCGCGGAAATAATCAACCGCTAGTCGTCAGGTTCGGAATCTGTTCCGTCAGCACCGACCGAATTCGTGCGCTCTGCGCGATGGCATCTCCCGTGGCTCCTGCGTGAAAACGTGGCCTCTTTATGAAACGATTCTGCCTACGTCTGCTCAAGGTCGGTGCCTGCATCGTCATTCTGGCTGCAGTCAGTGCCTGTGCCTATTTGCAGCATCCGCTGTTCGGTGCGCTGCCCAAGGGCGAACGTCTGACACGCATCATGCGCTCGCCTAACTATGCCGATGGCGCATTTCGAAACCAGATCGACTCGCCAATGCTCACGACGGACCAGCCCGAGTGGGAGATGTGGATGGAAACCATATTTGGCTGGGAGAAAGGCGAACCCCGCCCGCCGGGCGCCATTCACGCCATCAGGACAGATCTCAAGGCGCTCGATCCCGGGCAGGATCTGGTCGTCTGGCTCGGGCATTCGTCCTATTTCGTGCAGTTGGCCGGCAAGCGCTTCTTGATTGATCCGGTCTTCAGCAACAACGCGGCTCCCGTGCCCCTCACGAACAGGGCTTTCGAGGGCACCAGCGTCTATACGGCAAACGACATGCCCGAGATCGATGCGCTACTGATCACCCACGACCACTACGATCATCTGGACTACCCGACCATTCGCGCCCTCAAGCCCAAGGTGAGGCGCGTGATCGCTGGACTGGGCGTAGGGGCACATTTCGAGGCCTGGGGCTATGACATGTCACTCGTGCGCGAGGCGGATTGGAGTGACATCGTCGAACTGACACCAGGACTGCACGTCCACATCACCCCGGCCCGGCATTTCTCCGGGCGCGGCTTTACCCGGAATCAGTCTCTGTGGGTCGGTTTCGCGATCATTTCCCCGAGCCGCCGCATCTTCTTCAGTGGCGACTCGGGCTACGCACCTCATTTCGCGGAGATCGGCCAGCGGCTGGGCCCGTTCGATTGGGTGGCGCTCGATGCGGGACAGTACGACCCGCGATGGGCAAACGTCCATATGAACCCGGAGCAGGCCGCGCAGGCAGCGGAGGACCTGCAAACCCGTGTACTCACGCCAGCGCACGTCGGCCGCTTCTCCATTGCCCCGCACGACTGGAACGACCCTTTCAAACGCATCACGGCGGCCAGCCGGAAGCGCAACTATGCCTTGTGGACGCCGGAAATCGGTCGCCCGATGTACCTGGACGGCCGGACGCAGAAATTTTCCCCATGGTGGGAAGAGGTCCATCCGGACAACCCTCGGAAAGGTACGGATGACCACGAATCCTAGCTGCGGCAGTCGCATTCAATTCTGACCCGAATTTCGTAAGACCCGTTCATCAACAGCAGAGAACCATCATGATCAAAGACAAAGTTGTAGTCATCACCGGCGCATCCTCCGGAATCGGTGAAGCGACGGCCAAATTGCTCGCGAGCAAGGGGGCCAAGGTCGTACTCGGTGCACGACGCGAAGAGAATCTGAAGCGGATCGCCGACGAGATCAAGCAAAGCGGTGGCCAAGCGGTCTACCAAGAGCTGGACGTGACCAAGCAACTGGAAAACGACAGCATCGTCAAACTCGCCAAGGATGAATTCGGTCGCGTTGACGTCATTTTCCTGAATGCCGGCCTCATGCCGATTTCACCGCTCTCCGCACTTAAGACCGACGACTGGCATCAAATGGTCGACGTCAACGTCAAGGGGGTTCTGAACGGTGTCGCGGCAGTGCTGCCGGCATTTGTCGAGCAGAAATCCGGTCATGTCATCGCAACCTCTTCGGTAGCGGGGCTCAAAGCCTATCCGGGCGGCGCCGTCTACGGCGGGACAAAATGGTTCGTGCGCGACTTCATGGAGGTCTTGCGCATGGAGTCGGCCATGGAGGGAACCAACATCCGCACGGCGACGATCTATCCGGCTGCCATCAATACGGAACTGCTGACGACGATCAGTGAAAAAGAGACACTCGGCCAGATGCAGGGGATCTACGAGAAATTCGGGATCTCTCCGGACCGGATCGCCAATGTCGTTGCGTTCGCGATCGATCAGCCCGACGACACGACGATCAACGAATTCACGGTTGGGCCCGCCAACCAGCCCTGGTAAGCAAACGGCCTGGCGCACGCGTCTAGCCTCGGCGTCGGTCGTTCGAGGACGAAGTTCGACACTTCGTGGTTTGCCCGCGTGCGAACAACGCGGCCGTGCGCTGTAGCTCGATCCCCAGCGCTTCCGGCAAGCGCCGGGATTGTCTCATCGACGACACCCGATTTCCAAGAGGACATTCATCGAAATGCGGTTCGGTTCGCCCCGGACACTGTAAGCGAAGCTCCGGGGCCGTCCAAAACGCTCTCGACATGTGGCGTGCAGCGCGGCAGGCAATGCCTGTCGCGGGCAGAGCAGATCGGCTAGATATCTCAGATACCTGACACCGAATTTCCATTGAGTGGCACTCAAGGGCATTCAGCCGCGCCCCTCTTGACGCTCAGTGTGCGGTGAAACCCCCATCGACCGGCAATCCGACGCCGACCACAAAGCTCGCGCCAGAGCTGCAGCAGCATCGCGGTGAGGTGACATTCAGCAGCGCCCGGTGGCCGCAGTCAGCCGAGTTTGAGCAGCTGATCGTGTCATGGTGATAAGGCTCCCTATCATCCACACCGTTCTCACCGATTTGTGCGCGTGTTTGGGATGCCTTCTGGTCACTACCTTTAACGACTGAAACGCTCTCGACGTGTCCCAACTAGAGGCTTGAGCGGCTGATCCAGTGGATCAGTCTGCCGATAGCGGAGTCTGGTATCGCCTATCAAGCGGAGGGGTCGCTCTGGTTCTTGTTGCACCTGTCAACTTGGGTGACGGCCGCCCGAAGAGAGTAACCACATCGTGAGCGATGAAGTGGGGGCAGGCATCGGCAGAGCGACGCAAAGAAGGCCGCACCGGCCGCGCTTAATGCAGATCAGGCGATACGAAGTGAACGCCGAAATGCTCCGCCAGCTGCGCAAGCCGTCGATCACGCGTCCAGAGCCGGGGGCTCGGGGTTAATAGCACCGACTTGTCATGTTGGCGTGCGACCACGGTAATTGTGCAGTGGCTGCTGCACAAATTCCGGCCGCAAAAAACGGTTGCGCCCGAACGCAAACTATCTTGGCGAAGTCGGTAGCCCGGATCACTTCGGTACGACGGCGGACGTTTAAGCCGGTCCCTATTTCGGTGTTAATTATGTACAATCATCAGGAATGCTACCAAATTAGGCGGGCAACATGGAGTTGGCACCTCGGAGCATTATTGCGCCCGAAGCAGGTTTGCTCGAGATCTTGGGCTACGGGACTGCTTGGATCGCCGTTGTCGCAGCACTACTCTATCTTTTTGGAAGGATCAACCGGACTGCGGGGATAGCCGCGGAGATTGTCGGTATGGTCGGCGGCTTCGCGATACTGCTACACGATAGGCCTCCTCGGCGTCGGCAGCCGCGCCGTCTGCTTCGAGGATGATGCCGAGATTGTTCAGCGCCCCTGCATGATCGGCAGCCAGCGCCACGCGATAGGTGGTCACGGCACCGGCGGTCCGCCCTTCATGATGGGCAGCGACGCCGGCGGCAAATTCTGCGTGCGCCGCGTCAACGCTTCGCGTCCCATTGTCGGGAGGGTTGGCTTCGCTCATGGTCGAGTTGGCTGATGATGCTTCGCGAGTTCGATCGCCGCGACCGATTGGAGACGATCTATCCGTCCGCGAAGATCAACGATCTATTGGCTGAAATTCTGCTCTCTCCGCGACACGTAGCCGATCAGGTGCCACCGGCCGTCGGGTTCGAGGCGGAAGCTCAGCTTCTCGAACATGGTGGTGCCGCTCGTCAGCGTCGTCGCGTAGTCGACGTTCGCGTAAAGCCCGTCGGGCATCCCGGTTGTGCGCTCGTAGCGGATGCGCGTGACCTGCGCCCAGCCGCGATGGCTCACCGCGCCGACCGACTGGCGAGTTTGCTGCATCTGCGCGGCGAACTGGTCTTGCTTGAAGCGCGCCTTCACGAACGGCGCGGCGTCGGTCCATACCGCGCCGTACTCGCCGGCGTCGAGCTGCTTGAACACGGCATCGGAATCGCGGAGCAGCGTGTCGGCCGATTCGCCGGCGGCTTGCGCGTGGGCGCCGATCGCGATCGATGCGGCGGCGCAGCCGAGCAGCCATTTTGCGCGGGTGAGGGGCGGGCGTGCGTTCATGTCGGAGTCCGGAAAGGGTGGCGCGTCACGCGTCGCGATAGAGGGCGGCGATCGCGTCCGTATAGGCGGCGACGTTCTCGGGGTTGTAGATGCTGACCGAGTCGAGCACGTGCTTCGACTGCTCGCGGTACGCCTCGAGGTTCGCGTCGTGCTCGGTGAACGCCTTCAGCAGCGCGCGGCCGCCGGCCTGGCAGTCGAAGTCCGGATAGAAATACCCGGCCTTGCCGAGGAATGGCGAGTTGTGGATCAGCGGATAGTCGCCGTACAGCAGCTCGTAGTAGAGGTAGTTCTGCGCGTTTTCCCACGTGTGCGATACCACCGCATCGCCGTACGCGGCCATGAACTCGTACACCGCATAGCGGCTTTCGAACGTCGTGATCCCGTGGTTCACGATGTCGAGGCTCTTCGCGAAGTGGACGAACGTCGCATGTTCCTTCAGGTGCAGCGTGTTGCACACGCGCACGAACTCGAGGAAATCAGGCTTGGCCCGATACGCTTCCTCGGCCACCAGCATCGGAATGACGCTCGTCTTCACCATGCAGATGTTCGGCTCGAACATCGTCACGCGCCAGCGCGGCTTGCCGGGCTCATAGCCGAACGACAGTCCGGCGCCGAGCGTCGCGCGCGCCTTGTCGAACAGCATCATCGGGTGCCAGATGTGCGGGACGGTCGTGACGGGGGCGCGCAAGCCCGTCTGGTAGTAGTGCAGGCACGTGCGCTCGAACTCGGGAATCGTCCACACCGCGTCGTATTGCGCGCCCGAGAACAGGAAGCCCGACGGCTTGTCGAACATCGCGCGCTCGATGTCGATCACGTAGTCGTTGCCGACCCGCATCGTGACCACCTTGCCGCCGCGGTCGCGGAACGCGCGCAGGTAGTCCGCGCCGAACTGCGCGCTCATTTCGATCAGCACATCGCAGCGTTCCAGCGCTTCGTCCATCGACAGCAACGGCACGTCCCACTCGCCGAGCATCATCTGCGGATCGGCGACCTGTTCGCCGCCGTTCACCATCACAGCATCCGCGACGAGCGGCGACTGGCGCAGCAGCAGGATCAGCAGCAGGCAGTTCTGGAAAATGCCGTTTTCCCACAGCGACTGGCCGGCGCCGCGCACGAACAGCGACACGCCGACGACGAGACGTCTGCGGGTTCGAGATTCTGGTCTGGTGGTCGCCATTTCCGTTTATTCCTCGAGGTTGAACCGCTTGGCGCTTGAGATTTCCGATATCGACTATTCACAAGTCGGCCCCCGATCTCAGCGGTCGTGCCAATCCCTGACCATTGAGCCGACCAAGCATGGCAAAACATCGAAGCAGTCGCACTGAAGATGTATTGTGGGTTTCCGCCTGTTTTTCCATCGCGTCCGTCAGGTAACTGCGCATGCTCGTAGCGATAGCGGAACGCCTGCCATACAACGCACTTGCAAGTCCGGCCGCGAAGGCACGCCTCGCCTCGCCGTGCATCTTTCCGTCCATGTGCGGCTCGATCACTGCATAGGCAATACGCTCGAATTGCTGCATCGAGTGCCCTACCGCTCCACCTGTGGACTGTTCTATCATTCTCAACCGGCTCGGCTTCCCGGTGTAGTAGCCTTGCACCCATTGAGCCCCGGCCAGCGAGGCGGTGCGTAATGCGTCGGCGCTTTCTATTCCCTCCACCACCACCTGCGATGCCTGGCCGCGGGCGCCGATCACCAATTTCTTGAACTGCTCGAGATGTATCGCGTCGTGTTCACCCGTTGGTAACATTCGACCGGAAATCTTGATGATTTCGGGCGAAGAAATCACCGAGCGATTCTCGATGCTGAATCCATCGCCAAAATCATCCACGGCGATACAACAGCCGATACGCCGCAGGTGCTCGACAAATGCTCGACCTGTTACGGGTGACAACTGCGTAGTTTCGGTGATCTCCACCACAAGGCGAGATGCGATGTCCGGCCTGCCTTCAAGCAGCCGAAGAACCGATGCCCATCCTCCGATCTCATTCGCACTTTGCGCGGAAATATTGACGCCCAATCGAATGTTGGAGTTCGACTCCAGGAACTCGGCGGCCATGCCAATGACATAGCGGTCCAGGTAGCGCATGAGTCCAAGCCGTTCCAGACTGGGAATAAACGCCGACGGATATGTGATCGGTTGATCGTCGCCGACGCGAAGTCGCACCAGGCATTCGTGATATAAAACCTGTTCACGATTTTGTACGCTAAAGATCGGCTGAGCGCACAGTATCACCTGATCGCAAGCCATCGCAGCCAGCACCATGGCGGCCGTCCCCAGGTCCGGTGTCCCGTGAGGTCCTGTACCGCGTGCAAGGGCATATTGCACCATCGCCTTCGTGCAGTAGCTCATGTCGTTGTCATACACTCGGAGAATAAACGTGACGTTTCACGAGCCCTTGGCGACCAGCGATTCAGAAACCCGCGGTTCCGCAAAATCCCGTCGCCCCACAGCCACTGGCCGCCGCGATGCATGAACGGCGATACACCGACGACGAAACGCTCGCCATCGCCGGGCGCTTGACGCGCATGGGCGTCCGACATGCGTATGCCCCGGTTCATGCGGTCAGGCGTTCAACGAACGCGTCCAGGTTGGCGGGGTTGTCGATCGAGACCGATCGCAGCAGCCGGTTAGCTTTCGCGCGATAGTCGTCAAGCCGCTCGTCGTGATGCAGCCACGCTTCGAGCAGCGCCTGGCTGCCCGCGACGGAATCGAAGTCGGGGTAGTAGTAGCCGGCATCGCCGAGTAGCGTCGAATTGTGGATCAGCGGATAGCCGCCATACAACACGTCGTAGTACAGGTAGTTCTGCGGATTTTCCCAGTGGTGCGATACGACGGCATCCGCATGGCGCGCCATGAATCCCGGCAGGTCGGTGCGCGGGTCGAACGTCGCCTTATGCCGGCGCACGAGATCGAGGCTGTTCGCGAAATGCACGAAGGTCGGATGTTCCTTCATGTGTATCGAATTGACGACGAACAGATGCTGCACGGCATCCGGATACGCGCGGTAGAACTCATCGCAAACAAGCATCGGGTAATGGCAGGACTTCACGACCGAGATGTTCGGTTCGAGCGTCGCGAGATGCCAAGCGCGGTGACCAGGTCGATAGCCGAACGTCATGCCTTCGCTCGCCAGCGCGGCGATGCGGCGATCGAGGAAGTACGGCGACCACAGATGCGGAATCGTATGAACCGGCGCGCGCGTAAGCGTGCGCAGCAGCGGCACGTCGATCTTTTGCGACTTTTCGAGCACCCACACTTCATCGAATTGCGTGCCGTTGAAGATGTGCCCCGAAGGCTTGTCGAAAATCGGCGTTTCGGCGAGGCCGCTGTAGATATGGCCGACGTAGCACGCGACAAGCTTCGTGCCGAGCGCTTTCACGTGCCTGAGCCATTCGGCTGGCAATTGCGCGCCCATCTCGACCACGACGTCGAGCTCATGCGTGACGTCGACGGGTTTCACGAGCGGGATGTCAAGGCCATCGAGGTCGAGACCGGCTGGCAGCGCATTCGCATCGCCGCCGTTCAGGAAATAAACGGGGCCGACGCGGTCCGAGCACTTGAGCATCATCGCGAGATACGCGATGTTCTGGTGAATGCCGTTTTCCCACAACGACTGGCCATCGCGCGCAAACAGCGAGATGCCGATACTTGGACGCAGCCTTTTGCGATCGTGGTTGCGGGAGCACCCGAGCGTAGAGTGCCTCATAGCTCCACCTGGAATGCGTGGCGTAGTTGAAAACTATCCATAAAGCGCCCAACTTGACGAGGCAAAATTATTAGAGGTTGAACGAGGAAATCTCCGGGCGGATTCCGATAGCATCGGCATCCGCCCGGAGAGCAAATCAGCGCTTTACCATTGATATGAGACGCCAGCGCCATAAGTGCTGGAGCTCCCGCTGATCCCGACACCGATCTTCGCTTTCAAGCTGTCGCTGAAGCGAACGGATACCCCGAGCGCAGTCGCTGCGTATCCTTGATAACTCCCTCCTCCAATCCCCACCGCGATCGTCTTTCCAGGGTCAACCTCGGGAATCATGGTCAATGCAGTCGCCGCGGCGATCCCGGAGTACGCACGACGTGCGACCTCATTGACGGTCGACTGGACGCCCCACAACTGGTTCATGTTCGCGGCATCCGTTCCATTGATGCCGGGCGCCACGTTCGTCAGCCGACGCTCATTGCCGAGCGATCCGAACGAAACCGTGTTGGGTTGCGACGCTACTGAACCCGCACCGATTGCCACGGAATTCGAAGCGCTCGCAACACTGCCCTGTCCTACCGCAGTCGTATTGGCTCCCGAAGCAGTCGATCCCTGGCCCAATGCAGTCGAGTTGTCTCCTGTCGCCGCTGCGGCCTGACCATCCGCCTTCGAGTTAGCGCCCGAGGCGATCGCGCCCTGCCCCTCGGCAGTCGAGTTTTGCCCGGATGCAACCGCCCCTTCACCCACCGCAGTCGAGTTCGTTCCGGACGCGGATGCATTTTGGCCAACAGCCGTCGAGTTCGCCGCCGCGGTTGCCCCGGTGCCAAGGGCGGTGCTACCGTCGGTCGTTTGGGTCTTGATCGACGTGAGCGGAGCCACTGCGGTTGAAAGCGATGCCAGGCTGTCATTGGTTGTGGACAGTCCAGTCGACAGTGAAGTCACGTTACTGTCTGTCGTGCTCAATCCCGTCGACAACGAGGTAATACTGCTGTTTGTCGAACTGAGGCCGGTCGACGTTGATGTCGACAGCGACGCCACACTGCTATTGGTCGCGCTCAGGCCCGTCGACAGTGAGCTGACCCCGGTGGATGCGGATGTTGACAGTGACGCCACGTTGCTGTTGGTCGTGCTCAGCCCCGTCGACAGCGACGCAACGCTGCTTCCGGTTGCGCTAAGACCGGTCGACAGAGAGCTAATGCCCGTCGACGTGGACGTCGACAACGATGCCAGGTTGCTGTTGGTCGCGCTCAATCCCGTCGACAACGAGCTGATACCCGTCGAGGTCGAGGTCGACAGCGAACTGATACCCGTCGAGGTCGAGGTCGACAGCGAACTGATGCCCGTCGAAGCCGACGTCGACAGCGAGGTCACCGAGCTGTTGGTCGAGCTCAGCCCCGT